>NZ_JBIARJ010000056.1:0-1035 GCF_042889825.1 Streptomyces sp. NPDC002467 | reverse complement strand
CACTCCTTCGAGTTCCGCATCAACGGCGAGGACCCGGGCCGCGGCTTCCTCCCGGCCCCCGGCACGGTCACCCGGTTCGCCCCGCCGACCGGTCCTGGCGTCCGCCTGGACACGGGCGTGGAGTCCGGCAGCGTCATCGGCCCCGCCTGGGACTCCCTCCTCGCCAAGCTGATCGTCACCGGCGCCACCCGCGAACAGGCCCTCCAGCGCGCCGCCCGCGCGCTCGCGGAGTTCGAGGTCGAGGGCATGGCCACGGCCATCCCGTTCCACCGCGCGGTCGTCACCGACCCCGCGTTCGCACCCGCCGACGGCAACCCGTTCACGGTCTACACCCGCTGGATCGAGACCGAGTTCGTCAACGAGATCCCGGCGTTCCAGGCCCCGGCCGCGGACGACACCGAGGACGAGCCGGGCCGTGAGACGGTGGTCGTCGAGGTCGGCGGCAAGCGCCTCGAAGTCTCGCTGCCGTCGTCCCTGGGCATGACCCTGGCCCGCACGGCCGCCGCGGGCGGCGCCAAGCCCAAGCGCCGCGCGGCGAAGAAGTCGGGCCCCGCGGCCTCGGGCGACACCCTCGCCTCCCCGATGCAGGGCACGATCGTCAAGGTCGCCGTCGAGGAGGGCCAGCGGGTCGAGGAAGGCGAACTGATCGTCGTCCTCGAAGCCATGAAGATGGAACAGCCGCTGAACGCCCACCGCGCGGGCACCATCGTCGGCCTCACCGCCCAGGTCGGCGCCTCCGTCGCCGCCGGCGCCACCATCTGCGACATCAAGGAGTAGAACCCTCATGTCCGTTGTCAGCGACATCGCGCCCGTGGATCTGCGGACCGGGTCGAAAGAGGTTCGCCGCGTCGACCACGTGATCATCCGTTTCGCGGGTGACTCGGGTGACGGCATGCAGCTCACCGGTGACCGGTTCACCTCGGAGACGGCGTCGTTCGGCAACGACCTCTCCACGCTGCCGAACTTCCCCGCCGAGATCCGGGCCCCTGCCGGAACCCTGCCCGGTGTGTCGTCGTTCCAGCTGCACTTCGCGGA
>NZ_JBIARJ010000055.1:0-1291 GCF_042889825.1 Streptomyces sp. NPDC002467 | reverse complement strand
GCCGTCGCCCTTACCGGCCGCGCCGCCGGCGTTGCCCGAACCGCCGCTTGGCTTCGCCGAACCACCGCCGGGCTTCGCCGAAGCCTCGCCCGGCTTGGCCGAAGCCGTCTCCCCCGTCGCCCCCGTCTTCGGCGAGTTCGTCGCGCTCGGCTGCTCCGAGGTCTTGGAGTCGCCCGACGCGTCGGCCCCGCCCGGCCCGCATCCCGTGGACGCGAGCAGCAACGCACCGAGGACGGCCGCGGCCGCCACCTTCCCGATTACCTTGACCTTGTTTTCCCTGGTCAACAGAGCCCCCTGTGTGGTGTCCTTCGCTTTGCACGACCTGTACGCACGCCAGGAGTCGGCGGGTTGCATGCGGATCGGAAAAGTTTTGGGACCGGGGGCGGCATGACGGAGGACGAGTTCGACGCGTTCTACGCGTCGGCGTTCCCACGGATCGTCGGCCAGGTGTACTCCTTCACAGGCGACCACGGCCAGGCCCAGGACGTCGTTCAGGAGGCCTTCGTACGTGCCTGGGACCGGCGGCGGGACTTCCTTGCCACCGAGGCCCCCGAAGCCTGGATCCGTACCGTCGCGATGCGTCTCGCCGTCAGCCACTGGCGGCGGGCTCGGCGTTGGCTGGAGCTGGTACGCCGCACCCCACCACCCGATCACGCCCCTGGACCCGGTCCCGAGCACGTCGCCCTCGTGGCGGCGCTGCGACAGCTCCCGGAGCCGCAGCGCCTGGCGATCGTGTTGCACCACCTGTGTGACCTGAGTGTGGAGCAGGTAGCCTCCGAGACCGGCGCACCGACCGGTACGGTCAAGGCCCGCCTGTCACGCGGCCGGGCAGCCCTCGCCAAGCTGTTGCCGGCGAGTGAGGTCGGTGTCGTGGGCGGCAGCGGCGAGGAGAAGGAGGAAGACCATGGCCGATGACCTGTCCTCCGCCCTGCGCGAGCTGGCCGACAGCGCCGCCGGCGCCAGCCCCGCGCCCACGACGGGCGCGGAGGTCCGACGCCGGGCCGTTTCCCGGCGCCGTCGCCGGAACTCCGCCCTCGCGGGAGGCGCCGTTGCCGTGGTCGCAGCCCTCGTGTTCGGTCTGACCGCGGCCCTCGGCGGCCCTGAGTCCGACCGGCACCCCGCACCGCCACCCGCCGCTTCCCTCACCGCACCCACGGCTGATGCCGCCTCCCCCGCCGCGCCCACCGCAGGTGTGCCCTCGCCTCCCACCGAGCCCTCCCCCACTGCTCCGACCCTCGCCGGGCCGACCCCCACCGCCCCCGCCACCGGTGCGGCATCCTCGACCGCGCCT
>NZ_JBIARJ010000054.1:0-1430 GCF_042889825.1 Streptomyces sp. NPDC002467 | reverse complement strand
GCGACCTTGTGGCCGAGTCCGGTGAGCATGGTGCCGAAGGCGTCGATGAAGGTCGACTTGCCGACGCCCGGCACCCCGCTGATGCCGATGCGACGCGCATGCCCCGAGTGCGGGAGGAGCTCGGTGAGGAGTTGCTGGGCGAGAACCCGGTGCGCTGGTTTGGTGGACTCGACGAGGGTGATGGCGCGCGCGATCAGCGCGCGCTTCCCGTCGAGCACTCCCTTCGCGTAGCCGGCCAGGTCGATGGACACGGGCGGCTACAGCTCGCCGTGGCCGAGTTCCGCGGCGAGCCGCGTCACCAGGTCGTGGGCCGCGTCCGGGATGACCGTGCCCGGAGGGAAGACGGCCGTGGCGCCCATGTCGAGGAGGGTGGGGACGTCGGCGGGCGGGATGACTCCGCCGACGACGATCATGATGTCCTCGCGTCCCTCTTCGGCCAGCTGCTCGCGCAGTGCCGGTACGAGGGTCAGGTGGCCGGCGGCGAGCGAGGAGACGCCCACGACGTGGACGTCGGCCTCGACCGCCTGGCGGGCCACTTCCGCCGGGGTCTGGAACAGGGGGCCGACGTCGACGTCGAAGCCCAGGTCGGCGAAGGCGGTCGCGATCACCTTCTGGCCGCGGTCGTGCCCGTCCTGGCCCATCTTGGCGACCAGGATGCGCGGGCGACGGCCTTCGGCCTCCTCGAAGCGGTCGACGAGAGTACGGGTGCGTTCCACGTGGGGGGCCTGGCCTGCCTCGGTTCGGTAGATGCCGGAAATCGTGCGGATCTGGCTCGCGTGGCGTCCGTAGACCTTTTCGAGTGCGTCGGATATCTCGCCGACCGTGGCCTTGGCGCGGGCGGCGTCCACGGCGAGGGCGAGGAGGTTGCCGTCGCCGCGGTCCGCGGCGTTGGTGAGGGCGTGGAGCGTGGCTTGGGTGACGGCCTCGTCGCGCTCCTCGCGCAGGCGGCGCAGTTTGGCGATCTGCTGGGCGCGGACGGAGGAGTTGTCGACCTTGAGGACCTCGATCGCCTCGTCGTTCTCCACCCGGTACTTGTTGACGCCGATGACGGGCTGGCGGCCGGAGTCGATACGGGCCTGGGTGCGGGCCGCGGCCTCCTCGACGCGGAGTTTGGGGATGCCCGCGTCGATGGCCTGGGCCATGCCCCCGGCGGCTTCGACCTCCTGGATGTGCTGCCAGGCGCGGTGGGCGAGGTCGTGGGTGAGTTTCTCGACGTACGCGCTGCCGCCCCACGGGTCGATGGAGCGGCAGGTGCCGGACTCCTGCTGGAGGAGGAGCTGGGTGTTGCGGGCGATGCGTGCGGAGAAGTCGGTGGGGAGGGCGAGGGCCTCGTCCAGGGCGTTGGTGTGCAGGGACTGGGTGTGGCCCTGGGTCGCGGCCATGGCCTCGATGCAGGTGCGCGTGACGTTGTTGAAGACGTCCTGCGCGGT
>NZ_JBIARJ010000053.1:0-1844 GCF_042889825.1 Streptomyces sp. NPDC002467 | reverse complement strand
CAGCTCACGCCGGGCCTGTCGCAGATCGGCGGTGGCTCGCTTGAGGTATTCGCGGAACTTGTCTTCGTTGTCAGCCACTGGAGAGAGACCCGTTTCTGGGGAGGGGGCGAGCGGGCGAGCAGGCGGGCGGGCGAGCCGCCGGGCGGGGTGAGCCGCCGGGCGGGCCGTCAGGCCGGGATTTCCTCGACTTCGATCGCGAGCGACGGGCAGCGGCGGGCCGCGTCCTTCGTCTCGGCGTGCAGCGACGGGGCGGGGTCCTTGTCGAGCAGGAAGACGACGCCGTCCTCCTCGCGCTGGTCGAACACGTCCGGCGCGGTCAGCGCGCAGATACCGGAGGAGCAGCACTCCTCTTCCTTGATGGTGATCAGCAGACGGGTCTGGCTCTGGCTCACCAGGTCACCTCCAGTCGGTGGATTCCGAATACGGTCGCGTCCTTGAACGGAAGGTCCTCGGGCGGCGAGACCAGGCGCAGTCCGGGGACGCGCCGGAAAAGGGTGTCGTAGACGATTTCGAGTTCGGCCCGGGCCAGGTTCTGGCCGAGGCAGGCGTGCACGCCGAACCCGAACGCGACATGGCCGGACGTACTGCGTCCCAGGTCCAGTTCGGCCGGGTCGGGGAAGACCGACTCGTCGTGGTTGGCGGCCGCGGCCGACGCGATGAAGCCCTCGCCGGCGCGTACGACGACGTCGCCGACCTCGATGTCCTCCAGGGCCACGCGGGCGGTCGGGTAGTCCACGATGCTGAACCAGCGCAGCAGCTCCTCGACCGCGCCGGGCGTCCGGGACGGGTCGGCGGTGATCGTGGCGAGCTTCTCCGGCTCCCGCAGCAGGGCGGTCACACCCAGCGAGATCATGTTCGCCGTCGTCTCGTGGCCGGCCAGGAGCAGCAGCATCGCGAAACCGGTGAGCAGCTCGTGGTCGTGGATGCCGGCCTCGCGGTACTTCACGGCGAGCCGGCTGAGCAGCGCGTCGTCCGGCTCGTCGTCCTTGCTGGACACCAGCTCGCCGAGGAACGCGCGCAGCGCGCCGAAGGCCGCCCCGCGCTCCTCCGGGGTGCTGGAACGCTCCAGCAGCACCTCCGTGTACTTCTGGAACACGCCCCGGCTCTCGTACGGAACCCCCAGCAGCTCGCAGATGACGAGCGAGGGGACCGGCAGCGAGAGTTCCTGGACGAGGTCCACCGGCCTGCCGCCGGCGCCGGCCTCAAGAATTCTGTCCACGCATTCGTCGACGATTTCCTGAATTCGCGGTCGGAGTTTCCGGGTTCGATTCAGCGTGAATTCACTCGTGACCATGCGCCGGTGCAGCGAATGGTCCGGGGCGTCCATCGACAGCAGGAAACCCTTCTGCGCGAACGCCCCCACATTGGCGACGGTCGCGGGAAAGGCGGGATGGGCGCGACTGGCCGTGGTGGCCGGATGGCTGAGCAGGGTGCGCACGTGCTCGTGGCGCGTGGCCAGCCAGGCCGTCTTCCCGTTCTGGAGCACCACCTGCGACATGGGCTCTTCGGCGCGCAGCGGTGCGTACTCGGCCGGCGGACTGAACGGACACGTCCGGGCGAAGGGAAAGGACGGTATGCCGGAGATATCGGCGTCGGACATGGTGGTGACCTCTCGAGACAGAGAGCGCTTCGCGCCTGAAGGTAGGAGCAGCGGCTTAATTGCGACTAAACGCGCCCGGGCTTTAGGTCTGATTAAGGCCAAGCCAAGCAGCGGAGAGGAGGGTGGGGAGCCGAACGGGTGGCCCGGTAGCCCAAGGGGATGGCTCTGCATGCCGAATGAAGACAAGCTCCGCGATTACCTCAAGCGTGTGACGGCCGATCTCCAGCAGACGCGCCGCCGCCTC
>NZ_JBIARJ010000052.1:0-2033 GCF_042889825.1 Streptomyces sp. NPDC002467 | reverse complement strand
CTCGGCCGCGGTCAGCCGCGGCGCTCCCGCCGCGGGGGCGTGCGCGGGCATGGTCAGCGTTCCATCTGCTCGTCGAGCGCCCGGTCGAGGGTGGTGGCGGCCATGATCAGGGACAGGTGGGTGAACGCCTGGGGGAAGTTGCCCAGTTGCTCCCCACTCGGGCCGACCTCCTCGGAGAAGAGGCCGACGTGGTTGGCGTAGGTCTGCATCTTCTCGAAGGTGTACCGGGCCATGGGCAGCCGCCCCGCCCGGGCCAGCGCGTCCACGTACAGGAACGTGCACAGACTGAAGGTGCCCTCCGAACCGCGCAGCCCGTCCGGCGAGGCCGCCGGGTCGTAGCGGTAGACGAGGCTGTCGGAGACCAGCTTGCGGTCCATCGCGTCCAGTGTGGACAGCCAGGAAGGGTCCTTGGGGGCGATGAATCCGACCCTGGGCATGAGCAGGAGGGAGGCGTCCAGGACGGCGTCGCCGTCGTAGTGCTGAACGAAGGCGCGCTCCGTCTCGTTCCAGCCGCGCTGCATGATCTGCTCGAAGATCTCGTCCCTCGCCTTGCGCCATCTCTCCAGGTCGGCTGGACGCCGGAAACGCTCGGCGAGCTGCAGCCCCTGGTCGAACGCGACCCAGGACATCAGCCGGCTGTAGGTGAAGTCCTTCCGCCCTCCACGGGTCTCCCAGATCCCCTCGTCCGGGCGGTCCCAGGATTCGGCGAACCAGTCCAGCCCCTTCGCCAGAGCCTTCCATCCCCTGTAGCTGGCCTGTCGGGCGATCTCGTACCCCTGGGACAGTGCGTAGAGCGCCTCGCCGTAGATGTCGAGCTGGAGTTGGTCGGCGGCGCCGTTGCCGACGCGGACCGGGGAAGAGCCGCGGTAGCCCTCGAAGTGGTCGAGGGTCTCCTCCGGCAGGTCGGGGCTGCCGTCGACGCGGTACATCGTCTGAAGAGGCTCTCCCTCCAAGCCTTCGCGCTCGCTCAGCCTGTCCACCAGCCAGTGAACGAAGGCGGTGGCCTCCTCGACGAAACCGAGGTCGAGCATGGCCCGCACGGACAGGGCGCCGTCGCGCACCCACGTGAACCGGTAGTCCCAGTTGCGCTCACCGCCCACCTGCTCGGGCAGCCCCATCGTGGCCGCCGCGACCAGCGCGCCGGTGGGAGCGTAGGTGAGGAGCTTGAGGGTGATCACCGAGCGGTGCACCTGCTCGGGCCAACGGCCCCGGTAGCGGGACTGGCGCAGCCACTTCTGCCAGAACCCCGCGACGTCCCAGAACTGCTGGGTGACCTCGTCGACCGTGGGCGGCACGGGAGCCTCGCCCCCGGACGCGCACACGGTGAAGACGGCACCACCCGACTCACCGGCGTTCAGTGTCACCCGGCCCCGCACGTCCTGGCCGTCCCGCTCCAGGGGGAAGGTGGCCTGCAGATACGCATCGATCCCCGGAGCCCGGAATACGGCGCCGTTGCCGTCGACGTCCAGCTGATGTTCGGCGCGGCCGTAGTCGAAGCGCGGCCGGCAGTCGAGCGTGAAGTCGACGCTCCCCCGCACGCAGCGCACCGCTCGGACCAGGGTGTGCCGGTCGCTGGGGGTCCGGGTCTGGTCCGGGGTCATGAAGTCGATCACCTCGCCCACGCCGTCCGGCGACATGAAGCGGGTCACCAGGATGGCCGTGTCGGGGTAGTACAACTGTTTGCAGGTCGCATCCGGGTGCTCGGGAGCCAGCTCGAAGTATCCACCGCGGTCGTGGTCGAGCAGGGCGGCGAAAATGCTCGGTGAGTCGAACCTGGGAGCGGCGAACCAGTCGACAACACCTCTCGACGACACGAGGGCGGCGGTCTGCAGGTCGCCCACCAATCCGTGCTCGGCGATGGGTGGATAGCGGTCCATGGTCACTCCGGAGGCTCGGCAGATGCTCCTGCAGATCCACCATCTCCCACCCCGGTCACCCCCGCCACGCCATGGCGACCGACCTCGGTTTGCCGACCGCCCACCTGCGGGTGTTACTGACTGGGTCGGCCCAGGACACGCGGGCCCGGGCTCGAC
>NZ_JBIARJ010000051.1:0-2063 GCF_042889825.1 Streptomyces sp. NPDC002467 | reverse complement strand
CCCCGTTCGACGCCCGAGGAGGTGCCCCGGCGCGCGCCCGACCCCGACGGCCCACCCTGCGGCCCGCCCCCGGCCGGGGTCCCGCTGCGCGGAGCAGGTCCCCTACCCGCCCTTCCGCCGTTCCCCGGGGCTCCGCCCCGGACCCCGGTCCTCAAACGCCGGACGGGCTGGAGGCTTCGGATCTTCGCCCCGGACCCCGGTCCTCAAACGCCGGCGAGGCTGGGATTGCCCGGTGGGGTCGAGTCATCCGGGGTCGGGGCTCGGCTAGTCCTTGAGTAGGAGTGCCTGCCCGGCCACGACCAGGAGTACGTGTTCGCACTCGCCCGCCATCGCGGCGTTCAGCCTGCCCAGCTCGTCGCGGAAGCGGCGGCCCGAGGCGGTCGCCGGTACGACGCCCCCGCCCACCTCGTTGCTGACCAGCACCACCCGGCGGCGGCTCGCGCGCACCGCCGCCACCAGCTCCGCGATCCGCTCGCGGAGGTCCTTCTGCCCGGTCGCGGCCCAGACCGCGTCGTCCCACGCCCCGGCCCGGTCCATCGCGTCCGTCAGCCACAGCGCCAGGCAGTCGATCAGCAGCGGCGCACCGGGCTCCGCCAGCAGCGGCGCCAGATCGCAGGTCTCCAGCGTCCGCCAGCTCCCCGGCCGGCGCTCGCGGTGCAGGCCCACCCGCTGGGCCCACTCCGCGTCCCCGTCCCGGGTGCCGCCCGTCGCGACGTAGACCACCTCGGGGAAGGACTCCAACCTCCGCTCCGCCTCCAGCGACTTGCCCGAACGGGCCCCGCCCAGCACCAGGGTCCGGCGCGGCAGGTCCGCCGCCGCGTGGTACTCCCCGACGATGACGGTGGTCCCGTCGCGCACGGCCCGCGCCCCGGCGGCCGCGCACCTGCGCTCCAACTCCCGGCCCGGCGGGGTGTCGTGGTCCACGTGTACGGCGATCACCTCCGTCGCCGGGCCGACCGCACCGCTCGCCCGCAGCCGCGCCAGGGCCTCCGGCCGGCCGAGCACGTCCGCGAGCACCATGTCGTACGGCTGTTGGTCCTTGTCGCCGTTGGTCCCGGCCGGGGCGCCGCCCGGGGGCAGGTACAGCAGTCGGCCGCCGTCCGGGCCCGTCACCTCGTAGCCCGTGCCCGGCGCGTCCATCGGCACCGCCCGCACCCGGTGCCCCGAGATCACAGACAGCTCCCGCCCGTCCGGGACCCGCCCCGCCGCCGGCAACCCCGGCGGCAGCTCGACGGCGGGTCCGTCGTGCGGGTGGGTCAGCAGGACCTGCCGCACCCCGGCCAGCGAGTGCCCGGCCCTCGCGCCGGCCAGCACCGCCCCGGGGGTCAGGTCGAGCAGCAGCGCCCCGTCGACGAGCACGGCCGTCGCGGCCCGTGAGCGGGTGCCGACGGACAGTGCGCACGTCGCGCAGGGACAGCCGGGGCGGGGCAGCCCCTGGGGTGTACCGGTGCCGAGCAGAGTGAGTTCCACAGGATGATCCTCCCGCGTCCCCGAGAGTGGTGCGCGCCCGGCTACTCTGCGGGGCAGACTCAAGGCGAGAAGCGCGCACCAGCGGACGAGCAACGGAGGCGGACATGGCGTGGACGTGGCGGTTCGAGAAGGCCGACGGCACGGAGACGGCCCCGGCGGTGGTCCCGGAGGAGTTCACCACGCAGGGGGACGCGGAGTCCTGGATCGGTGAGGTCTGGAAGGACCTGCTGGAGGGCGGCGCGGAGCGGGTGAGGCTGTCGGACGACGGCGGGGTGGAGATCTACGCGATGTCGTTGCGGGAGGCCCTCGACGCGTAGCCCCTGCGGGGACGCTCGCCGGGTCGCGTGGGCCCGCCCCGCTGACGGGGCTCCGCCCCGCCACCCCACGGGCGCTCCGCGCCCGCCGCCTCAAACACCGGCGGGGCTGGATTCGCCCTGCGGCCCTTTCAGCCTCGCCGGCGTTCGAGGCGCGGGCTTTCAGCCCGTCCGGCGTTTGAGGACCGGGGTCCGGGGCGGAGCCCCGGGGGACGGTGGAAGGGCGGGTAGGGGACTCGCTCCGCGCAGCGGCACCCCCGGCCCGGGCCGCGCCGAAGG
>NZ_JBIARJ010000050.1:0-2666 GCF_042889825.1 Streptomyces sp. NPDC002467 | reverse complement strand
GACGAGTTCGGGCCGCTGATCGACTCAATGCTCCGGGCCGAGGTCCTGATGAAGGCCGCGGTCATTCACGAGCGGCTGGCCCAGGAGTACGGCTTCACCGGCAACTATCAGCGGGTCAAGCTCTACGTTCAGACGGCCCGGCCGAGGATCGCCGAGGAACTCGGGATCACGCCCAAGGAACTGGCGGGCATGCACCGCCGGTTCGAGGTGATCCCAGGCGCCCAGGCTCAAGTGGACTGGGGTGACGAGGGCAAGATCCTCGCTCACATGGGCATCGCAAAGGTCTACTCCTTCCACATGACACTGTCGTACTCGCGGGACCCGTTCTGCTGCTTCACCACCAGCCAGGACCTGCAGACGTTCTTCGACTGCCACCGCCGAGCGTTCGCACACTTCGGCGGGGCACCGATGACGATCGTCTACGACCGGACCAAAACCGTCGTACGCCGCCACGTCGCCCCTGGTGAGGCGGTCCCCCTGCATCCGGAAGCGGTCGGCTTCGCCGGCCACTACGACTTCGACATCGACGTCCTGGCCGCCTACCGGCCGCAGGGCAAGGGCCGGGTCGAGCGACAGGTCCTGATCGTCCGCGACCACGTCCTGTCCGGCCGGGCCTTCGCCTCCGTCGAGGAGATGGATGCGGCGTTCATCTCCTGGGTGCCCGTGCGGCGGGCCCAGATCCACAAGACCCACCGCGAGGTCATCGCGGAGCGGGCGGCACGGGATCATGCGGCTCTCAAGCCGCTTCCACCGACTCCGCATCTGGTGGCCGAGCGGCAGCTGCGGCACGTCGGCAAAGACTGCCTGGTCGCCTTCGACGGCAACCTCTACTCCGTGCCGGCCCGCCGAGTCCGTGCTCGCCAGCTGGTCGAGATCCGGGCCACGAAATCCCAGATCATGCTGCATGCCACCCTCGCCGACGCCCACGGCGGCACGCTGCTGGCCTCCCATCCTCGGGCCATCGGACGTGGTGCCCGTGTTGTCGATGAGTCGCACTGGGACGGCCTGCCCACCGGCAAGAACCGCCGGACCACCACCGGCGACATCCCGGTCCAACCTCGTCCGGAGCGGCCCCGGGGCGAGGAAGCCGGCCCCTTGCAGGCCCTCCTGAACAGAGCCGCGGCCACCCGGGTCGAGGTCGGCCGACGGCCTTTGTCGGTCTATGACGAGCTGACCGGAACCCGGCCGTTCACCACCCATCGAGCGACGAAGGAATCCTCTTGAGCGAGCTGACCGGCAACCGCATCCGCACCACGGCCGGCAAGCTCGGCCTGCCCCACCTCGCGGAAACCATCAACGAGTTCACCCGCCGGGCAGACGAGGCAAAGATGGGCTACCTCGACTTCCTCGACCTGGTGTTGTCCGAGGAACTGGCCGTCCGCGACGACCGTCGCTTCCGCCAGGGCCTGCGGCTCTCCCGGCTGCCGCACCACAAGACGCTCGATGAGTACGACTTCTCGTTCCAGCCCGACCTCGACCCGCGCAAGGTCAAAGACCTGGCCACCCTCTCGTTCGTCGAGGCCAAGGCGAACGCCGCTCTCCTGGGGCCGCCCGGGGTCGGCAAGACACACATCGCCGTCTCTCTGGCCGTCGCGGCCTGCCGGGCCGGCTACTCGGTCTACTTCACCAGCCTCGACGACATGGTCCGCAACCTCAAAGCCGCCGAATCCGCCGGGCGCCTTGCCAACAAGCTGGGCACCTACCTGCGGCCCGGCGTCCTCGTGGTCGACGAGGTGGGCTACGAGATCCTCGAACGCGGAGAAGCGAACCTGGTCTTCCAGGTCATCTCAAAGCGGTATGAAAAGGGCTCGATCATCCTGACCTCAAACAAGACCTTCAGCGAATGGGGACAGGTATTCGGCGACGAAGTCCTCGCCACAGCCATCCTCGACCGCCTCCTGCACCACTGCGACGTGATCTCCATCAACGGCCCCAGCTACCGGCTCAAGAACCGGCTCAAGGCCATCGAGCGCGACACCGACGTGGCCTGATCCGGGCCGGCTATCCGACGAGGAAATGTTCCTCGCCGACTTGGAAGCTACGTCACACCCCGCGATCGGTGACACTTGGTGATCGCACGCCTTGATTCGTGCGCTCGCAGGACGAGGACCGTCTGTCGCGCAATGGCCTGCTGGCACATTGGGTCCTGCTTCTCGTCTTCAGCTGTGACTCGCCCAGTCAACTGGGATACCAGGATTGCCTCGTAGCAGCTGGACAGGCACTCCAGCGCTTCGTCGGCCGACAGAAAGCCGCCAGGAGCTTCGAAGAGTCGAACCAGTGCCATCAGGAAGGGACCGACCGCTGGCCTGGTGGGAACATCCGGCAGAAGGTCGTATTGAGTCAGGAAGTCTCCCGCGAAGGCCGTGTCGTCCCACCAGCTCGCTGGAGCTTGAGCGCGCAGGGTCAATACGGACTTGACCAGCTCGCGGTGCGGTTCCGGGAAGAAGTCGTCGAACGGTAGCTCGAAAACGAGAACCGTCGATGCCACCACGTCCAGCACGAGGTCGGCCCGCGTGCTGTTGCTCAACGCCTCCAGCTCCTCTCCGTAAGGCGCGACGTTCTGGTCCCACAGCTCCAACCCAGTCCTCCAACTCTCTGCTACCCCTGAACCGTAGACGGGGACGTTCATCCGTACACACCTGGGGAGCCGAGGTTGTACGCCGACA
>NZ_JBIARJ010000049.1:0-3304 GCF_042889825.1 Streptomyces sp. NPDC002467 | reverse complement strand
ACGGATCGTGCTTGGCACGTTGTTGGGTCCTGAAGGTACGGCCGTTTGGTCGATGTCTTCAGTGCCGGCCCCAGTGAACTTGGGCTCTTCGGAGTGCAGGGTGATGGGTGGCTGGTCGTTGTTTGAGAACTACACAGTGGACGCGAGCATCTGTGGCCAAGTTTTTAAGGGCGCACGGTGGATGCCTTGGCACCAGGAACCGATGAAGGACGTGAGAGGCCGCGATAGGCCCCGGGGAGCTGCCAACTGAGCTTTGATCCGGGGGTGTCCGAATGGGGAAACCCGGCAGTCGTCATGGGCTGTCACCCATGCCTGAACACATAGGGCATGTGGAGGGAACGAGGGGAAGTGAAACATCTCAGTACCCTCAGGAAGAGAAAACAACCGTGATTCCGGGAGTAGTGGCGAGCGAAACCGGATGAGGCCAAACCGTATGCGTGTGATACCCGGCAGGGGTTGCGCATGCGGGGTTGTGGGAATGAGCTTCAGTCGTCTGCCGGCGGCTGGGCGAGTCAGAAACCGTTGATGTAGTCGAAGGACATGCGAAAGGTCCGGCGTAGAGGGTAAGACCCCCGTAGACGAAACATCAGCGGCTTGCTTGCTCATCTCCCAAGTAGCACGGGGCCCGAGAAATCCCGTGTGAATCTGGCGGGACCACCCGCTAAGCCTAAATATTCCCTGGTGACCGATAGCGGATAGTACCGTGAGGGAATGGTGAAAAGTACCGCGGGAGCGGAGTGAAATAGTACCTGAAACCGTGTGCCTACAAGCCGTGGGAGCGTCGGATGCAGCTTGCTGTATCTCGTGACTGCGTGCCTTTTGAAGAATGAGCCTGCGAGTTAGCGGTGTGTAGCGAGGTTAACCCGTGTGGGGAAGCCGTAGCGAAAGCGAGTCCGAATAGGGCGATTGAGTTGCACGCTCTAGACCCGAAGCGGAGTGATCTAGCCATGGGCAGGTTGAAGCGGAGGTAAGACTTCGTGGAGGACCGAACCCACCAGGGTTGAAAACCTGGGGGATGACCTGTGGTTAGGGGTGAAAGGCCAATCAAACTCCGTGATAGCTGGTTCTCCCCGAAATGCATTTAGGTGCAGCGTCGTGTGTTTCTTGCCGGAGGTAGAGCACTGGATAGGCGATGGGCCCTACCGGGTTACTGACCTTAGCCAAACTCCGAATGCCGGTAAGTGAGAGCACGGCAGTGAGACTGTGGGGGATAAGCTCCATGGTCGAGAGGGAAACAGCCCAGAGCATCGACTAAGGCCCCTAAGCGTACGCTAAGTGGGAAAGGATGTGGAGTCGCAGAGACAACCAGGAGGTTGGCTTAGAAGCAGCCACCCTTGAAAGAGTGCGTAATAGCTCACTGGTCAAGTGATTCCGCGCCGACAATGTAGCGGGGCTCAAGCGTACCGCCGAAGTCGTGTCATTGCAGCAATAGGGCCAACGCCTGCTGTGATGGGTAGGGGAGCGTCGTGTGCCGGGTGAAGCAGCAGCGGAAGCTAGTTGTGGACGGTTCACGAGTGAGAATGCAGGCATGAGTAGCGATACACACGTGAGAAACGTGTGCGCCGATTGACTAAGGGTTCCTGGGTCAAGCTGATCTGCCCAGGGTAAGTCGGGACCTAAGGCGAGGCCGACAGGCGTAGTCGATGGACAACCGGTTGATATTCCGGTACCCGCTTTGAAACGCCCAATATCGAATCCATTAATGCTAAGGCCGTGAAGCCGTTCCGGACCCTTCGGGGAAAGGAAAGTGGTGGAGCCGCTGATCCAAGGTGGTAGTAGGTAAGCGATGGGGTGACGCAGGAAGGTAGTCCAGCCCGGGCGGTGGTTGTCCCGGGGTAAGGGTGTAGGCCGAGGGGTAGGCAAATCCGTCCCTCATTAAGGCTGAGACCTGATGCCGAGCCGATTGTGGTGAAGTGGATGATCCTATGCTGTCGAGAAAAGCCTCTAGCGAGTTTCATGGCGGCCCGTACCCTAAACCGACTCAGGTGGTCAGGTAGAGAATACCGAGGCGTTCGGGTGAACTATGGTTAAGGAACTCGGCAAAATGCCCCCGTAACTTCGGGAGAAGGGGGGCCATCACTGGTGATCGGACTTGCTCCGTGAGCTGGGGGTGGCCGCAGAGACCAGCGAGAAGCGACTGTTTACTAAAAACACAGGTCCGTGCGAAGCCGTAAGGCGATGTATACGGACTGACGCCTGCCCGGTGCTGGAACGTTAAGGGGACCGGTTAGTGACCTTTCGGGGTTGCGAAGCTGAGAACTTAAGCGCCAGTAAACGGCGGTGGTAACTATAACCATCCTAAGGTAGCGAAATTCCTTGTCGGGTAAGTTCCGACCTGCACGAATGGCGTAACGACTTCTCGACTGTCTCAACCATAGGCCCGGTGAAATTGCACTACGAGTAAAGATGCTCGTTTCGCGCAGCAGGA
Source organism: Streptomyces sp. NPDC002467 (assembly GCF_042889825.1). NCBI lineage: Bacteria > Bacillati > Actinomycetota > Actinomycetes > Kitasatosporales > Streptomycetaceae > Streptomyces > Streptomyces sp. NPDC002467. Next base: position 876 of record NZ_JBIARJ010000049.1, on the reverse strand, counting down.
CGGAAAGACCCCGGGACCTTTACTACAGTTTGATATTGGTGTTCGGTTCGGCTTGTGTAGGATAGGTGGGAGACTTTGAAGCAGCCACGCCAGTGGTTGTGGAGTCGCCGTTGAAATACCACTCTGGTCGTGCTGGATGTCTAACCTCGGTCCGTGATCCGGATCAGGGACAGTGTCTGATGGGTAGTTTAACTGGGGCGGTTGCCTCCCAAAGGGTAACGGAGGCGCCCAAAGGTTCCCTCAGCCTGGTTGGCAATCAGGTGTTGAGTGTAAGTGCACAAGGGAGCTTGACTGTGAGACCGACGGGTCGAGCAGGGACGAAAGTCGGGACTAGTGATCCGGCGGTGGCTTGTGGAAGCGCCGTCGCTCAACGGATAAAAGGTACCCCGGGGATAACAGGCTGATCTTCCCCAAGAGTCCATATCGACGGGATGGTTTGGCACCTCGATGTCGGCTCGTCGCATCCTGGGGCTGGAGTCGGTCCCAAGGGTTGGGCTGTTCGCCCATTAAAGCGGTACGCGAGCTGGGTTTAGAACGTCGTGAGACAGTTCGGTCCCTATCCGCTGTGCGCGTAGGAATATTGAGAAGGGCTGTCCCTAGTACGAGAGGACCGGGACGGACGAACCTCTGGTGTGCCAGTTGTCCTGCCAAGGGCATGGCTGGTTGGCTACGTTCGGGAGGGATAACCGCTGAAAGCATCTAAGCGGGAAGCCTGCTTCAAGATGAGTATTCCCACCTCCTTGAGAGGGTAAGGCTCCCAGTAGACGACTGGGTTGATAGGCCAGATGTGGAAGCCCGGTAACGGGTGAAGCTGACTGGTACTAATAGGCCGAGGGCTTGTCCTCAGTTGCTCGCGTCCACTGTGTTAGTTCTGAA
>NZ_JBIARJ010000048.1:0-5912 GCF_042889825.1 Streptomyces sp. NPDC002467 | reverse complement strand
TTTCGTGTCCGACTTCCTCGGTGCTTTCCAGGTCTTCGCTTTCGCGCTTTCCTTTCCGGCGAGTCCGACTCTATCAGAAGTTTTCCACCGGATTTCCCCGGCTTCGATTCCCGAATGAAGAGTCGAGTGTCCCCACACGAAATGCGATTCCTTGTGGGGGCTGCTGCCGAGCGTGTCCCGCTCCAGGCAACTGCTCGACTCTACAACCGTGGCTGTGAGGGTGTCAAAACGACCGGCCGGCCCGCCCCCTGGCCGTCTGCCGAGCCGGCGATCAGAGCCGTTCCGCCGCGTCGGTGGCGCTGTCGTCGGGGTCGAGGAGGTAGGCGCCCTTCGCCAGGCTCTGCGCGATGCTCTCGGCGGTCACCTCGGCGGTCAGGCTGCCGGAGTCCAGGACGTTCGCCTCGTAGAGGCCCAGATCGCAGAACTGGTCGTGCATCGACCGGATCGCATCGGGGTCCGTCAGGGCGTCGCCGGTACGGCCGGTCGCCCGTTCCAGCGTGGTGTGCTGGTTCGGGCGAAGGACGACGTACTTCAGTGGCACCGCGTGTTCCTTGGCCGCGGCGCGGAAGAGGTCGATGAACCACGGGCCCACTACACCGTCGTAAACGACCTGGTAGCCGCCGCGGGCGTAGCCGAACGCCGCCGAGACCAGTACTTCCAGGACGACCTGGTTCTGCCGATGGGCTTCGGGCAGGTAGGGCGGGATCACGCCCTGCTTGATGTAGCTCCAGAAGTCGTCGCTGTGCAGGTGGACGCTCGGGGTCAGGTGATCGGCGAGGAGCGCGGCCACGGTGCTCTTGCCCGCTCCGGGCGGCCCCGTCACGACGATCACCTGGCCACAGGTGGCGGAGGTCTGCTCGAAGCTCGGCTGGTTCATACCGCCACCGTGTCACCCTCCACCAGCGCGCCGCCTTCCATTTTCGACTCCCGCGGCTCGAAGGCTTACGCCTGCGGCGATGATCCGGAGCATGAGAGCAGAAGTCCTTTCCTTCGTCGCCGACGGCCCGCTGCCCGACTGGGACGCCGAGGAGGAAGAGATCGATCGGCGCGTCACCCAGCTCGAAGCGATCGGCAAGCCGGTGACAGGGGAGGAAGCTGCTGCCCTCGTTGCCTGCTTCGGCCCCGATGACTGTTACGGGGTTGCCTGGACGCTCCTGCACCTCATCGAGACCGGCCCCAACCCTGTCCTCACGACCAAGCCGGCCCCAGACGCGAACGAGTGGCACCACCGGCTCTACGACCGCGCCGTGTCCGAAGGGCCCACCCCGACAACTTGACGCGTTGGAGACCAGTGGGTTCGCGGGTCGGGGCGGGCTGAGCCGTAGGGGTGTGCATGAGGCATGGCCGGCCGAAAGCCTGAGGCCCCGCCCGTTGCGGAGGCACCAAGAAGCGAACGGGAGGCTTACCGTGCCGCCTCGAGGAGGATCCGTGCCAGTTCGTGCGGCTGGGAGAACATCGGCCAGTGGCCGGTGTCCATCTCGACCAGGCGCCACCTTTCGCCGGTCAGCAGCACAGCCACGTCGTCGTTCGGCTCGGGGCCGTCGAGCAGGCACTTGACGTACGTCGCCGGGAGCTCGCCGAGCGGCCCCGCGAGCACGGCGGGCTCGGCCAGGGAGTCGCCCGGGTGCGGCGTCGCACCGCCCACGAGGCGGGCGGTCTGCTCGTCGGTGAGGCCCTGCCCCTGGCAGTCGGCCGCGGTCAACGGCGCCCAGGAGCCGCCGTTCCCGGCGATGGCGGCTTCCAGCTTCGCCGGCCCCTCCCACCACGTGGAGACGAACGAGGCACCGTCCGCCGGAACGTTGGAGTCGACGAACACCACACGGGTCAGCCGATCACCGAGCCGCTCCGCGGCCTGGCCGACGGGGATGCCCGAATAGCTGTGCCCGACCAGCACGACATCGCGCAGATCGAGACGCTCGACCTCATCCACGATGTCCCGGACGTGGGTCTGCTGTCCGGCGGGCAGGGCCCGCTTCTCCGCGAGGCCGGACAGCGTCAGCGGAAGAGCGTCATGGCCGGCCTCCCGCAGCGTGGGCACCACGTCATCCCACGCCCACGAACCGAGCCACGCGCCTGCGACGAGCACAAAGAACGACATGGCCGCACGGTATCCGAGGGGTCCGACAACGCCCGGCCCTCCGGTCCCTCAGCGCGGCAGCACCCAGCCCGGCGCCCAGGTCCCGGCGGCGTCCCGCTCGGCCGCGGTGGCGGCGAGGTGGGCGCGGAGGGCGGTCAGTGCCGGGTGGGGATTGTCGCGGTGCCAGAGGAGCGAGTGCGGGTAGACGGGGGTCGGATCGGTCACCGGGATGCGGCGCAGGCCGTGGCCGGCGGGCCAGACGAGGCGTGTCTGCGAGCCCATGAAGGTGGCCAGGGCCGGGGTGTCGGCGACGGTGTCGAGCAATGCGTCGGAGCCGAAGTTGGGACCGGTCGCCTCGATGCTGAGCCCGAACTCCGCGACGAGGTCTTCGTAGTAGGCCGCCCACTCGGTACCGGGCACGATGCCGGGCATCCAGATCCGGTGCCCGACCAGCTGCTCCGTGGTCACCGATCGGGCGCCCGCCAGCGCGTGGGCCGGGCCGGTGAGGAGTTCGAGCGGCTCGTCGAGTACGCGCACGCACTCGATGTCCTCGGGCAGGGGCCGGCCCGGCGCGGCGACGGCACGGAAGGACGCGTCGATGGCACCGGACCGGAGGGCGGCGACGGCCGTCTCGATGTCGAACAGCATCACCACGTCGAGGTCCACCTCGGGGTGCGCGCGGTGGAAGCCGCGCATCAGGCCCGACGGTGCGACGCGCGAGGCGATCACGTCGACGCGCAGCGGCCGACGACCCGGCTGCACGGACGCGACGGCGCGTTCGGCGACGCGCAGCAGCTCGCGCGCGTGCGGCAGGAACGCCTGCCCGTCGATGGTGAGCTCGGCACCGCGCGCGGTACGTGTGAACAGCCGCACCCCGAGGCTGCGCTCCAGCGCGGCGATGCGTTTGGAGACGGCCTGCTGGGTGACCGACAGCTCGGCCGCCGCCTCCTGGAACCGGCCGGCATCCGCGGCGGCGACGAAGGTACGTACGGCATCGAGGTCCATGCCGACACCCTATGGCCACAACGAACGGTTGTGCCACGCGCCTCGGTAGTTGTTTGATCCCGGTGCCCAGCGCTCGCTTTGATGATTCCGATCCCGAATCGGTTGTACGGGCGAGTGGCGAGGGGCATCGGGCATGAGGAGCGGGCATCGGCTGGGGCGGCAGTTCGGATGGCTCTGGGGTGCGTACGGGACCAGCGCGCTCGGCACGTGGCTCGCCTTCGGCGCCTTCCCCCTGATCGCCATCCAGGTGCTGCACGCCGGACCGGCCGAGGTCGCCGCGCTCTCCTCCGTGACGGCCGCGGTGGGGGCGGCCGTGGCGGTGCCGCTCGGCCCGTGGGCCGAATTCCGCCGCAAGCGGCCGGTGCTGATCGCGATGGACCTGGTGCGGTTCGCGGCGCTGCTGACGGTCCCCGCCGCATTCGCACTCGGCACGCTCACCTTCCTCCAGCTGCTGCTGGTCTCCGCTGTCGTCGCGACGGCCGACATCACCTTCCGCGCCGCCTCCGGCGCGTACCTGAAGACCCTGCTGCCGGCCGAGCACCTGCTCGTCGCCAACGCCCGGTTCGAGTCCACGGCCTGGACGACCACGATCATCGGCCCGCCGCTGGGCGGCGCGGCGATCGGGCTCCTCGGCCCCCTGGCGGCGGTGGTGGCCGACGCGGTCAGTTACCTGCTCTCGGCCCTGGGGATCCGCGCGATCGGCACCCGCGAACCGCGCCCCGAGCGCCGGGAGGACACTCGTATGCGGGCCCGGGACCTGCTCGACGGCTGGCGGTACGTCCTCGCCGACCCGACTCTGCGTCCGCTGTTCTTCAACACCGTCCTGTTCAACGGCCTGGTGATGGCCACCCAGCCACTGCTGGCCGTCCTGATGCTCGGCCGGCTCGGGTTCGCGCCGTGGCAGTACGGCCTCGCCTTCGCCCTGCCCTCGATCGGCGGGCTGCTCGGGGCCAGGGTGGCCCGCCCCCTCGTCCACCGGTTCGGGCAGCACGGGGTCCTGGCGGCGTCCGGCGCACTGCGCGCGATCTGGCCCGTCGGCCTGGCCTTCCTGGGGCCGGGTACCGGCGGTCTGGTGTGGGTGATGGGCGTCGAGCTCGGCCTCATCTTCTGCTGCGGGGTCTTCAACCCCGTCGCCACCACCCACCGCCTCGAACGCACCCCGACCGACCGCGTCACCCGCACACTGACCGCCTGGGCGGTGACGACCAAGGCCTCGACCGCGGTGCTGACCGCCGTCTGGGGCGTACTCGGCGGCCTCCTCGGACCCCGTACGGCCATCGGCCTCGCGGGCACGCTCCTGCTGGCGACCCCGCTCCTGCTCCCCCGCCGCGAGGCGGCGGAAAAGTCCTGACGTACCTAGCCGCGGGCACCCGGGCGGCGCCCGAGCACCAGCAAGTGCACGCTGGTCACGGCCAGTCCCGGATGGCCGTCGGCACAACGCGCGGCGGCGAGGGCCCCGGCGAGCACCTCCGGTCCGAGGTCCTCCTTCCTACCGGTCCGACGCTCCCGCTCCATCAGAGCCGCGGAGGCCGGCCCCTGCACCCCGAAGACCTCGACGCGGTCCAGGCCGCCTGCCTGCCGTGCCTCTTCCCCGAGTTCATCGGGCGCATGGCAGTACGTCGTCGGACCGTCGCGGCGGACACGCATCCCCGTCGACGCGACGTCCGGACCGCCGTCGGCGCCCAGGGCCAGCAGGCCGACGTAGCGGTTGATCCCGGCTGCGGCCACGAGACCGCCCGGCACGACGACCCGGTGTGCCTCCTGCCACGCACGGGTACGCTCCCCGGCGTCCGGCAAGTGGTACAGGGGGCCCAGGAGCAGGACCGCGTCGAACGACCCGTCCGGCTCGGCCAGTTGCCGGGCATCACCGACGACGGCCGTCAATCCCTGGTCGCGGGCCTGCCGTACGTGCCGCTCCACCGGGTCGACCACGACGACCCGATACCCGTCGTCCGTGAGCCACCGCGCGTGCACTCCGGGCCCACCGCCGACATCGAGGACGGACGCGGGCGGATCGGGAAGGCGGCCGCGCAGGAGCTCCCGCGTCCGCACCAGTTCGAGCGTCCCGAGCGTACGGCCCTATGTGAGCCGGGCGGCTTCGTCGCCGGCGCGGTAGAAGGCGGTGATGTCAGGAAGCAGTGCCACGTCGGCCTCCCCCGTGAAGTCCGGTCGCCATGGGGAGAGTCGCACGGCCCGGCGCCGACCGCCAGAACCCGCCCCTCAGACATCGGCAGTGCCCGCGGTGGCCGCTGTGCCCGCACCAGGAGGTCGCACCATGAAGACGTCGACGGGATCCTGAGCTTCCACGGTGAACCCGTGCCGCTCGTAAAGCCGTTGGGCAGCACTGCCCTGTAGGACGTTCAGCCGTACGACCTCACGATCGGCGTCGGTCCGCTCCAACAGCGCCCGCAGGACGGCCGATCCGAGCCCCCGCCCCTGGACGGCCGGCGAGAGGTAGAAATGCTCCAGCCATTGACCGTCCCGGGCCGGACGCACGGTGACACTGCCCGCGAAGCTGCCGTCGACCACGATGACCGACGTGTGCTGCTCGGAGAACCCGTCCCGCAGCCGCTGCCGGACCTTGTGCTCGTCGTACCGCCCCAGCCGTTCCAGGTCCGGCCGCATGACCACGGCCCGCAACTCCGCGATCGCCCCGACATCTGCCGGTTCGGCGCTGCGCAGCACCCATTCCAGAGGTCTCGTGTCCATGGGCCGACACGATAGCTGCCCGTAAATGCCCGTAAACGCAGAAAAGCCCCGCACCAGAAGGTGCGGGGCTTTCCCACAATGATTGTTCGGCGGCGTCCTACTCTCCCACAGGGTCCCCCCT
>NZ_JBIARJ010000047.1:0-6360 GCF_042889825.1 Streptomyces sp. NPDC002467 | reverse complement strand
TGGAGACGGGGGCGGTGGTGGCGAACGTCTGCATGGTTTCGTTCCTTCGGCTCGTTGTTTCCGATGACCGAAAGCTACGTTGCGTTCATGGATAGTGGCAACAACTTCGTTGCGCAGAAATGGCATCACTGCAGCTCAGAGTGCATAAATCGTTGCACTGGTTTGAATTTCAATGCAATGTCTCTGCGCGTTGCGTTGCAATGGATAGGAAATGAACGCTATGCTGGAGGCGCTGCGGACCCACAAGGGGCCCATGAACGACGGAGATTGACATGCCGGGAGGCAGGCTCACCCAGCAGGAACGCCAGCAGATCGCGCTGGGGGTGGCGGACGGGCTCGCCTACGCGGAGATCGCCCGACGCCTCGACCGTCCGACGTCGACCGTCACGCGCGAGGTCATGCGCAACGGCGGCCCCGCCGGCTACCGCGCCGACCTGGCCCAGCGCTCCACCGAACGCCGCACCCACCGCCGCAGGCAGTCCGCCCCCAGGCCCGGGCAGGCGCCCCGACCGGCCCATGGACGCGACCCCGAGGCCGTGCGCGAGTACGAGGAGATGTTCACGACCCTCTTCATGGCCTCGGGCCTGCCGAAGATAAGCGCGCGGGTCCTGGTCTCCCTCTACACCACGGACACGGGCACCCTCACGGCGTCCGAACTGGTCCAGCGGCTCCAGGTCAGCCCGGCGTCCATCTCCAAGGCGATCACGTTCCTGGAGGGCCAGGGCCTCATCCGCCGGGAGCGCGACGAACGCCGCCGCGAGCGCTACATCGTCGACGACGACGTCTTCTACCAGTCCACGATCGCCAGCGCGAAGGCCACCGACCAACTCGCCGACACCGCCCGCCAGGGCGTCGGCGTCCTGGGCCCCGACACCCCGGCCGCGGTCCGCCTGGAGAACATCGCCCGCTTCCTCGACTTCATCGGCGAGACCATCACCCGCGCCGCGGAACAGGCCCGCGACATCCTCTACGTCAAGGCGGAACCGCCGGCGGCCGGCGCTACCGGCGCCACCGGTCCCACCGGCCCGGGATCGGACCGCGGCTAGCCGCTCCGGCCCACCCCGTGGCCCCGCTGAACCACGAGAGATATAATCGTCTCCATACTTGATATACGGGAGGTGCGCATGAGCCGAACAGTGATCGATCTCGACGACGAGCTGGTCGCGGACGTGGCCAAAGCCCTGGGGACGAGCACCAAGAAGGACACGGTCAACACGGCCCTGCGCGAGGTGCTGGAGAACAGGAGGCGCGCGTTGGCCCTGACTCGGCTGCGTGCCGCGGCCGACGAAGGCGCGTTCGATCTGACCCTCTTCGAGGACAAGCGGAACTACCGACGTTGAACGCGGCTCTCTACCTGATCGACACGAGCGCCCTCGCCCGTTTCATGCGGGGCGACGCGGAGCGGTACGGCTGGGACCAGGCCGCGGCCGCGGGCCTGATCGCCACGTGCCCCATCACGGAGCTGGAGTTCTTCTACAGCGCCCGGTCCGCCGCCGACCGGGAGCGCGTCCTTGAGGACATCCGGCTGATCTTCGGCTGGGTCCCGGTCGACGACCGTGCCTACGAACGCGCCTGGCAGGTCCAGGAGGCCCTCACCAAACAAGGCAGGCACCGCAGTGCCGGGGCGGTGGACCTCGTGGTGGCCGCGACCGCCGAGTTGCAGGGGCTGACCCTCCTGCACCGCGATCACGACTTCGAGTGCATCGCCGCGGTCACCGGCCAGCCCCTCCAGTGGTACGGCCCGGAGGGCCCCAAGTAGCCGCCCGCGGGCAGACCGTACGCCGGCCGGAGAGCGGAAGGGGTCGGGTGGTCAGAGCACGGCGAGGCGGTCCACCAGCAGTTCCACCCGCAGCTCGGTGTACTCCGGCGGCAGCCGTCGCGCCCGGGTCAGCGTCGCGAGGCCGTGCAGGGAGGCCCAGAACACCTCGGTGAACACCCCCGGGTGGACTCCGTCCCCGGCGACCTCGCCGAGGCTCTCCATCAGCGCGGCGAAGGCGTCCTTGAGCGGTTCCGGGGTGTCCTCCCGCGCGTACGCCAGGCCGCCGTCGAGCTGGAACAGGGCGTCGTAGACGGCCGGGTGGCGCTCGGCGAAGTCCAGGTAGGCGCGGGCCAGGGCGGCGACCCGCTCGCGGGGACCGTCCGCGGCGGCGGTCGCGGCCCGCAGCGCGACCGCCATCTCGGCGGCTCCCTGGAGGGCGACGGCGCCGATGATCTCCCGTTTGCCGCGGAAGTGGCTGTAGAGGACGGGCTGGCTGTACTCGATGCGCTCGGCGAGCCGGCGGGTGGTGACCGCGTCCCAGCCCTGTTGCTCGGCGAGTTCGCGGGCCGTGGCCACGATGAGGCGCTCGCGGTCCGCCCGTTCGCGCTGCTTGCGTTCCTGTACCGACATGATTCGATCCTAGCACCGCTAGACAATCGAGCGGCAGTAGTACTAGCGTTGCCTCATCGGCTAGCAACGCTAGATATCGGAGGGGTCGTCATGTTCAACGCACTCGAGGTGTTCACCACCGTGGTCGTCGGCCTGATGGTGGGGGTGGAGTTCTCCGTCGCCTTCGTCATGAACCGGATCTTCGGCGCACTCCCCGAGGACAGCGACCAACTCGCCCGCTCCCACGGGGGCCGGATGCTCGGCGCCCTGATGCCGGTCTGGTACTTCACCTCGCTCGCCCTCACCGCCGTCTGGGCCATCGCCGGATGGCACCGGCCCGGCACCGGCCTCGTCGTCACCGCCGCAGCGCTGCTGATCCTCAGCGTGATCATGTCGATCCTGCTGCTCGTCCCGATCAACAACCAGGGCAAGACGTGGACCCCCGAGAACCGGCCCGCCGACTGGAAGGAGCAGATGAACCGCTGGGACCGCTACCACTACGCCCGCGTGGCCGTGATCATCGCCGCCTTCACCCTGCTGGTCGCCGCCCTCGTCTGACCCCGCGGGTCAAGGAGAGAACGATGTCCCTGAAGAAGATCAACACCGTCCTGGCCGCCGTCTTCGTCCTCTTCGTCCTCTGGTTCGGGACGGAGTACATCGTGAGCCCGGAGACGACGGCGCCGGGCTTCGGCCTGCCGAGTTGGCCGTCCGGCGACGGCGACGGCTTCCTCGTCGTCAAGGGAGTCCGCGACGTCGTCATGGCCCTGGTCCTGGGCGTCCTGCTGGTGACGGGCCACCGCCGGGCGCTGGGCTGGGCGCTACTGGTGGAGGCCCTTGCCGCGTACGGCGACATGGCCAACGTGCTGGCCCACCACGGCTCCGTGGCCATCGCGTTCGGCGTCCACTGCCTGACCGCGACACTGATGGTGGTCAACGGCCTGCTGATACTGCGCGAGACCCGCAACGCCGCGCCCGCTCCGGCAACACCCGCCCCGCAGCCCGCCTGAAGCCGCCTTGACCACGGCCATCGGCTCGCCCTCACGCCGGACGCGACGTCCCGGACGCCGTGCCTCGGCAGGCGGCATGGCGCGGATGCTCTCGGGCTGTCGACCCGGCGGTCCCGGTGCGATCATGATCCTTTCGAGGTGCCGAGTCGGGGGATGCGAACGGATGAACTTCCCAGCGCACAAGCATGACCAGGCCATGCGCCGCCACTTCCACGAGGCCGCCGCGCGGCGCGGATTCTCGGTCGCGCCGGCCCAGGAGGCAGCCGTGGAGCGGCTGGCCCGCCTGGCGGGCGAACTCGCCCGGCCTGCCTGGACGTTCCCGAAGCCGCCCCGCGACCTGTACGTGTGGGGGCCGGTCGGCCGCGGCAAGAGTTGGCTGGTGGACACCTTCTACGAGGGGCTGCCGGACGGGCGTAAACGCCGCCTGCACTTCCACGACTTCTTCCGGCGGCTCCACGGAGGAGTGAGCGGGCGCCCGGGATCCCGTCACGACTCCCGCCATGACGGGCAGAGCGCCGTCGACAGCGCTCTGGACGAGCTGATCGGGGACAGCCGGGTCCTCGTATTCGACGAGTTCCACGCGCACGACGCGGGTGACGCGATGCTGATCGCCCGTCTCTTCCGCACCCTGTTGGACCGCCGGATCACCCTGGTCACCACCTCCAACTACCCGCCCGCCGGGCTGATGCCGGACCCGCTCTACCACCACCTCTTCGAGCCCACCATCAAGCTCATCGAGGAGCGGATGGACGTCCTGGACGTCACGGGCCCGGTGGACTTCCGCCGACTCGCGGCGCCCGAGCCCGCGCCCGACCCGGCGGAAGGCGGCCGCCGCTTCGCGACGGGTTGGTGCCTGCTCCCCCACGACACCGCTCCGGCGGAGCTCGGCCTGACCGCCCCCGCGCCCGCGGAGGCCACCGCCGTCCCCGCCCACCTGCGGGAGCTGCCCGCCCGCGCGGTGCGCGGAGAACTCGTATGGTTCGGCTTCGACGCGCTGTGCGAGACCGCGACGGCGGTCCCCGACTACCTGGTCCTCGCCGAGCGGTTCACCACCCTGGTCCTGGACGGCGTACCCCCACTGGTCGAGGCCTCCGCGGACGGCCGGCAGCGGTTCGCGAACCTCGTGGACGTCGCTTGCGACCGGGACCTCCGGCTGGTCCTCATGGGCTCCGATCCACTGGCCGACCTCCCCGCCGACCAGGCCCTGACCCGAGACCTGGACCGCACGGCGAGCCGCCTCGCCATGCTCCGCCGCCCGGACCGAACCCGTCCCGCCGCGGCGGGCGGCCATTGACCGGTCAGCGTCGCGGTCCCGGCCAGGCGGTCAGGGCCAGTTCGACCGCCGCCGTCAGCTGGGCGGCCGTGGCGCCGTCCTGGGCTCGTTGGGAGAGGCCCTGGAGGACCGTGGCGAAGTAGTCGGCCAAGGCTCGGGGGCGGCCTCGGCGGGGAGTTCCCCCGCCCGCTGCGCCTCGCGTAGCCGGGCCTCGAACCCGTCCACGTTCCTGCCGCGCAGGTCGTGGAGGAACGCCCGCACCTCCGTGTCCTGCGAAGTCCGGCACGCTCAGGGCACTCGCCGGATCGATCAGAAATCGAGAAGCGCGGTTCGGCGGGCCCCGCCTAGCCTCACCATGAGCATCACCAGTCACGTGCAGCACAAGGAGCAAGCATGAAGGCACACGTCAGCTCGATCCTGCTCGGAGTCCGGGACATGGAGGCCGCCAAGCGGTTCTACGTCGAGGGGCTCGGCTGGAAGATCCAGAGCGACTTCGGCATATCGGTGTTCTTCGAATCCGACGGCGCCTCGCCCGTCGGCTTCTACAGCCGCGAAGGCCTGGCCCAGCAGGTGGGCACGGACCAGGAGGGCAGCGGTTTCAGCGGGCTGGTCCTGACCTACGTCGTGCGCAGCGAGGCGCGCGTCGACGAGGTCATGGCGGAGGCCCAGAAGGCCGGCGCCAAGGTCCTCAAGCCCGCCGGCGCCCTGCCCTGGGGCAGGTACGGCGGCACCTTCGCCGACCCCGACGGCTACGTCTGGAGCCTCGGCTACAGCGCCCAGGGCACCGATCAGCCCTACGCCGAGTAGAGGGGAAGAGCATGAAGTTCCGGGCCCACGTCGAGCCGCCCGAACCCATGCGGGGTCTGGAGGTTCCGCCCGAGGTCGTGGCAGCGCTCGGCGAGGGCTCGCGGCCGCCGGTGACGATCACGATCGAAGGACACTCCTGGAGGAGCCGGATCGCCCTCCTGCGCGGGCGCCACCTGATCGGCCTCAGCCATGCCAACCGGGAGGCCGCGGGCGTCGAGATCGGCGAGGAGGTCGAGGTCGAGGTGGAACTCGACACCGAGCCCCGTGTCGTCGTCGAGCCGGCGGACTTCGCCCGGGCCCTGGACGAGGACCCGGCCGCCCGCGCCGCGTACGACGGCCTCACGTACAGCCGCAAGCGCGAGCACGTGCGTGCCATCGAGAGCGCGAAGAAGCCGGAGACGCGCCAACGGCGCATCGAGAAGGCCGTCGCCGCCCTGCGCGGCTGACACCCGTTCGCCGTCTCAGGTCTCGCGGAACGCCGCCAGGATCCGGTCGGCGGCCGCGGTGGCCGTCAGGGAACCGTCGCGGACACGGGCTTCGAGGGCGGGGGCGAGGCCGCGGACGGCCGGGTCGGCGCGGAGGCGTTCGAGGAGTTCGTCGCGGACCATCGACCAGGTCCACTCGATCTGCTGGTCGCGCCGTTTGGCCGCGAGGCGGCCGGTGGAGTCGAGCGTCGCGCGGTGTTGTTCGAGGCGGTTCCAGACCCCGTCGAGTCCGGTGGATTCGCGGGCGCTGCAGGTGAGGACGGGTGGGGTCCAGGCGGCGTCGGTGGGGTGCATCAGGCGCAGTGCCCCCGACAACTCCCTCGCCGCTGCTTTCGCGTCGCGTTCGTGGGGCCCGTCGGCCTTGTTGACGGCGAGGACGTCGGCCAGTTCGAGGACGCCCTTCTTGATGCCCTGGAGCTG
>NZ_JBIARJ010000046.1:0-10327 GCF_042889825.1 Streptomyces sp. NPDC002467 | reverse complement strand
AGTACGCGGGCTTCCGCCCGGCGCACCGAGAGCACGCACCAGACGCCGCGGGGCCGCCCTCCGGGCGACGACGGGAGTTTGACGACAGGCCCTAGCGCGGCACCCGCACCGTCACGGTCTTCGGCCGCTGGTATTCGTGGAGTGCCAGGATGCTCAGGTCGGTGCCGTGGCCGGACGATCCCCGGCCGCCGTGGGGGAGTTCGGCCGTCTGGACCAGGTGGCAGTTGAGCCAGGCCTCGCCCGCGTTCAGCCGGGCGACCAGGTCGAGGCCCGTGGCCAGGTCGGTGGTCCACACGCTCGCCCCGAGGGCCTGCGGGACGCCGTTCGCCAGGGCCAGGGCCGCTTCCAGGTCCGGGGCCCGCTGGACGGTGAGGAGCGGGCCGAACACCTCCTCGGTGACGGCCGGGTCGTCGTGCGGGAGGTCCGCGAGCAGGCGGGCCGGGCGCCAGTGGCCCCGCTCCTCGCCGGCAGCGGGGGAGACGGCGGCCGCGAAGTTCCGCTTGGCGCCGGAGGAGGCGACCAGCGCGTCGTAACGCGCCGCCTGGTCCGCGTTGTTCAGCGGACCGAAGTCATGGCCGGCCGTCCGGGAGCCCATCGCCGCCGCGAGCCCGGCGACGACCTGCTCGTGGTTCTCCGCCAGGGTGATCACCCGGGCCGGGGCCGCACAGCTCTGCCCCGCGTTGTACGTGGCCGCCTCCGCCAGCGCCTCGAAGGTGTCGGCGGGGGCGTCCGGGAGGACGATCGCCGGTGCGTTGCCGCCCAGTTCCAGGCTGACCCGGCGGGTCCCCGCCCGCGCCACGACGTCCGCGCCGGCCCGGCCGCTCCCGGTGAAGGCGACCATGTCCACCCCGGACTCCACGAGCAGCCGGCCCGTCTCCCGGTCGCCCGGGAGGTACCGGAGCACGTCCGCGCCCAGGGCCAGGGCCGCGTGCTCCGCCAACAGCTCCAGGCTGTCGGGGGTCGTCTCGGCGGGCTTCGCCACCACCGTGTTCCCCGCCGCGAGGGCCGGCGCGCACCGCCAGGCCGCCATCAGGAGAGGGTAGTTCCACGGCACGATCACCCCGATGACGCCCATCGGCTCCCAGCGCACCCAGCTCTCGTGCCCCTCGACGAGGTGCCCCGCGGCCGGGGCGGTCCGGGTGCGCGCGGCGGAGGCGTAGAACCGGAACAGGTCCGCGACCTGCTCGACCTCTCCCGCCGTCTCCGCCGCGGGCTTGCCCGTGCCCGCCCGTTCAAGAGCCCCGTACCGGTCCGCGTTCTCCTCGACCAAGGCGGCGAAGCGGTCCAGCCGGCGGGCCCGCTCCTTCGGGGTCAGCGCGCTCCAGCCGGGCAGCGCGGCCCGCGACGCCGTCACGGCGGCCGCCACCTCGGCCTCACGGGACAGGACGGCCGTACCGCGCACCCGCCCGGTGCGGGGGTCGATCAGCTCGGACGGTTCGGTGGGTGCGGCGGTCATGGGGGCCTTTCGCGGATCGGGGGATTGCTCGGAACTCATACGTCGTACGACCTCAGCCACAGCTCCAGCGTCAGCACCAGCCACAGCTTGCCGCCCTGCCTGGGCAGCAGCGTGCCCTCGCCCTTCAGCCAGGTGCGGATGGTCTCCGGGCGGAACAGGCCCCGCTGCCGGGAGCGGCTGCCGAGGAGCAGGTCCTGTCCGAGGTCGCGCAGCGGGCCGGTCAGCCACTCCTGGACCGGCACCCTCATCCCGCTCTTCGGCCGGTCGACCACGGTCGCCGGGAGCAGGTCGCGTACGGCCTCCTTGAGGATCCACTTCTCCGCCGTGCCACGGAGCTTGTACCCGGGCGGCGTCGCGAACGCGTGGTCGATGACCGACCGGTCGAAGAGCGGGGAGCGGCCCTCCACGCCCTGGGAGGAGGTGAGCCGTTCCACCTTCGTGAGGATGTGGTGCGCCCCCTTGGTCCGCAGGTTGCAGTGGAGCAGCCGGTTCAGGAGGTGGTCCATGGCGTGCGGCCCGGGGCCCTGCGGGGTCAGGTACGGCTCCACGTGCCGCTCCAGGCGCGGGGCGTCCTCCAGCGCTTCGAGGACCGGCGCGGTCAGCAGCACCGGCAGGTCCGTCCAGCACTTGCGGTACGAGCGCAGGTACGCGGTCGCCCGGTCCTCGTCCCAGGGAGCGCCCGGCGTCCGGTGCATCTCCTGCACCAGCATCGGGAGGTTCTTCGGCCCGCCGAAGACGGGGTCGCCGCCCTCGCCGTTGAGGACCACGGAGGCACCGTCCGCGGCCACGGCCTCGGCCAGCATCAGGTTCGGCACCGTGAGCGGATCCCCGACCGGGCTGTCCAGCAGCGCCGCGGCCTCGGCGAGCCGTGACGCCACCGCCGATCCCGACACGTTCAGGATCCGGTGCCGGGTGTGGCAGTGCGAGGCGACGAGACCCGAGTAGCCCAGTTCGTTCGGCAGGTCGTCGCCGAAGCTGATCGAGTACGTGTGGACGGGGTGGCCGTGGAGCTTCGCCGCCAGGGCCGTGACGAGGGAGCTGTCGATGCCCCCGGAGAGCAGCACCGCGGCCGGCTCCGCCTCGGGCAGCCGGGCCGCCGTGGCCTGCTCCAACAGGGCGCGCAGGGCGAGGACATGGCCGGTCGGGTCGGTCGGGCCGGGGTCCTCGATGAGCTCGCGGGGTTCCCAGTGGACGGTTTCGGTGACCCCGCCGTCACGGGCCAGTCGCAGGATCCTGCCGGGCAGCACCTCGCGGACCCCGGTCAGGAGGGTCTCCTCGCCGGGCAGGTACGCGAAGGTGAGGAAGGAGCGGACGGCCGACAGGTTCATCGACGTGCCGAGCGACGGCCAGCGGCGCAGCGCCCGCAACGAGGTCGAGGCGGCCCAGGCACCGTCTGCCCGCGCGTAGAAGAGGGTGCGGGCGCCGACGTGGTCGCGGATCAGGACCAGGTCGGGGCCGTCGAGCACGGCCAGGACGAACATCCCCTCGGCGAGCGCCACCCCGGCCGCGCCGAGCAACGCCCAGCAGTGGAGCAGGAGTTCCCCGTCGGAGCAGTCGGCCGGCGGTGGGGGCGCGTCGCCGCGGGCCGCGAGGGCGGCGAACAGCACCCGCCGGTTGTGGAGGGTGACCTCGCCGACCGCGGTGCGCCCGTGCGCCGTGAACGGGCCGGTGGCGCGGCCCGGTTCACCGGAGACGAGACTCAGCTCGGCACCGGGTACGCCGACGGGGACGTGGCCCGGCCCGACCGCGCCCATGCTCTCCAGATGGGCGCGGGCCCGCCCGGTGGTCTCGGCCAGGCAGGCGCAGAGACGTGCCACGGACGGCTCCTTTCCTCGGTGCTGTGCTTGGTGCTGTGCCTGGTGCTTCGTGTGTGGTGTCCCGTTGCCCGGGGCTTCGGCTCAGCCGAAGTCGTCGTCGCTCCAGGCGTCGTCGTCGCCGTCCCAGGCGTCCCCCCAGCTGTCGTCGCCGGAGTCCCCGCCGACGTCGCCGCCCCCGTCGCCCCCGGAGGACGACGAGGCCTGGGCCTGCTCCTGCTGGCGGCGCAGCGCCTCTTCCTCCTCCGGGCTCATGATCAGGGGCGGCAGATGGGCGGCCGTCACGGCGAGGGCCGCCACCCCCAGCCCGGTGAGCAGCACCCCCATCCGGCCGCCGAAGGAGCTGCGGTTCACGGTCACGCGCTCGCCGCGCGGCCACACCGTCCGGCCGTAGCCGATGTCGCGGGCGTAGAGGGCGGTGCCGTCGGCGAGGGTGCGCTTGATGACCCGGTTGCCGAGCAGCTCATCGGTGCCCGAACCGCCCCGGTTGTCGTGCCAGGCCACCAGGTGGGGCCGGTCGGGTGTACGGGTGCGCCACTCCTCCAGGCCGTCCTCGTACCTGCGGTGGACCGTGCCGTCGGCGAGGAGTTCGTCCGCGTAGCCGATCTCTTGGGGGCGGATCATCGTGTGCGTACCTCGGGTCTGTCGAAGGGGTCGCGGGGGCCGTTCACGCGGTGGGCCAGGTCATGAATCCGGTGGTGCGCAGACCGCTCAGCTCGCCCCACATGGAGTCGCGGGGCGGGCGCGGACCCCGGGTCAGGCGCAGCACCGTCCGTACGAGCCTGGCCGGCGGCACCGCGGCCACTTCGGCGAACCGGCCCCGGGCGAGCCACGCCGCTTCGCGCGGCCGCAGCGCGGCCGGCCAGTCGGCGCCCGCCGCCGCGGGGAGGGCCGGGCCGCGCCCGGTGGGCAGCCGCAGGGCGGACACGTGCCGCGGTACGAGACCCAGGGAGCTGACCCGCACCCCGGCCAGGGGGCCGAGCGCGGCCCGTACCCGGGCCGGGAGCGTCACGCCTTCGGGGCTCGCGTCGTGCAGGACGTGCACGGTGGCACCCTCAGCCCGCTCCAGGGCCCCGACCAGGCGCGGATCCAGCGGCAGCGCGTCGGCCACCACGAGGATCGGGCAGGCCGCCTCCAGGTGGACGTGGTTGGCGAGCAGCATCGCGGCGATCGAGCGGTCCTGGCACAGCAGCAGGCGGGGGACCCCGTAGTCGTACAGGTCGGGCTCGGCCCGCCGGGACCCCGAGGCCTCGGCGGGCGGAACCGCGGCCGGCAGCAGGCCCGGTACGGTCGCCCGCCCGCGCGCGTCCAGCGCGCGGGTGAAGGAGGGCAGCCGCAGCACGGGCGCCGGGGTCCGGGGCACGCGCCGCAGGAGCCGGGAGGCCGGGCTGAGGACCCGGCAGGTCTCGTAGTAGAGCTGACGCTCCGTGAACCGGAGCGCGCCCGGGTCGGCCGCGCGGGCGGCGGCCTTCACGATCGCCAGGTCCAGGAGCCGGTCCCCGAAGCCGGGCGCTCCGGGGCGTGCGGCGGACGCGGAGCCGGGCAGGCCCGTACCCGCGCCCCCGTCCGTACACGGGGTCGTGCTCGTGCTCATGCGGTGGACGTGCCTTTCATCGCGGGGGCGTCCGGCCAGGTCAGGAAGCCGTGCTCCGGCGCGGGACCGGACGGGGCCGAGGCGGCGGCCACGGCGCGTGCCACCGCCTTCTTGACGACGGTCAGGAGCAGGGCCGGGGGAACGGCCGCGACCGGGCTCCAGAACCCCGCGGCCAGCCAGGCGGCGTCCTCCTCGGACAGGCCCGCGACCGCGCGCAGCGCCTCCGCGTCCACCGCCGGGGCCGGCGAGAACCGGTGGACGGCGCCGCGCCGGCTCCGGACCTCGGACACCGGCGGCCCGGTGTCCACCACGGTCCTGTCCGGACGGGCGATGCGCAGGAGCGGCGCCAGCATCACCCCCAGCGCACTCGCGTCGCGGACCACCACGACCGGGAGCCCGCCCGGAAGATCGGCCAGGTCACCGAGGTCGCCGAGGTCGCCGAATTCCTCGTGGGCGTGGTCCGGGTCGGCTTCCAGCAGCACGACCCGCAGTCGCCGGGGAATGCCGTTCGCCTCCAGGAAGGTCGCGACGGCGTGGTCGGTGCACAGGATCACGGCCCTGGGCCGGTCCGGCCGCTTCGCGGTGCCTCGGGGCGCGGGGCCCGCGTCGTCCACGACACCCGGCGGCAGCCCGCCGTACGTCGAGGTCCACTCGCGGGTCATCAGCCCGCGGAAGCCGTACTCGGAAGGGCTGATGCGGGAGCCCGCGGGCCGCGCCCGCTCGTAGGGGACGAGCTTGGGCACCACGAGGACCAGGACGGCGCCGACCCCGCACCAGAACGCGGGGGCACCGCCGGTGCGGGCCGCGAGGGCGAGCAGCCCGGCGCAGACCGACAGGGCCACGAGCCAACTGATGCCGCGATGGACCCCCCGCGCCTTCTTCGCGGGCCAGGACGAGCTGTGGGTACGCGAGCGGTACCAGAGCTGGGTGACCGTCACCTTCAACCGGCCGTCGTCGGTGAGGGAGTCCGCGCAGCGACGGATCCGCACGTCGTGCATGCCGGTGCCGTGCAGGCGGGGGTCCAGGGCGAAGCGGCGGTCGCAGTGCGAGCACACTTGCCCGGTGCGCTCCGTGCGCTTCAACGAGGTCGAGCAGTTCGGGCAGATCACCGCGACGCTTCCTCCGGATCCGTGCCGTCCGGGGCGGCCCCGGGCCAGGTCAGGAAGCCGACGTCCGCCGCGTGGCGCCGCTCGGCGTCGGCGCCGCGGACGGCCTGTCCGGCGAGCCGGTCGACCACGGCGAGCAGCTTGACCGGGGGAACGCCGACGAGCGGGAACCGCCAGCCCTGGGCCAGCCACTTCAGCTCCTCCGGGGTGAACTCGCCCAGGGCGGCGAGCCGGCGCTTCTCCTCGGCCGTGGGCTTGCCGCCCGGATCCCGGTACGGGACGGCCTTCGCCAGGCCGCGGACCGTGCGCAGCGCCACCCCGGCGTCGAGCACCGGACGCTCCGGGTGGGCCGCGCGCAGCTCCCGCAGGAGCAGCTCACCGGGCGCGTCCGCGTCGTGGAGCACCAGGACCGGGCCGCGCGGCGACAGGGCGGGCAGGAGGGCCCTTACGTGCTCGGCGCCCCGGACGAGCGCGATGCCGTGGCGGTCGGGCAGCCCGTCGGCGACGAGGAAGGCGGCGATGGAGGGATCGGGGCAGACGAGCACGGCGTTCGGCGGCGGGGCGTCCTTCGGCCGCTGCGGCCAGGGGCGGCCGTCGTCGTCGACCACGCCGAGCGGCAGGCTCCCGTACGTCCGCTGCCACGGGCCGAGCGCGTGGGTACGGAAGTCCCGGCGGGGCATGCGCGGGACGCCACCGGCCGCGCCCGTCCGCCGGGCGATGAAGATGACGAGCCCGCCGACCAGCAGGGCCCCGGCGGGCAACAGCAGGAACGGCACCGCGAAGACGAGGGCCCCCAGGGTGAGGAGCGCGCCGACGGAGAACGCCGCGCCCACACAACCGGGCGCGCCCTTGGCTTCCCTGATCCGCTTGCGCGACAGCGCGTACCACAACTGGCCGGGCGCGATGTCTATCCGGCCGTCGTCCGTGAGCCCGAAGGCGATGCGCCGCACGCGGAGGTCGTGCAGGCGCAGGGCGTTGCTCTGCGGGTCCAGCGCGTAACCCCTGCCGCAGTGCGAGCAGATGTTGTTCGTGCGCTCCTTGCGGAGCAGGTTGCGCTCGCAGTGCGGGCAGATCATCGGCGGACCTCCAGCGCCGTCGCAACCCGGCGCAGCCGTGCGGCCAGCCGTTCGCGGACGCCGGTGCCGGGTATGCCGTCGACCCGCTGGGCGAGCTCGATGTCGCGCAGCGCGGCCGCCAGGACCCGGTAGTCGGTGGCGGTGTCGAGCGCCGTCGCGGCGGGCCCCGCCGCCGGGCCGGACCGCGCGGCGCCCGCGGAGGCCCGGTGCTCGGCCTCGTCCGCGGTGATCGCGTAGTCCTCGTGGTCGATCCCGTAACCGGTATTGGCCGCGAGGATGGTCAGCGGGGAGGCACCGCGGTTCGCGAAGGAGTGCGGCATCATCTCGGGGATGCGGATCAGCATGCCCGGTGCGAGCGGTACCTGTGAGACGCGACCGCGGTCGGCGTCGTAGAGGCCGCACGCGGCGTGGCCCAGGCTGAGGACGAAGTGCTCACCCCCGTGCGCGTGCGGGGTGAAGGCGCTGCGCGGGCCGACGACCCCCAGCTTCACCGTGGCGTTGGACGGCCGCTCCGGCGAGGTGGCCGCGTCGCCCACGAGGTAGTGCGCGAACTGTCCGTCGTCGATGAACCGGAGGAACTCCCGCTCGGGCCCGAGCTCCCGGGACCCCTCGCGGTCGGCGAGCACGATGCCGCCGTCCGGCATGAGGTGGTACAGCTCCACCCCGCCCGGCAGGTCGTTCCCGTCCGTCTCGTGCGGCCCGTGCATGCGGTCGTACGGTCGTGCGGCCATCCGCGCCTCCCCCTGACGCCCCACAATGCGCTCCACGCGCCTCGCACCCGCATCGTAAGGCCGTGAATGTGAACAGTGAGAGGAGTGGGAACGTATCAGGAGCAACGGGCACATGGCCGCCCGGGGTCAGTGGGCGCGTTCCACGCGTGCGAGCCACTCTGTGAGGAGGGCGCGCAGGAGCTCCGGTTGTTCGTGGGGCAGGGCGTGCCCCGCGTCGTCGAGCACGGCGAGCGAGGCGTGCGGGTAGTGGCCGGCGAGGTCGGTGGCGGCGGCGTACCCGACCGTCGAGTCCAGCCGCCCCGCCACGATCACCGTCGGACCCCCGTAGACCGCTGCGGGACCGGGCGCGAGCGCCCACCGTTCGCCGATGCGGTCGAGCGCCGCCTCGTCGACGAGCTCGGCGGCCGGGGCGACGTGACGCTCGTACCGTTCGAGCATCTCGGGGGTCTGGACGACGAAGTAGCTCCGGAAGACCTCGTCACCGAGCTCGCCCGACCCGGCGACGACACGGTGCTCAGGTACGTCGCACGGTCCCGGCGGCAACGGACAGACCAGCGCCAGACCGGCGACCCGCTCCGGGGTCCTCGCGGCCATCGCCTGCGCGTAGTACGCGCCGGCAGAGTGTCCGACGAGGAGGTACGGGGTCCCTCCGCAAGCCCCCTCGGCGAAGTCGAGCAGCGTGTCGAGGACGTCGTCGGCGCTGCGCAGCGCTTCGGGAGCGGGGGTCAGGCCCATGCCGGGGAGGTCGGGATAGAGCCGCCGCAGCCCCGCGACCCCTTCGAGGGCGGGCTCGAAGCACGCCTCGGTCTCGCGGTGGTCGACACCTCCACCGTGCAGTACGAGAACGGGTCGACCGGTGCCGTGTTCCACGTAGTGGACCGTCACTCGGCCCGCCAGGAGATCCATCCCCGCATGCTAGCCCTGGCGGGGCGCGCACTCGCGTACGCCGGTCAGAGGCTCGCGAGGAGGCCCTCCAGAGGGGCCGGGACCGTGTCGGGGTCCAGGGCCTCGACGAGCAGGTGGCCGTAGCGGATCTTCCGGCCCTTCTTCGTCCCCAGGAAACGCCTCGACTGCTGTTCCCGGGAACGGCCGTGCTGTGCGGGCTGGCGCACGAAGGTCTGCCAGGCGCGGAGGTCGCCCTCGGTCTCGACGATCTCCTCGACCCGTGCGGTGCCCAGCGTGCGGATGAGTTCCTCCTCCAGGTCCGCCACGCACACGAAGATCCCTTCGCGGGCCGCCCCCGCCCGCTCCAGGCCGCGGACGTAGAAGCCCTGCTCGCGTTCGTCGCACAGTCCCGTCAGGCGCAGGCCGAGACCGGTCGGCCCGAGGAGGGCGGCGTAGCGGCCGACGTTCATGGCCCCTCCCATGGACAGGACGCACACCCCCTCGGCGGCCAGGTCGCGGCCGCGCCGCGCGGCGAGGGTCTCGACGGCCGCGAGGTCGCTGGGCCCTTCCAGCAGTACGGCCGTCCGCACCCGCAGCCGCCCGACCAGCTCGCTCGCCGACCCGCCGGCGCCGCCGGCCGCCCAGCCGCCTATCTCGTCCCGGAGCAGTTCCATGTCCACCACCATGAGGTGAGTCTGCTGCCTCGGGCCGCGGTGCGGTACGGAATATCCGGCTACTCGGGATCGCGGTCGAACAGCGACTTGGACCACAGGTAGCCGAGCACGGTCAGGCCCGCGCACCAGGCGACGGCCAGCCACCCGTTGTTGCCGATCTCGCTGCCGAGGAGAAGCCCGCGCAGGGTCTCGATGGCCGGGGTGAAGGGCTGGTACTCGGCGAACGGCCGGAACCAGCCGGGCATCGCGTCGACGGGCACGAAGGCGCTGGAGAGGAGCGGCAGGATCATCAGTGGCATCGCGTTGTTGCTCGCGGCCTCGGCGTTCGGGCTGGACAGGCCCATGCCGACGGCGATCCAGGTGAGCGCCAGGGAGACGAGCGCCAACAGGCCCACCGCCGCGAGCCATTCCACGGCGGTCGCGCCCGTGGGCCGGAAGCCGATGGCCACGGCTACGGCGCCGACGAGGACCACGCTCATCACGCACTGCGCGACGCTGCCGACGACGTGCCCGATGAGCACCGACCCGCGATGGATCGCCATGGTGCGGAAGCGGGCGATGATGCCTTCGGTCATGTCGTTGGACACGGACACCGCGCTTCCGATCGTGGTGCCGCCGATGGTCAGCATCAGGATGCCCGGGACGAGATAGGCCAGGTACTCGGACCGGTCCGCCCCGCCGTCCCCGATGCCGGCGCTCATCACATCGCCGAAGACGTAGACGAAGAGCAGGAGCAGCATCACCGGCGTGAGCAGCAGGTTCAGGGTCAGGGACGGGTAGCGCCGCGCGTGCAGCAGATTGCGCCTCAGCATCGTGGACGAGTCGCGCACGGCGAGGGTGAGGGAGCTCATCGGACGTCCTCCTTGGGCTGGTCGGGGATGACGGCGGTGCCGGTGAGGGCGAAGAACACGTCGTCGAGGTCGGGGGTGTGGACGGTGAGCTCGTCGGCCTCGATGCCGGCGGAGTCGAGCCGGTCGAGGACGGAGCGCAG
>NZ_JBIARJ010000045.1:0-11083 GCF_042889825.1 Streptomyces sp. NPDC002467 | reverse complement strand
ACCGCATCACGACCCGCCACCAGCAGATCCCAAAACGCCCCCGGACCACCCTCGGCACCCGGAAAACGGCACGACATACCGACAACGGCAATGGCGGCAGTGGGGCCGTTTTTCGGCATGCCAAAGTCCGGATTCATGATGCGTGTCTCCACTTCGTCACCAGGTCACACCGCAGGGGTCCAAACCGATCGTCACAACTTCGGCTAAAGCCCGTCTTGCGCGCTCACTGGACTCCGACGTGCTCGAGAATGTCGAGCTGAAGGTCGATCGGCAGGTCCTGCCGGCGGGAAATGTTGAGCTTCCGGTAGATGCGTGTGAGGTGCTGTTCGATGGTGCTCATCGTGACGAAGAGCTTGGCCGCTATCTCCCGGTTCGTGTATCCGGCGGAGGCCAGCGAGGCGACGCGGCGTTCGGACTGGCTGAGGACGGCCACGTCGGGCTCCGGGTCGGCCGTCGCCTGGCGTTCCGTTTCGGCGCTCACGTCGGCCCGTTGGTGGCCCGGCAGGATCTCCCGGCACAGCGGGGTCGCTCCGCATTCGTCGGCCAGTCTCCAGGCGCGCCGGATGACGGATCCCGCCCGGGGTCCCTCGCCGAGGGCCTGGAGGCTGCGGCCGAAGTCGGCGACGGCCTTGGCCAGTTCCAGGCGGTCGCCGCAGCCGCGCAGGTCGGCGACGGCCCGGGAGAGGAGGTCGGGCCTGCGGTGGGACTCCTCGGTGGCGGCGTGCAGGCGCAGGGCCATGCCTCGGGTGCGGGCGCCGATGCCCGGTACGGCGAGCTGGGCCGCGGTGAGCACGCGTGCCTCGCGCGGGCGGCGCAGGCGGAGCAGGGCTTCGGCCGCGTCGACCCGCCAGGGCAGGCCGTCCGGGCCGTCCAGGCCCCAGCGGCCCGCCAGCCGGCCCACGTCGAGGAACTCGCTGAGGGCGGCCTGGGCGCGGTGGGTGGCGAGGTAGTAGCGGCCGCGTGCGTGCAGGTACGGCAGGGCGTGGACGGTGCCGGGCAGTTGGTCGGGGAGGGGCAGGGGCAGGCGCCGGGCGGCGTCGTCGTAGCGGCCCATGGCGGTGAGCGCGGCGACGAGGACGGCGACCGGGCGGTACATGAACAGGCCGCCACGGCCCGCGACCGCCGCGACGGCCGCGGTGGCCGCGCGTTCGGCGCCGGGGAGATCGCCGAGGTGGACGAGGGCTTCGGCGCGCAGCGACCCGAACATGGCCTGCCAGCCGGGGGCCCGCCGGTGCTCGGCCTCGGTGTGCAGTTCCTCGCACCAGGCGGCGGCCCGGCGCGGGTGGCCGGTGTGCAGCAGGATCCGTACGGCCTGGACCAGCGGTTCGAAGGTGTCGTGGGCCAGCGGGGTGCCGCCCAGCAGCCGTTCGGCGGTGGCCGGGTCGCGGGGGCCGCCGGGGTGGGTCCACAGTGCGGCGCAGAGGACGGCTTCGTCGCTGTCGGGGGCGGGCGGGACGGCGAAGAGGTCGCGCAGGGCGGTGGCGCCGGAGGGCGCGAGCCGCAGTACGTCCGTCGCCTCCGCCACCCGCCCCTGGGCGACGAGCAGTCGGGCCAGGGAGCCCGAGGGGGCGCCGGGGAGTCCGGCGCGCAGGGCGGCGAGCGGGGCGTCGAGGTGCTGTTCGGCGGCGGCGGGGGTGAGGCGCCAGGTGAGGGCGGCGAGTTGCAGGCCGATCCGCCAGCGGGTCGGTTCGTCCTCGGTGCCGGTGTGGGCGAGCTGGAGGCAGGCCGCGGCGCGTTCGGCCTCGTCGGCGGCGAGGGCCTGCTGGGCGGCTTCGCACAGGGTGCGGACGGCCCAGTCGCCCCGGGCGGTGCCGCCGGCGCGCAGGTACGAGGCGACGGTCTCGGCGTCGGCCCGGTCGGCGTACAAGACCCTGGCCGTACGGTCGTACAGGTCGGCGCGTTCGGCGGGTTCGAGGGTCTCCAGTACGGCGGCGGCCACGGCGGGGTGGCGCAGGGCCGGCCCGTCGGTGAGTCCGGTCTCGGCGAGCGCGGCGAGGGAGCGGCCGGCTTCGGCGGGGGTGGCGCCGACGGTGTCGGCGGCGCGGTCGAGGTCGGCGTGGGGGCCGAGGGCGGCCAGGGCGCGGGCGAGCTCCCGGGAGGGGGTCTCGCAACGCTGGAGGCAGGCCCGGACGGCGCCCGCGAACGGGCCGCCGGGTTCGGGCCGGTCGGTGTCGTATTCGGAGAGCAGGGCCCTGAGCAGCAGCGGGTTGCCTCCGGTGGCGGCGTAGAGGCGGTCGGCGGACTCGCCGCGGGGCGCGCCCTGGTGGTGTTCGCGCAGCAGGGCGGCGGTCGCGGTGCGGTCCAGGCGGCCGAGGCGGATCCGGCGGAAGCCGGGGTGGCGCAGCAGTTCGGTGACGGTGTCGTGGCCGTCGGCTCCGGGTCCGGGGCCGCCGAGGGGGCCGGTGAGCACGATGAGCAGGCCGGTGTGGCGCGGGGCCCGGATCAGGCCGGTCAGCCCGGCGAGGGAGGCGGCGTCGGCGTACTGGAGGTCGTCGAGGCAGAGGACGAGCGGCGCGGCGGTCCCGTCGGGTTCGCCGGCGTCGCCGTCGGCGGCTGCGGCGGCCGCCGCGGTGAAGACGTCGAGCATGCGTCGGCGGGTGACGGACTCGTCGGGGGTTCCGGCGGCGCTCAGTACGGTGGCGCCGCGCCCGCGGGCGGTGTCGGCGGCGGTCCGGAGCACTTCGGACTTCCCGCAGCCGGGGGCGCCTTCGACGAGCACGATGGTGGTGGCGCCGGCTTCCGCGGCCCCGAGGGCGGCGTCCAGCCGGGCGAGTTCGTTGTCCCGGGACAAGAGCGTCATCAGCCGTTTCCCCCGTTGCGTGGCATCACTTGTCCGCCAGCGTAGGGAGCGGCCGGGGCACGCACTTGCCCTGAGCGATGGCCACTAGTTGCCTGACCACAACTGCGCGCGAAGCGTCGGGGACCGGGCCGGTCAGCCGGGGAGGATCACCCGCGGCACGTTCCTGGGGTGGCCGGGGGTGCTCCACTCCCTGGGGTAGCCGACGGACACCTCCTCGAAGCGCACGCCGTCGTACCAGGTGGTGCGCGGGATGTGCAGGTGTCCGTAGACGACGGCGGCGGCGCGGAAGCGCAGGTGCCAGTCGGCGGTGCGCTGCGTGCCGCACCACTGGGCGAACTCGGGGTGGCGCAGGATCCGGGTGGGTTCGCGCACCAGCGGGAAGTGGTTGACCAGGACGGTGGGGAGCGCGGGGTCGCAGGCGGCGAGCCGGCGTTCGGTGGCGTCGACCCGGGCCCGGCACCAGGCCTCGCGGGTGGGGTACGGGTCGGGGTGCAGCAGGAACTCGTCGGTGCAGACGACGCCTGTGGCGTAGGCCTGGGCGAGGGATTCCGCCTTGGTGCGGGCGGCGCCGGTGCGGAAGGTGTAGTCGTACAGCAGGAACAGCGGTACGACGAGAACGGGCCCGCCGTCGCCCTGCCAGACGGGGTACGGGTCCTCGGGCGTGACCACGCCGAGGGAGCGGCAGAGGTCGACGAGGTGCCGGTAGCGGGCTTCGCCGCGCAGGGTGAGGGGATCTCCCGGCGCGGTCCACAGTTCGTGGTTGCCGGGGACCCACACGACGCGGGCGAAGCGGGCGCTGAGCTTGCTCAGCGCCCATTCGACGCCTTCGGCGGTCTCGCCGACGTCCCCGGCGACGATGAGCCAGTCGTCGTCGCTGCCGGGGCGGAGGTCTTCGAGGATGCGGCGGTTCTCGGGGTGCCCGACGTGCAGGTCGCTGATGGCGAGCAGCCTGCCGCGGGCGGTCACCGGGTCAGCCCGCGACGGTCTGGAGCCGCTCCTGGCCGAGGGCGGCCAGGTCCTCGGCGATGGCGCGGGTGACGGCGTCCTGCTGGGGGGTCAGGTAGAAGTGTCCGCCGGGGAAGCTGCGGAAGGTGAAGGTGCCGGTGGTGTGCTCGCGCCATTCGAGTGCCTCGTGCAGGGTGACGCGGGGGTCGGATTCGCCGGTGAGGACGCTGAGGGGGCAGTTCAGCGCGGTGTCCTGGCCGGGGGTGGGCCGGTGGCGGTGGGTCTCGATGGCCTTGAAGTCGGCGCGGATGGCGGGCAGCACCATGCGCACGATCTCCTCGTCGGCCAGGACGCCCGGGTCGGTGCCGGACAGCTTCCGGATCTCCGCGAGGAGCGCTTCGTCGCCCTTGGTGTGGACGCTGTCGGGGCGCGGCATGTGGGGGGCGCGGCGCCCGGAGACGATCAGGCCGAGGGGCGGTTCGCCCTCGGCTTCCATCCGGCGGGCGAGTTCGAAGCCGAGTACGGCGCCCATGCTGTGCCCGAAGAGCACGAGCGGACGGTCGGCCCAGGGCCGCAGCGCCCGGTGGATGCCGTCGACGAGCTGCTCGGTGACGGTGATGGCCGGCTCGTGGCGGCGGTCCTGGCGGCCGGGGTACTGGATGGCCAGTACGTCGGCGTGGGCGGCCAGCGCCTGGGAGAAGGGGAAGAAGTAGGACGCCGTGCCGCCCGCGTGCGGGAGGCAGACGAGGCGGTACGGCTGTTCGGGGGCCGGGTGGAAGCGGCGGACCCACAGCTCGCTGTCGGTGTCGATGATGCTCATGCCCTTCCGTGCTCCTTACTCGTTGCTCGTCTCTCGTCGAGTACGAGGGAGGCAAGGTAGCGGCGTGCGGTTAAGCGGCACTTGTGCGGGCACGGTGCGCTTCGGCCCGTCCTCGGAGGGGGGCTCCGAGGACGGGCCGTGAGGTCGGGCATGACCTGTACCGCGCTTCCGGGACCGAATCTAGGCTGCCCCGCCCGCCCCCGCACACCCCAGTCCGCACGGCCCGAACCCCTAGGCCAGACAGCGGGGCGGGCGGCCGTGGTAGGCGGTCATCTCCTCGAAGAGGGCCCCGATGTCGAGCGGGGTGCCCTCGGGCAGGCCCTGCTCCTCGGCGTATCCGCGGTGCAGGTTGGGGAGCAGGCGTTCCGCGTCCAGCAGGTCCGCGTACGGGCCGAGGTCGGTGGACCGCGCGAGTTCGAGGGGGCTCACCCCGGCCGCCGCGCCCTCCTTGGCGAGGCCCTGCACCCAGCGCAGGTACGCCTCGTCGGCGTCGAGGATCTCCGGGCCGCCGACCGGACCGTGACCGGGGACGATGGTGGTCGGGCCCAGGGCGCGCAACCGCCGGAGGGCCCGCAGGGAGCCCGCGACGGAGCCCATGACGCAGAACGGCGTGACCCCGTTCATCGCGAGGTCGCCGGTGAACAGCACGCCCTGTTCGGGCAGCCAGACCACGGTGTCGTCGACGGAGTGCGCGGCCGGGCCGATGTGGAGGAGTTCGGCGCGGACGGCTTCGCCCACGTGGAGGGTCATGCGGTCCTGGTAGGTCAGTTCGGGCGGGGCGATCTCGATGTCGCCCCAGCAGACGTCCGGCCACAGTCCGGCCATGTGCGTGCCGGCCGCGCCCACCAGGGTGCGGGTCTTCTCGTGGCCGATGGTCAGGGCCTCGGGGAAGACGAAGTTGCCGTAGGTGTGGTCGCCGTGGAAGTGGGTGTTGACCACGGCGTGCGGGGGCCGCGGCGCGAGCCGCAGCGCGGCCCGGCGCAGGTGCCGGGCGCGGGCCTCGGTGGCGGCGGTGTCGACCAGCACGCTGCGGCGCCCGTCGGTGAGGACGCCCGCGTTGTTCAGGCACCAGCCGCCGTCGGGCTGCACGTAGGCGTGGACGCCCTCCGCCACCTCGGTGACGCGTACGGGACCTGCGGGATGTCCGCTCACCGGCCGCGCCACATCCCCGCGGGGGCGTGCGGGTTGCGGTGGGCGCGGTGCCAGCCGCTGTCGGGGGTCCTGCCGCCGGCGGCCGGAGCCGGCGCGGCGGCGGTCCGTCGTGCCAGCAGGGCCGTGAGGACGGCGGTGAGGGCGGCGGTCTCCTCCGCGGAGGGGGCGCCGCCGGTGATCTTCCATGGGGTGGTCATCGGTCCGCTGCCTCCTCGTCCGTCACACCGGCGGGTTGCCGTGTTTGCGGGACGGCATGTCGGCGTACTTGGAGCGCAGCATCGCGAGGGCGCCGATGAGCGCGGAGCGGGTCTCGGCCGGGTCGATGACGTCGTCGACGAGGCCGCGTTCGGCCGCGTAGTACGGGTGCATCAGCTCGGTCTGGTACTCCTTGATCTTCTGCGCCCGTTCGAGGTCCGGGTCCTCGGCCGCGGCGATCTCCCGGCGGAAGATGACGTTGGCGGCGCCCTCGGCGCCCATCACCGCGATCTCGTTGCTGGGCCAGGCCAGGGAGACGTCGGCGCCGATGGAGCGCGAGTCCATGACGATGTACGCGCCGCCGTAGGCCTTGCGCAGGATCAGCTGGATCCGCGGGACGGTCGCGTTGCAGTACGCGTACAGCAGCTTGGCTCCGTGCCGGATGATGCCGTTGTGCTCCTGGTCGACGCCGGGCAGGAAGCCGGGGACGTCGACGAGGGTCACCAGCGGGATGCTGAAGGCGTCGCAGAACTGCACGAAGCGGGCGGCCTTCTCGCTGGCGTGGATGTCGAGGACACCGGCCATCGAGGAGGGCTGGTTGGCGACGATGCCGGTGACGTGCCCGTCGAAGCGGGCCAGGGCGACGACGACGTTCTGCGCCCAGCCCGGCTGGATCTCGAAGTACTCGCCGTCGTCGGCTATCTCCTCGACGACCTTGCGGATGTCGTAGGACTGGTTCGGGTTGGCCGGGACGAGGTTGACGAGGGCCTCGGTGCGCCGGCCGGCCGGGTCGCCGGTCTCCTCGCGCGGTGCGGTCTCGCGGTTGTTGGAGGGCAGCAGCGACAGCAGGAACCGTACGTCCTCCAGGCAGCTCTGCTCGTCGTCGTAGGCGAAGGCCGCGACCCCGGAGACCGAGGCGTGCACGTCGGCGCCGCCGAGGCCGTTCTGGGTGATCTCCTCGCCGGTCACCGCGCGGACCACGTCGGGGCCGGTGATGAACATCTGCGAGGTCTCGCGGACCATGAACACGAAGTCGGTGAGGGCCGGGGAGTACGCGGCGCCGCCGGCGCACGGGCCCAGCATCACGGAGATCTGCGGGATGACGCCGGAGGCCTTGGTGTTGCGCTGGAAGATGCCGCCGTAGCCGGCGAGGGCGGTGACGCCCTCCTGGATCCGGGCTCCGGCGCCGTCGTTGAGGCTGACCAGGGGCGCCCCGGCGGCGACCGCGAGGTCCATCACCTTGTGGATCTTCTGGGCGTGGGCCTCGCCGAGGGCGCCGCCGAAGATGCGGAAGTCGTGAGCGTAGACGAAGACCGTCCGCCCGTGGACGGTGCCCCAGCCGGTGACGACCCCGTCGGTGTAGGGCTTCTTGTGTTCCAGGCCGAAGCCGGTGGCCCGGTGCCGGCGCAGGGCCTCGATCTCCTGGAACGAGCCCTCGTCGAGGAGCGC
The DNA here is from genome assembly GCF_042889825.1 of Streptomyces sp. NPDC002467. Taxonomy (NCBI): domain Bacteria; kingdom Bacillati; phylum Actinomycetota; class Actinomycetes; order Kitasatosporales; family Streptomycetaceae; genus Streptomyces; species Streptomyces sp. NPDC002467. The sequence continues at coordinate 3,722 of NZ_JBIARJ010000045.1, read as the reverse complement.
CTCGATGCGCTCCCGCGCCGTCAGCTTGCCCTTGGCGTGCTGCCGTTCGGTGGCCTTGGGGTCGGGCCCGGCGATGGCCATGGCCTTGATCTCGGCGAGTTCCGCGGCACGGTCCTGGATCGGGGGTGGGGCTGTTTCACTGATGGTCACGGGATTCCTCCGGGGCGGTGGGGAGGTTCTGCCGGCCGCCCTCCCCTCCCGGTCGGGACGGGGAGGGGCGGCCGGCGGTCTTCGATCGGAAGCCGCGTCAGTAGCGGTAGTGGTCCGGCTTGTAGGGACCGTCGACGCCGACGCCGATGTAGGAGGCCTGCTCCGGGCGCAGGGTGGTGAGCTTGACGCCGAGGGCGTCGAGGTGGAGGCGGGCGACCTTCTCGTCGAGGTGCTTGGGCAGCACGTAGACGTCGGTCGGGTACTCCTCCGGCTTGGTGAAGAGCTCGATCTGGGCCAGGGTCTGGTCCGCGAAGGAGTTCGACATCACGAAGGACGGGTGACCCGTCGCGTTGCCCAGGTTCAGCAGACGGCCCTCGGACAGGACGATCAGGACCTTGCCGTCGGGGAACGTCCAGGTGTGGACCTGCGGCTTGACCTCGTCCTTGACGATGCCCTCGACCTTGGCCAGACCGGCCATGTCGATCTCGTTGTCGAAGTGGCCGATGTTGCCCACGATCGCCTGGTGCTTCATCTTGGCCATGTCGCCGGCCATGATGATGTCCTTGTTGCCCGTGGTCGTGATGAAGATGTCGGCCGTCTCGACGACGTCGTCGAGGGTGGCGACCTGGTAGCCGTCCATCGCGGCCTGCAGCGCGCAGATCGGGTCGATCTCGGTGACGATGACCCGCGCGCCCTGGCCCCGGAGGGACTCGGCGCTGCCCTTGCCGACGTCGCCGTAGCCGAAGACCACGGCGGTCTTGCCGCCGATGAGGACGTCGGTGGCGCGGTTGATGCCGTCGATCAGGGAGTGGCGGCAGCCGTACTTGTTGTCGAACTTCGACTTCGTCACGGCGTCGTTCACGTTGATCGCCGGGAAGAGCAGGGCGCCTTCCTTGTGCATCTCGTACAGGCGGTGGACACCGGTCGTGGTCTCCTCCGTCACGCCGCGGATGCCGTCGGCGAGGGTGACCCAGTCGATGGTGCTCTTCTGCAGCAGGCCGAGGACGAGCGCGTACTCCTCATTGTCCGCGGTGGACGGGTCCGGGACGGAACCGGCCTTCGAGAACTCGACGCCCTTGTGGACGAGGAGGGTGGCGTCACCGCCGTCGTCGAGGATCATGTTCGGGCCCGCGTGGCCCGGCCAGGTCAGCGCCTGCTCGGTGCACCACCAGTACTCCTCCAGCGTCTCGCCCTTCCAGGCGAACACGGGGATGCCGGCGGCGGCTATGGCCGCGGCCGCGTGGTCCTGCGTCGAGTAGATGTTGCAGGACACCCAGCGGACGTCGGCGCCGAGGGCGACGAGGGTCTCGATGAGCACGGCCGTCTGCACGGTCATGTGCAGGGAGCCGGTGATACGGGCGCCGGCCAGCGGCTGCGACGCCGCGTACTCCCGCCGGATCGACATCAGACCGGGCATCTCGTGCTCGGCCAGGGTGATCTCCTTGCGGCCGAAGGCGGCGAGGGAAAGGTCGGCGACCTTGTAGTCGGTGAACTCGGCGGTGGCGGCGGTGTCGGTGGACTGGCTGGGCATGGACTACTCCGGAGTGTGGGCGGCAGCGTGCAGCGTCAGTTGACGTTCAGGTTCTGGTGGATCTCTCGGGTCGCCGTGGAGCGGTTGAGGGTGATGTAGTGCAGGCCGGGCGCGCCCTCGGCCAGCAGCCGCTCGGCCATGACGGTCGCGTACTCCACCCCGATGGCGTGGCCGGCGGCCGCGTCACCCGCCACCGCCTCCAGGCGGCTCGCGAGGTGTTCGGGGAAGTGGGCGTCGCTCAGCTCGGAGAAGCGGCTGATCTGCCGTACGTCCGTGGCGGGCATGATCTCGGGGATCACCGGCGTGAGACAGCCGACGGCGGCCAGCCGGTCGCGCAGCCGCAGGTAGTCCTCCACCTGGAAGAACATCTGCGTGATCGCGTAGTCGGCGCCCGCCCGGCACTTGGCGGCGAAGTGCCGGATGTCCTCGGTCCAGCCCGGCGAACGCGGGTGGCGCTCGGGGAAGGCGGCCACGCCCACCGTGAAGTCGCCCAGCCTGCGGATCAGGCTGACGAGTTCGTGCGCGTGCGTGAAACCGTCCGGGTGCGGGGTCCACACCCCCTTCGGGTCGCCGGGCGGGTCACCGCGCAGGGCGAGGACGTCCCGGATGCCGGCGTCCGCGTACTGGCCGATGATGTGCCGCAGCTCGGCGACCGAGTGCCCGACCGCCGTCAGGTGGGCCACCGGGCGCAGCGTGGTCTCGGCCGCGATCCGCTTGGTGACCTCGACCGTACGGTCGCGGGAGGAACCCCCCGCGCCGTACGTGACGGAGACGAAGGAGGGCGAGAGCGCCTCGATGCGCCGGATCGCCTTCCAGAGCGTGCGCTCCCCGGCCTCCGTCTTCGGCGGGAAGAACTCGAAGGAGAACGAGCGCCGTCCACTGGCCAGCAGCTCGCGCACGTCGGGACGGGCCGCGGGTACGACCGCGCGTGTGGACGGGGTCGCGGGCGGGCTCGCGGGCGCGGTCGCCGGGGGCGAGAGCGCCGGCTGCTCGGTGAGGACGGCTCCCATGCTCGTTCCTTTCTCTTCTGTACGGGTCAGCGCGCGTTGAAGTACGAGGCTTCGGGGTGGTGGATGACGATGGCGTCGGTGGACTGCTCGGGGTGGAGCTGGAACTCCTCCGAGAGGTGCACTCCGATCCGCTCCGGCCGGAGGAGGTCCGCGATCTTCGCCCTGTCCTCCAGGTCGGGGCAGGCGGGGTAGCCGAGGGAGTAGCGGCAGCCCTGGTACTCGGTGCGGAACATGCCTGCCATGGACGCCGGATCCGATCCGGCGATGCCCAGCTCGGTACGGACCCGGGCGTGCCAGTACTCGGCCAGGGCCTCGGCGAGCTGGACGGAGAGGCCGTGCAGCTCCATGTACTCGCGGTAGGCGTCGGCGGCGAAGAGCCGGGCCGTCTCCTCGCCGATCCTCGAACCGACGGTGACGACCTGGAGGCCGACGACGTCGGTCTCGCCGGAGTCCTCCGGGCGGAAGAAGTCGGCCAGGCACAGCCGGCGGCCGCGACCCTGGCGGGGGAAGGTGAAACGGGTCCGCTCGGAGCCGTTGTCGTCGAGGATGATCAGGTCCTCGCCCTTGGAGACGCAGGGGAAGTACCCGTGCACGACGGCCGCTTCGAGCAGTCCGTCGGTGTGCAGCCGGTCGAGCCAGCCGCGCAGCCGGGGCCGGCCGTCCGACTCGATGGTGTCGGCGTCCTTCAGACCCCACTGCCCCTTGAAGAGGGCGGTCTCGTCGAGCCAGGACGCGTACTCCTTGAGCGCGATGCCCTTGACGACACGGGTGCCCCAGAACGGCGGTGCGGGCACCGGATTGTCCACGACCACGTCCGATCGACCACCGGGATCGGGCTCCGCCACCTGGAGGGCGGCCGTGTCGCGCTTGGCGACGCGGCGCTGCTTCAGGGCGGGCAGTTCGACACCTGGGACCCCGCGCTTGACACCCATCAGCGCGTCCATGAGGCGCAGGCCTTCGAAGGCGTCGCGGGCGTAGCGGACTTCGCCCTCGTAGATCTCGTGGAGGTCCTGTTCGACGTAGGCGCGGGT
>NZ_JBIARJ010000044.1:0-13166 GCF_042889825.1 Streptomyces sp. NPDC002467 | reverse complement strand
TGGAGACGGGGGCGGTGGTGGCGAACGTCTGCATGGTTTCGTTCCTTCGGCTCGTTGTTTCCGATGACCGAAAGCTACGTTGCGTTCATGGATAGCGGCAACAACTTCGTTGCATGAGGTCCACGTTACTGCAGGTCAAGTGCTTGAAATCGTTGCGATGGGTTGGATTTCAACGCAATGACAGGTCGCCCGTTCGTTGCATTGGAGGCTGCGTGAACGCTACGGGCGACACACGGACCGGGAGCGGCGGGTCAGCCCTGGGGGCGGGGGCGGTAGGTGGTGACCTGGACTCCCGTGGCGCTGGTGACCGTCGACACCAGGTCCAGCGGGCGCAGGGTGCCGTCCGTCGGGAAGATCGACTTACCGGGGCCGAGCAGCACCGGCATGATCATCAGGCGCAGCTCGTCGGCCAGGCCCTCGCCCAGGAGGGTGCGGGCGAGGGTGGGGCTGCCCATGACCAGGAGGTCGCCGCCGGGGGTGTCGCGCAGCTCCCGGATGCGGGCGACGGCCTTCTCGGCGGGGATGAGGGCGGTGTTCCAGGTGAGGTCGTCCTCGGCGAGGGTGTCGGAGACCACGTGCTTGGGCAGGGCGTTCATCCGGTCCGCGAAGGGGTCGCCGGCCCGCTCGGGCCAGGCACCGGCCATGTTCTGCCAGGTGCGGCGGCCGAAGAGGAGCGCCTCGGCCTGGTTCAGCGCCTCGGTGAAGGCTCCGCCGACGACCTCCGGGTCGAAGAAGGGGTGGGTCCAACCGCCGTGGGCGAAGCCTCCGTCGGTGTCCTCCTCGGGACCGCCGGGGGCCTGGACGACGCCGTCGAGGCTGATGAACTCGCTGATGACGATGCGCATGGGATGGGCTCCTGTTTTCCTCGCGTCGGTCCGTACGCCAATGAAGACAGGCGCGAGGGGGCGAACTCATCGGCGGGGAGCGCGATTTGCGATGTGAGTCGGGTCACACCGCGCTGGGGGCGCTCGACCGGGAGCGACTGGAAGTGGAGCAGTACCAGGGGGTGGAAGCGGAAACCGTCGCCGGGCAGCGGGCCGCCCGCCGCGTCCGGGGAGCGGACCGGTTCCAGGAACGAACCGTCGACGAGGCCCTCCACCAGGTCCTCCGCCCGCCGCATCGGCAGGCCGAGGACCGTCGCGGCTGAGGCCGCGGAGAACGGGTGCCGTCCGAGCACCGAGAGGCGGGCCAGCAGTCCGCGGGTCTCCGCGTCGGTGCGGCGCAGCCAGCCGGCGAGCGCTCCGGCCATGTCCAGCTCGCCGAAGGAGAGTTCCGCCAGCCGGGTGCGCTCGTCCGCCAACCGCTGGGCGAGCCGGGCCGCGGACCAGTGCGGGCGGGAGGCGAGGCGGGCCCCGGCGATGCGCAGGGCGAGCGGTATGCCGCCGCAGAAGTCCACGATCCGTTCCACGGAGCCCGGCTCGGTGGCGGTGAGGGCCGTGCCCACGGTGTTCGTGAGCAGGTCGAGGGAGTCATCGCGGTTCATCGGGCCGAGGGCGAGCGTGTGGGGCCCGGTGGCGGCGGCGAGGTGGACGTGTCCGGTGACGAGCGCGGCGGAGTGCGGGCCGGCGGGCAGGAGCGCGGTGAGCCCGGCGGTGTCGGCGGCGTTGTCCAGCAGGACCAGGATCCGGCGGCCCGCCGTCCGGGTGCGGTAGAGCCGTACCAGCTCGTCGAGGTCGTGCGCGGCGGCCGCGGGCGGTTCCTCTCCGAGCGCGCGCAGGAAGCGGACCAGCACGGCGCGCGGGTCCTTGGGGGCCCCGTCCGGCTCGGTCAGGTCGGCGTGGAGCCGGCCGTCGGGGAAGTCCTCCTGGGCGGCGTGCGCGGCGTGGACGGCGAGGGCGGTCTTGCCGATGCCCGCCATCCCGGTGATCAGGCAGCGTCGCGGTTCCCCTGCGGCACCACCCGTGAACAGGCGGCGCAGGGCTGCCAGTTCGCGGGTGCGGCCGGTGAAGGCGACCCCGGTGTCGGGCGGCAGCATGAAGGGCGGCGGCGCCTCGGCGGAAACCGGGATCGCGGGCGTCGAAGCGGACGCGGGGTTCGGCGCGGGTCCGGTCGGCCGGGTGCGCCCGGGCTCGGCGGCGGGGTGTGGTGCGAGGTCCAGCCTGGCGCCCAGCAGGGCCTCGTGGGCGGCCCGCAGGCCGTGGCCGGGTTCGACGCCCAGTTCCTCGGCGAGCACGGAGCGGCCCTCGTGGAAGACGTGGAGGGCGTCGGCCTGGCGCCCGCACCGGTAGAGGGCCGTCATCAACTGGGCGCGCATCCGCTCGCGGAGCGGGAAATCGGCCACCAGTCGGGTGAGTTCGGCGGTGATCCGCTGGTGGTGGCCGAGGGCGAGGTCGGCTTCGATCCGGTTCTCCAGCGTGGCGGCGCGCGCCTCCTCCCACTGCGGGACCTCCTCCTGCACGAGGTGCTCGGTGGCGTTCACCAGCATGGGCCCCTGCCACAGCTCCAGCGCGTCGCGCAGCAGGGTGCCGGCCTCCTCGTACCGGTGTTCCTGGAGGGCCTGGCGGCCGAGCCGGTCGAACCGCTCGTACTCCGCGATGTCGAGCCGGCTGTCGCCGGCCCGTATGGCGTAGCCGGGTCCGCGGCGCTCCAGGGTGACCTCGGGTTCCAGGAGTTTGCGCAGCCGGGAGACGTACGTGTGGAGCTGCGCGCTCATCGTGGCCGGCGGCCGGCCGCCCCACAGCAGCGGGCTGAGGCGGGTGTCGGGCACGACGCGGCCGCGGGCGAGCAGCAGGGCCGCCAGCACGGTGTGCAGCTTCGTTCCCGAGAGCGCGATCCGAGTGCCCTCACGGGTGGCTTCGACCGGGCCGAGCAGCTGAAGTTCCATGGTGTCCTGTCGACGGCGGGCGCGTTGGGGCTCTGTGCGCCACCTTCGCCGACCGCGCTGTCCTACCGATGTCGGATCGCTGTTTCCGCCTCCGGGACAGGCCCCCCGGTTGGCGAAATAGGGGCGACATCGGCTTGACAGCGCTGCTGCGTAGCGTCGCGTCCGTCGTGCCGGTCAGGCGGCGAAGTGGCCACAGCGCTAGGAGATCCCGCATGCGGAACATGCGAAACACCCGCACCGTCCTCGCCGGCGTCCTCTGCTCCGCGGCCGCCGTCGCGGCCCTCGTGGTGGGGTCGGCGGGGCAGGCGGCGGCGGACGAGGTGCCGTGGACCGGGCCGGGGCCGGTCGTCATCACCGAGGTGGTCGGCGGGGTGGCCGGGGCCGTCGGGGAGGTGTTGGACACCGTCGAGGTGCCGTGGACCTAGTGCTCTGACCGGAAAGGTTCACCGCCTCACGACGCCCGGCACGGCACCTCGCCGCGTTGTCGCGCCACGCAAGTACGTCCAGTACAAGGCGTGGCCCTCCGCCTTGCGATGCACCGCACCGGACGCCGCGAGCCGGCAAACCTTTCCGGCCAGAGCACTAGCGGTGGCCGGGGTGGTCTGCCGGGCCGGCCGCCGCTGCACGGGGCTCAGCCCCGGACCCCGCGCCTCGAACGCCGGCGGGGCTGAACGCGTCAGCCTTCCAGTACTTCGATCAGCGTCCGCGGTGTGACCCGGACAGGGCCGGTCGTGGTGATGGTGGTGAGGAGTCGGGCCAGGCGGTCTCGCCACACCGTGGAGTGGAGTTCTCCGAAGGTCGCCCGGGCCGACTCCAGGCGGGGTGCGGCGGCGGGGTCGCCGCCCACCGCGAGTGCGCAGCCGAGGTCCGTTTCGACGCGGGCCCTCAGGAACCGGTCGGAGACCTCCTCGGCCACCGTCAGCGCCTGGCGCAGCACGGTGAGGGCGCTCTCGTACGCGCCCCGGCGCCAGCGGGCCTCGCCGATGCCGCGCAGGGCGTGGGCCTCGCCGAGCCGGTCGCCGTCCTCCCGGGTCAGGTCCAGCACCGTGAGGCAGACCCGTTCCGCGCCGACGGGGTCGCCGTGTCGCAGCAGGGCCTCGGCCAGCCGGTAGGTGTTCTGGGTCTCGCCCCGGACGCTGCCCGCCTCCCGGCTCTTGGCGATGGCCTGCCGGCACAGCGCGATCCCGTCGGCGACGTTGCCGCGTTCGAGTTCGATCTGCGCGAGCACGCCCAGGGCGTGGGACTCCCCCGCGGTGTCCCCGGCCGTCCGGAACCCGCTCAGGGCCTCGCGGGCGTCGTTCGTCGCCCCGTCGAGGTCGCCGGAGAAGCGGGCGCACAGGGCGAGGTTGCGCAGGGTCACGGCGCGTCCGTGGACCTCGCCGCACGCGTCGAAGAGGGCCAGGGCGCGGCCGAGCAGGGGCTGGGCCTCCGTGTAGTGCCGCTGGTAGATCGCGAGGGTGGCCAGGGAGCGCAGCATCGTGGCCTCGCCCAGGGTGTCGCCGGTGCGGGCGGCCGAGGCGACGGCGTGGTCGGCGCAGGTGCGCCAGTCCTCCAGGTAGTTGTGGGCCTCGAAGAGGGTGGTGCTGTTGAGGGTCAGCCCCCAGGCGTAGGCGGCGAGGTGGTCACTGGCCGCGCAGTGGCTGATGACGGCACCGAGGGCGACGCGTTCGGACTCGAACCACGCGATGGGGTCGGCGAGGAGTTCGCCGACGAGCTTGTCCGGCAGCGGGTAGGGCTTCACCCGGCCGTAGGCGGGCGCGTGCGCGCCGCCGTAGGTGCGTTCGCGGGCCTTGTCGGCGAGGTGGAGCCAGCCTCCGTACGCCCGCTCGACCGCGGCGGTGCGTTCCTCCTCGCTCTCCTCCTCGCGGGCGCGTTCCCAGGCGAAGAGCCGCAGCAGGTCCTGGAGGCGGTAGCGGGTGGCGGGGCCCGAGGAGGGGGCCACTTCGAGGAGCTGCGTGTCCACGAGCTGCTCCATGAGGTCCTCGGCGTGGGCCGGGTCGGTGTCGACGAGCGCCGCGCCGGCCCAGGCGGCGAAGTCGGGCACGCCGAGCAGTCCGAGGCGCCGGTAGAGCCGGCGGGCGTCAGGGGTCAGATCGCGGTAGCTGAGCCTGAACCCGGCGCGTACGCCGCCCTCGCCCGGGCTGAGTTCGTCGAGTCTGCGGCGCTGGTCCTCCAGCCGGGTGACCAGGCTCCGTACGGACCAGTGGGGTTTGGCGGCGAGCCGGGAGCCCGCGATGCGCAGGGCGAGCGGCAGCCGGTCGCACAGTTCTCCGAGGCGTTCGGTGGCGTCGGGGTCCGCGGTGATCCGGTCCGCTCCGGCGACCTCGGCGAGCAGTGCGGTGGCCTCGGGGGCGGACATGGCGTTGAGTCCGACGCGCAGGACGGCGTAGTCGCCGATCAGGTCGTCCATCAGGTCGCGGCTCGTGATGAGCACGCAGCAGCGGCCGTTGCCGGGGAGGAGCGGCCGGATCTGCCGGAAGGAGCGGACGTTGTCGAGGACGATCAGGACGCGTTTGCCGCCGAGCACGCTGCGGAAGAGGGCGGCCCGGTCGCCGGGGTCGGCGGGGATCCGGGCGGCGGGGACGCCGAGGTCGCGCAGGAAGCGGTCGAGGGTGGTGGCCGGTGACAGCGGCTCGTGCGTCTCGTCGTAGCCGCGCAGGTCGCTGAAGAGCTGGCCGTCGGGGAAGCGGGCGGCGATCCGGTTGGCCCACTGGACGGCGAGGGCGGTCTTGCCCACTCCGGCGATGCCGCTGATGGCGGCCACGGTCGGCGGTGACTGGCCGAGGCGTTCGTCGAGCATCCGGTCCAGGGCCCGCAGTTCCCCGGCGCGGCCGGTGAAGGAGGCGGAGGCGGCGGGCAGCTGGGCGGGGACGTGGGCGGCGGGGGCCGGGGCGGGGTCGGCGGGCGGGCGGGTCAGTTCGGGCGAGTCGCTCAGTACGAGGTCGTGGAGGTCCTGGAGCACGGGGCCGGGCTCGATGCCCAGTTCGCCGACGAGCAGGGCGCGGCCCTCGCGGAACACCTCCAGGGCGGCGGCGCGGCGCCCGGAGCGGTACTGGGCGAGCATCAGGTGGGCGCGGGCCTGTTCCCGCAGGGGGTTCTCCCGGACGAGCGCGGAGAGTTCGGGGATGAGGGTGCGGTGGCGGCCGAGCTGGAGGCGCAGTCCCGCGTACTCCTCGTGGACGTCGAGGCGCAGTTCCTCCAGGCGGGCGGCCTCCTGTTCCACGCGGGGGCCGGTCACCCCTTCCAGGGCGCGGCCGCGCCACAGCGAGAGCGCTTCGGCGTACGCGTCGCAGGCCTCGGCGTTCCGGCCGTCGCGGGCCAGTTCGCGGGCCCGGCGGACCGCGTCGTCGAAGGCGACGGCGTCGATGCGGTGTTCCAGCGGGTTGAGGACGTAGCCGGGGTGGGAGGTCGTGATCAGCGGGGTGCTGTCGCCGGGTCCGGTGGGCGCGGCGGCGCCCCTGAACGCCTTGCGCAGGCGGGCGACGCAGATGGCGATCTGGTTGCGGGCGGTGGTGGGGGCTCCGGAGGGCCAGACGGCGTCGATGAGGCTGTCCACGGAGACGATCCGGCCGGGTGACAGGAGCAGCACCGCCAGCAGGGTCCGCTGGCGGGCTCCGCCCAGGTGGACGGAGACCCCGTCGATCTGCACGTCGAGCGGCCCCAACAGGCCGAACAAGACCTCGCGCATCGCTGCGTCCCCCTGGGCTCGCCTTCCGTGCGCATCCCCAACGCACCTGCTCATGTGATCAGTTACCGGTCAGTAGATCTACTTCGAAAGAGCCTTCTCGGGAGGTCCGCGGGTGTGGCTCCCGCCGTGACCGGACGTGGTGCGCGGAGGTTGCGTATAGGCGCGCCGGGGCCGCGCCATATCCGGTCCTCCCAGTCTGGGGCGGCCCGGTGCCGGGAACCCCCGGCGCCCCCGTCCCCGGAGGATTTTGATGCGCCGTCGACTCGCCACCGTGATCGCCGCTTCCGCCGCCGCCCTCGTCGCCCTGGCCACCCCGGCCTCCGCGGCGCCGGCCGACAAGCCCCAGGTCCTGAGCAGCTGGACGCAGACCAGCTCCGCGAGCTACAACGCCTGGCTCTCGGCCCGCAACAACCAGGGTTCCTGGTCGGCCTACGGGTTCGACTGGTCGACGGACTACTGCTCGTCCTCCCCGGACAACCCGTTCGGCTTCCCCTTCCAGACGGCGTGCGCCCGCCACGACTTCGGCTACCGCAACTACAAGCAGGCGGGCACGTTCAGCGCGAACAAGTCGCGGCTCGACGACGCGCTGTACGCCGACCTGAAGCGGGTGTGTTCCGCGTACTCGGGGCTGAAGAAGACCTCGTGCGACTCCACCGCCTGGACCTACTACCAGGCCGTGAAGGCCTTCGGGAACACGGCCGCCGTGGACAGCGGCGCCGTGGCCTGACCGGTCCGACCGCGAGGACCGGCCGGGCCCTGAGGGTCCGGCCGGGCTCCGAGAGTCAGGCCGGGCCCCGAGAGCCCGGCCGGCGCCCCGTCAGGCCTTCCGTGAGACGGGTGCGTCGGCCGGTCGCACCGCCGGGCGCCTGCGGGAGACGGCGACCCCGGCCAGGCAGATCGCGCCGCCGAGCAGGGTCAGCGTGCCCGGGATCTCGTCCAGGACGATCCAGGCGAAGAGCACCACGACGGCGGGCACCGCGTAGGTGGTCGCGCCCATCTTCCCGGCGGTGGTCCGGGAGAGGGCGTACGTCCAGGTGGTGAAGGCGAGCGCGGTCGGGAACAGGCCCAGGTAGAGCATGTTGAGCGTGGCCGACAGCGGGGCCCCCGGCAGTTGGGAGACCAGCTGCCGGACGAAGGGCAGCGTGATCGCCGTGCCGACGAAGCAGCCGTACGTGGTCACCTGGATCGGGCTCGCGTGGCGCAGCGCCGGCTTCTGGGAGACCACCCCGGCCCCGTAGGTGAGCGCGGCGAGCAGGCAGAGCAGCACACCGGCGAGGGAGGAGGAGCCTCCCTCGGAGGTGGACAGGCCGACGACGACCGCGCCGGCGAAGGAGACGGCCATCCCCGCCATCAGCATCGGCGGGAAGCCCTCCTTGAGCAGCCAACCGCCGAGCAGGGCGATCACGATCGGGCCGATGTTCACGATCATGGCCGCGGTACCCGCGTCCACGCCCTGTTCGCCCCAGTTCAGCGCGACCATGTAGAGGCCGAACCAGAGCACGCCCGAGGCGAGGATGCCGGGCCAGGCCTGGCGCGGCGGGAACGGGACCCGCTTGACGAGCAGGACGAACCCGAGGGCGATCGACGCCGTCAGGAGCCGCCCCAGGGCCAGTGCTCCCGGGTCGTAGTGCGCCGCCGCCGACCGGATGGAGACGAAGGCGGAGGCCCAGAGGGCGACGGTGACGGACGCCGCCGCGAGGGCGCGGCGGTCGGTTCCGGGACCGGCGGCAGATTGATCCATGCGGGTCAACGTACTCACGCCGGGCCCCGCCCGCCCTCGGATATTCCGTCAGGCGCGCTCGTCGTGGCCGCCCTCCAGCAGGAGCTTCTTCTGCGGCTTGCCCATGGCGTTGCGCGGCACCGCCGTGACGAAGCGGACCTCGCGCGGGCGCTTGTGCACCGACAGGTGCGCGGCGACGAAGTCGGTGAGTTCGGCGCCGGTGACCCCGTCGGCGACGACGTACGCGACGATCCGTTGCCCGAGGTCCGCGTCGGGGACGCCGACGACCGCGGCCTCGCGCACCTTGGGGTGGTCGAGCAGGGCGTTCTCGATCTCGCCCGCGCCGATCCGGTAGCCCCCGGATTTGATCATGTCGATGGAGGCGCGGCCCACGATCCGGTGGACGCCGTCCGTCTCGTCGACGGCCGCGATGTCTCCCGTGCGGAACCAGCCGTCCTCGGTGTACGCGGCGGCGGTGGCCTCCGGCCGGCCGAGGTATCCGGAGAACAGCGTGGGACCGGTCAGCTGGAGCTCCCCGATGCCGGCTCCCGGTTCGGCGGCGACGCGGGTGCGGATGCCGGTGAGCGGGGTGCCGACCGTGCCGGGGCGGACCTCGCCGCCCGCCCAACCGCTGATGGTGATCAGGGTCTCGGTCATGCCGTAGCGCTCGACGGGGCGGTGGCCGGTGAGCCGTTCGAGGTCGCGGAAGACGGGCGCGGGCAGGGCCGCGCTGCCGGAGACGAGCAGCCGGGCCCCGGACAGCGCGGAGGCGGCGTCCGGTTCGGCGGCGATGCGGGACCACACGGTCGGCACCCCGAAGTACAGACTGCCGCCGGCCGAGGCGTAGGCGTCGGGCGTCGGCCGCCCGGTGTGCACGAGGCGACTGCCGGTGCGCAGGGCGCCGAGCACTCCGAGGACCAGGCCGTGCACGTGGAACAGCGGCAGCCCGTGCACGAGGGTGTCGTCGGCGCTCCACTGCCAGGCGTCGGCGAGCGCGTCGAGGTCCGCGGCGATGGCGGCGCCGCCGAGCACCACGCCCTTGGGCGGGCCGGTGGTGCCGGAGGTGTAGAGGATCAGGGCGGGGTCCTCGGACGCGGCGGGCTTCCCGGAGGGGGCGTCCGCGCGGCGCGCGAAGTCGACCGCGATCTCCGCGGCCCCCGAGTCGCGCAGGATGTGCTCCCGCTCGGCGGGCCCGGCGTCGGGCGGCAGCGGCACGCAGGGCACCCCGGCCAGCAGGCCGCCGACCACGGCGGCCACGGTCTCCAGCGAGGCAGTCGCCGTGACGGCGAAGGCCGGGGCCCCCGCGACGTCCGCGGCCACCGCTCCGGCGGCGCCGAGCAGTTCCTCGTACGAGGCGGTGCGGCCCGCGACGGTGACGGCGTCCGCGCGGTCCCCGTACGCGCCTTCAAGTGCCGTGAGCACGCTGACACTCCCCTATCCGTGGTCCCGGTGGTACGGGGCACAGGCTGCCGGACGCCGGGGGACGCGCGCCACCCCAGCCTGGCCGAGCCCCGCCCCAGACGGCCTCTCACGGCTGCTCTCGGCCGCTCACGGCCATTCCAAATATCCATCCATCTTGATGCATCAAAAAAGATGCATTACGGTTGCTCCCAGCAGACGGCGCGAGAGGAGTGGACACATGCGGAAGTGGGCCGGGAATCCCTGGGCGGTACTGGTGACCATGTCACTGGGGTTCTTCATGACCTTGCTGGACCTGACGATCGTGAACATCGCGATCCCCGAGATGATCGACGCACTGGGGGCGACCCTGGACCAGACCCTGTGGGTGGTCAGCGGCTACGCCCTCGTCCTGGCCGTGCTGCTGATCACCGCCGGCCGGCTCGGCGACCTGTGGGGGCCCCGCAACCTGTTCGTCGCCGGCGTGGTGGTGTTCACCGCCGCGAGCATCGCCTGCGGGCTGGCCACCGGCCCGGTGATGCTGATCGCGGCCCGCGGGGTGCAGGGCCTCGGCGCGGCGCTGCTGACACCGCAGACGATGGCGTTGATCATGTCGGTCTTCCCGGCCGCGCGGCGCGGCACGGCGATGGGCATCTGGGGCATGGTGGCGGGTCTGGCCACGCTGTCGGGTCCGACCCTGGGCGGCGTGCTGGTCTCCACCGTCGGATGGCGCTGGATCTTCCTGGTGAACGTGCCGATCGGGATCGCGGCGCTGGTGCTGACCTTCCTGGTGGTGCCCGACGTACGGACCGGCCGCACGCGCACCTTCGACGTCCCCGGCGTCCTGCTGGCCACGGCCGCGCTGTTCTGCCTGACCTTCGCGCTCCAGGAGGGCGAGCACTACCACTGGGGCACCGGGATCTGGGGACTGATGGCCGCGGGTGCGGCGCTGGCCGCCGGGTTCTTCTTCCACCAGCGCGGCCGTCAGGACCGCGAGCCGCTCGTTCCGTTCGCGCTCTTCAAGGACCGCAACTTCTCCGTGCTGACGGTGATGGTCGCCCTGGTGTCGATGGCGATGATCGGACTGGTCCTCCCCTTCAACCTCTACCTGCAGTCCGTGCTCGGCCTGAGCGCGATCAAGGCAGGCCTGGTGCTGGCCCCGTCCTCGCTGGTGTCGATGGCGGTGGGACCCTTCGCGGGCCGGCTCTCGGACAAGGTCGGCGGCAAGTACCTGCTGATGGCGGGTCTGACCCTGTACGCCGTGGGCATCGCCGCGATCGTGCTGATCGCCGGTCCCGCGACCCCCTGGTACGCCTTCGTCCCGGCCACCGTCATCACCGGACTCGGCATCGGCTGCGTGGTCGCCCCGATGTCCGCCGAGGCGATGCGGGGCGTCGACCCGCGGCTCGCCGGGGCGGCTTCCGCGGTCAACAACACGGTGCGGCAGATCGGTTCGGTCATCGGTGCGGCCGCCGTGGGCGCCCTGCTCCAGGGCCGGCTGGCGGCGGAGCTGGCCACCGGGAAGCTGTACGCGGACGCCTTCGTCGCGACCCTGCACGTGACGGCGGCGCTGCCGATCGCGGTGGTCCTGCTGGGCGTGCTGGGCTGCTTCCTGGTGCGCGGCCGGACCAAGGAAACGGCGTCGGGCGGGGCGGCCGGGGCGGCTCCCGCAGCGGCTGCCGCAGCGGCTGCCGCAGCGGCTCCCGCAGCGGCTGCCGCCGGGGCGCCGAAGGCGGCGGCGGGCGTTTAGAGCGGCTTTAGCCGGACGTCTGATCCTGTCCGCGCAGTGACGTCACTGCCTCCGTATCCGCGCCCCAGAGGAGACGACGCCATGACAACACAGAGCCCCAACGTGGTACTCAGCGGCGGACCTGCGACGCTCGAACTCAAGCCCGAGGAGCGGGTCCGCTACGTCGAGGACACCAACTCCAAGGTGAAGCTGCTCGTGGGAAACCGGTACGAGCACTTCGAGCCCACGGACGGCACGATCACGGAGGAGGAGCTGGAGCTCCTGGTCTTCGCGTGGAGCGGGTACACGTACGTCGCCGAGTAGGACCCACCGCCGAGAGACGACACGACGAAGCCGCCCGGGTGCAGATCACCCGGGCGGCTTCGTCGTGTCCGACCGTCAGGCCGTCAGGCCGTCATGACGGGTCCGGCGACAGCCGGGCCAGTACCTCCGGCGACAGGCGCCGGGACAGGGCCTCCAGGAGGGCGACCACCTCGGCGACCTCCACCGGGTCGTCGGTTCCGAGCGCCGTGGCGAGGGCGTCGTCGACACGCGCCCCGGCGACCTCGGCGCGGCGGTCGGTCACCTCGGGGTTCTGCCGGACCAGGGTCCGGCGCCGGTCGCGGGGGTCGGTCCGCGTCACCACCGACCCGGTCTCCCGGAGCCGCGCCACACAGGCGGACACGGCGCTCTGCGGCAGACCGGAGCGGGTGGCGATCTCGCCGACCGTCGTGTCCGGGTGGGCGTAGATGTCGAGCATCACGATCAACACGGACCGCGTGCTCGTCGGCCGCTTGCCGAGTCGGTCGGTGGGGATGGCCTCCTCACCGATCTTCATCAGCGTGCGTCCCAGCAGGAAGAGCTGTACTCCATTCACACCGACGACCTTATATCAGTCCAGATACATCTGTATCTGATGGATCAGTTGGTTGGGGTGCACCGGTGCGGACCGCGCATGCGGCGGCGAATCCCTCGCCGGCCGCGATGTCGTACACGGCCCATCCCGGGGGTCGGGCGGGGTCCGGGCCGCACCCGAGGAAGACGTGGGCGACGCCGTCGGCGAGGCCGGCGCCGGTGCCCTTCAGGTACGCCTCCTTGCGCGCCCAGCAGCGCGTGAACGCGGCCGGCCGGGCGGCGGGAGCGAGGGCCGTCAACTCCGCGCGCTCGCCGGGGTGCAGGCCGTCGGCCATGTCCGCCGCCACCCGCGGCGCGGCCACGGCCTCGATGTCGGCGCCGACGGGGGTACGGGCGAAGGCCAACAGCACCCGGTCGGCCGCGTAGGAGAGCGAGAAGTGCAGCGGGGTCCCGGACACGGCGGGCCGCCCGTGCGGACCGCCGCAGCCGGGGCAGGCCTCCCGGACCAGCTCGATCTCGCGCGGCGGCCTGCCCAGATGGGCCCCGAGGAGCCGGCGCAGCGCCCAACGGCCGAACAGGAACCGCTCGCGGTCCGGGGGGCGTACGTACGTGCTCGCGCGGCGCAGCTCGTCGGCGTCGAGCACGCTCTCGTACTCGGAACCGTCCCGGGGGAAGTGCCGGCCACCCGGTGTCAGGAGCCAGGTTTGCGGCACTCCCCCGGGCGGTGGCACCGGGGGGACCGTCAGCCCGCGACGGTCCACGTGTCGTTGCCGGTGAGGAGCCAGGACAGGTCGCCCTTGCCCTTCTGGTCGACGGCCGTGTCGAGCTGGTCGGCCATGAGGGTGTCGTAGACGGGTCGCTCGACGCTGCGGAAGACGCCGATGGGGGTCTGGTGCAGGGTGTCGGGGTCGGCGAGGCGGGAGAGCGCGAAGGCGGTGGTGGGGCCGGTGGC
>NZ_JBIARJ010000043.1:0-16056 GCF_042889825.1 Streptomyces sp. NPDC002467 | reverse complement strand
CTGCGCTCCGTCCTCGACCGGCTCGACTCCGCCGGCATCGAGGCCGACGAGCTCACCGTCCACACCCCCGACCTCGACGACGTGTTCTTCGCCCTGACCACGAACACCAACCAGCCGAAGGAGGCTGTTCGATGAGCTCCCTCTCCCTCGCCCTGCGCGACTCGTCCACGATGCTCCGCCGCAACCTGCTGCACGCGCGGCGCTACCCGTCCTTGACCCTGAACCTGCTGCTCACGCCGATCATGCTGCTCCTGCTCTTCGTCTACATCTTCGGCGACGCCATGAGCGCGGGCCTGGGCGGCGGCGGCCGCTCCGCGTACATCGCGTACATCGTTCCGGGTCTGCTGCTGATGACCATCGGCAGCACCACGATCGGTACGGCGGTCTCCGTCGCCAACGACATGAACGAGGGCATCATCGCCCGCTTCCGGACGATGGCGATCCACCGTCCCTCGGTGCTCGTCGGGCACGTCATCGGCAGCGTCCTGCAGTCGATCTCGAGCGTGGTCCTCGTCGGTCTCGTCGGTCTGGCCATCGGTTTCCGGGCCACGGACGCGACGGCCCTGGAATGGCTCGCGGCGTTCGGACTGCTGGTGCTCTTCGCCCTGGCGTTCACCTGGATCGCCGTCGGCATGGGGCTGATCAGCCCGAACGCCGAGGCCGCGAGCAACAACGCGATGCCGATGATCCTGCTGCCGCTGCTGTCCAGCGCCTTCGTCCCGGTCGACTCGATGCCGGGCTGGTTCCAGCCGATCGCCGAGTACCAGCCGTTCACCCCGGCCATCGAGACCCTGCGCGGGCTGCTGCTCGGCAGCGAGATCGGCAACAACGGGTGGCTGGCCGTCGCCTGGTGCGTGGGTCTGACGGTGCTCGGCTACTTCTGGTCGGCCTCGAAGTTCAACGCCGACCCGCGGTAACCGCCGCCATGACAGCGCGGGCCGACGCGAGGGGCCCGTAGGACACCGGGGTGTCCTACGGGCCCCTCTGTCGTGCGGGTGGGGTCAGGACGCGCCGAAGACCTCGTGGAGACGGTTCGCGAAGGCCGTCGGGTGGGTCTTGAGGCCGTTGTGGCCGCCGGGTACGGACTCCAGCGGGGTCCCCAGCCGGTCGGCGAGGTTCCGGGCGCAGCGGTACGACCAGCTGCTGTCGGAGGGGCGACCGGCCAGCGGGACGACACGGGTGGGGCCCGACCCGAGGGCGTCGAGGTCGGCGTCGGCCAGCAGGTGCCGGCGGTACGAGCCGATCTCGTGGGCGAGGAAGAACTCGATGTTGGCGAGCTGTTCCGCGGTCATGGGGGCCGGTACGACGTCCGGTTCGACGTCCTGGTTGGCCAGGTCGATGTCGTTGAACCGGGCCATGTGGGCGAGCGCGGGGCCCCAGCCGGCGGTGCGGTAGTCGGCCTCGGCGGCGGCGATCAGACCGGCGGCCGCCTCCCGGTCGGCGCCGGTCAGCAGGGCCAGTTCGGACGGCTCGTGGGCGGCGTACACCGACACGAGGTCGGGGCGGGTCGCGGTCAGGTGCAGCCCGATGACGCCGCCGACGCTGTGGCCGAAGAGGAACGAGGGCCCGTCGGAGAGGGCCTCCATGAGCAGCGCCAGGTCCCGGGTGTGCACCTGCGGGCCGAGTTCGGGCGCCGGGTCGCCGACGGCGGAGCGGGACATGCCGCGCCGGTCGTAGGTGACGACCGTGTAGCGGCCGGACAGCCGCTCGACGAGGGCCCCGGTACGGCGCGCGTCGCCACCGCCGCCGTCCATCAGGAAGAGCAGCGGGCCGGATCCGGTCTTCTCGTAGTACAGCTCCGTACCCGGTACCGAGACATGAGCGGAGGTGGTCGTGGTCGTGTTCACCATGCGGGGACTTCCTTGATCGTGACGACGGCGGCGGAGCTGATCCAGCCGGGTCCCTGGGAGAGCAACAGGACGTGGTCACCGGGTGCGAGTTCGCCGGTGCGGACCAGGTGGTCGAGGGAGATGACCAGGTCGGCGGCGCCCACGTGGCCGACGGAACGGCCGTAGTCCCAGCTGGAGCGGGACATCGGGAGGCCGAGGGGGGCCATGACCGAGAACTCGATCATGCGCCCGTCCTGGTTGATGGGGATGACGCGGGCGATGTCGGAGGCGTTCAGCCCGGCGTCGACCAGCGAGCGGTGCACGATGTCGAGGTCGAACTCGCCGATCCGCTCGACGGTCTCGGCGAGGGACATCTCCCGCTCGTTGAACAGCGCGGCCCGCTCGGCGACGGCCAGCTTCTCGCCCGCCCCGTCCTGCGGCGGCAGCAGCGATTCGTCACCGCGGTGCCAGGCCTCCAGTTCGGGCAGGGTCCCGGAGTTGACGGAACGCACCTCGGCGAAACCGTCCTCGCTGCTGAGCACGGCCGCGGCCGCCCCGTCGGCCAGGACGTACGAGTCGCCGAAGCCGCGCCAGCGGTCGATCAGCGGGGTGGAGAAGTTCTGCGCGGTGGTGAGCAGCGCGGTCTCCACCTCGGCGGCGCCGGTCATCTGCCCGACCGCGACCTCCAGGGCGGCGAGCATGCCGTTGCAGCCCTGCCGGATGTGCAGCGACGGGACCCGGCCGACGCCGAGTTCGCGCAGGACGTACGCGGGCGGGTAGGAGCCGTCGGGCCCCTGGTAGTAGACGCCGCTGTGGATGTGGGACTCGACGTCCTCGGCGTCGAGTCCGGACCGTTCCAGCGCCTGCCGGGCGGCGGTGACCGCCATGTCGAGGGCGGCGATCCCGTCCGACACGTGGGTGCCGGTCAGGCCGCTCGCCTTGTAGACCTCCTCGTCGTACCGGCCGTCGGCGACGGCGTCCTCGGCACTCACCCGACGGGGCAGGAACACCCCGAGGGCATTGACGTACACACCTTCCACTCTCACGCCTGGTCTCCTTACCGGCCGAGGATCTGCTGCTTCATGTGGTGGGCCAGCTCAGCGGAGGTGGGCTGGTCGAAGACGACACCGGGCGGCATGCGCAGCGCGGTGGCGTCGTTGAGGGCGTTGCGCAGGGCGAGTGCCGAGAGCGAGTCGAAGCCCATGTCGCGGAACTTGCGGTCGGGGTCGACGGCCTCGCCCGAGCCGTGTCCGAGCACGCTCGCCGCCTGTCCCCGTACGAGGTCCAGGAGAGTCGCGTCCCGGCCCGCGTCGTCGAGGGCGAGCAGCCGCTGCTTGAAGGAGCCGGTCTCGGCCGGGCCCTCCTTGACGGTGCGCCGGACCGGTACGCGGACCAGCCCGCGCCACACGGCCGGCAGCCGGCCCGCCGCCGCGCGGGCGGCGAGCGCCTCGAAGTCCGGCTCGGCGACGAGGACTCCCGCCGCGCCGACGGCGGTCGCGGCCTCCAGCAGTTCCCCGTCGAGGTGCCCGGCGGTACCGGAGGGCACGGCGAGTGCCACGGCGGTGGTGCCGGCGGCGCGGAGGACCCGCGCCCAGCCTTCGAGGAAGGCCGCGGGGGCGCCCTCGTCGGCGGAGAGCATCACGTACGAGGCGTCCGCCCCGGCCGCCTCGCGCAGGGCGAGTGCGGTGCGGGCCGTCCGGGCCGCCGCCTCCTCGGGCCGGTCCGCGTCAGGCGCCGGGTCCACGGCGTGGACGACGGCGGTGAGCGGGCGGTCGACGGGCAGGGCCGCGAGGACGTCCGTCCAGGCCTCCCGGTCGGTGGCGCCGGCCGCGCGGACGACCGCCACGCCGTGCCGTTCGGCGAGGTGACGGGCGTACAGGTCGGCCGCCTCGCCACCGCCGACGACGAGGACGGTGCCCTCGGCGTCGTACGACGGCCAGGCGTCCGGGGTCGCCGGGACCAGCCGGGGCACCTTGAGGGTGCTGCGGCGCAGTGCCACCTGGTCGTTGCCGCCGGCGAGGGCCTTCACGAGGGAACGCCACGAGGCCTTGCTGCCGTCGGTGTCGGCCAGGACGAAGCGCTCGGGCGCCGTCTCCTGGGCGGCGCGGACCACGCCCCACACGGCCGCCGCGGCCGGGTCGCCGCCCTGCGGGGCCGAGGCGGCGGTGGCGTCCTTGGTGAGGAACACCAGCCGGGAGCCGGCGAACCGGGCGTCGGCCAGCCAGGTGCGGACCCGCTGCGCGGCCTCGTCCACGGCACGCCGTACGGCTTCGGCGGTGTCCGCCCCGACGGTCGCGCCGCCGGCCGCCACGGAGACCAGGACCACGTCGGGCGCGGGTGCGCCCTCCGCCTCGATCCGGGCGGCCAGGGCGTCCAGGCCGGGGTGGGCCTCGGCGTAGGTGCCGGCGGCCATCAGGCCGGAGCGGGCACGGAAGGCGTCCTCGCCGACCACGGCCCAGCTCTGCGGGGCCGCCCCGGCCGCCGGGACGGGTTGCTCGTCGGCCCAGTCGACGGTGTGGTGCCCGCCGCGCTGGGCGGCCGCGGCCTGCCGGATCCGCTCCTCGGAGGCGGCTTCGGCGTTCAGTACGACCGCGCCGACGGTGGCCACGGGAGTCCCGCCGCCGTCCGCGATCTCGGCGGCGATGCCGAGGGGTTCGTGGGCGGCGGCCTTGAACCGTACGCGCAGGGTGGTCGCGCCGACGGCGTGCAGGGTGACGTCGCGCCACTGCGCCGCGACGGCCCCCGCCGGGATCCCGGCGAGCGCGGCGGAGCCGAGCGCCGCCTCCAGCAGGGCGGGGTGCAGGCCGTAGCCCGCCGGGTCCTGCCGGTCGCCCTCACCGGGCACGATCTCCGCGTACAGCTCGCCGTCCCGCTGCCAGGCCGCCCGTACGCCGGGCAGCGACCCGGCGGC
Organism: Streptomyces sp. NPDC002467; assembly: GCF_042889825.1. NCBI lineage: Bacteria > Bacillati > Actinomycetota > Actinomycetes > Kitasatosporales > Streptomycetaceae > Streptomyces > Streptomyces sp. NPDC002467. The sequence continues at coordinate 11,316 of NZ_JBIARJ010000043.1, read as the reverse complement.
GAGGGGTTCGGCGTCGAGCGGCGGCCAGACCTCCAGGTTCCAGGCGGGCTCGGTCTCGTCCGCCGCGAGGACGGCCGTGGCGTGCCGGGTCCATGCGGTGCCCGGCGCCCGGCCCTCGCGCCGGGAGTGCACGGACAGCGCGCGCCGCCCGTCGCCGGCGGGCTCGCCGACCTCGACGCGCAGCTGTACGCCGCCGCGCCGGGGCACGACCAGGGGCTCGTGGAGGGTGAGTTCGTCGACCCGGGCGGTGCCCGCCTCCTCGCCGGCCCGCAGGGCGAGCTCCAGGAAGGTGGCGCCGGGCAGGGTCCGCGCGTCGCCGAGCCAGGGCTGCGCGGCGGGGGAGAGCCGCCCGGTGTAGAGCAGCGATCCGGAACCGGGCAGCTCGACCGCCGACCCGAGGAGCGGGTGCTCGGCCGTGCCGGGCCCCAGGTCGGAGACGGCGGCGGTGGGCGCGTGGGCGGCGGAGAGCCAGTAGTGGCGGCGCTGGAAGGCGTAGGTGGGCAGGTCGACGAAGCGCTCGGCGGCCGGGAGCTGCGGGGTCCAGTCGACGTCGACGCCGTGGGTCCAGGCCTGCCCGAGGGAGAGGAGGAAGCGCTCCAGCCCGCCCTCGTCGCGGCGCAGGGAGGGAACGGCGGCGGCGATGGCGCCGGCGTTCATCGCGTCGAAGGTCTCCTGGAGACCGATGGTCAGCACCGGGTGGGCGCTGGACTCGATGAAGGTGGTGAAACCGTCAGCGAGCAGGGCGCGGGTGGTCTTCTCGAACTCGACGGTCCGGCGCAGGTTCCGGTACCAGTACCCGGCGTCGAGCGCGGCCGTGTCGATCACCTTGTTGGTGACGGTCGAATAGAACGCCACCTCCGGGACGCGGGGGCTGATCGGGGCGAGGAGGTCGGCGAGCTCGGCCTCGATGGACTCCACGTGCGGGGAGTGCGAGGCGTAGTCCACGGCGATCCGCCGCGACCGCACACCGTCGGCTTCCAGCACCGCGACCAGCTCGTCGAGCGCACTGTTCGTACCGGAGACGACCGTCGAGGACGGACCGTTGACCGTCGCCACACCCAGGTCGTCGGGCCACCGCGTCAGGTACGGACGCACCGCGTCGGCGGGCAGGGCCACCGACAGCATCCCGCCCCGGCCCGCCAGCGCGATGATCGCCTGGCTGCGCAGGGCGACGACAAGGGCCGCGTCTTCGAGGGACAGCGCACCGGCCACGGCAGCGGCCGCGATCTCGCCCTGCGAGTGACCCACCACCGCGTCCGGCCGGACACCGTACGAGCGCCACACCTCGGCAAGGGACACCATCACGGCCCACAGCGCGGGCTGGATGACGTCCACCCGCTCCAACAGACCCTCCGGGTCCCCGTCGAGCAGCACCCGCAGCAGATCCCAGTCCGTGTACGCGGACAGCGCCCGCGCGCACTCGTCGAGCCGGGCCCGGAACGCCGGCGACTCGGCGTACAGACCCGCCGCCATCCCGATCCACTGCGAACCCTGCCCCGGGAAGACGAACACCGTACGGCCGGTGACCGCTTCACCGGTGACCACCGGGCCCCCGGCGTCGCCCGCGGCGAGGGTGCCCAGGCCCGCGAGGAGCTCCGTACGCCCGCCGCCGACCACGACCGCCCGGTGGTCGAAGCGCTCGCGCGTGGCGACCAGGGCCGCGCCCACGGCACCGGGGCCGGCCTGCGGGTTGCGCTCCACGAACGCCGCGAGGCGGACGGCCTGTTCGCGCAGCGCGTCGGGGCTCTTGGCGGAGACCACCCACGGCAGCACGGCCGGCGCTTCGGTCTCCGGCGCCTCGGAGGCCGGGGCCGCCTGCGCCGGGGCCTCCTCGATGATCATGTGGGCGTTGGTGCCCGAGATGCCGAAGGAGGAGACGGCGGCACGGCGCGGCCGGTCCAGCTCGGGCCACGCTCGCTGCTCGGTCAGCAGCGAGACGGTGCCCTGTGACCAGTCCACGTGCGGGGTCGGCTCGTCCACGCCGAGCGTCGACGGGAGGACGCCCTCGCGCAGGGCCAGCACCATCTTGATCACGCTGGCGGCGCCGGAGGCGGCCATGGTGTGGCCGATGTTGGACTTCAACGAGCCGAGCCACAGCGGCTGTTCGGCCGTGTGCTCCTGCCCGTACGTCGCGATCAGCGCCTGCGCCTCGATCGGGTCACCCAGCTTCGTGCCCGTGCCGTGCGCGTCGACCACGTCGACATCGGCACCCGTCAGGCCCGCGTTGGCCAGGGCCTGGCGGATGACGCGCTGCTGCGACGGCCCGTTCGGGGCACTCAGCCCGTTGCTCGCACCGTCCTGGTTGATCGCCGAACCCTTGATCACGGCGAGCACCGGGTGCCCGTTGCGGCGGGCGTCGGAGAGGCGCTCCAGGATCAGTACGCCCGCGCCCTCGCCCCAGGCCGTGCCGTCGGCCGCGGCCGCGAAGGCCTTGATGCGGCCGTCGGTGGCCAGGCCGCGCTGGCGGCTGAACTCGGTGAACATGCCGGGCGTCGCCATGACGGAGACGCCACCCGCGACCGCGAGGGAGCACTCGCCACCGCGCAGGGACTGCGCGGCCTGGTGCAGGGCCACGAGCGAGGAGGAGCAGGCCGTGTCGACGGTGATCGCGGGGCCTTCGAGGCCGAGGAAGTAGGCGAGTCGGCCGGAGATGACGCTGGTGGTCTTGCCGGTGAGCAGCAGGCCGTCGACTCCTTCCGAGGCCTCGTGCATGAGCGATCCGTACTCCTGGAAGAGCGCGCCGACGAACACGCCGGCCTGGCTCCCCTGCACCGACTCGGGGCGGATGCCCGCCCGTTCGAAGGCCTCCCAGGCGGTCTCCAGGAGCAGCCGCTGCTGCGGGTCCATGGCGAGGGCCTCGCGGGGCGAGATCCCGAAGAAGTCGGCGTCGAACTCGGCGGCCTCGTAGAGGAAGGAGCCCTTGCGGACGTAGCTCTTGCGGGAGCGGTCGGGGTCGGCGTCGTAGAGGGCCTCCAGGTCCCAGCCGCGGTCGGCGGGCAGGTCGGAGGCGGTGTCGGCGCCCGCGCTGAGCAGTTCCCACAGTTCCTCGGGCGAGGAGACCCCGCCGGGGAGCCGGCAGCCGAGTCCGATGATCGCGATGGGATCGTCGGCGGTGCCGGCGTCCGTTCCGGCCGCGCCGGACACGGGAGCCTGACGTACGACGGCCGGGGCCGCCGTGGTGTCCTCGACTCCGAGGAGGCCGCGCAGGTAGGCGACCATCGCGTCCGGGGTCGGGTGGTCGAAGACGGCGGTGGCGGACAGCCGCAGCTTGGTGGCCTCGCCGAGCCGGTTGCGCAGTTCGACGGCGGAGAGGGAGTCGAAGCCGAGGGTCTTGAACTTGCCGTCCGCGCGGATCGACGCCGGTGAGGCGTGGCCGAGCACGGTCGCCGCGTTGGTCCGTACGAGGTCCAGCAGGGCCCGGTCCAGGTCTCCGCCGGTGAGCCCGGCGAAGCGGTTCCCGGCGGCCTGGGCCCCGGCGGCCGGGGTGGCCGACGCGGCGGCCCGGCGGGCCGCGCGGGCGCGGACGAGCCCGGAGAGCACGGGTGCCAGAGAGCCGTTGTCGGCCTGGGTGCGCAGCCGCGCGAGGTCGAGTCGGGCCGGGACGAGGGCCGCGCCGGGGTCGGTGAGGGCCCGGTCGAAGAGGGCCAGGCCCTCGGCGGAGGCCAGCGGCACCAGGCCGGCGCGGGTCATGCGGGCGAGGTCGGCCTCGTCCAGGTCGCCGGTGAGTTCGCTGCGCTGGTCCCAGAAGCCCCAGGCCAGCGAGGTGGCCGGGAGGCCGGCGGCCCTGCGGTGCGCGGCGAGGGCGTCCAGGTAGACGTTGGCGGCCGCGTAGTTGGCCTGGCCGGCGCCGCCGATGGCGCCCATGACGGAGGAGAAGAGGACGAAGGCGGCGAGGTCGGCGTCCCGGGTCAGCTCGTGCAGGTGCCAGGCGGCGTCGACCTTGGGGCGCAGTACGGAGTCCACACGCTCGGGGGTGAGCGCGCCGACCGTGCCGTCGTCGAGCACACCCGCGGTGTGGACGACGGCGGTGAGCGGCCGCTCGGCGGGGACACCGGCCAGCAGCTCCGCGAGGGCCTCGCGGTCGGCGGTGTCGCAGGCCGCGAGGGTGACGGTCGCGCCGAGGCCCTCCAGCTCGGCCCGCAATGCGGCGGCGCCGGGCGCCCGCTCGCCGCGTCGGCTGGTCAGCAGCAGGTGCCGGGCCCCGTACGAGGTGACGAGGTGGCGGGCGAACAGCGCGCCGAGGGTGCCGGTGCCGCCGGTGACCAGGACGGTGCCCTCGGGGTCGAGAGCGGGCGGCACGGTCAGGACGATCTTGCCGACGTTCTGGGCCTGGCTGAGGAAGCGGAAGGCCTCCGGGGCGCGGCGGACGTCCCAGGCGCGTACGGGCGAGTGGCGCAGGGCGCCGGCCTCGAACAGCGCGACGATCTCGGTGAGCATGTGCCGGAACCGGTCGGGGTCCCGGTGCGCGACCTCGATGAGGTCGAACGCCTGGTACTCGACGCCCGGGTGGGCGGCGGCCACCTCGGCCGCGTCACGGATGTCGGTCTTGCCCATCTCGACGAAGCGGCCGCCGCGCGGCAGCAGCCTCAGCGAGGCGTCCACGAACTCCCGGGCCAGGCAGTCGAGTACGACGTCCACGCCGCGGCCGCCGGTCGCCTCGCGGAAGCGGTCCTCGAAGTCGAGGGTGCGGGAGGAGGCGATGTGCGCGTCGTCCAGGCCGGAGGCGCGCAGCGCGTCCCACTTGCCGGGGCTGGCCGTGCCGTAGACCTCGGCGCCCAGGTGCCGGGCGAGCTGGACGGCGGCCATGCCGACACCGCCGGCGGCGGCGTGCAGGAGGAGGGTCTCGCCGCCGCGGAGCCCGGCGAGTTCGACCAGGCTGTGGTAGGCGGTGCCGAAGACGATCGGCATCGCGGCGGCGTCCTCGTACGACCAGTCGTCGGGGATCCGTACGACGAGCCGGTGGTCCACGACCGACACGGGCCCGAAGGAGCCGGGCAGCATGCCGGTGACGCGGTCGCCGACGGCGAGGCCGGTGACGTCCGCACCGATCTCGGTGACCACGCCCGCGCCCTCGGTGCCCATCGACGCGTCGCCCGGGTAGACGCCGAGCGCGATCAGCACGTCGCGGAAGTTGAGCCCGGCCGCGCGGACCGCGACGCGGACCTCCAGCGGCCCGAGCGGGGCCACGGCCTCGGCACTGGGGACGAGGGTGAGTGCTTCGAGCGTGCCCCGGGCCGTGACGTCCAGGTGCCAGGGCTCGCCCCCGGCGGGCGGGAGCAGCGTGTCGGCGCGGCCGGCGGCACGGGCGAGGCGCGGGACGAGGACCTGTCCGGCGCGCAGGGCCAGCTGCGGCTCGCCGGAGGCGAGCGCGGCCGTGAGGGCTGCGGCGGAGGCCGGGTCCTCGTCGAGGTCCACGAGCACGAAACGGCCGGGGTTCTCGGTCTGCGCGGTGCGCAGGAGTCCCCATACGGCCGCGTGCGCGAGGTCCTCGGGCGCGGCGGCGGGGTCGGTGGATACGGCCCCGCGGGTCGCGAGGACCAGGCGGGCGTCGGCGAAGGCGTCCTCGCCGAGCCACTCCTGGACCACGGCGAGCGCCCGGTGGACGGCGGCGCGGGCGGCGCCGGGGGTGAGCCGGTCCTGGTCGGAGGTGAGGTACAGCAGCGCGTCGCTGTCGGCGGCGCGCTCCCGCGCGTCGCGGAAGGCGGCGAAGTCCGCCCCGACGACCACGCACGGCCGGGTGTCCGCTTCCTGCGCGGGGCGCGCCGGAACCCAGTCGAGGTGGTAGAGCGCGTCGTCGGCGCCCCCGGAACCCTGCCCCAGCTGGGTCGGGTCCACGGCCCGCAGGGCGAGGGAGTCGACGGAGGCGACGGGCTGCCCGGTCGCGTCGGTGATGTGGAGGGCGATGCTGTCGGCGCCGACGGGGCTGATCCGCACCCGGACGCTCGTCGCACCTGTCGCGTGCAGTCGCACGCCGGACCAGACGAACGGCAGCCGGGGCGCGGGCAGTTCGGTGCCCGGGGTCAGCAGACCGGTGTGCAGGGTGGCGTCCAGCAGCGCCGGGTGGACACCGAAACCGTCGACGTCGCCGTGCTGTCCCTCGGCGAGGGCTATCTCGGCGAACACCTCGTCGCCGAGCCGCCAGGCGGCCCGCACGCCCTGGAACACGGGCCCGTACTCGTACCCGGCCACGGCCAGCGCCTCGTACAGACCGCTGATGTCGGTCCGCGTCGCCCCGACCGGCGGCCAGGCGGCGTCGGCGGGCGCGGCGGGGATGTCGCCGTGGCCCAGCTCGCCGGTGGCGTGGCGGGTCCAGAGGGCGCCCTCGGTGTCGGGCCGGGAGTGGATGCCGATGCTGCGACGACCGTCCTCGTCGGCCTCGCCGACCTCGACGCGCAGGAGCACCGCGGTGGTGCCGGTGAGGACGAGCGGAGCCTGGAGGGTGAGCTCCTCCAGGACATCGCAGCCGGTCTCGTCGGCTGCGTGCAGCGCGAGGTCGACGAAGGCGGTACCGGGCAGCAGGACCGTCCCGGAGACGGCGTGGTCGGCGAGCCACGGGTGGGTGGCGAGGGACAGCCGCCCGGTGAGGATCGTGCCGTCGGAACCGGCCAGGTCGACGACGGCGCCGAGCAGGGGGTGCTCGGCGGTGGCGAGGCCGGCGGTGGACACGTCGCCGGTGGTCTTGACGGGGTCGAGCCAGTAGCGGGAGCGCTGGAAGGCGTAGGTGGGCAGGTCCAGGGGCTGTTGCGGCTCCGGAAGGACTGCGGACCAGTCGACGTCGACGCCGTGGGTCCAGGCCTGGCCGAGGGAGAGCAGGAACCGCTCCAGCCCGCCCTCGTCACGCCGGAGGGAGGGCACCGCGAGCGCGGTCGTCGCGTCGGCGGCCTCGAAGGTCTCCTGGAGACCGATGGTCAGCACCGGGTGGGCGCTGGACTCGATGAAGGTGGTGAAACCGTCAGTGAGCAGGGCACGCGTCGTCTTCTCGAACTCGACGGTCTGGCGCAGGTTCCGGTACCAGTAGCCCGCGTCGAGGGCTGCGGTGTCGATGACCTCGTTGGTGACGGTGGAGTAGAAGGCCACCTCCGGCACGCGCGGCGTGATCGGCGCGAGCAGGTCGGCGAGCTCGGCCTCGATGGACTCCACGTGCGGGGAGTGCGAGGCGTAGTCCACGGCGATCCGCCGCGACCGCACACCGTCCGCGTCGAGGACGGCGACGAGCTCGTCGAGCGCGCTGTTCGTACCGGACACGACCGTCGAGGACGGACCGTTGACGGTCGCGACACCGAGGTCATCCGGCCAGCGCGTCAGATAGGGGCGCACAGCGTCGGCGGGCAGGGCCACCGAGAGCATGCCGCCCCGGCCCGCCAGCGCGAGGATCGCCTGGCTCCGCAAGGCCACCACCAGAGCGGCGTCGTCCAGGGACAGGGCCCCGGCGACGGCAGCGGCCGCGATCTCACCCTGCGAGTGGCCCACCACCGCGTCCGGCCGGACACCGTACGAGCGCCACACCTCGGCGAGGGACACCATCACCGCCCACAGCGCGGGCTGGATCACGTCCACCCGCTCCAGCAGACCCTCCGGGTCGCCCCGGAGCAGCACCTCCAGCAGATCCCAGTCCGTGTACGCGGACAGCGCCCGCGCGCACTCGTCGAGCCGGTCGCTGAACACCGGCGAGGCCTCGTACAGCCCCGCCGCCATGCCGATCCACTGCGAACCCTGACCCGGGAAGACGAACACCGTGCGGCCGGTGACCGCTTCACTTGTCACCCCTGTGCCCGCGGTCAGCGCGTCCAGGAGCTCCCGGCGGGTGCTGCCGACCACGGCCGTGCGCTGCCCGAAGGCCGTGCGGTGGGCGGAGAGGGCGGTTGCGACGGCGCTCGGCGTGAGGTCGGAGGCGTTCTCCACGAACTCGGTGAGTCGGGCCACCTGCTCGTGCAGCGCCTCTTCGGTCCGCGCAGACAGGATCCACGGCACCACGCCGCTCCCGGACGCCTCGACGGTGTCCGTCGCCGGTGCCTGCTCCAGGATCATGTGGGCGTTGGTGCCGGAGATTCCGAACGAGGAGACGGCCGCGCGGCGCGGCCGGTCCAGCTCGGGCCATGCCTGCTGCTCGGTGAGCAGCGACACGGCTCCCTGCGACCAGTCCACGTGCGAGGTCGGCTCGGCGACGTTCAGCGTCTGCGGAAGGACTCCCTCGCGCATCGCCATGACCATCTTGATGACGCCGCCGACACCGGCCGCCGCCATCGTGTGCCCGATGTTCGACTTGAACGACCCCAGCCACAGCGGACGCTCCGCCGAGTGCTCCTGCCCGTACGTCGCGATCAGCGCCTGCGCCTCGATCGGGTCACCCAACTTGGTGCCCGTGCCGTGCGCCTCGACGACGTCGACATCGGCACCGGTCAGACCGGCGTTCGCCAGGGCCTGGCGGATCACTCGCTGCTGGGAGGGGCCGTTGGGGGCGCTGAGGCCGTTGCTCGCGCCGTCCTGGTTGATGGCGGAGCCCCGGATCACGGCGAGGACCGGGTGCCCGTTGCGCTGTGCGTCGGAGAGGCGCTCCAGCAGGACCAGGCCGGCGCCCTCGCTCCACGCGGTTCCGTCGGCCGTCGAGGAGAACGCCTTGCAGCGGCCGTCCTCCGACAGACCCTGCTGACGGGAGAACTCCACGAACATGCCCGGTGTGGACATGACCGTGGCGCCACCGGCGAGCGCGAGCGAGCACTCGCCGCTGCGCAGCGACTGGGCCGCCAGGTGCAGGGCGACGAGGGAGGCGGAGCAGGCCGTGTCGACCGTGACGGCCGGGCCCTCCAGGCCGAGGGTGTAGGAGATGCGGCCGGAGGCGACGCTCGCCGTGTTGCCCGTCAGGAGGTAGCCCTCCGTGCCGGCGATCGGCTCGGCGAGCCGCGTCCCGTACTCCTGCGTCATCGCGCCGACGAAGACGCCCGTCCGGCTGCCCTTCAGCGACTGCGGAACGATCCCGGAGCGCTCCAGCGCTTCCCAGGCCGTCTCCAGCAGCAGCCGCTGCTGCGGGTCCATGGCCAGCGCCTCGCGCGGCGAGATCCCGAAGAACTCCGCGTCGAACTCATCGGCTTCGTGCAGGAAGCCGCCGTAGCGGGCATACGTCTTGCCCGACAGACCGCGCTCGGAGTCGTACAGGCCCTCCGCGTCCCAGCCGCGGTTCCCGGGCCAGGCACCGATCGCGTCCCGGCCCTCGGCGACCAACTGCCACAGGCCCTCCGGGGAGACGACCCCACCCGGGTAGCGGCAGGCCATGCCGACGATCGCCAGCGGCTCGTCGGAGCCGGAAGCGGCGTCGGGGAGATCGAGCTCATCGGTGGTGCCGAGCAGCGCCGTCACGATGTGGCGGGCCAGCACGAGCGGGGTCGGGTAGTCGTAGACGAGCGAGGAGGGCAGGGCGACGCCGAGGTCGGCGGCCAAGCGGCTGCGCAGCTCGACGGACGACAGGGAGTTGTGGCCCAGTTCCTTGAAGGGCAGGGCGGGGTCGATCACCTCGGAGGCGTCGTACTCCAGCACGTCGGCGGTGTGGCGGCAGATGAGGTCGGCGATGAGCGTCTCGCGCTGCTTCTCGCCCAGCCCGCGCAGTCGGCCGGCCCAGGTCGTCTCGTCCTCCTCGACCTCGTCGATCTCCGGCTGCGGAGCGGGGGCGGCGGACACCTGGGGAGCGTCGGGGACGTCGACCCAGTAGCGCTTGCGCTGGAAGGCGTACGTGGGCAGCTTGACGCGGGTACCGCCGGGCAGGAGGGCGGTCCAGTCGACGTCGGTGCCGGAGCAGTACGCGGCCCCGAGCGCGCGGAGCAGGCTGCGCGGCTCGTCGCCCTGGGCCTTGAGCAGCGAGGCGGCGACCGGCGCCTCGAGGCTGTTCTGGACCAAGGAGGTGAGCACCGGGTCCGGTCCGAGTTCCAGGTAGGTCGTGATGCCCTGCGCGTTCAGCGTCTCGATGCCGTCGTGGAAGCGGACGGCACCGCGAATGTGGCGGGCCCAGTAGGCGGGGTCGGTCAGCTCCTCTGCGACCCGGCCGGTCAGGTTCGAGATGACCGCGATCTGCGGCTCGTTGAACGTCAGCGAGGCAATGCGCTCCTCGAACTCCGCGAGGACCTCGTCCATGTGCGCCGAGTGGAAGGCGTGCGACACCGTCAGCCGCTTGACCTTGACCCCACGGCCCCGGAACAGCGCCTCGATCTCATCCGCAGCCTCCACATCACCGGAGACGACGACGGCGGAAGGACCATTGACGGCAGCCAGGGACAGACCTTCGCCCAGCTCGGGCAGTACGTCGGCCTCGGGCGCGGCGATGGCGACCATGGCACCACCGGAACGGGCGGCCTGCATCAGCCGGCCGCGGACGGCGACGAGCGCGCAGGCGTCCTCCAGGGAGAACACCCCGGCCGCGTACGCAGCGGTCACCTCGCCGATCGAGTGCCCGATCAAGGCGTCGGGCTGCACGCCGAGGGACGAGACGAGGGTGAAGAGCGCGGACTCGACGGCGAACAGGGCGGCCTGGGTGAACTGGGTCTGGTCCAGGACCGGATCGCCCTCGAAGACGACCGCCTTCAGCGACCGGCCTAGGTGCACGTCCAGATACGCACAAGCAGCATCGAAAGCCTCGGCGAACACCGGGAAGGAGGCGTAGAGCTCCCGGCCCATACGGGCCCGCTGGCTGCCCTGCCCCGTGAACAAGAACGCCGTCCCGGCCGCACCCGCAGCCCGACCGCCCTGAACCGCGACGAGACCCTCGTTCAGCTCGGCGCGGTCCGCGCCCACGACCACCGCGCGGTGCTCGAAGACCGTACGTGTGATCGCCAGCGAATAGCCGACGTCCAGCAGCGACCCACCCTCGAACGCAGCAAGGTTCGCGGCCTGCGCACGCAGCGCCACAGCCGTCTTGGCGGAAACCACCCACGGCACCAGCGCCGGATCCGCAACCGGCTCACGCTCAACCCCGGCAGTGTTCGTCAGGATCAGGTGGCAGTTCGTCCCGCCCATCCCGAACGACGACACACCCGCAATACGCCGTTCCTGATCCCACACGTCCGTCTGGGTCTGCACCCGCAGGTTCAGCGCGTCCAGATCGATCGCAGGATTCGGCGACTCGAAATTCAGACTCGCCGGCACCACACCGTGCCGCACCGCCAGCGCCGCCTTGATCAGCCCGACAACGCCCGCCGCACCCTCCAGATGCCCGACATTCGTCTTCGCCGAACCCACCACCAGAGGCTTGACACGCCCCTCGGCATTCCCGACCACCGCGCCCAGAGCCGCCGCCTCGATCGGGTCCCCGAGAGCGGTGCCGGTCCCGTG
>NZ_JBIARJ010000042.1:0-17742 GCF_042889825.1 Streptomyces sp. NPDC002467 | reverse complement strand
ACCGCATCACGACCCGCCACCAGCAGATCCCAAAACGCCCCCGGACCACCCTCGGCACCCGGAAAACGGCACGACATACCGACAACGGCAATGGCCATGGACTCGTTCATTCGGTTCAGCCTCGATCCGTGTTCATGAGCGAGTCCACGTAGCTCGCTATCGCTTCGAAAGTCGGGTGGTCGTAGACGACCGTGGCGGGGAGGTCGACGCCGGTCGCCTCGACGACCTTGTTGCGCAGGTCGACCGCCATCAGGGAGGTGAAGCCCAGTTCCAGCAGCGGCGTTTCGACGCTGACCTCGCCGGGTGTGTCGAGGCCCATGACCTCGGCCGCGACCTCCAGTACGGCGGCCAGGATCAGTGCGGGGCGTTCCGCCGGCGGGGCCGCGGCCAGGGTGGCCGCGGTGGTCGGTGCCGCCGTCTCCTCGTCGGCCGGCTCCTCGACGGCCTGGTAGGTGCGGGTCACCGCCCGGGTGACGGGGGCCGGCGCCACCTCGTCGAGCCAGTACCGGCGCCGCTGGAAGGCGTACGGGGGAAGTGCGACCGTACGGGGCTCCAGTCCGGCCGTCGCGGCCCGCCAGTCCACTGCTCGGCCGCCGACGTGCAGGCGGGCCAGGGCGGTCAGGAAGGCGGCGGGTTCGTCCTGGTCGCGGCGGGCCAGGGCGATCGCGGCGGCGCGGGCGCCGTCGGGGGTGTCCGCGAGGGTCTCGGTGACCATCGGGGTGAGGACGCTGTCCGGGCCGGCCTCCAGGAAGGTGGCGACGCCCAGTGCGGCCAGTCGGCGAATGCCGGAGGCGAAGCGGACGGGGCGGCGGACGTGGCCGACCCAGTACTCGGGGGTGAGGAGTTCGGCTCCGGCGGTGTCCCCGGTGAGGTTGGAGACGACCGGGATGCGCGGCGGGTGGTAGGTGAGCTGCTTGGCGACCGTCTCGAACTCGGCGAGCATCCCGTCCATGTGGGGGGAGTGGAAGGCGTGGCTGACCTTGAGCTGCTTGGTTCGGCGGCCCCGGGCGGTGAAGGCGGCGCCGATCTCCGCGACGGCTCCGGGGTCGCCGGAGATCACCACGGAGGTGGGGCCGTTCTCGGCGGCGAGGGAGACCTCGTGCTCGCGGCCCGAGAGCGCTGCCTCCGCCTCGGCGGCCGTCGCCTCGACGGCGAGCATGGCGCCGCCGCCGGGCAGGGCCTGCATGAGGCGGCCTCGGGCGGCGACGAGGGCGGCCGCGTCGGGCAGGGACCAGACGCCGGCGACGTGGGCGGCGGCGAGTTCGCCGACGGAGTGGCCGGCGACGAAGTCGGGGGTGACGCCGAAGTGTTCGAGTAGCCGGTACAGGGCGACTTCGACGGCGAAGATGCCCGCCTGGGTGTAGGCGGTCTGGTGGATGAGGTCGGCGTGGACGGCGGGGTCCTCGCCGAAGAGCACCGCGCGCAGGGGGACGTCGAGGTGAAGGTCGAGTTCGGCGCAGACCGCGTCGAAGGCGCGGGCGAACTCGGGGAAGCGGGCGTACAGTTCGCCGCCCATTCCGGCGCGCTGGGAGCCCTGTCCGGAGAACACCACGGCCAGCGGTGCCTTGGCGGCCGGGTCGGGGGCGCCCTTGGTGACGCCGGGGGCGCCGGCGCCGCGGGCGAGTTTCTCCAGGCCCTGGATCAGCTGGGCGGGGTCGGCGGCGACGACGACGGCCCGGTGCGCGAAGGGGGTGCGGCCGGTGGCCAGGGTGTGGGCCACGTCGGGCGCGGCGGCGGGGGTGCGGGTGAGGTGGGCGGCGAGCCTGGCGGCTTGGTCGCGCAGCGCCTTGGGGGTGCGGGCGGCGAGCGGCCAGGCGACGGCGGTGCCGCGCGCGGCGTGCCGTACGTCCTCCTGCGGGGCCTCTTCGACGATGACGTGGGCGTTGGTGCCGCTGATGCCGAAGGAGGAGACGCCGGCGCGGCGCGGGCGGGCCGGGTTGCGCAGCCAGGAGACGGGGTCCTGGAGCAGGGCGACGCCGCCGGAGCTCCAGTCGATGTGGGGGGTGGGGTTCTGGGCGTGCAGGGTGCGCGGGAGGAGCTGGTTGCGCAGGGCCATCACGGTCTTGATGACGCCGCCGACGCCGGCGGCGGCCTGGCTGTGGCCGATGTTCGACTTGAGGGAGCCGAGGCGCAGCGGGCGGCCGGGTTCGCGGCCCTGCCCGTAGGCGGCCTGGATGGCCCGGCCCTCGACGGGGTCGCCGAGGGTGGTGGCGGTGCCGTGGGCTTCGACGGCGTCGATGTCGCCGGGGGTGAGGCGGGCGTCGGCGAGGGCGTCGTGGATGACGCGTTCCTGGGCGGGGCCGTTGGGGGCGGTCAGGCCGTTGCTGGCGCCGTCCTGGTTGACGGCGCTGCCGCGGATGACGGCGAGGACGGGGTGTCCGGCGCGCTGGGCGTCGGAGAGGCGTTCCAGGTAGAGGACGCCGACGCCTTCGGCCCAGCCGGTGCCGTCGGCTTCGGCGGCGAAGGAGCGGCAGCGGCCGTCGGGGCTGAGGCCGCGTTGGCGGGCGAACTCGGTGAAGACGGTGGGGGTGGCCATGACGGTGACGCCGCCGGCGAGGGCGGAGCTGCATTCGCCGCTGCGCAGTGACTGGACGGCGAGGTGGAGGGAGACGAGGGAGGAGGAGCAGGCGGTGTCGACGGTGAGGGCGGGGCCGTGCAGGCCGAGGGTGTAGGCGATGCGGCCGGAGGCGACGCTGGCGGCGCTGCCGCTGCCGATGTAGCCCTCGAAGCCTTCGGGGGCGGGGTTGAGGCGGGCGCCGTAGTCGTTGTACATGACGCCGACGAAGACGCCGGTGCGGCTGCCGCGCAGGGTGCGGGGGTCGATGCCGGCGCGTTCGACGGCGGCCCAGGCGTGTTCCAGCAGGAGCCGCTGCTGGGGGTCGATGGTGAGGGCTTCCTTGGGGGTGATCCCGAAGAGTCCGGCGTCGAAGGAGGCCGCTTCGGGCAGGAAGCCGCCGTTGCGGGTGTAGCAGGTGCCGGGGGTTTCGGGGTCGGGGTCGTAGAGCCCTTCGAGGTCCCAGCCTCGGTCGGTGGGGAAGTCGCCGACGGCGTCGGTCCCCTCGGCGACGAGGTCCCACAGGTCCTCGGGGCCGGCGACGCCTCCGGGGTAGGCGCAGGCCATGCCGACGACGGCGATGGGCTCGTGGCGCCGGTCCTCCAGGTCCTTGAGCTGCCGGCGGGCCTCGCGCAGGTCGATCGTCATCCGCTTGAGGTAGTCGAGCAGCCTGGCTTCTTCGCCGGTCGCGGTCGGCGCTGCGGTCGCGTTGGCGGCGGTCGTCGCGGTGGTCATTTCTCCCCCTTCCCCTGTGGGTGGTGCGTCACTGGTCGTGCGTCTTGCGGATGCGTGCGGCGAGCCGGGCGGGTGTCGGGTCGGCGTACAGGTCGGCCATGGCGAGGGTGGTGCCGGTGGTTTCCTCGACCTTCTGGACGAGCTGGGCGCCGAGCAGCGAGTGGCCGCCGTGCGCGAAGAAGTTGGCGTCGGCGTCGACGTCGGTGCGCTCCAGGAGCCGCTGCCACAGGGTGACGAGCGCGGCGATGAGCTCGTCCCCTTCGTACGAGGTGCCGCTCGTGCCCTCGGTGCGTTCGGTGCGGCGCGCCGCGGCGAGGCGTCCCAGGGCGAGGTAGTCGGTCTTCTGGCTGACGGTGGTGGGGAAGGCGTCGATGGCGAGGAACTCCTGGGGGACGGCGGCTCCGGGCAGGCCGGCCCTGGCGTGCTCCCACAGCAGGTCGGCGAGGGCGGCGGGGGCGGTGTCCTCGGTGGGCTGGACGAAGGCGACGAGCAGCGGCCCGCCGGGCGCCTCCTGGTCGACGACGACGGCCACGCCGTGCACCTGCGGGTGCTCCAGGAGTACGGCTTCCACTTCGCCGAGTTCGATGCGGTTGCCGCGCAGCTTGACCTGGCGGTCGACCCGGCCGTGCAGTTCGAGGCGGCCGTCGGGGAGCCAGCAGGCGAGGTCGCCGGTGCGGTAGAAGCGGCCGTGTTCGGGGTGGGTGGCGAAGCGTTCGGCGGTCAGTTCGGGGCGGCCGTGGTAGCCGAGGGCGACTCCGGTGCCGGCGATGCACAGTTCGCCGCGGACCCCGACGGGCAGTTCACGGCCGGCGCCGTCGGTGACGAAGGCGCGGGTGTTGTTCATGGGGCGGCCGATGTCGATGGCGGTGGCGCCTTCGGGGACGGTGCCGCAGGTGGAGTAGATGGTCGTCTCGGAGGGGGCGTAGGCGTTGCGCAGGGTGCAGCCGGCGGCGGTGATGCGGCGGGCGAGGGCGGGCGGCATGGGTTCGCCGCCGGTGACTCCGCGGCGTCCGGCGAGCCGGTGGCCGGCCTTGTCCGCGATGAGGCGCCAGGTCGTGGGGGTGGCCTGGATGATGCCCGCGTCGTGGCGTTCGAGGACTTCGAGGAGGGCCTGGCCGTCGCTGCGGGCGGCGTCGGGGGCGACGGCGATGCGGCCGCCGGTGACGAGGGGGAGGAAGAGTTCCAGGGCGGAGATGTCGAAGGTGAAGGTGGTCAGCCACAGCGTCACGTCGTCGGCTCCGGCGCCGAGTTCGCCGCGGAAGTGGTCGATGACGTTGGCGGCGCCGCGGTGGGTGATGATCGTGCCCTTGGGCTTGCCGGTGGAGCCGGAGGTGTAGATGAGGAAGGCCGTGTCGTCGGCGCCGGGGAAGGCGTCGGGGAAGGCGACGGGCTCCTCGCCGGTCCGGTCCGCGTCCTGCGCGCCGCGTACGGGGGCGACGGCCGCCATCGGCTCGACGCGTACGTCGGCTCCCGCGGCGACGTCGATGCCGGGTGCGGCGAGGACGACCGCGGCTCCGGAGTCCTCCAGCAGGTAGGCGGTGCGCTGGGCCGGGTGGTCGGGGTCCAGGGCGAGGTAGGCGGCGCCCGCCAGCCAGGCTCCGAGGACGGCGGCGGCGAGCTGCGGGCCGCGGCGGGCGGCGAGGGCGACGGTGTCGCCGGGGCGGGCGCCGGCGGTGCGCAGCAGGTCCCGGTCGGCGAGGGCGGTGTCCCACAGCTGCCGGTACGTCGTGGTGTGTTCGCCGTGTTCGACGGCGACGGCGTCGGGGGTCGCGGCGACGGTGGCGGCGATCGCCTCCAGGAGGGTGGCGGGGGTGACCTCGGTGGCGGTGGCGTTGGCGGCGTCGATGACGGCGCGGTCCCGGGGGCCGGCGAGCGGGATTTCGCCGAGCGGGCGGTCGGGGTCGGCGCCGAGGGCGACGAGCAGGGCGTCGTAGCGCTCCAGCATGGACTCGGTGTCGGAGCGGGAGAGGACCTCGGTGTAGAAGACGCCGCGGACGCGGATCCCCTCGGGCGAGGAGAGGAAGAAGAACTCCAGGTCGAACTTGCTGTAGCCGTTCTCGACGAGGAGCCGGCGGGCCGGGTTCCCGTCGATCTCGAAGGTGGTGGGCCCGGCGTTCGGCACGTAGTTGAACAGGTGCCGGAAGACGGTGTTGCGCCAGGTCGCGCCGGTGTGCTCGATCTCGGGGAGCAGTACGTCCACGGGTACGTCGGCGTGCGTGATGGCGCCGAAGAAGGCCTCGCGGGACTGGGCGGCGAGTTCCCGGAAGCCGGCGTCCAGGTCGACGCGGGCGCGCAGCGGGAGGGTGTTGACGTGGTAGCCGATGGCTCCGGCGGCGTCGGCGGGGCGGACGTTGGCGGGCGAGCCGACGACCAGGTCGGGGCCGGCTCCGTGCCGGGCGAGCAGCAGGTAGTAGGCGGCGAGGAGGACGACGGCCTCGGGGGCGCGTACTTCCCGCTGGAGCCGGCGGACGGCCTCGCGGGCCCCGTCGGACAGGGTGTGCAGTACGGAGTCGCCGGTCAGCGTGGGGTCGGGCCGGTCCTCGGTGCCGCAGTCGAGGCCGAGCGCGGACGGGTCGAAGCCGTGCAGGTGCTCGCGCCAGTAGGCCAGGCTCTCGTCGGTGTAGGCGGCGGTGCGCAGCGCCGGCTGGGGGGCGGCGAGCTCCTCGGGAATGTCGAGGCCGGCGGCGACGGCCTCGTAGATGCGGACGAACTCGTCGAGCAGGATCGCGGCGGAGACGGTGTCGAAGACGATGTGGTGGACGACCAGGCAGAAGACGTCCCCGTCGGGGCCCTGGAGGTGGCCGGCGCGCAGCAGCGGCTGCCCGTCGAAGGTGAAGGGCCGGGCGACGAGCGCGTCCACGGCCGCTTCGGCGCCGCCGGCGGCGACCTCCATGGTGCTGACGGTGGCGGTGAACCGGTCGGCGGGGACGCTCTGCCGGACGAGTCCGCCGTCGGTGCCGTGGAAGACCGTGCGCAGTGCCTCGTGGCGGCGCAGCAGCGCGTCCAGGGTCTGCTGGAGCTCCCACTCCCCCAGCGGCTCCTCCGTGGTGAAGACGACGGAGAGGTTGTTGACGGCGCCGGAGGGGACGAGCTTCTCCAGCAGCCACAGCGCCTGTTCCTTGCGGGCGGCCGCGGTGAGTACGGCGGGGGCCGGACCGTTCCCTGGGGTGTGGGCAGAGGTGAGCATTCCGGATTCCTGTCTGTGACCTGGGGGAGGGAGTACGGCCGGCCGCGCGCGGTGGGTCAGGAGGCGAGCAGGAGCTCGGTGACGGCCTTGGCGACGACGGGGCTGGCGAGCAGTTCGACGTGCGGGGTGTCGAAGCGGAGCTCGTCGGCGACGAGGGCGGCCTCGTGGCCCGGGTTGAGCATGCGGAACCCGTTGAGGCCGCTGGTCGCGGTGGCGGAGGTGATGGCCGTCGAACGCAGCCAGGCGGCGGCCGGTTCGATCTGCTCGGCGGTCGAGAGGTAGGTGAGGAACGCGCCCGCGGTCTCGGTCATCTCGGCGCGGCGGCGCTCGTCGAGGCCGAGCTTGTCGCAGGCCGACTGGGCGATGGCGTGGTAGAGCAGCAGGAGCCGGCGGGCGAGGTCGCCGAGGCTCGGGCAGGTCTCCTGGGCGCGCTGGGCGGCGTCCTGGACGCGGCCGACCTCGGCGGCGCCGACGGCGGCCTCCATCTGGCCGACGGCCTTGTGGAACTGCCAGTACATGCTGGCGGCGGCGGCCCGCTCCGGGTCGAAGAGGATGGTCTGCGGGAAGGAGCCCTGCCACTTCTCGACCTCTTCCGCGATGGCGGCCGCGTAGACGCTGCCGGCGCAGAAGGCGAGGACGGCCTTGACCCGCTTGCCGCTGGTGCGGACCTCGTCGACCCACTGCTTGACGTAGGCGTCGGCGGGCAGGTCGGGGCGGGAGGCGACGGCCTGCGGGAGGGTCTCCCACACGGTGAAGCCGGAGCCGAGGAGCGGGACGAAGTCGCTGAAGCGGGCCTCGCCGCGGCCGGTCGCGTCGAAGTCGACGGCGAGGACGACCTCGTCGCCGGCGCCGGTGCTGAGCTCTTTCCAGGTGCTGAGGCTGCTCATGGGGTTCCGTTCTGTGGTGAAGGGGGTGGTCGGTCGGCGGGGCGCGGGCCCCGGTGAGGGCCTAGAGGCCGCCGAACTCCTGGTCGATGAGGTCGAGGAGCTCGCTCGCGGACGCGGACCCGATGTCGGCGGAGGCGTCCTGGGCGGGGTTGGCTCCCGCCGCGCGTCCCGCCCAGTCGGCGAGCAGTTCCTCCATCCGGGCGGCGACGGTGCGGCGCAGGTCCTCGCCGTCGGCGTCGGCGGCCAGGCCCGCGAGCGCGGCCTCCAGCCGGTCGAGGTCGGCGAGCACCGGCGGCCGTACGGCGGCCGGTTCGGCCAGCTTGTGGACGTACTCGGTGAGTTCGCGGGGGCTCGGGTGGTCGAAGACGAGGGTGGCGGGCAGTGCGAGGCCGGTGGCCGCGCCGAGCCGGTTGCGCAGTTCGACGGCGGTCAGCGAGTCGAAGCCGAGCGTCTTGAAGGACAGGTCGTCCTCGATCCGGCCGGTGTCGGGGTGGCCGAGCACGACCGCGACGGTCGTACGGACCAACTCCCGGACGATCGCCTCCTGTTCGGGGCGGGTGAGTCCGGTCAGCCGGTCGGTGAGCCGTACCCCGTCCTGCGCCGTCCGCTCCGCCTGCGCGCCGGCGGTGCGGCGTGCGGGCGTACGGACCAGGCCGCGGAGCCTGCCGGGCAGGGTCCGCGCCTCGGCCTGGGCGCGCAGCGCCGCCGCGTCGAAGCGGGCCACGACCGGCACCGGGCCGGCCTCGGCGAGCGCGTCGTCGAACAGGGCGAGCCCCTCGGCCGCGGACAGCGGGAGCAGTCCGCCGCGTCCCGCGCGGGCCAGGGCGGCTCCGTCGAGGCGGGTGGCCAGTCCGGTACCCGATCCCCCGGTCTCGCCCCACAGGCCCCAGACGAGGGAGGCCGCGGGCAGTCCCTGGGCGCGGCGCCGTTCGGCGAGGGCGTCGAGGTAGGTGTTGGCGGCCGCGTAGTTGGCCTGGCCCGCGTTGCCCGCCTGGCCCGCCAGCGAGGAGAAGAGGACGAACGCGTCCAGGTCCAGGCCGGCGGTCAGCTCGTGCAGGTGGCGCGCGGCGTCGGCCTTGGGCCGCCACACCGCCGCGAAGCGCTCGCGGGTCAGTCCGGGCACGATGCCGTCGTCGAGCACGCCCGCCGCGTGGATCACGGCGCCGAGCGGACGGTCTGCGGGGATGGCGGCCAGCAGGGCGGCGAGCGCCTCGCGGTCGGCGGTGTCGCAGGCGGCGAGGGTGACGGTGGCGCCGAGGGCTTCGAGTTCGGCCCGCAGCTCGGCGGCGCCGGGTGCGTCGGGGCCGCGGCGGCCGGTCAGCAGCAGGTGCCGCACCCCGTACGAGGTGACGAGGTGGCGGGCGACGAGGCCGCCCAGGGCACCGGTCGCGCCGGTGATCAGGACGGTGCCGTCGGCGCCGAACCGGGCGACCGGGTCGCCGGCGGTGGTGCGGTCCGGGGCGCCCGCGACGATCCGGGGGCGGGCCGCCGTACCGCGTCGCAGGAGCAGTTCGGGCTCGCCGGCGGTGAGGGCGGCGTGCAGGGTCACCGGGTCGGTGTCGGCATCGGCGTCCAGCAGGACGACACGGCCGGGGTTCTCGGACTCCACCACCCGCAGCAGACCCCACATGGCCGCGGCGGTCGGGTCGGCGCCGTCGACGGCGCCGGAGGTGAGGAGGACCAGCGTGCTCGCGCCGAGGCCGTCCTCGGCGAGCCAGTGCTGGACGAGCTCCAGCATCCGGTACACGGCCGCGCCCGGGTCCTCGCCGGTCGGCGGGGCCGTCAGGACGTACCGGGGCTCCGTACCGCCGCCGGCGACGGCCGCCGCGAGGACCTGTACGTCCTCGTACGACTCGTGGGCGACGCCGAACGCGCCCCGTATCCCGGCCGGGTCCGCCCCGAGCCACACGGCCCGGCCGATGGTGTCCACCGCGGCGGGCAGCTCGACGGGCTCCCAGCGGACGTGGTGCAGCGGCAGCCGGTCGGTGCGCAGGGCGGCCAGGGCGGACAGGTCGGTGGCCCGCACGGTGAGCGTGTCGACCCCGCCGACGGGAGTACCGGCGGCGTCGGCGAAGAGCAGCCGGACGGTGTCCTCCCCGGTACGGGTCAGTGTCACCCGCAACGCGGAGGGCGCGCCGGCGGGGGCCGTCAGCCCGGTCCAGGAGTACGGGACGCGCAGCCGCAGTCCGTCGTCCCCGGCCTCGGCCAGGGCTGCCACGACCAGCGGGTGCAGGGCCGCGTCCAGCAGTGCCGGGTGCAGGGCGTGCCCGGCGGTGGCGGTGCCGGGGGCGAGCTCGACCTCCGCGTACAGGGTCCCGGTCGCGCCGTCCTGCCAGAGCGCGGTCAGGCCCTGGAAGGCGGGCCCGTACTCGTACCCCTGGTCCGCGAGCCGACCGTATGCGTCGGCGAGCTCCACCGGGGCGGCGGCGGCCGGGGGCCACTCGGAGCCGGCGGGGGCCGGATGGGCGGGCGCCTCGGCGACGAGGAGGCCCTGGGCGTGCAGGGTCCACTCGGGGGCGTCGGAGGCGTCGGAGGCCTCGGGGCGGGCGTGGACGGAGAGTTCGCGGCGGTCGGAGGAGTCGGGCCCCTGGGCGGTGAGCTGGATCTGTACGGCGCCGGTCGCCGGGAGGGCGAGCGGGGCGTGCAGCACCAGGTCGTCGACGGCTGCGGCACCGAGCCGCTGCGCGGCGAACAGTGCGAGGTCGGCGAAGGCGGCACCGGGCAGCAGGACCGTTCCGGCGACCGTGTGGTCGGCGAGCCACGGATGGGTGGACAGGGACAGCCGCCCGGTGAAGAGCACGGTCTCCGATCCGGCGACGGCCACGGTCGCACCGAGGAGGGGGTGCTCGGCGGCGGCGAGGCCGGCGGTGGACACGTCACCCGTCGTGGGGGCCGACTCCAGCCAGTAGCGGGTGCGCTGGAAGGCGTAGGTGGGCAGATCGACCGGCCGCCCGTCGGGGGTGGGAAGCACGCTCGCCCAGTCGACGTCGACACCGTGGGTCCAGGCCTGCCCGAGGGAGAGCAGGAACCGCTCCAGCCCACCCTCGTCACGGCGAAGCGACGGCACGGCCATCGCGGTCGCGGCATCGGCGGCCTCGAACGTCTCCTGGAGACCGATGGTCAGCACCGGGTGGGCGCTGGACTCGATGAAGGTGGTGAAACCGTCAGCGAGCAGGGCGCGGGTGGTCTTCTCGAACTCGACGGTCTGGCGCAGGTTCCGGTACCAGTACCCGGCGTCGAGCGCGGCCGTGTCGACGACCTCGTTGGTGACCGTCGAATAGAACGCCACCTCCGGCACCCGAGGCGTGATCGGCGCCAGGAGGTCGGCCAGCTCGGCCTCGATGGACTCCACGTGCGGAGAGTGCGAGGCGTAGTCCACGGCGATCCGCCGCGACCGCACGCCATCCGCGTCGAGGAGGGCAACCAACTCGTCCAGCGCACTGTTCGTACCCGACACGACGGTGGAGGAAGGGCCGTTGACCGTCGCCACACCCAGGTCATCGGGCCAGCGGGTCAGATACGGACGCACAGCATCGGCGGGCAGAGCCACCGACAGCATCCCGCCCCGGCCCGCCAGCGCAAGGATCGCCTGGCTGCGCAGGGCCACCACCAACGCCGCGTCCTCCAGGGACAGCGCACCCGCCACCGCGGCGGCCGCGATCTCACCCTGCGAGTGACCCACCACCGCGTCCGGCCGGACACCGTACGAGCGCCACACCTCCGCCAGGGACACCATCACCGCCCACAGCGCGGGCTGGATGACGTCCACCCGCTCCAGCAGACCCTCCGGGTCCCCACCCAGCAGCACCTTGAGCAGATCCCACTCCACGAACGGAGCCAGCGCCCGGGCGCACTCGTCGAGCCGTTCCCGGAACGCCGGCGAAGCCTCGTACAGGCCCGCCGCCATCCCGATCCACTGCGAGCCCTGCCCCGGGAAGACGAACACCGTCTTCCCGACCACGGTCTCGCCGGCCACCGCGCTCGCCGACTGGTCGCCGGCGGCCAGCTCCCGCACGACCCGCAGCAGTTCCGCGCGGTCCCCGCCGACCGCGACCGCCCGGTGCCCGAAGGCCGTACGGGTCGTGGCCAGGGAGGCGCCCACGGCGGCGGCGTCGGCCTCCGGGTGGGCGTCGGCGAACTCGGCGAGGCGGGCGGCCTGTTCGCGCAGGGCGGCCGGGGTCTTGGCCGCGAGGAGCCACGGCAGGACCGTCGGGGCGGCCGTCTCGGGGGCCTCGTCCGCCTGCCGGGCCTCGGGGGCCTGCTCCAGGATCAGGTGGGCGTTCGTACCGCTGAAGCCGAAGGAGGAGACGGCCGCACGGCGCGGACGGTCCAGCTCGGGCCACGGCTGCTCCCGGGTCAGCAGCGCGACGGCGCCGGCCTCCCAGTCGACGTGCGGGGTCGGTTCGTCCACGTGCAGCGTGCGGGGCAGCACCCCGTGCCGCATGGCCTGCACCATCTTGATGACGCCGGCGACACCGGCGGCGGCCAGGGTGTGGCCGATGTTGGACTTCAACGAGCCGAGCCACAGGGGCTGTTCGGGGTTCCGCTCCTGGCCGTAGGTGGCGATCAGGGCCTGCGCCTCGATCGGGTCGCCCAGCTTGGTGCCCGTGCCGTGCGCGTCGACGACGTCGACGTCGGCGCCGGTCAGGCCGGCATTGGCCAGGGCCTGGCGGATGACGCGCTGCTGCGAGGGGCCGCTGGGGGCGGTCAGGCCGTTGCTGGCGCCGTCCTGGTTCGTCGCCGAACCCTTGATCACGGCGAGTACCCGGTGCCCGTTGGCCTGCGCGTCGGAGAGCCGTTCCAGCAGGATCAGGCCGACGCCCTCGCCCCATCCGGTGCCGTCGGCGGTCGAGGAGAACGCCTTGCAGCGGCCGTCGGGGGACAGTGCGCGCTGCCGCGAGAACTCGACGAAGTTGACGGGTCCGGCCATCACGGTCGCCCCGCCCGCGAGCGCGAGGGAGCATTCGCCCCGGCGCAGCGCCTGCGCCGCGAGGTGCAGGGCCACGAGGGAGGAGGAGCAGGCCGTGTCGACGGTCAGCGCCGGGCCTTCGAGGCCCAGCGTGTAGGCGATGCGGCCGGAGGCGACGCTGGTGGTGGTGCCGGTGGAGACGTAGCCCTCCAGGCCCTCGGGGAGCCGGTCGAGCCGGGTCACGTAGTCGCCCGTGATGACGCCCGCGAAGACTCCGGTGTCGCTGCCGCGCAGCCGGTCGGGGTCGATCCCGGCGCGTTCCAGCGTCTCCCAGGCCGTCTCCAGCAGCAGCCGCTGCTGGGGGTCCATGGCGAGGGCCTCGCGCGGGTTGATGCCGAAGAAGTCGGCGTCGAAGGTGTCGGCGTCGGCGAGGAAGGCGCCCTGGCGGGTGTACGAGGTGCCGGTGGTCTCCGGGTCGGGGTCGTAGAGGCCGTCCAGGTCCCAGCCGCGGTTCTCGGGGAAGCCGCCGACGGTGTCGACGCCGTTCCGGACGAGCTGCCACAGGCCCTCGGGGGTGGTGATCCCGCCGGGGAAGCGGCAGGCCATGGAGACGATGGCGATGGCGTCGTCGTCACCGGCCGCGGCGGGGGCGGCGGTGGCGACCGGTGCGGCGGCGGCCTGCCCGCCGAGCAGCGTGTCGCGCAGGTGCGCGGCGAGTGCGCCGGGGGTGGGGTGGTCGAAGATCAGGGTCGGGGTGAGCCGCTGTCCGGTGGCGGCGCCGAGCCGGTTGCGCAGCTCGACCGCGGACAGCGAGTCGAAGCCGAGGGTGGTGAAGGTCCGGCCGGGGTCCAGCGCGGCGGCGTCGGAGCGGCCGAGCACGGAGGCGACCTCGTCGCGGACCAGGTCCAGCAGCAGCCGGTCCTGCTCCGCGGCCGGCAGCGCGGCGAGCCGCTGCGCGAGCGAGCCGGCGCCCGCCGCCCCGGCCCGGCCTGCCGCCGCCCTGCGGACGGGCGTACGGACCATGCCGCGCAGGATCGGTGCGAGCGAGCCGCTCTCGGCGCGGGCGCGCAGCGCGGGCATGTGCATCGGTACGGCGACCAGCGCGGGCCGGTGGTGGCCGAGCGCCGCGTCGAAGGCGGCCATGCCCTGCTCGGCCGTGATGGCGGCGGTGCCGGTCTCGGCGAGCCGGTCGAGGTCGAGCTGCGTGAGGGTGCCGCCCATGCCGCCGGGCTGACCCCAGAGTCCCCAGGCGAGGGAGGTGGCGGGGAGGCCTTGGGTGTGGCGGTGGTGGGCGAGGGCGTCGAGGTAGGTGTTGGCGGCGGCGTAGTTGGCCTGGCCGGCGTTGCCGAGGATGCCGGCCGCGGAGGAGTAGAGGACGAAGGCGGCGAGGTCGGTGTCGCGGGTGAGTTCGTGGAGGTGCCAGGCGGCGTCTGCTTTGGGGCGCAGGACGGTGTCGAGGCGTTCGGGGGTGAGGGTGTCGACGGTTCCGTCGTCGAGGACGCCGGCGGTGTGCACGACGGCGGTGAGGGGGTGTGCGGCGGGGATGGTCGCCAGCAGCGTGGCGACAGCCTCGCGGTCGGCGGTGTCGCAGGCGGCGAGGGTGACGGTCGCGCCCAGTCCCTCGAGTTCGGCCCGCAGCTCGGCGGCGCCGGGGGCGTCGGCCCCACGGCGGGAGGTGAGCAGCAGGTGGCGGATCTTGTGCTCGGTGACGAGGTGGCGGGCGAGGAGGGTGCCGAGTGTGCCGGTGGCCCCGGTGATCAGGACCGTGCCCTCCGGGTCCAACCCACGCGGCAGGGACAGGGCGACCTTGCCGATGTGCCGGGCCTGGCCCAGGAAACGGAAGGCGTCACGGGCGTACCGGATGTCCCAGGACCGCACGGGCAGCGGGCGCAGCGCACCCGCCTCGAACAGCTCGTACAACTCCCGCAGCATCGCCTGGATCCGCTCCGGGCCCGCCTCCATGAGGTCGAAGGCCCGGTAGGCGACGCCCGGGTGCTGCTCGGCGACCTGCTCGGGGTCGCGGACGTCCGCCTTGCCCATCTCCAGGAAGCGGCCGCCGGAGGGCAGGAGGCGCAGGGTCGCGTCGACGAACTCCTTGGCGAGGGAGTCCAGTACGACGTCGAAACCGTGCCCGCCGGTCGCCGCCGTGAACTCCCGCTCGAAGTCGAGGGTGCGGGAGTTCGCGAGGTGCGCGTCATCGAAGCCGAGGCCGCGCAGCACGTCCCACTTGCCCGTGCTCGCCGTACCGAAGACCTCCGCACCCAGGTGCCGGGCGATCTGCGTCGCGGCCATGCCGACCCCGCCGGCCGCCGAGTGCACGAGCAGGCGTTCGCCCGCCCGCAGCCCCGCCAGGTCCGTCAGACCGTAGTACGCCGTCAGGAAGACGATCGGGGTCGCCGCCGCCTCGGCGAAGGTCCAGCCGGCCGGCACGCGGCCGAGCGTGCGGTGGTCGGTGACCGCCACGGGGCCGGCGCCTTCGGAGAACAGTCCCATCACCCGGTCGCCGACGGCGAGGGAGGTGACTCCGGGGCCGACCTCCAGGACCACGCCCGCGCCCTCGCTGCCCATCGGCGCCTCGCCGGGGTAGCTGCCGAGGGCGATGAGGACGTCGCGGAAGTTGGCGCCCACGGCGCGTACGGCGACACGGACCCGGCCCTCGGCCAGCGGCCCGGCGGCCTCGGGAGAAGGCACCAGGGCGATGTTCTCCAGGGTGCCCTTGCCCGTGCTGCCCAGGCGCCACGCGCCGGTGCCCGCGGGCGGGGTGAGCACTCCGTCGGCGGCGCCGGGGCGGCCGAGCCGGTTGGCGTACACCGTGCCCTGGCGCAAGGCCAGTTGGGGCTCCTCGACGGCGGCGACGGCGAGCCCGAGGGCGGCCGCGTCGGCCGGTTCGCCGGGGGCGAGGTCGAGCAGGACGAAGGAGTCCGGGTTCTCGGTCTGCGCCGCACGCAGCAGACCCCAGACGGCGGCGCCCGCCAGATCGTCCAGCAGGTCGCCCCGGTGGGTGGCGACGGCGCCGGTGGTGACGACGACGAGCCGCGAACCCGCGGACCGGCCGTCGGCCGACCACTGCTGTGCGGCGTCCAGGACCCGCGCCAGCGCGGTACGGGTCTCCTGGCCGGCGGGGACCGGCAGGAACACCGTCGCAGGCACCGGGCCTCCGGCGGCGAACAGCGCCGCGAGGTCCGGGTGGGCCGTGGTCCGCTCGCCGAGCGCGGCGGCGAGCTCCGGACCCGGCGTGCCGATCACGGCGCGCGGGCCCGCGTCGGTGGCCTCGCCGGCCCGTACCGGGGTCCAGTCGACGTCCAGCAGGATCCCCTGGTCGGCGGCGGGCACGGCGGCGGCCAGCTGCTCGGCGCTGACCGGCCGGAGCACCAGCTCGCCGACGGTCACGACCGGCTGCCCGGCCTCGTCGACCGCGCTGATACGGACGGTGTCGGGTGTGGTGGGGGTGAGGTGGACGCGGAGGGTGGTGGCGTGGGTGGCGTGGAGGGTGATGTGGTTCCAGGCGAAGGGGATGCGGAGGGTCTGGTCGTGGAGGGTGGTGACGATGAGGGGGTGGAGGGCGGCGTCGAGGAGGGCGGGGTGGAGGGTGTGTTCGGCGTTGCCGGCCGCGGCGGGCAGGCGGATCTCGGCGTGGAGGTCGGTGCCGTTCTGCCAGAGGGTGGTCAGGCCCTGGAAGGCGGGGCCGTAGGTGTAGCCCTGGTCGGCGAGGCGTTCGTAGATGCCGGTCAGGTCGAGGGGTTGCGCGCCGGTGGGGGGCCAGGCGGGGGATGCCTGCGGCGCGGGCTCCGAATCCGGGGTCAGCGTCCCGGACGCATGCTGCGTCCACGACGCGGCCCCGGCGGGCCGTGACTGAACGCTGAACGGCCGTCGGCCGTCGGCGCTCTCGGCCCCGGCGATCACCTGGAGCTGCACACCGCCGGTCGCGGGGAGCACCAGGGGGGCTTCGATGGTGAGGTCCTCGACGGCGGCGAGGTCGGTGAGGTGGGCCGCGTGGAGGGCGAGGTCGACGAAGGCGGTGCCGGGCAGGAGGGTGGTCCCGGCGATGGTGTGATCGGCCAGCCAGGGCAGCCGCTGCGCGGACAGCAGCCCGGTCAGGACCAGGTGCCCGGTGTCCGCGACCTCGACGGCCGCGCCCAGCAGCGGGTGCCCGGCGGCATCGAGCCCGGCCCCGGCCACATCGGCGCGGTCGGCCGGAAGCAGCCAGAACGGCTCGTGCCGGAAGGCGTACGTGGGCAGGTCGACGTGGGTCCCGCCGGGCAGGAGCGCCGTCCAGTCGACGTCGGTGCCGGAGCAGTACGCGGCCCCGAGGGCGCGGAGCAGGCTGCGCGGCTCGTCGCCCTGGGCCTTGAGCAGCGAGGCGGCGACCGGCGCCTCAAGCGTGCTCTGGACGAGGGAGGTCAGGACCGGGTCCGGGCCGAGCTCCAGATACGTCGTGATGCCCTGGGCGTTCAGCGCCTCGATGCCGTCGTGGAAGCGGACGGCACCACGGATGTGACGGGCCCAGTAGGCGGGGCTGGTCAGCTCTTCGGCGACCTGGCCGGTCAGGTTCGAGACGACGGCGATCTGCGGCTCGTTGAACGTCAACGAGGAAATGCGCTCCTCGAACTCGGCGAGGACCTCGTCCATGTGCGCGGAGTGGAAGGCGTGCGACACCGTCAGCCGCTTGACCTTCACGCCCCGGCCTCGGAAGAGGGCCTCGATCTCCTCTGCCGCAGCCACATCACCGGAAACCACCACGGCGGCGGGACCGTTGACGGCGGCGAGGGAGAGGCCTTCGCCGAGCTCCGCCAGTACGTCGGCCTCGGGCGCGGCGATGGCGACCATCGCGCCACCGGAACGAGCGGCCTGCATCAGCCGGCCGCGGACCGCGACGAGCGCGCAGGCGTCCTCCAGGGAGAACACCCCGGCCGCAAAAGCAGCGGTCACCTCGCCGATGGAGTGGCCGATCAGGGCATCGGGACGCACCCCGAACGAGGAAACCAGAGAGAAGAGCGCGGACTCGACCGCGAACAGCGCGGCCTGGGTGAACTGCGTCTGGTCCAGGACCGGATCACCGTCGAAGACGACCGCCTTCAACGACCGGCCCAGGTGCGCGTCCAGATACGCGCAAGCGGCGTCGAAGGCCTCGGCGAACACCGGGAAGGAGGCATACAGCTCCCGACCCATGCCCGCACGCTGGCTGCCCTGCCCCGTGAACAGGAACGCCGTCCGGGCGTTCTCGGCCATCGGGACCGAGGCGACCGCCTCCAGGCCGGCGATCAGCTCCGCGCTGTCCGCGCCCAGCACCACCGCACGGTGCTCGAACGCGGTCCGCCCGGCGGCGAGGGAGTAGCCCACGTCCAGCAGCGAGTCGCCGCTGTGGCGGGCGTGTTCGGCGAGGTTGGCGGCCTGTGCGCGAAGCGCTTCGGCGGTCTTTCCGGACACCACCCACGGCACCAGCCCGGGCACCGGCTGCACGACATCGTCG
>NZ_JBIARJ010000041.1:0-23051 GCF_042889825.1 Streptomyces sp. NPDC002467 | reverse complement strand
AGCGGGCGGGTGGTGAGCCCGTCCTCGAGCTTCGTGGACAACGCTTCTTCCGCGGCCTCGCCGGATGCTTCCTTGCCCGACTTGCGCAGCACGCCCTCTACCAGGCGCTGCCACTGCTCATGCGTCGCGTCAGGGAACTCGGCGGCCAGGGAGAGCCCGTCATCAGGCAGGACCGTCATGGCCCGGGATGCTAGGCCGGGCCGCTAAACCGGGGCCGTAGCCAGATGGTGGACACGCGCGGCCACCCCGAAGCCCGAACCCCGAAGCCCCTACGCCGCCGACCGCAGCCGCCACACCCCCGGTCGGACCTCCGAGCAGTCCGGGACGGCCGTCCGCAGCGCCGCCAGCCTGCGCCGGGCGTACGACTCCAGGCGCGCGTCCTCCAGGATCACCGCCTCGGTCAGGCACTGCCCGAAGTGCTCCTCGGCCGTCGCCGGGCGGCCGCACTCGACCGCGAGGAGACCCATCACCCGCAGTGCCTCGAACCGGGCGCGCGGGTCCTGCGCGGCCGCGTCCAGGGCGGGGGACAGGAGGGCTGCCGCGCCGTCCACCGCGCCCGCGTCCAGCCGCAGGTCGGCCAGGCCCGTCAGGGCGCGGCTGCGTTCGGGGAGGTCGGCGGCGACGTCGGCGGCCAGCAGGGCCCGCTCGTACAGTTCGCCCGCGGCCGGGATCTCGCGGCGCTGCCAGGCCAGGTCGCCGAGCGAGCGCAGCAGCCGCGCCTGCGCCGGTACGTCGCCCAGGTGCTGGGCGGCCTCCAGGGCCAGCTCGTGGCAGGTGGCCCAGTCGTCCCACTCGGCGAGGGTCTCCAGCAGGCCGGTCAGCCCGTCGGCCAGCCGTACGGTCTGCTCCCACAGCCCCGCCCCGCAGGCCTGCCGGACCACCGTGACGAACGCCGGCCGCCGCCGGGCCAGCCACTCCAGCGGATGGACACCGCCCACCTGCGGCGCCGACCGGGCCTCGCGCAGCGCCTCCTCGTACGCGGCGCACAGGCGGGCCGTGGCCACCCGTACCGCGCCCGACTCCTCGTGCGCGGCCAGCCGTTCCACGGCCAGCAGCCGCAGCACCTCCGGCAGCCGGTAGTGCTCCGGGCGCCCGGCGCCCGGCAGTTCCTCCCGTACGAGCCGGGCCGCCACCAGGTCCGTCACCGCGGCCCGCGCGCCGACGAGGTCCGTGCCCAGCACCGCCGCCGCCGAGTCCAGCCCGAAGGGTCCCTCGGGCAGCAGCCCCAGCAGCCGGAACGCCCGCTGCCGTGCGCCGTCGGCCTCCTCGTACGCCGCACCCAGTCGGGCCAGGAACCCGGGATCCGCCGCGTCCAGCTCCGCCAGCCGCCCCGGCGCGCCCCGGAACCGGGCCGCCGCGCACGGCTCGGCACGGGCGGCGGCCCGCAGCGCCAGCGGCAGCAGCCCGCACAGCTCGACGATCTCCGCGGCCTCGGTTTCGTCCGGGGCGTCGGCCCCGCCCCGGGCGGCCGCCAGCAGCATCCGCCGCGCTTCCTTGGGCGCCGGTACGTCGAGCAGCAGCACCCGCCCGTCCAGCCCGTCCGGCACCCGCCGGCAGGTCACCAGCACCCGGGCCTCGGGCAGCGCGGCCGCCAACGGCTCCACCTGGTCGGCGCGGTCCACCGAGTCCAGGATCACCAGCGTGCGCCGGCCGCCCGTCAGCTCGCGCAGCAGCGAGCGCAGTCCGCCGACGTCCTGGGGGAGCGCGCCCCGGGCCCCGTACAGCCGGGCGATCCTGGCGAGGAGCGCCGTACCGTCCAGGGCCGCCTCGCGACCGTCCCGTGCGTCGCGGCCGTCGAGACGCATCCGTACGAGGAGCCGGCCGCCCGGGAACCGTTCGCCCGCCCGGTGCGCCGCCTCCGTGGCCAGGGCGGTCTTTCCGACGCCCACCTGTCCGCTGACGACCACGATCCGGGCGCCGGGCGCCGACAGGAGTTCGGCGAGCGAGCCCAGCTCCTCCTCCCGGCCGGAGAACAGGGGGTCGGGGGCGGGGAGTTCCACGACCGCGCGGTACCCCGCGTCCTCCGGCGAAGACGAAGGCGAAGGCGCAGGTGAAGACGCAGGCGAAGGCGACGGCGGCCCGGAAGGCCGGTCGGTCGGAGAAGAAGAGGCGGGCGAGGAGGCGAGGGAGGAGGCGGCGACGACCGTGCCCGGTTCCGGATCCGCCGCCGCGCCCCCGTGCCCCGCCGGCCGCAGCAGCTCAGGGTCCCCGGCCAGGATCCGCCGGTGCAGTGCCTGCAGTTGCAGTCCGGGGTCGATGCCCAGCTCCTCCACCAGCCCGCGCCGCAGCCGCGAGAACACCTGGAGGGCGTCCGCCTGCCGGCCCGACCGGTACAGCGCGACCATCAGGTGCGCGAAGAACTCCTCCCGCAACGGGAACTCGGCCACGACCGACTGGAGTTCGCCGATGAGCGCCTGGTGCCGCCCCAGGTACAGGTCGGCCCGGATCCGCTGCTCCAGCGCCGCCGTCCGCACCTCCGTGAGCCGTACCGCCGTGCTGTCCAACAGCGGGCCGTGCGGGGTGTCCGAGAGCAGCGGGCCGCGCCACAGCGCCAGGGCCTGCCGCTGCAACCGCGCGGCGGCCTCGTACTCGAGGCGCTCCATCCGCTCCCGGCCGCGCTCGTGCAGCTCCTGGAAGACGGTGAGGTCCAACTGGGCCGGATCCAGGCGTAGTTCGTAGCCGGGTGCGCGGGTCACCAGCGCGTCCCGACCGTACTCCGCGTCCGCCTCGTCCAGCAGCTTGCGCAGCTGGGACACGTACACCTGCAAGGTGGTGGTGGCCGTACGGGGCGGTTCCTCGCCCCACAGCTCGTCGATCAGGCTGTCCACGGACACGATCTCGTTGGCCCGCACCAGCAGCGCGGCCAGCACCACCCGGATCTTCGCGGCGCGCGGCGTCAGCCCCCCGGAAGATCCCGACGCGCCGGACACTCCCGAGAGCCCGGAACCCCCCGCCCCGCGATGTGCCCCGCCCACCTCCAGCGGCCCCAGAATTCGAAAACGCATGCGCCCTCCCCCGGCAGTTTCCGGCCGCCAGGCTAGGCGCGCGAACGACCCCGGCTCCGGACAGGCGCCCCCCTGAATCGGGCGGCGCAACCCCCGCACACGGACGCTGCAAGCCCTGCTTTAGCCGCGGAACGGACGATGCGGGCGCCCAGGTGGGAGCGGACGAGGCGCGTTCCGCTGCTGCCCCGAGCGCACCATGAGGGGGCCGACCTTGACCGAGTACCGAACTTTCACCGAGCTGATCCTGGATCGGGCGCAGACCCTGGGCGAGGCGGACGCGCACATCTTCCTGCGCGACACCGTCGCCGGCCCGGTCGAGGAGCGGCTCTCGTACGCCGGCCTCGACGCCGCCGCCCGCACCCTCGCCGTCCGGCTCCGCGCCCACGGCGCGCAGGGCCAGCCGGTGCTGCTGCTCTACCCCCAGGGCTCCGAATTCCTCAAGGCCTTCACCGGCTGCCTCTACGCCGGCGCGATCGCGGTGCCCGCCCCGCTCCCCGGTGACCGGGGCGAACGCCTGAAGCGGGTGTCCGGGATCATCAAGGACACCGGTGCCCGGCTCGTCCTGACCGACGAGGCGAACGCCGCCGAGGTGTCGCTGTGGCTGGCCATGGAGACCCGCGCCGAGGTCGTCGTCCTGGCCTCGGACGTCATCGGCGCGGACGGCCGGGGACAGGACGCCGTCGGCGAGGCCGCGGCCGACGACTGGCAGCCGCCCGCCACCGGCCCCGACGACCTGGCGTTCCTCCAGTACACCTCCGGCTCCACCTCCCGGCCGCGCGGTGTCATGGTCAGCCACCGCAACCTGCTCGCCAACGAGGCCGCCATCGGGCGGGCGCTCGGCACCTCGCCCGCCGACCGGTTCGGCAGCTGGCTGCCGCACTACCACGACATGGGTCTGATCGCCCATCTGCTGCACCCGCTGTGGCTGGGCTCCACCTCCGTGCAGATGTCCGCCACCGCCTTCGTCAAGCGGCCCGTGCACTGGCTCAGGATGATCTCCGAGTACGGGGTGACCGTCGGCGGCGGCCCGAACTTCTGCTACGACCTGTGCCTGCGCCGCGTCACCGACGCCCAGCTCGCCGAGCTCGACCTCTCCTCCTGGCGGCTCGCCCTCAACGGCGCCGAACCCGTCCGCGCCGACACCCTCGACGCGTTCACCGCCCGCTTCGCCGCCGCCGGCCTGCGCGCCGAGGGCATGTACCCGGCGTACGGGCTCGCGGAGGCCACCCTCATCGTCTCCGGCGCCGTACCGGGCCGCCCGTACCGCCGCCGTACCGCCGACCCGGCCGGCCTCGAACACGACGAACTGCGCGCCCCGGCCCCCGGCGAGGCGGGCCGCACCCTGGTCTCCAGCGGCCCCGTCGACCAGGACTTCGACCTGCGCATCGTCGACCCCGTCGACGGCAGGCCGCTGCCCGACGGGCGGGTCGGCGAGATCTGGCTGCGCGGCGGCAGCGTCGCCCAGGGGTACTGGCGGCGCCCCGCCGACACGGCGCACACCTTCCACGCGGTCCTCGCGGGCGGGGACTCCGGCTTCCTGCGCACCGGCGACCTCGGCGTCGTCGAGGACGGCGAGCTGTACGTCACCGGGCGGCTGAAGGAGGTCATCATCCTCAACGGCCGCAACATCTACCCGCAGGACGTCGAATGGGCCGTCCGCGAGGTCAGCCCGGCGCTCGGCGCGGGCCACGGCGCGGTGTTCACCGTGGACGCCGACCGCGAGCAGCTCGTCATCGTGCAGGAGGTACGCGCCCCGCACGCCGACTGGGACCGGCTCCAGGCCCTGGCCTGCCGCGTCCAGGCGCTCGTCGGACGGGACTTCGACGTGCCCGCCGGCAACGTGGTCCTGATCCGGCCCGGCACCCTGCGCCGCACCACCAGCGGCAAGATCCAGCGGACCCTGATGCGCAGGCTGTTCCTGGAGGGCGGCCTCTCCTCCCTCTACGAGGTCCTCGACCCGGCGGTCCGCGAGCTGCTGTCCGCCTCCGGCGGCCCGGGCGCCGACGACGACCCGTACGGGGCGCACGCCCCGCGGGGCTCCGAAGCCCTGCGCGGCGACCCGTCCGGCACTCCCGCCGCCGGCCTGCCCGCAGCCCCCGCCGTCCGCCGCACCGGGGACCTCCGGTGGTGAGCGCCCTCACGCTCGAACCCCGGCCGCGCACACCCGCCCCCGGGACGGTCCCGCACGACCGGGCGGCCGCGCTGGAACGCCTCCTCGGAGACCCCTCCGACCCCCGCAACCCGGCGGGCTACGCGAAACTGCTCGCCGCCGACCGGCGGGCCAGGCTGTCCGAGGAAGCCGAGTCCCTGCTCGACGGCTTCGGTCTCAACGCCGAGTACGTGCCGCGCGAACTCGGCGGGCGGTTCGACTCCGCCGAGACCCTGCTGCGCGTGATGCGCCCGGTCTTCCGGCGCGACGCCGCCCTCGGCACCGGGTACGGCATGAGCACCTTCATGGCCGCCTCCGACGTGTGGATGAGCGGCAGCCCCGCCCAGCGCACCTGGCTCGCCGAGCTGCTGCTGTCCGGCTCCAAGGCGGCCATCGCCCAGCACGAGACCGCCCACACCAACGACTTCGTCCGCAGCCAGGTCGCGGCCGCGCCCGCCCCGGGCGGCGGCCTGTCCGTCAGTGGCGCCAAGCCCGTCGTCAACAACCTGCACCGGGCCGACGCCCTCGTGCTGTTCTGCCGCACCGACGACCGGCCCGGCAGCGGCAGTCACTCGGCGCTCCTGCTGGACCCGCACGCCCTGCCCGCCGACCGCTACCGGGTCACCAGCCGCCGCCCCCGCACCGGCATGCGCGGCTGCTACTTCGACGCCGTCGAGTTCGAGGACTGCCCGGTCCCCGAGCAGAACCTGCTGGGCCCCCTCGGCAGCGGCGTCCCCACCTCCCTGCGGTCCTTCCAGATGAGCCGCACCATGATGGCCTCACTGGTCGCCGCCGCCGTCGACACCTGTCTGCGCACCGCCGTCCTCGTCGACCGCACCCAGGGTCCGGGCCACGGCGCCCCCGTCGACCCCGAACACACCGCGACCACCCTGGCGAACGCCTTCGTGAACCTGCTGTTCTACGACTGCCTCGCCGTGGTCGCCACCCGCGCCCTGCACCTGCACCCCGCCGAGACCAGCGTCTACTCGGCCGCCGTCAAGGCACTGCTGCCGCGCGTGCTCAGCGACACGATGTACGACCTGTCCACCGTCCTCGGCTCGCAGATCTACACCCGCGACGGCACCGTCGGCGTCTTCCAGAAGCACCTGCGCGACGTGCCCGTCGTCAGCCTCGGCCACGCCGGGACCGTCGCCTGCCAGGCCACGATCATCCCCCAGCTGCCGCTGCTCGCCGCCCGGTCCTGGTTCCGCGAACCGCCCGCCTCCGGCGCGCTGTTCCGGCCCGGCGCCCCGCTGCCGCCCTTCGACTACGAGCACCTCGCGCTGGCCTGCGGCCGCGACAGCCTCAGCGCCTCACTCGTCGAGACCGCCGCGACGCTGACCGGCCGGAGCCCCGTCGAACAGGCCCTGCGCGAGCTCGCCGGGCAGATGGTCGACGAACTGCGCGACCTGCGGACCCGCGTCCTGGCCCTGCCCCCGCCCGGCGGCGGCGCGCCCGTGGGCCCCGCCTGGTTCGCGCTCACCGACCGGTACGTCCTGGTGCTCGCCGCGGCGGCCGTGCTCGGCGTGTGGCGGCACGGCGACGCCGCCGCCGACCCCTTCCTCGCCGACCCGGCCTGGGCGGCCGTGGCCCTGCACCGCATCGCCCGGCGCCTCGGCGCCCCCGGCACCGAACTGCCCGCCGAATGCACGGCCCGGATCCACCAAGAGGTCCTCGCCCGCTTCGGCGACCAGCGCAGCTACGACCTCTACAACACCCCGCTTCCCGGCTGACCGGCCGGCAGCCATGGCCTTACGAACCAGAAGGAGCCCGGCATGACCATGCCCGCGCCGCCGCGCAGCGCGGCCGCCCCGCTGTACGGGTGGCTGACCGACCGGCTCGCCGCCTACCTGGACCGGGAACCCGAGAGCATCGACCCGACCGTCCCCCTCGCGGTGTACGGCATGGACTCGGTGTGCGGGCTGAGCCTGTGCGGCGACGTGGAGGACGAACTCGGCATCCCCGTCGACCCGTCACTGGCCTGGGACCATCCCACGGTGGCCGCCCTGGCCCAGCACCTGGCCTCGCGCGGAGCCCGGGTGCCGGCCGGCGGGGCGCGTCCGTGACGGGCACCGCGGGCGCCGTCGCCGTGGTCGGGTTGGACTGCGTCTTCCCCGGCGCGGTCGGCGCCGAGGGCTACTGGGACCTGCTCGTCCGCGGCGGCGACGGAACCGGCGAACTGCCCGCCCCGCGCCGCGAGGGCCTCGGCTTCGACGACTCCGTACGCGGCGGGTTCATCGAGGACATCGCCACCTTCGACAACGACTTCTTCGCCGTGTCGCCCCGCGAGGCCGCCGCCATGGACCCGCAGCACCGGCTGCTCCTCCAGTGCGCCTGGCGGGCACTGGAGGACTCCGGGCAGTCCCCGGCCGCCCTCGCCGGCAGCGACACCGGCGTCTTCGTCGGCGCCATGGGCAGCGAATGGGCCCAGCTCCACATGGCCGACCACTCCCGGGTCACCCCGCAGCTCGGCGCCGGCACCAGCTCCTGCATGGCCGCCAACCGGATCTCCTACCACCTCGACCTCAAGGGCCCCAGCCTCTCCGTCGACACCGCCTGCTCCTCCTCCCTCGTCGCCGTGCACCTGGCCGTCAACTCCCTGCTGGCGGGGGAGTGCGGAACCGCGCTCGCCGGCGGCGTCAACCTCGTCCTGACCCCGTCCCTCGGCAGCGTGTACGCGCAGATGGGCCTGGCCGCCCCCGACGGCCGCTGCAAGCCCTTCAGCGCCGACGCCGACGGCATCGGCCGCAGCGACGGAGCCGGCGCCGTCGTCCTGCGCCGGCTGGAGGACGCGCTCGCCGACGGGCAGCGCGTGTACGCCGTCATCCGCGGCACCGCCGTCAACCAGGACGGCCGCAGCAACGGCGTCACCGCCCCCAACCGGTGGTCGCAGCGCGAGGTCGTCGCCTCCGCCTACCGGCGCGCCGGGGTCACCCCGGACCGCATCCGCTTCATCGAGGCCCACGGCACCGGCACCGCGCTGGGCGACATCATCGAATGCGCGGCCCTCGGCGAACTCCACGCCGTCCAGCGCCCCGAGCCCTGCGCCATCGGCTCCGTCAAGGGAAACCTGGGCCACACCGAAGGCGCCGCCGGCATCGCCGGCCTCATCAAGGTCGCCCTCGCCCTGCACCACCGCCTGGTGCCCGCCAGCCGCCACGCCGCCCGCGAGAACCCCCAACTGCGGCTCGCCGAACGCGGCCTGAGCCTGCTCAAGGCGCCCGTACGGCTGCCCGCCGGGGAGGTCCTGGCCGGAGTCAGCAGCTTCGGCATGGGCGGCACCAACGCCCACGCCGTCCTCGCCAGCGCCCCCCGGGTACGCCGGGCGCCCGCCCGCCGCACCGGCGCCGCCCCCGTGGGCGTCTTCACCGTCTCCGGCAACACCCCCGAGGCGCTGCGCCGCAACCTCGCCTGCCAGGCCGAGGCCATCGCCCGCCGCCCCCGCGGCGACGCCGCAGCCCTGTGCTTCACCAGCAACCGGGTCAAGACGGGCCTGGGCTACCGGGCCGCGATCACCGCCCGCGACACCGCGGAACTGGCCGCCGCCCTGCGCGCCGCCGCCGACGACGCCCAGCTGCGCGCCGGGATCGCCGACCGGGCCTGGCACCCCCCGGCCGTCGGCTTCCTGTTCAGCGGCCAGGGCGTCCAGGAACCCGGCATGACCGCCGGGCTGTACCGCGACAGCGCCGCCTACCGCCGCCACCTCGACGAGGCCGACGCCGCGCTCGCCCCGCACCTGGGCGGCTCGGTCCGCGACCTGATCCTCGACGAGGACCCGGCCGTCCACCGCACCGGCTGGGCCCAGCCCGCCCTGTTCGCCGTCGGCCACGCCCTCTTCCGCACCCTCGGAGACCTGGGCGTCCACCCCGACGCGGTACTCGGCCACAGCGTCGGCGAGTTCGCCGCGGCCGTCGCCGCCGGCGCGCTCACCCTGGACGACGCCGCCCGGCTGGTCGCCGTACGCGGGCGGCTGATGGAGGAACTCCCCGACGGCGGCGGCATGCTCTCCATACGGGCCGACGCCGGCGAGGTGCGGGAGGTGCTGGACGCCCTCCCGCGGGTCGCCGGGCAGGTGGCCGTGGCCGCCGTCAACGGGCCCGGGAACACCGTCCTGTCCGGCGGCCAGGGCGCGCTCGACGCCGTCGCCGCCGAACTGCGCGGCCTCGGCATCCGCAGCAGCCGGCTGCGGGTCTCGCACGCCTTCCACTCGCCGCTGATGTCCCCCGCCCTCGACCGGTTCGCCGAGGCCGCCGCCGGCCTCGCCCCGGCCGCGCCCCGCATCCCCTTCGCCTCCACCCGGTACGGGCGCGTCCTCGGCGACGAGCCGCTGGACGCCGCGTACTGGCGCGACCAGGCCGCCGAACCCGTCCTGTTCGCCGACGCCCTCGACGCGCTGATGGCCGACGCCATGCCCGGCGTGCTGATCGAGATCGGCCCCGGCCCGCAGCTCGTCCAGCTCGCCGGACGGGCCGGACTGCCCCCCGGCGTCCGCCTGCTGCACCCCGCGCCCGGCCGGGAGGCGGGCGGCGCCGACCTCGCCGAGACCGCCGCCGCGCTCTACCGCTGCGGGCTCGACCCCCACTGGCAGGAGCTGTACGAGCCCGCGCACCGCACCGTGGAGCGCCTCGCCCCGTACGCCTTCTCCACCGAGCACCGGTACTGGCACGCCCCGGCGCCCCGCGCCGCCACCCGGCCCGCGGCCCCGGACCCCGCTTCCCCCGGCGGGTCCGAGGCCGCGCCGCCCGCCCGACCGGCCGCCCCGGCGGACGACGGGACCGAGGACCCGGTGCTGCGCGCCGTGATCGCCGCCGTCGTCGAGGTCGGCGGGTACGACCCGGCCCGGGTCGCCGCCGGGACCCGGTTCTACGCCGACCTCGGCTTCGACTCCGTGATGATCATGCAGCTGAAGGACCGCGTCGAGTCGAGGCTGCCGCAGACCGGCAGCGTCACCGTCCAGCAGATCCTCCCCGCCCTGCGCACGGTGGGCTCGCTCGCCGCGTTCCTCGGCGAGTGGATCAGTGTGGGAGCCAGTACGGGAGCCGGCGCGGGAGCCACCGCGTGAGCCGGCCCGCGGACACGGACGCGCCCGCCGCCCTCCACATCGCCGGAACCGCCGCCGCCCTGCCCGGACCGCCCGTCACCAACGCCGACCTCGGCAAGGTCTTCGGGATCAGCGAGGAGTGGATCGACCTCTTCGTCGGCACCCGCACCCGCCACTTCGGCTGGGACCTCGCCACGGGCGAGGTCCTGCACACCCTCACCGACCTGTGCGCCGAAGCCGCCGACCGGGCCCTCGCCGCATCCGGCTTCGACGGCCGCGACCTGGACTTCCTCGTCCTGGCCACGACCACCCCCGACACCCTGCTGCCGACCACCGCCAACCAGGTCGCCGACCGGCTCGGCCTCGACCACCTGCCCGTGTACCAGCTCCAGGCCGGATGCTCGGGCGCCGTCCAGGCCCTCGACCTCGGCCGCGCCCTGATCGCCTCCGGCCACCGCGCCGGACTGGTCGTCGGCGGGGACGTCACCGCCCGCTTCCTGGAACCCACCCGCTCCGCCGCCGCGCTGCCCACCCAGGAACTCGTCAACTACGTGCTGTTCGGCGACGGCGCCGGCGCCGCCGTCGTCAGCGCCGAACCCGAGGGCGAGGCCATCGGCGTCCGCGCGCTCCTCAACCGCTTCGCCGGACAGGGCCGCGCACCCGGCCAGACCATCGACTGGGAGGGCCCCGCCCGGCGCGACCCGGACCGGCGCATGCTCCACGAGGACTACAAGGCCATCGAGGAGGGCGTGCCCGCCATGGCAGGGGAGATCCTCTGGGAACTCCTGGAGACCACCGGATGGCGCCCCGACGAGATCGGCTTCCTGCTGCCGCCCCAACTCTCCGGCCGGATGACCCGGCGCATCGTCGAGGACCTCGCCCTGCCCGGGCCCCGGGAGATCTCCTGCGTCGCCGACACCGGGAACACCGGCAACGCCCTGCCGTTCGTCCAGCTCGACCGCCTCGTGCCCGAGCTCGGACCGGGGGAGCGGGCCCTGGCCCTCGTCGTCGAGTCCAGCAAGTGGATCAAGGCGGGCCTCGCCCTGGAGAAGGAGGACACAAGGTGACCACCCCGCTGGAGGAACTCCGCACGCTGCACGCCGGCGGGCAGCTCGCCGCCCGCTACCCCCGGGTGCGCTCCCTGCTGGCCGAGATCACCGACGACCCCGGCCGGGACGAAGCGGGCCTCCTCGCCGAACTGCGCCGCTGCGGCCGCGTACTGGACTCGCTCGGCCCCGACGAGGTCCTCGCCGACCATCCGACGACGGGCGTGGTCACCGTCGCCCTCACCGGCCACTCCACCCTCGCCCAGCTCACCGACCCGCTCACCGCCGAGCTGGCCCGGCACGGACTGCTCGCCCGCCTCGTCCACGGAACGCACGGCGCCTACCTGCGCGACCTCACCGACCCCGGCGGGGAACTGCGCGCCGCCCGCCCCGACCTCACCCTGTGCGTCATGGACGCGGACGCCGTCTTCGGCCGGCTCCCGCTGCCCTGGGGACCCGACGACGCCGAGAGCGCCTGCCAGGAACTCGCCGACCGCCTCACCCTCGTCGCCGAGGCGCACACCGCCCACGGCACCGGCACCCTCGTCCTCAACACGCTGCCGCTGCCCCGCCACTGCGCCCAGCAACTCGTCGACCAGGGCCGGCGCGCCCGGCTCGGCGCCGTGTGGCGCGAGTTCAACGCCCGGCTGCTGCGCCTGGCCGAGGCCCACCCCGCCGTCGTCGTCCTCGACCTCGACCCGGTCATCGCCTCCACCGGCCCGGCCACCGACCCCCGCCTGGCCCTCTACACCCGCTCGCCCTTCACCGACGAGCTCTTCTCCGCCTACGCCCGCGACGCCGCCCACGTCCTGCGCTCCCGGACCGGCCTCGCCAAGAAGTGCCTCGTCCTCGACCTCGACAACACCCTGTGGGGCGGCATCCTCGGCGAGGACGGTCCCGAGGGCATCGCCGCCGGCGGCACCCTGATCGGCGAGCCCTACGCGGCGGTCCAACGCGTCGCCAAACAGCTCGCCGCCCAGGGCGTCCTGCTCGCCGTCAGCAGCAAGAACGACCCCGGCCCGGTCGCCGACGTGCTCGCCGGACACCCCGACATGACCCTGCGCCCCGCGGACTTCGTCGCCGTCCACGCCAACTGGGAACCCAAGGACGGCAACCTCGACGCCATCGCGCGGCGCCTGGGCATCTCGCCCGACGCACTCGTCTTCCTCGACGACTCGCCCGCCGAACGCGCCCTGGTCCGCCGCCACCTGCCCGGCACGGCCGTGGTCCCGCTCGGCGCCGAACCGGCCCTGCACCTGCACGCGCTGCTCCGGGACGGCTGGTTCGACACCCCGCAGGTCACCGAGGACGACACCCGACGCACCGTCCGCTACCGGGAGGCCGCCGCCCGCGAGGAGTTCCGCGCGAGCAGCACCTCGTACGAGGACTACCTCGCGGAGCTCCGCATCGAGGTCAGCCTCTCACCGCCCGAACCGCACGAGATCCGCCGGCTGTCGCAGCTGTCCCTGCGCACCAACCAGTTCAACCTCACCGGCGAACGGGTCCAGGCCGACCGCGTCGCCGCCCTCGCCGCCGCCGAGGGCCACCGGGTCCTCGCCGTCCGCGTCGCCGACCGCTTCGGCGACAGCGGGCTCGTCGGCGCCCTCTTCACCCGCCGCGACGGGGACACCCTCGCCGTGGACAACGTGTTCCTCAGCTGCCGGGCCCTGGCCCGCGGCATCGAGGACGCCTGCCTGGCCGCCGTACTGGCCCACGCGCACGCGGAACGCCTGGACGCCGTACGGGCCCGGTACCGGCCCACCCGCGCCAACGCGAAGGTGAGCGGCTTCTACCCGTCCCTCGGCTTCACCCGCGAACCGGGGACCGACGACGAAGGCGTCTGGTTCCGGCACACGCTGGCCGCGCTGCCACCCGTACCGGGTCACCTGACCCTCGACGCCCGACTCGGAGGGACGGTCCATGGACACCACCTGCAACATCACTGAGCTGGCCCGGTTCCTCACCCTCGTCAGGGAGGAACTCGGCCTCGACCTCACCCCGCAGGAGGCCGCAGCCGACTTCGACACCCTCCAGGCCTGGGACTCGGTGCACCTGCTGCGCCTGGTCATGCTCGCCGAACGGGCCACCGGCCGGCCGGTCCCGGTCGCCCCGGTGCTCCAGGCCCGCAGCCTCGCCGAGGTGCACGCCCTGGTGGTCGCCCCGTGAGCATGACCATCGGGGACCCGCTCGCCGTGACCGTGGCGGGCACCAACTGGTCCACCGTGCGCACCGAACTCGCGGCGCACGGCACGGCACTCGTGCACGGCCGGCTCGCCGACTGGCGGCCGGCCGACCCGGACGCCGGCACGCTGCGCGCCGCCCTCGGGCGGGACTGGGCCCGCTACCGCGACATCACGCACGACGAGATACGCGACCGCTTCGCCGCCTCCCGACTGCTGCTCAAGCACGCGGCGGCGGCCGCGCTGCGCGCCGAACCGCAGGACCTGGAGCTCATGTACGGCCCGACCGGCCGCCCCCACCTGCGCGGCTGCGACCAGATCGACATCAGCCTCAGCCACACCGACGACCTGCTGCTGGTCGGCCTGACCACCCGCGGCCTGGTCGGAGTGGACGCCGAACTGTCCGACCGGCGCATCTACAGCCGCGGCCTCGACCGGCACATCTGCACCCCCCACGAGCGGCTGATCGTCTCCGAACTGCCCGAGGAGGAACGCAACCCGAGCCTGGTGCGGCTGTGGACGCTGAAGGAGGCCTACAGCAAGGCCATCGGCCAGGGCATGCAGTTCCGGTTCACCGAGTTCGGCTTCGGCCCCGACGGCCGCCCCACCCAGGTGCACCGCCCCGACGGCACTCCCGGCGCCGGCGACGAATGGTCCTTCCGCACCTTCCTCCTGGTCAGCGACGGCCTGGAGTTCTGCGTCAGCGCCGCCGTCTACGACGCCGGCCTCGGCCGGACCGTGGACGCGGAGATCACCACGATGCTCGACGCCGACGTGGTGGCCGCGCTGGGCGAGGCACTGGAGGGGGAGTGGGCACATGAACGGCGGTCAAAGGTCCTCGACCACTGAGGTGGTGGCCTCCAGGACGGCCCTGTCGGCCTGGATGAGGCTGAGGGCGATCGGGGCCAGCCGCCGCCCCGCCCCGTCCTTGCCGAGCGGCTCCCACACCGCGGCGCAGCGCAGCGGCAGGTCCGGTTCCGCGTAGCCCCGGAAGTGCGCCCGCAGCGAGGCCAGCGTGATCCGTCCGGCCCCCAGCCCGTGCGCCCGCCCGGCGGTGAGCAGCGAGGCCTGCCGTACGGCCTCCAGCAGCACCCGTGCCGGGATCTCCCCGTCGACCGGCGGGGGCAGTACGACCTCCACGGCGAGCCGCCCGTCCGCCGTCCCGGGGCTGCGCAGCAGCACGTCACGGAGGTCGCCGCGGCCGACGTCGGCGGGGTCCACGAGGGGGCCGGCACCCGCGTCGTCCGCCGCCGTCGCGCCGGAGGCGCCCAGCAGGGCCGCCCGGCTGTGACGGCGGTGGTTGGTGTGCACCCCGGGAGCCAGGAAGACCAGACTGGCCTCGCCCGCGCCGCAGGGGATCCCGTCGATCTCCATCGCCAGGCGGAACTCCAGGACGCGCGGTACCCCGTCCACGACCTTGTCCGGGCGCACGCGCAGCCGTACGTCGAGCCGGCCCGCCGCCGATCCGCGGCGCAGGGCCGTCACGTCGTCCGCCCACAGCCCGAAGCGGTAGAAGACCGCCACCCGGTCCGGGTTCACGGCGAAGTGGCAGCGCCCGATGAACTCGGCGGCCTCCCGGACCACGCCGACCACGTCCGGCAGCTCGTGGAACCGCCGGCCCCGCCGCTCCCCGGCCGACACCTCGCCGACCAGGACGAACTCCTCCTCGGTGTCCGGCACCGCGGGGACCGGATGCTGCCACGACCTCGGCCGGTGGATCAGATGACGGACCGCCGTACTGCGCACACGCCACCCCCCTTCCCGCCGGACCGGGTCCGGTCTCGGCCCGATTCAGGGTGCCGGGCGCGAGGGCACGGATCCAGCCGGCTCCGATGGCAGCTAGTGGCCGGGCACGTAATGCCTCGCCCTCAGGGCATGTCCTCCGCCCAGTCGAGCATCCCGCGCGCGGCCACGCTCACACCCGCCTGGAACCGGCTGGTGGACTCCAGCTCCTCCATGATCTGGGAGATGTAGCGGCGGCAGGTCCGCACGGACATGCCCAGCCGGCGTGCCACCATCTCGTCCTTGTGGCCCTGGGCCATCAGCCTGACGATCGACCGTTTCAGGTCATCGGTGACGGCCGTCGGCTCCTCCGCGCCCGGCGTGAAGGACGTGGCCGCCGCCCACAGGTGTTCGTACACCTTGTAGAGGAAGGCCACGAGCGTCGGCTCGCGCACCACGACCGCGCCCGGGATCCGGCCGCAGACGTTCTGCTCGGGGAGGAAGACGATCTCCCGGTCGTAGATGACGATCCGGTCGATCAACTGGT
The DNA here is from genome assembly GCF_042889825.1 of Streptomyces sp. NPDC002467. Classification (NCBI taxonomy): domain Bacteria; kingdom Bacillati; phylum Actinomycetota; class Actinomycetes; order Kitasatosporales; family Streptomycetaceae; genus Streptomyces; species Streptomyces sp. NPDC002467. The sequence goes on along the minus strand of NZ_JBIARJ010000041.1, from coordinate 7,361 downwards.
CCGTCGTACGGACCTCCGCCCCGGAGGCCGTCACCGCCCGCACGTACGCGGTGGTCGCCAGGTCGCTGCGCACGGTGTGCTGGTAGAGGTGGCGCATCGTCACCCCGCGCGCCAACCGGGTCAGCGCGAGCGGCCGCGCGTCGTCCAGGGACTTGGCGGGCCGGGGGCCGCCGGGCTGCGCGGTGAGCATTTCCGTACGGCAGCGGGCCCCCCAGTCGTTGAGCATCGCCTGCAGGACGCCGATGTCACTGATGATGTCGAAGGCCTCGGCCTGGTTGCGGCGCTGGCGGCTCTCGAAGTAGGCGGGTTCGAGCGCCCGCATCCGGGTCCGCACGTCCGTGACGGCCTGCTGGAGCTCGCGGATCTGGGTCTCGGTGGGACCCAGGAGGTCGGCGGCGGCCGCGTCGGGGCTGACCGGGACAAAAGTGCCCGGTTCGCCGGGCATCGGGCGCAACAGGCTCAGGGACTGCAGAACGTTCTCGATCCGGGTCGCCTCCGCCAGGCTCATCCCCAACGCCTCGGCGACTCCTTGCCGTGTGTACCGGCCGTGGGTCACGGCGTGCTGATATGCAATGGCGCAGCTGTCGTCGAAGTCCTCGGAGTGCGGTGAAAAAAGCGGTTCTCCGGCCATCTAGTTGCTACTCCCCCGTAGCCAGTGGAACTAGTTGCCAGGCCACTTTACGACATCGCGTTTCGCTTGGAACTCGCTTGAGGAGGTTGGCAGTGTGTACCTCGCACCGCACGGATGTCCACAGGGGGTAGAGATGAACAAGGCGACGGCGAAGCGCGCGTTCTCGGGATTGCTCGTCACACTCGGCATTTGGGGAAGTCTTGGAATGGGCTTGGCGGAAGCATCAACTCCGGAAGAGCGGGTCAAGGTCGAGGCCGCCGGCGTGAGCATCGATGCTGAACTGGTGATCTGCCCCCTGGACGACCGGTGGACCCTCCTCTGCCCCTGACCCGCACCGCCAGGTGGTACGCGGTATTCCGCCCCGCCGACCAGCCGTCATGGCTGGACGGCGGGGCGCTGTCGTTTCCGTGGCCCGCCTGTGAGGAGCCGGTGAAATCTAGCGCCCGCCGCTCTGCCCGACCATGTGTGCCACTTCGGCACGCGAACGCACCCCGAGTTTCTTGAATATGCGGCTCATGTACGTCTCGACGGTCTTCGTGCTGATATCGAGCCGGGCCGCCATCCGCTGATTCGTGTATCCCGATCCGACGAGTCCCGCTATTTCCCGCTCACGTTCGCTCAGGAGGAACATCCGGCCGTTTCCCGGAAGTTCCTTCCGGTTCACCACCGATATCTCCTCCGTGGTCCGCACGGAATTCCCCGGGGCTCCGCTCGAATGGACTGCGAGCATTGCACCGCCGAATTTCCGGTATTCGGCGGCCGAGGCCTCGTCGCCCGCCGCCGACCCGGCCCGCGCCAGCCCGAGGGCCAGGCTCCCCGCGAGATGGGCCTGGCCGAACTCCAGCGCCGCGCGCAGCCCCCACGCGAACCGGGCCTCCGCCCGGCCGACCCGGCCCAGGCCCAGCTCCGCCCCGCCCAGCAGGCACAGCGCCTCCAGCTCCGCCGCCATGTCGGCCGGGCCGAGTCCCTCCAGCAGCTCCGCCGCCGCATCGGCGGCCGCCGCGGCCCCGGGGCCGTCACCGCACGCGACCCGCCCGGCGGCCAGCAGCGCCAGGGTGTGCACCCGGGCGGCCGGGAGGAGTTCGGCGGACGGCCGTCGTCCGGCCGACGCACCCCCCGGGCCCCCGGACCCGGCCGCCCCCGCAGGTCCGACCCGCCCCTCGGGGCCGGCCGTACCGACAGGTCCGCCCGGGGCCGTGGGGCGCGCCGCCCTCGTGGGGTCGCGCGGATCCGCAGGATCCGGCGGGTCGGCGGGGGCCGTCGGTCCCGCCAGTGCGGCGAGTCGGGCCAGGCCCGCCAGTTCGGCCAGGTCCGCCAGGCCCTCCAGGTGCTCCGGGGTCCCGTCGGTCGGGGTGCCCGCCGGCAGGGCCAGGGCCAGGGCCAGTCGTTCGCGCAGCGGTCCGGGCCCGGCCGCCCACTCGCCGGCCCCGGCCAGCAGTTCGGCGGCCTCCGCGCGGCGGCCCAGCATCCGCAGCGTGCGGGCCCGCCACAGCACCGCGTCCGCCCGGCCGCCGTCCTCCCACGCCTCGTGGACCCGCGGCCACACCTCCTCGTGGACGCCGGCGGCCTCCCGCGCCCGCCCCGCGAGCAGCAGGGCCTTGGCCCGCAGCAGCAACAGGCCCGCCGGCACCCGCCCGGCGGACTCCGCCAGCCGGTCCAGGGCCCGCAGCGTGCGGGCCGGTTGGACGAACAGCCAGGCCCGGGCCCCGAGCAGGAGCACCCGTGCGTCCTCCTCCGACAGCGCGCCGTCCTCGTCCAGCAGGTGCGCGGCCAGTGCCGGGGAGCACGGGCCCGGGCCCTCCTCTCGCAGCGCGGCCACGGCCCGGGCCCGGGCCTCGCGCCGCCAGCCCGCACCGGACGCGTGGTGCACCAGCGCCCGTACGGCGGGGCGGGCGAACCGGAAGCGCAGAGTCCCGGGGACCGGTACGACCACGGCCTCCGCGTGCAGTTCGTCCAGCCCGCGCTCCACCTCCGCGAGCGACACCCCGGCGGTCCGCGCGAGGGCCCCGACCGTGAAGGGATCGCCGAGCACCGCCGCCGCGCAGGCCGTGCGCCAGCCCGGAGAGGACAGGGTGTGCAGGTCCACGGCCCCCACCGAGGCCCCGGCCCCGGCCGGCGGCTCCCCCGTGGTCAGCTCGCCCACGCCGTACAGACCCGGAGCCGGCTCCGCCGCCAGGGCCCGCACCAGCCCCGGCACGCCCGCCGCGTCCCGCAGTACGAGCGCCCGGGCCCGCGGGTCCAGGGCGGCCGGCAACAGCGAGCGGGCCTCGGCCTCCGACAGCGGCGCGAGACGTACGTGGCGCAGGTTGCCCGCTTCGTGGGCCATCGAGGCCAGCGGGCCGCCGGCCGGACCCGAGCGGTGCGCCAGGACCGTCAGGACCGGGCCGTCCGGCGGGTGGCGCACCACGTGCTCGACGAACTCCACGACCTCGGGGCGGGCCCGATGGGCGTCGTCCAGGATGAGCAACAGCCCACCGCCGGCGGAGAGTTCGGTCAGCAGGGCGCGCAGGGCGCGCACGGTCCCGTAGTCGTCCGGCTCCCGCTCGCCCGTGGTGCCGAGCGACGGGAAGACCACGGCCAGGCGGCGCGCGGCCGCCGGTCCGAGCCGCTCGAACAGGGCTCCGTCCGCCCGGGCCAGCTCGTCGTCCAGCGCGTCCACCAGCACGTCGTACGGGTGGGAGCGGCCACCGCGCGGGGCCCGCCCGAAGGCCACCGTCCAGCCGTCCCGGTGCGCGGATTCGGCCAACTGCCGCAGCAGGTGGGTCTTGCCGGACCAGGGCTCGCCGCTGACCCGGACGAACTGGGCTCCCTGGCGGGCGATCCTCAACTGCCTTCTGAGGAAGGCCAGTTCGCGGGCACGTACCCCGGCCGGCGGCATCGGGGCAGGCATGTGGTGCACCGGGGTCCCTCCACGTTCGTCGGCCGACTCCGAGATTCGCCGATCGCCCCCTCCCGGCCAAGGAGAACGCGCTGTCCACACGTTGCCAGGCAAGAACTGCGGGGGGTGTTTTCGACCGGGGCGACCGTGTCGGGGAAATCCCCCACACGCGCATCAGTACGACCGGCGACAGTTCGGCTTTCACCGCGCCGGGAGTTCCGGGGATTCCGGAACCGACAGCCGCTGCCAATTCGCTGGGGTCGCGTCAGGAGAAACCCGAACGGGTACTCGGGTTCTCCGCCCCGCACCCTCGGGCGTGATACCGACCACCCCGCCCACTTCCGGGAGCCGTTGACAAATGACCGCCTCGCGCAGCACCCGCACCCGCATCGGGTACGGCTGCGGATCACTGGTGACCGGCGCGTACACCACGCTGCCCGGCCTCCTCCTCCTGCCCTACCTCACCGACACCCTCGGCGCCGGGGCCGTGCTCGCCGGCGCCGTCGTCCTGGTCCCCAAGGCCTGGGCCGTGGTCCTGGCCCCGGCCGCCGGGCGCGCCGCCGACCGCAGCGGGGCCCGCCGCACCCACCTCCTGCTGGGCGGCCTGGCCGCCGCTGCGGGCCTCGGCCTGATGCTGTCCGGCCCGGCGGCCGGCGGCGCGGGCGTCGCCTGGACCGCGCTGGGCTTCCTGCTCACGGCCACCGCCTTCGCCTTCTTCCAGACCGCGTTCGCCGCGTTGCCCGCGGAGCTCGCCGACAGCCCCGAGGACCGCATGCGGCTCGTCGGCAGCCGCGTCGCGGGCATCGCCGTCGCCGCCCTCCTGGTCGGCGCCGCGGCCCCGGCCCTGGTCGAGGCCAACGGGGGAGGCCTGCCCGGCCACCGCTGGGCCGCCCTCTTCGGCGCCACGGTCATGGCCCTGGGGACCCTGGCGGTCCACCTCACCACCCAACCCCACCCGTCCCTTGCACCGGCCGCACCGGCCGCCGCACCGGCCGGGCCGGTCCCCGCACCGTCTGTGCCGGTTCCCGCACCGTCGGGGCCGGCCGGCGCACCAGCCGGGCCGCTTTCCGCGCAGGCCGCGCCGTTCCCCGCACCGCTCGCGCCCGTTCCCGCGCCGGCCGCGTCGAGCCCCGTGCCCGCCGGCCCTGAGCCCGCCGCGGGCGCAGCGCTCCGTCGGCTTCCCGAACTGCTGCGCGGCAACCGCCGCTTCGCCGCTCTCCTCGCCTGCGCCACCGTGCAAGTGATCGCCACCGGGTGCCTGCTCGCCGCGGCCCCGTACTTCGCCGAGCACGTCCTCGACGCACCCGACACGACCCCGCTGCTCGTCGCCGCCTTCGTCGCGCCGAACCTGTTCGGCACCCCGCTGTGGACCCGTATCGCCGCGCGCCGCGGCAACCGCGCCGCCCTCACCGCCGCCTCCGCCGTCCTCGCCGGCGGCAGCCTCCTCCTGGTCGCCGCACCCGGCGCCCCCGCCTGGTGGGCGCCCGCCGCCCTGCTGCTGGCCGGCGTCGGCCACGCGGGCCAGCTGCTCCTCCTCTACGCGATGCTCACCGAGTGCGCCGCGAAGGACCGCTCCGGCGCCGGCACCCTCTCCGGCCTCTTCAGCGGCGGCGAGGCCCTCGGCATGGCCCTCGGCCCCTTCCTCTTCGCCCTCCTCCTCCAGCTCACCGGCTACGTCCCCTCCGACACCGGCAGCTCCGCGGCCCAGTCCGCCGCCGCCGAACGGGGCGTGCTCGCCGGCATGTCCGTACTCCCGGCCCTCCTGACCGCCGCGGGGCTCGTACTGCTCCACGCCCTCGGCCGAGCGCGCAAGCCCGGCTTTAGGGAGTCCGCCGAACCTCTGTGGCGCGCCAGCCGGCCCGCTGGCGCACCCGCGTCGAAAGGTGGCCTTCATTGAGCATCGTCGAGGACAGGCCCGTCCGTACCACGGAGCGCCCGTCGACGCCCCCGCCGCTCCCGCTCCCCAGCCTGCGCGAACGCACGGCGGAGCTGAGCGCCCTCCAGGAGCACGTGCTCCGCGGCCCCAGCGACCGCGCCACCGCGGCCCAGCACGCCAAGGGCAAGCTGACGGCCCGTGAGCGGGTCACCCTCCTCTTCGACGAGGGCACCTTCGTCGAGATCGAGGGCCTGCGCCGGCACCGGGCCACGGGCTTCGGCCTGGAGGACAAGAAGCCGCACAGCGACGGCGTCGTCATCGGCTGGGGCACCGTCCACGGCCGGACCGTCTTCGCGTACGCCCACGACTTCCGGATCTTCGGCGGCGCCCTCGGCGAGGCCCACGCCGAGAAGATCCACAAGGTGATGGACCTCGCCGAGGCCGCCGGCGCCCCCATCGTCGGCCTCTGCGACGGCGCGGGCGCCCGTATCCAGGAGGGCGTCTCCGCCCTCGCGGGCTACGGCGGCATCTTCCAGCGCAACGTCCGCAACTCCGGCGTCATCCCGCAGATCTCGGTCATGCTCGGGCCCTGCGCCGGCGGCGCCGCGTACTCCCCGGCCCTCACCGACTTCGTCTTCATGGTCCGGGACACCTCGCAGATGTTCATCACCGGCCCGGACGTGGTCCGCGCGGTGACCGGCGAGGAGATCACCCAGAACGGCCTCGGCGGCGCCGACGTGCACGCCTCGGTCTCCGGGGTGGCCGCCTTCGCCTACGACACCGAGGAGTCCTGCCTGGAGGACGTCCGCTACCTCCTGTCGATGCTCCCCTCGAACAACCGGGAACTCCCGCCCACCGCCGAGGCCGACGACCCCGCCGACCGCCGCTGCGAACGCCTGCTGGACCTGGTCCCCTCCCAGCCCAATCAGTCGTACGACATGCGCCGCGTCATCGAGGAGGTCGTCGACCACGGCGAGTTCTTCGAGGTCCACGGCCAGTGGGCGCAGAACGTCGTGTGCGGCCTGGCCCGCTTCGACGGCCACGTCACCGGCATCGTCGCGAACCAGCCCGCCGCCCTCGCCGGTGTCCTCGACATCCAGTCCAGCGAGAAGGCCGCCCGCTTCGTGCAGTTCTGCGACGCGTTCAGCATCCCGCTGGTCACCCTGGTCGACGTACCCGGCTTCCTGCCGGGCGTGGACCAGGAACACGGCGGCGTCATCCGGCACGGCGCCAAGCTGCTGTACGCGTACTGCAACGCGACCGTGCCGCGCATCTCGCTCGTCCTGCGCAAGGCGTACGGCGGCGCGTACATCGTCATGGACTCCCGCTCGATCGGCGCGGACGTCGCCCTGGCCTGGCCGAGCAACGAGATCGCCGTCATGGGCGCCGAGGGCGCCGCCAACGTCATCTTCCGCCGCGAGATCGCCGGCGCCGAGGACCCCGAGGCGATGCGCGCGCAGAAGATCCAGGAGTACACGACCGAGCTGATGCACCCCTACTACGCGGCCGAACGCGGCCTCGTCGACGACGTCATCGACCCGGCCGACACCCGCACCCGGCTGATCAGCGCCCTCGCCATGCTGCGCACGAAGCACGTGCCGCTGCCGGGCCGCAAGCACGGGAACCTCCCGCTGTGACGGCCGCGAACCCCGGAGCCGGGGTGGAACTGGCGCTGGCCTCCCTGCGGATCACCGGCGGCAACCCGAGCCGCGAGGACGTCGCGGCGCTCGCCGCGGTGCTCGCCGCCCGCTTCGCACCCGGCGCGGGCGGTACGTCGTCCGACGACCGCCGTGAGGCCGAGCGCGGCCGCACCCGCTGGCAGGAGCCCGCCGGCGCCTATCGGACACCGGGAGCGTGGGTGTCGTGACGACCGGCGGAATCCGCAAGGTGCTCATCGCCAACCGTGGCGAAATCGCTGTCCGCGTTGCCCGGGCCTGCCGGGACGCCGGGATCGCGAGCGTAGCCGTCTACGCCGA
>NZ_JBIARJ010000040.1:0-25414 GCF_042889825.1 Streptomyces sp. NPDC002467 | reverse complement strand
CGACGATGTCGTGCAGCCGGTGCCCGGGCTGGTGCCGTGGGTGGTGTCCGGAAAGACCGCCGAAGCGCTTCGCGCACAGGCCGCCAACCTCGCCGCGTACGCACGTGACACACAGACCTCCCTGCTGGACATCGGCTATTCGCTGGCCACGACCCGTACGGCCTTCGAGCACCGTGCGGTGGTCGTCGGCGCGGACCGCGCCGAGCTGATGGCCGGCCTCGAAGCCGTCGAACCGCAGGCCGTGGCCGACGGCGGCACGGCGTTCCTGTTCACGGGGCAGGGGAGCCAGCGCGCGGGCATGGGTCGGGAGCTGTATGCCACGTTCCCCGTGTTCGCCGAGGCCTTCGACGCCGCCTGCGCCCACCTGGACGCGCACCTGGGCCGGTCGCTCAAGGACGTGGTCTTCCAGGGCGATCCTGTCCTGGACCAGACCCGGTTCACCCAGGCCGCCCTGTTCGCCGTCGAGTCCGCACTCTTCGCCCTCGTCTCCTCCTTCGGGGTGCGTCCCGATGCCCTGATCGGCCACTCCATCGGCGAGGTGACCGCTGCGTATGCGGCCGGGGTGTTCTCCCTGGAGGACGCCTGCGCGCTCGTCGCGGTCCGCGGCCGGCTGATGCAGGCCGCTCGTTCCGGTGGCGCCATGGTCGCCATCGCCGCGCCCGAGGCCGACGTACTGCCCGAGCTCGGCGAAGGCCTCTCCCTCGCGGCCATCAACGGTCCCGCCGCCGTGGTGGTTTCCGGTGATGTGGCTGCGGCAGAGGAGATCGAGGCCCTGTTCCGGGGACGGGGGATCAAGGTCAAGCGGCTGACGGTGTCGCACGCCTTCCACTCCGCGCACATGGACGAGGTCCTCGCCGAGTTCGAGCAGGCCATCAGCGGCCTCACCTTCAACGAGCCGCAGATCGCCGTCGTCTCGAACCTGACCGGCCAGGTCGCCGAAGAGCTGACCAGCCCCGCCTACTGGGCCCGCCACATCCGCGCCGCCGTCCGCTTCCACGACGGCATCGAGGCACTGAACGCCCAGGGCATCACCACCTACCTGGAGCTCGGACCCGACCCGGTCCTGACCTCCCTCGTCCAGAACACCCTCGACGTGCCGGTCGCCGTGCCCACCCTCCGCACCGGCCGTGACGAGGCCCGCACCTTCCTCCTGGCCCTCGGGGCCGCGCCGCGAACGGACTGGACCCCGTTGCTCGTCGGCGGCTCGACGGTGCCACTGCCCACGTACGCGTTCCAGCGCGAGGAGTTCTGGCTCGACCCGGTGGACCAGGCCGATGTGGCCGGGGCCGGGCTCGATGCCGCCGGGCACCCGCTGCTGGGCGCGGCCGTCGAGGTCGCGGACACCGGGCACCTGGTCCTGACCGGGCTGCTGTCCGCGCAGCGGCTGCCCTGGCTGGCCGATCACACCATCGCCGGGACCACCCTCCTGCCCGGCACCGCCTTCGTCGACCTCGCCCTCCACGCGGCCCACCTCACCGACCTCGCCGCCGTCGAGGACCTGGTCCTGGCGGCGCCTCTCGTGCTGACCGAGCAGGGTTCCGTACGCCTTCAGGTCACCGTGGAGCCCGCGGACGCCTCGGGTCGCCGCGCGCTGACCGTGCATTCGCAGCCGGACGGCGGCGACGCCTGGACGCAGCATGCGTCCGGGACGCTGACCCCGGATTCGGAGCCCGCGCCGCAGGCATCCCCCGCCTGGCCCCCCACCGGCGCGCAACCCCTCGACCTGACCGGCATCTACGAACGCCTCGCCGACCAGGGCTACACCTACGGCCCCGCCTTCCAAGGCCTGACCACCCTCTGGCAGAACGGCACCGACCTCCACGCCGAGATCCGCCTGCCCGCCGCGGCCGGCAACGCCGAACACACCCTCCACCCCGCCCTCCTCGACGCCGCCCTCCACCCCCTCATCGTCACCACCCTCCACGACCAGACCCTCCGCATCCCCTTCGCCTGGAACCACATCACCCTCCACGCCACCCACGCCACCACCCTCCGCGTCCACCTCACCCCCACCACACCCGACACGGTCGGGCTGGTCCTGTACGACAGCAGCGGCGGCCTCGTCGCGCAGGTCGGCGCGCTGACCACCCGGCCGGTGAGCCGGGAGCAGCTGGGTGCGGCCCCGGCGGCGGACGACGCGGGTCTTCACCTGCTGGAGTGGGCTCCGCTGCCCCCCGCCGACGATGTCGCGGTGCCGGGTGCGGTGGCCGTGGTCGGTGCGGCCGATCCGCTGGGGCTGGTCTCCGTACTGGGTGACTGTGTGCGGTACGAGGACCTGGCGGCGCTGGGCGCTGCCGTGGACGGTGGCGCCGAGGTGCCGGGCAATGTCCTCGTGACCGTGTCCGGCGACGCCGGCGATGTCCTGGCGGCGACGCGGGCCGCGCTGTACCGGGCGACCGGTCTGGTGCGGGAGTGGCTGGCGGACGAGCGGTTCGCCACGTCCCGGCTGGTCGTCGTCACAGGCGGCGCGGTCGCGACCCGGCCCGGGCCGGAGATCCGGGACCTGGCGGCGGCTCCCGTCTGGGGTCTGCTGCGTTCCGCGCGGACGGAGAACCCGGAGCGGTTCGCGCTGCTGGACCTGGACGTCGCGCCGGCCGCCGGTTCGGCGGCCGCCCTGGCCGTGCTCCAGGTGCTGGCCGAGGGCCTGCCCGAGGCGGCGGTGCGCGACGGCGGCGCCCATGTGCCGCGGCTGGTGCGGGCGGCGGACGCGGCGGGGGTGTTGACCCCGCCGGCCGGGGTCGGTGCCTGGCGGGTGGACGTCACCAGCAAGGGCACGCTCGGCAATCTGGCGCTCGTACCGCATCCGGAGGGGGAGCGTGCGCTCGCTCCGTACGAGATCCGGGTGGCGATGCGCGCGGGCGGGCTCAACTTCCGCGACGTGATGATCGGCCTGGGCATGTACCCGGGCGATGACGCCATGATCGGTGGCGAGGGCGCGGGCGTGGTCCTGGAGACCGGTTCCGAGGTGGCCGGGATCGGGGTGGGCGACCGGGTGTTCGGCATGTTCCCGTCGGGCGGTCTGGGGCCGGTCGGGGTCACCGACCACCGGCTGACGGCCCGCATCCCGCAGGGGCTGTCGTTCAACCAGGCGGCCGTCATCCCGGTCGTGTACCTCACCGCGTACTACGGTCTGACGGACCTGGCGGGGCTGCGGGCGGGCGAGCGGCTGCTCGTGCACTCGGCGGCCGGCGGGGTCGGCATGGCCGCGACGCAGATCGCCCGGCACCTGGGTGCGGAGGTCTTCGGCACGGCCAGCCCCGGCAAGTGGGACACCCTGCGCGGCCTCGGCTTCGACGACGCGCACCTCGCGAACTCCCGCACCCTCGACTTCGAGCGGGAGTTCACGGCGGCGACCGGCGGGCACGGTTTCGACGTCGTACTGGACTCCCTCGCCAAGGAGTTCGTCGACGCGACCCTGCGCCTCCTGCCCTCCGGCGGCCGCTTCCTGGAGATCGGCAAGACGGACATCAGGGATGCCGGGGAGGTTGCCGCCGCGCACCCGGGCGTGGTCTACCAGGCCTTCGACCTGATGGAGGCGGGTCCGGAGCGGACGCAGGAGATGCTGCGGGCGCTGGTGGAGCTGTTCGAGGCCGGGGTGCTGACCCCGCCGCCGCTGACCGCGTGGGACGTGAGCCACGCGCCGGCCGCGCTGCGCCACCTCAGCCAGGCGCAGCACGTGGGCAAGACCCTCCTCACGCTGCCGCGTGGGTTGGACCCGGAGGGCACGGTCCTGATCACCGGGGCCACCGGCACACTCGGCACCCTCCTCGCCCGCCACCTCGTCACCGAGCACAAGATCCGCCACCTGCTGCTCACCTCCCGCCGTGGGGCCGACGCACCCGGCGCCGCCGAGCTGCGGGCCGAACTCGAGGGACTGGGCGCGAACGTCACCCTCGCCGCCTGCGACACCGCCGACCGCGAGGCTGTCGCCACGCTGCTGGCGACCATCCCCGCCGCACACCCCCTCACCGCCGTCGTGCACACCGCCGGCGTCCTCGACGACGGAACCGTCGACACCCTCACCCCCGAACGCCTCGACACCGTCCTGCGCCCCAAAGCAGACGCCGCCTGGCACCTCCACGAACTCACCCGCGACACCGACCTCGCCGCCTTCGTCCTCTACTCCTCCGCAGCCGGCATCCTCGGCAACGCCGGCCAGGCCAACTACGCCGCCGCCAACACCTACCTCGACGCCCTCGCCCACCACCGCCACACCCAAGGCCTCCCCGCCACCTCCCTCGCCTGGGGACTCTGGGGCGAGGCGAGCACGATGACCGGGCACCTGGACGAGACGGCGCTGGGCCGGCTGGCCCGTACGGGTGTGGTCGCGTTGAGCTCCGCCGAGGGTCTGGCCCGCTTCGACGCGGCGCTCGGGCTGCGCCAGCCCGTCGCCGTGGCCATGGGGCTCGATCCGGCGACGCTCGCCGAGCGGGCCCGGGCGGGCCTGCTGGACCCGCTGTTCGGTTCCCTCGTACGACAGGCTCGTCCGCGCCCGGTGGCGCGTGCGGCGAGCGGTCCGGCCGGCGGCGCGGGCGGCGCCGGCGCGTCACTGGCGGAGCGGCTGGCCCCGCTGTCGGCGGAGGAGCGGCGCAAGCGGCTGGCGGAGCTGGTCGGCGAGCACGTGGCGGCCGTACTGGGCCACTCCTCGGCGGACAGCATCGGCCCGGACCGGCTGTTCCAGACGCTCGGCTTCGACTCGTTGTCCGCGGTCGAGCTGCGCAACCGGCTCGGCGCCGCCACCGGGCAGCGGCTCTCGCCGACGCTGATCTTCGACCACCCCACGCCGGGTGCGCTGACCGCGCACCTGGACGAGCTGCTCGCTCCGGCGGAGCGGGACGTCTTCGCGGGGATCACTGCCGAACTGGACGCCCTCCAGGACGTGTTGGGGACCGCCGAGACGTCGGCGGCCGCGGTGGGCCGGCTCACCGTACGGCTCCAGGACCTGCTGCTGCGGCTGGAGGAGCACGGCGGGCCGGGGTCTTCGGGCGCGGACGAGGACTCGGCCGAGCGGATCTCCGCCGCGACGGACGACGAGATCTTCGACCTCATCGACAACGAGCTCGGCATCGCCTGAGCCACAGGCCCGCCCGAACACCACGTACGCGCACCACGCGCCGCGTACCACGCACCACGCACCACGCACGACACCAGACACCGGAGGAACAGGACATGTCCGATCCCGTCATCATCGCGGGCGGCGGGCCCGCAGGGCTGATGCTCGCCCACGAGCTCGGCCTGTGGGGCGTCGACAGCATCGTGCTGGAGCGGCTCGACTCCCGCAGCGGCCGGTCCGTGGGCCAGGCCGTCAACACCACCGCCGTCGAGCTGCTGGACCAGCGCGGTCTCCTGGAGGGTCTGCACGAGCACACCACCCCCGTACAGGGCACCCACTTCTCCCTGCTGTGGCTCGACATGACACCGCTCGAAGGGCGCCACCAGCCGGCCCTGCTGCTCGCGCAGGAGTACCTGGAGGCGGAGCTGGAGCGCCAGGCGCTCAAGCGCGGCGCGGACGTGCGGTACGGGCACGCGCTGGCGGGCTACGCCCAGGACGAGTCCGGGGTGAGCGTCACGGTCCGCGAAGGGGAGCGGACGTACGAGCTGCGCGGCAGCTACCTGGTGGGCGCGGACGGCGAGAACAGCCTGGTCCGCGAGCTGGCCGGGATTCCCTTCCCGGGTTCGGGCCCGGCCAGTTGCGGTCTGGTCGCGGACGTGGAGATCGACTTCCAGGACCTGCCGGAGATCCACCGCGGTGCGCGGTTCTGCCCGGTGGGCGGGCTGTACTCGTCGGTGCCGGTGTCGCCGGGGGTCACCCGGGTGATCACCGCCGAGTTCGACACGGCCCTGCCGGGTCCGTCGCTGGAGCCGACCGGGGCCGAGCTGCGCGGGAGCGTGGAGCGGCTCAACGAGACCCCGTTCCCCGATGTGCCGGTGCGCTGGATCCGCCGGTACGGGGGCCCGTCGCGGGTCGCCGAGACGTACCAGGACGAGCGGGTGTTCCTGGTGGGCGACGCGGCGCACACCTTCTACCCGCTGGCCGGGCTGCGGATGAACCTGGTCCTCCAGGACGCGGTGAACCTGGGCTGGAAGCTGGCGGCGGACGTGCTGGGCTGGGCTCCGGCCGATCTGCTGGACACGTACACGGCGGAGCGGCGCCCGCAGGGCCTGCGCGCGGCCGGTGCGACCGACACGCAGCTGGCGCTGATCCACCCGGTGGAGAAGGTGGCGCCGGTGCGGGCGCTGGTGACGGAGCTGCTGAAGTTCCCGGACGCCAACCGCTATCTGCTGGAGCTGTCCACGGGCCTGGACGTGAGCTACGCGCCGGAGTGCGCGGCGGCTCCCGTGGGGCGCCGGCTGCCGCACGTGGCGCTGGCGACCGGGGCCGGGGCGAGCAGCGTGGCCTCGATGCTGCACTCCGGGCGCGGGGTGTTCCTGGACATGACGGGCGGCGAGGGAGCGGCGGACCCGGTGGCGGCGTGGGCGGACCGCGTCGAGCGGGTGGTGGCGGAGCCGGTCGCGGAGATCGGCGCGTCCGCGGTGCTGGTGCGGCCGGACGGGCACGTGGCGTGGGCCGGGGAGCCGGGCGACGCCTCGCTGCGGCCGGTCCTGGAGCAGTGGTTCGGCACCGTGCGCGGCTGAACCCGTAGTACTCGTGACGGAACGGCGAAGGGCCGGGGCGGTCGCCCCGGCCCTTCGCCGTGTTCCGTGCTCGCCGGTGCTCAGGAGGCGAGCTGTCGTACCCAGGCGGCCACGGTGGGCTCGCCCGCGAGGTCCTTGAAGGAGGCGGTCAGGCCGGCGCGCCGCCAGCCGTTGATGAGCTGCATGATGTGCAGCGACTTGAGGCCGAGGGCGATGAGGTTGGCGTCGTCGGCGATGTCGCGGGCGTGGAAGCCGATGAGTTCGGCGACGGCGTCGCGGATCTCGTCGGCGGTGGGCGCCGCGGTGGTGGTGGTCTGGCTCATGGGGTGTGCTCTCTTCTCTCTGGTGGGATGCGGCCGACCTACGGGATGTCGGTGATCTCCAGGACGGCGCAGCCGACCTCCATGCCGACGGCCGCGGCGAGCAGCAGGACGTGGTCGCCGGGGCGCAGTGCGCCGGAGGCCAGCAGGTGTTCCAGGCCGACGATCTGGTCGGTGCCGCCGGAGTGGCCGACGCGGCGGTTGAACTCCCAGGTGCCGCGGGATTCCTCGATGCCGAGCGGGTCGAGGAAGCCGTTCTTGATCTGGTCGAAGGCGACGGCGCTGTGCGCGACGCGCGTGATGTCGTCGAGGGTGCGGCCGGCGTCGGCGAGGGCGGCCGAGACGGTCTCGTTCACGATGTCGCCGAGGTGGAAGACGGGCGGGGCGACGCCCTGGGCCCACTGGGCGCGGATGTGGTCGGTACGGGCCTCCAGGTCGAGGGGGTGTCCCAGGGTGATGCTCGGCGGGAAGAGCGGGTCGGCGCCGCGGTGCAGGACCTCGGCCTCGGGGATGGAGACGGAGGCGACGGAGAGCAGCTTGGCGAAGCCCTGGCGGCGGGAGAGGACGACGGCGGATCCGGCGTCGCCGAGGACGTAGTTGGAGCTGACGCGCCAGCGGTCCAGGCCGGGGGTGGAGAAGTTGTCGCCGGCGGTGACGAGGACGGCGGGGCCGGCGGCCGGGTCGGCGGTCAGCATGTTGGCGGCGAACCGCAGCGAGGTGATCATGCCGAGGCAGCCCTGGCGGAGTTCCATGGCGGGCACGGGCCGGTCCACGGTGTTGTGGAGGATGTAGTGGGGCGCGGACCAGATGTCGGGGCCCTGGTGGAAGACGGGTGTGTGGATGAGCGCGGCGATCTCGTCGGGTTCGTGCCCGGAGCGCTTGAGGGCGTCGCGGGCGGCGGCGATCGCCATGTCGGGGGCGGGCACGTCCCCGGCGACCGCGACGGAGATCATGCCGCTGGAGGCGCGCAGGGTCTCGTCGTACCGGCCGTCCGCGATGGCCTCGTCGACGCCGACCCGGTCGGGTATCCAACTGCCGATCCCGGCCAGGTACACGTTGTCCACTTTCATCCTGTGCGCCCGCTTTCAGAAGAGCCGATGAGGGTACGGGGCACCTTCCCAGGGGATGCTTGTGCGGCTCTTTCGTATGGCTTGCAGCATGATGTGGGCGTGGGGCTGCGGGAGATGAAGAAACT
The DNA here is from genome assembly GCF_042889825.1 of Streptomyces sp. NPDC002467. Lineage (NCBI taxonomy): Bacteria > Bacillati > Actinomycetota > Actinomycetes > Kitasatosporales > Streptomycetaceae > Streptomyces > Streptomyces sp. NPDC002467. The sequence goes on along the minus strand of NZ_JBIARJ010000040.1, from coordinate 17,263 downwards.
CAAGGTCAGGCAGGCGATCCAGCGGGAGACGCTGCGCCTGTTCGAGGAGCGCGGGTACCGGGAGACGACGGTCGAGGAGATCGCCGCCGCGGCGGAGGTGTCGACGACGACGTTCTACCGCTACTACTCCTCCAAGGAGGACGTGATCCTGTCCGGCGTGCACGAGCGCGGCCAGGCCGGGTCCCCCGCCGCCGAGGGGCCGGCCGCCCCGCTGCACTTCGCGGGCGGCGGGCTGCCCGAGGGCGGTTCGCTGCTGGCCGGGCTGCGGGTGATGCTGGACGGCGTACGGGCGAGCGGGGCCTTCGACGAGGACCGGGCGGAGCTGCTGGCCCGGCTGCGGATGATCAACCAGGTGCCGGAGTTGCGGGCGCTCAACGCGCAGCGCACCCAGGAGGGGTTGCGGGAGCTGGCGCGGATGCTGGCGGGTCCCGACGGGGCGGACAGGTACGAGACCCGGGTGCTGGCGGCGGCGATCGGCGGCGCGGTGGCCGAAACCCTGCGGTTCTGGGTGGACCAGGACGGCGAGCCGGATCTGGCCGGTCTCTTCGACCGGACCTTGACGCTGCTGGCTCCGGCGGTGGAGCGGGCGTCGCGCTGAACGGCCCGCCGGATGGCTCCACTTGACGGTTTAAGGCTGCTTTAGACGCTGCTCCTAGCCTTCGGCGACGACGGGCGTAACGCCACACACCGAGGAGCACGATCGTGACCCAAGTCCAGGAACTGCCGCGCCTTCCCTTCGACCGTGATCCCGACGATGTCAACGGCATCGCCCCGAAGTTCCGTTCGCTGCGCACCGACTCCCCGGTGGTCCGCGTGACGACGTCGGCCGGTGACGAGGCCTGGCTCGTCACCCGCTACGGCGAGGTCAAGCAGCTCCTCAACGACTCCCGGCTGGGCCGTTCGCACCACGCCCCGGAGACCGCCTCGCGCGTCGCCAACGCGGCCGTGCTGACGGGCCCGCTGGGCAAGCCCGAGGACGAGGTGCCCACGCGTACGAAGCTGCGCCGGCTGCTGGCGCCCGCGTTCTCGGCGCGCCGGGTGCAGAAGCTCCAGGGCGGTGTGCAGCAGCTGATCGACCAGCTGCTGGACAACCTGGAGAAGGGCCCGAAGCCGGGCGACTTCCACGAGGCGCTGTCGTTCCCGCTGCCCGTGCTGGTCATCTGCCAGCTGCTGGGCGTGCCGGGCGAGGACCGCGAGGAGTTCCGCCGGATGTCGGCGGGCGCCACCAGCCTGACGGACGTGGAGGCTGCGAAGGCTTCCTGGGCCGAGCTGCACGACTACATGCACGGCCTCATCGAGGTGAAGCGGAAGACCCCGGGCGAGGACGTGTTCTCGGACCTGGTCGCCGTGCAGGAGAAGGAGGGCCTGGAGGACAACGAGATCGCGCGGATGGCCGCCGGTCTGCTGTTCGCCGGGCACGAGACCACGGTGACCCGGCTGGATCTGGGGACGCTGCTGCTGCTCACGCACCCCGAGGAACGCAAGAAGCTGCAGGCCGACCCGCAGGGTCTGGTGCAGGGCGCGGTCGAGGAGATCCTGCGGATGGCGGCGCCGTCCACGCAGGACGTGCTGCCCCGCTACACGCACGACGACATCGAGATCGCCGGCACCAAGATCGCCAAGGGTGACCTGGTGATGCTGGCCTTCACGGCCACCAACCGCGACCCCGACATCTTCTCGGACCCGAACGTCTTCGACATCACCCGGGACAGCACCCAGCACCTGGCCTTCGGTCACGGTCCGCGCTTCTGCCTCGGTTCGGGTCTGGCCCGCCTGGAGCTCCAGGCGCTGTTCTCCACGCTGTTCGTCCGCTTCCCGAACCTGCGCCTCGCGGTGGACCCGGCGGAGCTGCAGTTCCGCGACGACACGCTGACGGGCGGCCTGGCCTCGCTGCCGGTCACCTGGTAGCCCGTACGCCCCGTACGCCCGTACGCGCGGACGACGAAGGAGCGGCGCGCCCCCGAGGGGGTGCGCCGCTCCTTCGTTTCCGGACGGGTCCGGACGTGCTCCGGCCCCCGCGACGGGGGTTGACACGGGGGCCGGAAGTCGGTGCGGGTCAAGCGGTTCGAACGGTTCGAACGGTTCGGTTCAGCGGGCGGGTTCGGCCTGCGGCGGCGCCGCGGGCGCGGTCGCGGCGGCGGCCGCGGCGGCCTTCTTGACCGCCAGGTGGTTCTTGGCGGCCAGGCAGAGCAGCAGGGAGCCGGCGACCGCGCCGAGCGGCAGGATCAGCGTGCTGTGCATGGTGGTGACGAACCCGTTCGAGTAGACCGCCTGCGCCGTGTCGGCGAGCTGCCGGACGGCCTGCGCGGGCAGCCCCGCCGCGAGCTCCTTGAGCGCGCCGGCGTCGGGGCTCGCCCCGTGGGAGAACGCGGCGACGAAGCCGTCGCGGCTCTGGGCGGGCAGGTCGCCGGAGCGGGTGGCGGCCTCCTCGTGCAGGGTGGTGGCCAGTCGACTCTGCAGGACGGCGCCGACGACGGAGGCGCCGAGGACCGAACCGATCTGCCGGATGGTGTTGTTGACGCCGGAGGCGGCGCCGGCCAGCCGCGGCGGTACGTTGCGCATCGCCTCGGTGGCCATCGGCGCGAGCAGGCAACCGGTGCCGAGGCCGACGACGGCCATGGGCAGCGTGAAGGTGTACCAGTGGCTGTCGGCCGCGGCGAGGGCCAGGACCAGCGAGATGCCGATGCCGTAGACGGCGAGGCCGAACAGCAGCACGTACTTGCCGCCGATCTTGTCGGACATCCGGCCCGCGAACGGGGCGGTGATCATCGACAGCAGCGGCGACGGCGCCAGCGTCAGGCCCGCCTGCATGGCGGACATGCCGAGCACGGACTGCAGGTAGATGTTCATCGGCAGGACCAGGCCGAGCAGGGCCATCGAGATGAGCGCGACGATCACGGTCATCACGGTGAAGTTCCGGTCGCGGAACAGCGCGAACGGGACGAGGGGCTCGTCCTCCTGCTTGCGGCGCTGGTAGAGCACGAACACACCGAGCAGGGCCACGCCGCCGGCGATCAGCGCCACGATGCCCGCGTTCCAGTCGTAGCGCTCGCCCTCCTGGAGGCCGAAGCTCAGGCAGAACAGCGCGGCGGTGGCGATGAGGACGCCCACGACGTCGAACTTGTGGGCGCGGGCCGGGCGGATGTCGGGCACGAGCGTGAAGGTCAGCGCGAGCACGGCGATGCCGACGGGCACGTTGATGAAGAAGATCCAGCGCCAGCCGACGGTGCTGACGATCAGGCCGCCGAGCGTCGGGCCGGAGATGGTGGCGACACCGGCGATGGATCCCCATACGCCCATGGCCGCGCCGCGCCGGTCCGCCGGGAACACGGCGACGATCATCACCATCGTCTGCGGCACCATCATGGCCGCGCCCAGGCCCTGCACCGCGCGGGTGGCGATGAGCATGCCGGGGCCGGCGGCGAGGCCGCAGGCGATGCTGGCCAGGGTGAACAGCACGACGCCCGCGGCGAAGAGGGTGCGCGGGCCGCGCAGGTCACCGAGGCGGCCGAAGGTGATCAGGGTGACGGCGAGGACGAGCGCGTAGGCACTGACCACCCACAGGGCCTCGTCGAGGGAGGAGCCGAGTCTCTCCATCATGTCGGGGATCGCGATGTTCACGATCGTCAGGTCCAGCAGCGTCATGAAAAACCCGAGACCGAGCGTCGCCAAGACCGCCCACGGGTTCCCGCGCAACTTGCTCACGGTTACTCCTCGTCCTTCCACCGAAGTGGCTCGCCATAAAATCTGGGACAGTGACCCGAAATTGTCAATGCCCCGTTTTTCAGGGCCCGTTGGGGCCCGCCCATCACAAACCGAGCTCCTCGTCCAGCGCGGAGAACAGTTCGTCGTCGGAGATGTCCGCCAGTCCGTCGTCATCGGACGGCCCGGCGGCGCTGTCGGCGGCGGACTGCCACCTGCGCAGCATTTCGCGCAGCCGGCTCCCCGCCCGGTCGTGGTCTTCCGTCCCGGCCTCGGCCGCGGCGAGCGCCGCCTCCAGCCGGTCCAGTTCCCGGTCGAGGCCACCCGATCCGGGGGCCTCCGGCACGAGCCGGCCCAGCAGTTCGCCGGTGAGGGCCTCGGCCGTCGGGTGGTCGAAGACGAGGGTGGCCGACAGGCGCAGCCCGGTGGCCGCGGTCAGCCGGTCGCGCAGCTCGACGGAGGTCAGCGAGTCGAAGCCGAGCTCCTGGAGGCTGCGGCCCGGGTCGACGCGGCGGCCGTCCGCGTGGCCCAGCACACCGGCGACCTCACCGCGTACGAGGTCCAGCACGAGGGCGGTGCGTTCCGCGGCGTCGCCGAGCGCGGCCAGCCGGTCCGCGAGCGACGCGGGCGCCGCGCCGGCGCCGCCGGTCCCGGCCGCGGCGGCGCCGCGCCGGGCGGGCGTGCGGACGAGGCCGCGCAGCGGCGCGGGCAGCGTGCCCGCCCCGGCCTGGGCCCGCAGTGCGGCGGGATCCAGCCGGACCGGGACCAGGGCCGCCTGCGATCGGGCGGCCAGGGCCTCGTCGAGCAGGGCCAGGCCCTGTTCGGCGGCCATCGGGGCGAGGCCGCTGCGGGCGAGGCGCGCGCGGTCGGCGGCGCCGAGTTCCTCGGCCATGCCGGCTCCGTCGCCGCCCCACAGGCCCCAGGCCAGGGACAGCGCGGGCAGTCCGGCCGCACGGCGCTGGTGGGCGAAGGCGTCGAGGAAGGCGTTGGCGGCCGCGTAGTTGGCCTGTCCGGCGGTGCCGAGCGAGGCGGCGATCGAGGAGAACACGACGAACGAGTCGAGGTCCGCGTCCCGGGTCAGCTCGTGCAGGTTCCACACGGCGTCGGCCTTGGGCCGCAGCACGGTGTCGAACCGTTCCGGGGTGAGCCCGGTCAGCACTCCGTCGTCCAGCACGCCGGCGGTGTGCACGACGGAGGTCAGCGGCCGGTCGGCGGGGACTCCGGCCAGCAGCTCCGCCAGGGCCGCGCGGTCGGCGACGTCACAGGCGGCGAAGGTGACCTCGGCGCCCGACTCCCGCAGCTCCGCGCCCAGTTCGGCCGCGCCGGGCGCGTCGGCGCCCCGGCGGCTCGCGAGCAGCAGGTGCCGTACTCCGTACGCGGTGACCAGGTGCCGGGCGACCAGTCCGCCGAGGAACCCGCCGGCGCCGGTGAGCAGCACCGTCCCGCCGTCCCGGAAGGCCGGGGCCGGCTCCTCGTCGGGCCGGGCCGGTGCCAGGCGCGGGGCGTGGGCGGCGCCGGCGCGCAGGGCGAGCTGCGGCTCGCCGTGCTCCACGGCGTACCGGGCCGCGGCGGGGACGGCGGCCGCGGAGGCCGGGTCCTCGTCGAGGTCCAGGACGACGAAGCGGCCGGGGTGTTCGGCCTGGGCGGAACGCAGCAGGCCGAGGACGGCGGCGGCCACCGGGTCGGGTGCGTCGGAGCCGTCGACGGGTGCGCCGCCCTCGGTGAGCAGCACGAGGCGGGTGTCGGCGAGCGCTTCCTCGGCGAGCCAGCCCTGGAGCAGCCGCAGCAGACCGCCGATGGCCTCGCGGGCCTGCTCCGGCGGGGTCGCGGCCAGCGCGGACGGGTCCTCGACGAGCGCCTCGGGCGGTACGACGGCCAGCGCGACGGCGTCGGCGACCGCGAAGCGGGGCACGGGCCGGCCCGAGCGGGCGGCCTCGGTCAGCGCGGCGAGTCCGCAGTGGCGTGCGGCCCCGGCCGGTACGGCGGTCACGGCGAGCGCGGGGCCGAGCAGCGCCCAGTCCGCGGCGTCGGCGACGTCGTCCGCGCCGTCCTGCGCCGCCGCCAGCGGCACCCAGTCCAGGCGCAGCAGGCCGCCGTCCGCGCCCGGGTTCCCCTGGCCGGTCGCGGCCAGGGCCCCCTCGGGGAGGCGGCGTACGGCGAGGGCGTCGACCGTGGCGACGGCGCGGCCCTCCGGGTCGGCGAGGTCGAGGCGGTAGGTGCCCTCGGCGCCGGTGGGGGCGACGCGGACGCGCAGGGCGCCCGCTCCGGTGGCGTGCAGGCGGACCCCGCTCCACTGGAACGGGACGTGGATGCGGTCGGCGCCGTCGTCCCCGTCCCGGCCCGGGCCGCCGAGCGCGAGGGTGCGCAGGGCCGAGTCGAGCAGGGCGGGGTGCAGGCCGAAGCCCTCCTCCCGGGTGCCGGTCCCGTCGGGCAGCGTCACGTCGAGGTAGTGCACGTCGCCCTGGCTCCAGGCGGCGGTCAGGCCCTGGAAGGCGGGGCCGTAGCCGAGCCCGGCGTCCACGAGCCGGTCGGCGAGCGCGTCGACGTCCACGGGTTCGGCGTCGGCGGGCGGCCAGGCCTCGGCCCAGGGTGTGGCGGGCGGTGCGGCGGCCGGGCCGGCGGCCAGGACGCCGGTGGCGTGCCGGGTCCACGTTCCGCCGTCGGCACTGGAGTGGACGGCGAAGGCGTGCCGTCCGGTGCCGTCGCCGGTGTCGGTGACCTGCACCTGTATCCGCAGGGCCGTGCGCTCCGGGAGGACGAGCGGGGCCTCCAGGCCGAGTTCCTCGACGGTGTCGCAGCCCACCTGGTCCCCGGCCCGTACGGCGAGGTCGGCGAAGGCCGCGCCCGGCAGCAGGACCGAGCCCGCCACGACGTGGTCGCCGAGCCACGGGTGGTCGGCGAGCGCGATCCGGCCGGTGAGCACCGCGCCCCGGCCGTCGGCGAGTTCGACGGCCGCGCCGAGCAGCGGGTGCTCGACGCGTTCCTGTCCGGCGGTGGCCGCGTCCTGGGCGGGGGCGGGCGCGTCCAGCCAGTAGCGGGTCCGCTGGAAGGCGTACGTCGGGAGGTCGACGGGACGCGCGGCCGGCAGCAGCGGCGTCCAGTCGACGGCGGCGCCGCGCGTCCAGGCCGTGCCGAGTGCCGTGAGGAAGACCCGGCCTTCGGGCTGTCCGGCGCGCAGGGCCGGCGCGGCGGCGACACCGTCCAGGGCGCCGCGGACCATGGCCGTCAGGATCGGGTCCGGGCCGAGTTCCAGGTAGGTGGTGACGCCCTGCTCGTGGAGGGTGCGCACGCCGTCGTGGAAGCGGACGGCGGCCCGGATGTGCCGGGCCCAGTAGCCGGGGTCGGTCAGCTCGCCGGGGGCGGCGATCCGGCCGCTGATGTTGGAGACGACGGGGATGACCGGCTCGCGCAGGTCCAGGGTCGCGGTGACGGCCTCGAACTCGGCCAGGACGCCGTCCATGTGCGGCGAGTGGAAGGCGTGCGAGACGGTCAGCTGGCGGGCCTTGACCCCCTGGGAGCGGAAGTGTTCGGCGATCTCGTGCGCGGCGTCGGCGTCCCCGGAGACCACGACCGAGTCCGGCCCGTTGACGGCGGCCAGGCTGAGGCGGCCCGCGTGGCGCTCCAGGTGGGGCAGTACGTCGGCCTCGGCGGCCCGGATGGCGATCATCGCGCCGCCCGCCCGGGCCGCCTGCATGAGCCGGCCGCGGGCCGCGACCAGGGTGCAGGCGTCGGCGAGGTCCAGGACGCCCGCGGCGTGCGCGGCGGCGACCTCGCCGACGGAGTGCCCGATGAGCAGGGCCGGGGTGAGCCCGGCGTGCTCGGCGAGCCGGAACAGCGCGGTCTCCAGGGCGAAGAGTGCGGCCTGCGTGTAGACCGTCTGGTCCAGCAGGTCGGCTTCGGGGCTGTCGGGGGCCGCGAAGACGAGCTCCTTGAGCGGGCGCCCGAGTGCGGGGTCGAGGTGGGCGCAGACCGCGTCGAAGGCGTCGGCGAAGACGGGGAAGGACTCGTACAGGTCGCGTCCCATGCCGGGCCGCTGGCTGCCCTGCCCGGTGAACATCACGGCGGTCCGCGGGGCGGCTCCCACGGCGGCGCGGACGACGGCGGGCGAGTCGGTGCCCGCGGCGAGCGCGGCCAGCGCGTCGGTCAGTGCGGCCCGGTCGGCGCCCGCGACGACCGCGCGGTGCTCGAAGCGTGCGCGGGTGGTGGCCAGTGCCAGCGCCACGTCCGCCGGCGCCGGTTCCCCGGCGGCCACGTGGTCGCGCAGGCGGGCGGCCTGCTCGCGCAGCGCCTCCTCGGTACGGGCGGACAGCAGCCACGGTACGGGCCCGGCGGGGGCCTCCCCTGCCTCCCGGGTCACCTCGGGTGCTTCGGCCTGCGGAGCCTGCTCCAGGATCAGGTGCGCGTTGGTCCCCGAGATCCCGAAGGAGGAGACGGCGGCGCGGCGCGGCCGGTCGGTCGTCTCCCAGGGCTGCTCCTCGGTCAGCAGCTCCACCGTCCCGGCGGACCAGTCCACGTGCGGGGTCGGCGCGTCCACGTGCAGGGTCCTCGGCAGGACCCCGTTGCGCATCGCCATGATCATCTTGATGACGCCGGCGACGCCGGAGGCGGCCTGCGCGTGTCCGATGTTGGACTTGAACGAGCCGAGCCACAGCGGGCGCTCAGAGCTGTGCTGCTCGCCGTAGGTGGCGATGAGCGCCTGCGCCTCGATCGGGTCGCCGAGCGTGGTGCCGGTGCCGTGCGCCTCCACGGCGTCGACATCGGCACCGGTCAGCCCGGCGTCCTGGAGTGCCTGGCGGATGACGCGCTGCTGGGCGGGGCCGTTGGGGGCGGTCAGGCCGTTGCTGGCGCCGTCCTGGTTGACGGCGCTGCCGCGGATCACGGCGAGGACCTCGTGCCCGTTGGCCCGCGCGTCGGACAGCCGCTCCAGGAGCACCAGGCCGGCGCCCTCGGCCCAGCCCGTCCCGTTGGACTGCGCGGCGAAGGCCTTGCAGCGGCCGTCGGGCGACAGGGCGCGCTGCCGGCTGAACTCCAGGTAGGTGGTGGGCGTCGCCATGAGGGTGACACCACCGGCGAGGGCCATCGAGCACTCGCCGCTCCGCAGCGCCCGGGTGGCCAGGTGCAGGGCCACGAGCGAGGAGGAGCAGGCCGTGTCCACGGTGATGGCGGGGCCTTCGAGCCCCAAGGTGTACGAGACCCGGCCGGAGGCGACGCTGCCCATGCTGCCGTTTCCGAGGTAGCCCTCGTACCCGGCGGGCGCGGGCTGGAGCCGCGAGGCGTAGTCGTTGTACATGACGCCCGCGAAGACACCGGTGCGGCTGCCGCGCACGTCGGCCGGGTCGATCCCGGCCCGCTCGAAGGCCTCCCAGGCGGTCTCCAGCAGCAGCCGCTGCTGCGGGTCGGTGGCCAGGGCCTCGCGCGGGCTGATGCCGAAGAACTCGGCGTCGAAGTCCTCGGCGCCGTGCAGGAATCCGCCCTGCGTGGAGTACGTACGGCCGACGGCGTCCGGGTCCGGGTCGTACAGCACGTCCTCGTCCCAGCCCCGGGAGGCGGGGAAGGACCCGACGGCGTCGACCCCGTCGGCGACGAGCCGCCACAGGTCCTCGGGGGACGCGATGCCGCCCGGGTAGCGGCAGCTCATGGCGACGACGGCGATCGGCTCGTCGTCACCGGCCCCGGGGGCGGTGACGACAGTGCTCGCGGTCGTACTCGCGGGAGCGCTCGCGCCGACGGCCCGCTCCAGCAGGTAGCCGGCGACGGCGCGGGGCGTCGGGAAGTCGAAGACGAGGGTCGCGGGCAGGGTCAGCCCGGTGGCCGCGCCGAGCCGGTTGCGCAGCTCCACGGAGGCCAGCGAGTCGAAGCCGAAGTCCTTGAACGGCCGCTGCTCCTCGACCGAGTCGGGCGAACCGTGGCCCAGTACGGTCGCCACGTTGGCCCGTACGACATCGGCGACGGCCGCGGCCCGCGCGTCCTCGGGCAGCGCGGCGATCCGCTCGGCCCAGGCCCCGCCGGCCTGCGCGGCGCCCGGGGCGGCGGCCGCCCGGCGGGCGGGCACGCGCACCAGCGAGCGCAGCAGCGCCGGGAGCCCGCCCGCCGCCGCCTGCGCGCGCAGCGCGGGCATGTCGAGGCGGGCGGGGACGGTCGCGGGACGCCCGCCGGCCAGGGCGGCGTCGAACAGCGCGAGCCCCTCCTCGGTGCCCAGCGCGGCGATGCCGCCACGGGTCATCCGGGCCAGGTCGGCGCCGCTGAGGTGCCCGGTCAGCCCCGAGGCCTGGCCCCACAGGCCCCAGGCCAGCGAGGCGGCGGGGAGCCCGAGCGCGTGCCGGTGGGCGGCGAGACCGTCGAGGAGGCCGTTGGCGGCGGTGTAGTTGCCCTGACCGGGGTTGCCGAGGGTGGCGGTGACGGAGGAGAACAGGACGAAGGCGGCCAGGCCGGCGTCCCGCGTCAGCTCGTGCAGGTGCCAGGCGGCGTCGGCCTTGGGACGCAGTACGGAGTCCAGCCGCTCGGGGGTGAGCGCGCCGACCGTACCGTCGTCGAGGGCGCCGGCCGTGTGCACGACCGCGGTGAGCGGCCGGTCGGCGGGAACACCGGCCAGCAGCTCGGCGAGGGCCTCGCGGTCGGCGACGTCACAGGCGGCGAAGGTGACCTCGGCACCCGACTCCCGCAGCTCAGAGCCCAGTTCGGCAGCACCGGGCGCACCGGCGCCCCGGCGGCTCGCGAGCAGCAGGTGCCGGGCCCCGTAAGCGGTGACCAGGTGCCGGGCGAAGAGCCCGCCGAGCGTCCCGGAGGCCCCGGTGACCAGGACGGTCCCGGCCGGATCGAGGGCGATGTCCGCGGCGGGGGCGCCGGCGGCCCGGACCAGCCGCGGTGCGAGGACCGCCCCGGCGCGCAGCGCCAGTTGGGGCTCGACCGCGGCGCCGGACAGGGCGTGCGGCAGGGCGCCGGGATCGTCGTCGCCGCTCGGGTCGAGGTCGACGAGGGCGAAGCGGCCCGGCTCCTCGGCCTGCGCGGTGCGCAGCAGGCCCCAGACGGCGGCGCCCGCGAGGTCCGGCACGTCGTCGCCGTCGTGCGGGGCGACCGCGCCCCGCGTGGCGACGACCAGCCGGACACCGGCGAGACCGTCCTCGGCGAGCCACTCCTGGACCACGTCGAGCACCCGGCCGACAGCGGCCCGGACCTGCTCGGGCAGCGGAGCCCCGTCGGCCTCGGACGTCCCGGAGGCCAGGAGCACCACGGACTCCGGTGCGGGCGCGCCCTGCCGTACGGCGGCCAGCAGAGCCGCCGCGTCGGTGTGGACCGCGGCACCGAGGACCCCGGCGAGCGCACGGTCGGCGGCGGAACCGCCGAGCACGACGGTCTTCGCTTCGCCCTCCGCTGCGGCTTCGGCTTCGGCTTCGGCTTCGGGAAGCAGCGCCTCGGCCCATTCGACGACGTACGGGACGGCGCTCTCGGCGGCGGCCGGCGCCAGTCCGCCCGCCGGAACCTCGCGCAGGGCGAGGGAGTCGACGGAGGCGACGGGCTGCCCGGTCGCGTCGGTGATCTCCAGGGCGATGCTGTCGGCGCCGACGGGGCTGATCCGCACCCGGACGCTCGTCGCACCGGTCGCGTGCAGTCGCACCCCGGACCAGACGAACGGCAGCCGGGGCGCGGGCAGTTCAGCACCCGGGGTCAGCAGACCGGTGTGCAGGGTGGCGTCCAGCAGCGCCGGGTGGACACCGAAACCGTCGACCTCACCCTGCAGCCCCTCGGCGAGGGCGACCTCGGCGAACACCTCGTCGCCGAGCCGCCAGGCGGCCTGCACGCCCTGGAACACGGGCCCGTACTCGTACCCGGCCACGGCCAGCGCCTCGTACAGACCGCTGATGTCGGTCCGCGTCGCCCCGACCGGCGGCCAGGCCTCACCGGGCACGGCAACCCGGGGCGCGGCGGCGGCAGCGGACGAGAGGACACCGGACGCGTGGCCGGTCCAGGCGGCCTCCTCGTCCCCGGCCGCGTCCGCGCCCTCGGGCCGGGAGTACACGGCGACGGCACGGCGGCCGCCCTCCTCGGCCTCGACGACGACCTGGAGGCGCACCGCACCGTTCGCGTCGAACAGCAGCGGGGCCTGGAGGGTCAGCTCCTCCAGCACCTCGCAGCCCGTCTCGTACCCGGCCCTGAGGGAAAGCTCGACGAAGGCGGTACCGGGCAGCAGCACCGTCCCGGAGACGGCGTGATCGGCGAGCCACGGGTGCGACTTCAAGGACAGCCGCCCGGACAGCACGGCGGCCCCACTGCCGGCGACCTTGGTCACCGCTCCGAGGAGGGGGTGCTCGGCGTCGGTGAGACCGGCCATGGCGACATCACCAGTGGTCTTGACGGGGTCGAGCCAGTAGCGGGAACGCTGGAAGGCGTAGGTCGGCAGATCGACCGGCCGCCCGCCGGGGGTGGGCAACACGCTCGCCCAGTCGACGTCGACGCCGTGGGTCCAGGCCTGCCCGAGGGAGAGCAGGAACCGCTCAAGCCCACCCTCGTCACGGCGAAGCGACGGCACGGCCATCGCGGTCGCGGCATCGGCGGCCTCGAACGTCTCCTGAAGCCCGATGGTCAGCACCGGGTGGGCACTCGACTCGATGAACGTCGTGAAACCGTCAGCGAGCAGCGCACGCGTCGTCTTCTCGAACTCGACCGTCTGGCGCAGGTTCCGGTACCAGTACCCGGCATCGAGCGCGGCCGTGTCGACGACCTCGTTGGTGACCGTCGAATAGAACGCCACCTCCGGCACCCGAGGCGTGATCGGCGCCAGGAGGTCGGCCAGCTCGGCCTCGATCGACTCCACGTGCGGGGAGTGCGAGGCGTAATCGACGGCAATCCTGCGCGACCGCACGCCATCCGCGTCGAGGTCCGCGACCAGCTCGTCCAGCGCACTGTTCGTACCGGAGACGACCGTCGAGGAAGGGCCGTTGACGGTGGCGACACCCAGGTCATCGGGCCACCGCGTCAGATACGGACGTACGTCGTCAGCGGGCAGGGCAACGGAGAGCATGCCACCGCGCCCGGCCAGCGCGATGATCGCCTGGCTCCGCAGCGCGACGACCAGGGCCGCGTCTTCGAGGGACAGCGCACCGGCCACCGCGGCGGCCGCGATCTCGCCCTGCGAGTGACCCACGACCGCGTCCGGCACGACGCCGTACGAGCGCCACACCTCGGCAAGGGACACCATCACCGCCCACAGCGCGGGCTGGATGACGTCCACCCGCTCCAGCAGACCCTCCGGGTCCCCGCCCAGCAGCACCTGGAGCAGATCCCAGTCGGTATGGGCGGACAGCGCCCGCGCGCACTCGTCGAGCCGTTCCCGGAACGCCGGCGACTCGGCGTACAGCCCCGCCGCCATCCCGATCCACTGCGAACCCTGCCCCGGGAACACGAACACCGTGCGACCGGATCCGGCCGGGACGACGGTCTCGTTCTGCGCGACGGCGGCAAGAGCACCGAGCAGGCCTTCACGGTCGGCGCCGACGACGGCGGCCCGGTAGTCGAAGTCCGTACGCGTGCCGACCAGCGCAGCACCCACGGCACCAGGGCTGACCTGCGGGGCGTCCTCGACGAACGCGGCGAGGCGCAGGGCCTGTGCACGCAGGGCACCGGCGTTCTTCGCGGAGATCAGCCACGGCACGACGACAGGAACGGGGGCATCTTCATCGGCCGGCACCTCTTCCGCCGGCGCCTGTTCGAGGATCATGTGGGCGTTGGTGCCCGAGATGCCGAACGACGAGACCGCGGCACGACGCGGCCGGTCCAGCTCGGGCCACGCACGCTGCTCCGTCAGCAGCGACACCGAACCCTGCGACCAGTCGACGTGCGAGGTCGGCTCCGCGACGTTCAGCGTCTGCGGGAGGACTCCCTCGCGCATCGCCATGACCATCTTGATGACGCCGCCGACACCGGCCGCCGCCATCGTGTGCCCGATGTTCGACTTGAACGACCCCAGCCACAAGGGCTGTTCGGCCGTGTGCTCCTGCCCGTACGTCGCGATCAGCGCCTGCGCCTCGATCGGGTCACCCAACTTGGTGCCCGTGCCGTGCGCCTCGACGACGTCGACGTCGGCACCGGTCAGACCCGCGTTCGCCAACGCCTGACGGATGACGCGCTGCTGCGACGGCCCGTTCGGGGCACTCAGCCCGTTGCTCGCACCGTCCTGGTTGATCGCCGAACCACGGATCACCGCCAGCACCTGGTGACCGTTACGACGGGCATCGGAAAGCCGCTCCAGCAGCACCAGGCCGGCGCCCTCACTCCACGCCGTGCCGTCCGCAGTCGAAGAGAACGCCTTGCAACGACCGTCCTCCGACAGCCCCTGCTGCCGCGAGAACTCCACGAACATGCCGGGCGTCGACATCACCGTCGCACCACCCGCGAGCGCCAGCGAGCACTCACCCGACCGCAGCGACTGGGCCGCCAGGTGCAGCGCCACCAGCGACGCCGAGCACGCCGTGTCGACCGTCACCGCCGGACCTTCGAGACCCAGCGTGTAGGAGATACGCCCCGACGCCACGCTCGCCGTGTTGCCGGTCAGGAGATAGCCCTCCGTACCGGCGACCGGCTCCGCGAGGCGCGGACCGTACTCCCCCGTCATCGCACCGACGAACACACCCGTCCGGCTGCCCTTCAGCGACTGCGGAACGATCCCCGAGCGCTCCAGCGCCTCCCAGGCCGTCTCCAGCAGCAGCCGCTGCTGCGGATCCATGGCCAGCGCCTCGCGCGGCGAGATCCCGAAGAACTCCGCGTCGAACTCGTCCGCCTCGTACAGGAAGCCGCCGTACCGGGCGTACGTCTTGCCCGACAGACCGCGCTCGGAGTCGTACAGCCCTTCCGCGTCCCAGCCACGGTTATCCGGCCAGGCACCGATCGCGTCCACGCCCTCGGCGACCAGCCGCCACAGACCCTCGGGCGAATCGACGCCACCGGGATAGCGGCAGGCCATGCCGACGATCGCCAGCGGCTCGTCGGACACGTCCTCGACTCCGGCCAGGACGGCGTCCACGGCGTCCGGGTCGGGCGCGCCCACCAGGTCGCGGACGATGTGACGGGCGAGGACGGCGGGGGTCGGGTAGTCGTAGACGAGCGAGGACGGCAGGGCGAGCCCGAGGTCTGCGGCCAGGCGGCTGCGGAGTTCGACGGAGGTGAGCGAGTTGTAGCCCAGGTCCTTGAAGGGCAGTTCGGGGTCGATCGCGTCGGCGCTGTCGTATTCGAGGATCTCGGCGGTGTGACGGCAGACGAGGCCCGTGATGAGCTTCTGGCGCAGGAGATCACCCTGCTTGCCGGTGAGCTTGCGCACGCGGCCCGCCCATTCCCCGAGCACGCCTTCCGGCTCCTGGGCATCCTCTTCCTCGACGGCGACGGGCGCGTCGGGGACGTCGACCCAGTAGCGCTTGCGCTGGAAGGCGTAGGTGGGGAGCTTCACCCGCGTCCCACCCGGCAGGAAGGCCGTCCAGTCGACGTCGGTGCCGGAGCAGTACGCGGCCCCGAGGGCGCGGAGCAGGCTGCGCGGCTCGTCGCCCTGGGCCTTGAGCAGCGAGGCGGCGACCGGCGCCTCAAGCGTGCTCTGGACCAGGGAGGTCAGGACCGGGTCCGGGCCGAGCTCCAGATACGTCGTGATGCCCTGGGCGTTCAGCGCCTCGATGCCGTCGTGGAAGCGGACGGCACCACGGATGTGACGGGCCCAGTAGGCGGGGCTGGTCAGCTCTTCGGCGACCTGACCGGTCAGGTTCGAGACGACGGCGATCTGCGGCTCGTTGAAGGTGAGGCCGCTGATGGCCTGCTCGAACTCGGCGAGGACCTCGTCCATGTGCGCGGAGTGGAAGGCGTGCGACACCGTCAGCCGCTTGACCTTCACGCCCCGGCCCCGGAACAGGGCCTCGATCGCGTCCGCCGCCTCCACATCGCCGGAGACGACGACAGCGGAAGGACCGTTCACAGCAGCCAGCGACAGACCCTCGCCCAGCTCCGCCAGTACGTCGGCCTCGGGCGCGGCGATGGCGACCATGGCGCCACCGGAACGCGCGGCCTGCATCAGCCGGCCGCGGACCGCGACGAGCGCGCAGGCGTCCTCCAGGGAGAACACCCCGGCCGCATAAGCAGCAGTGACTTCACCGATGGAGTGGCCGATCAGGGCATCGGGACGCACCCCGAAGGAGGAGACGAGGGCGAAGAGCGCGGACTCGACGGCGAACAGGGCGGCCTGGGTGAACCGGGTCTGGTCCAGGACCGGATCGCCCTGGAAGACCACGTCCTTGAGCGACCGGCCCAGGTGCACATCCAGATACGCGCAAGCGGCATCGAAGGCCTCGGCGAACACCGGGTACGCCTCGTAAAGCTCCCGACCCATGCCCGCCCGCTGGCTCCCCTGCCCGGTGAACAGGAACGCGGTTCCCGCGGCACCCGCCGCCCGACCACCCTGCACGGCCTCCAGGCCCGCGTTCAGCTCGGCCCGGTCCGCACCCACGACCACTGCACGATGTTCGAAGACCGTCCGTGTCGTCGCCAGCGAGTAGCCGACGTCCAGCAGCGACCCGCCCTCGAACGCAGCCAGGTTCGCGGCCTGCCCGCGCAGCGCCGCAGCCGTCTTGCCGGACACCACCCACGGCACCAGCGCCGGCTGCTCAACCGGCTCATGCTCGACCTCGGCGACATTCCTCAGCACCAGATGGCAGTTGGTGCCGCCCATCCCGAACGAGGAAACACCCGCAACACGGCGCTCCTCGTCCCAGACACCGGTCTCGGTCTGCACCCGCAGGTTCAGCGCGTCCAGATCGATCGCAGGATTCGCCGACTCGAAATTCAGACTCGCCGGCACCACACCGTGCCGCACCGCGAGCGCCGCCTTGATCAGCCCGACAACGCCCGCCGCACCCTCCAGATGCCCGACATTCGTCTTCGCCGACCCGACCACCAGAGGCTTGACACGCCCCTCGGCATTCCCGACCACCGCGCCCAGAGCCGCCGCCTCGATCGGGTCCCCGAGAGCGGTGCCGGTCCCGTGCAACTCCACATAACCGACCTCGGCAGGCACCACACCCGCCCGCTCACAAGCCAGCCGCAGTACTTCAGCCTGACCCTCCACCCGCGGAGCCGTCAGACCATCCCCACCACCATCGTTGTTGACCGCACCACCCGCGATCACACACACCACGTCATCACCATCAGCGACCGCATCCTCCAGCCGCTTCAGAACGACAAGCCCACCCCCCTCACCCCGCACATAACCATTCGCCCGACCATCGAAAACAAACGCACGCCCATCAGGCGACAAACCACCGAACTTCGACACCACCACCGAAGACTCCGGCGCCAACATCAAATTCACACCACCCGCCAACGCCAACGACACCTCACCACGACGCAACGCCTCACACGCCTGGTAAACCGCCACCAACGCCGACGACTGACCCGAATCCACCACCAACGACGGACCCGTCAAACCCAACAAATAAGAAACCCGATTCGCAATCACACTCCGCGCGAGACCCGTCGACGTGAAAGCACCAACCCCCTCCACACCACCCCGCCGCACCACACCCGCGTAATC
>NZ_JBIARJ010000039.1:0-27681 GCF_042889825.1 Streptomyces sp. NPDC002467 | reverse complement strand
ACCTCGTTACAGCCTTCGAGCTGCTGGAAGTCGTCCATCGAGGGGTCCTGCGCCTGGAGCATCGTCCCCATCGCCCCGTCGGCGACGACCACGCGGGTGGCGAGCGCCTCTCGGAGGGCGTCGACCCGGGTCGTGGTGTCTGCGGGCGGGTTCGGCAACGAGGCCATGGCGGGGCTCCCTGGGATGCGACGGCTGTCGGCTTTGCACCCCCGCTTCGTCAAGGGTGCACTCGGTCAGGGTAACCGGGCGGACCTGCCCCGGTGCGGTCGTCCCACTGGGCGGACTGCATTCTTTGCGCGGGACGTCCGACGGGGTGCGCCGGTCGGGTGGGGGGCCGGGAGCTCGCGGTGTGACGGCCTCACCATGCAAGAGGTCGGCATCGACCGATAGTGTTCAGCATTGTCGAACTACGTCAGCAGGAGGCTGCGCGATGGCACGGAACATCCAGTCGCTCGAACGAGCCGCTGCGATGCTGCGACTTCTGGCGGGCGGGGAGCGCCGGCTGGGACTGTCGGACGTGGCGTCCGCCCTGGGCCTGGCCAAGGGGACGGCGCACGGCATTCTGCGCACCCTCCAGGCGGAGGGTTTCGTCGAGCAGGACCCGGCCTCGGGCCGATATCAGCTGGGCGCCGAGCTGTTGCGCCTGGGCAACAGCTATCTGGACGTGCACGAGCTGCGCGCCCGCGCCCTGGTCTGGACGGACGATCTGGCCCGGGCGAGCGGCGAGAGCGTGTACGTGGGGGTGCTGCACAAGAGCGGGGTGCTGATCATGCACCACGTGTTCCGGCCCGACGACAGCCGTCAGGTGCTGGAGGTGGGGGCCATGCAGCCGCTGCACTCCACGGCCCTGGGCAAGGTGCTGTCCGCCTACGACCCGGTGGCGCACACGGAGGCCCTGGAGGTGGAGCGGGAGCCGTTCACCCCGCGTACGGTCACGGACCCGATCGGCTTCGAGGAGATCCTCGGGCTGACGCGGGCCCGCGGCTGGGCCTCCGACGTGGAGGAGACCTGGGAGGGCATCGCCTCGGTCGCGGCGCCCATCCACGACCGGCGCAGGATGCCGGTCGGCGCGGTCGCCGTGGCGGGTGCCGTGGAGCGGGTCTGCGGGGAGTCCGGGGAGCCCCGGGCGGCCCTGGTGGCCTCCGTGCGGGACTGCGCGCGGTCGGTTTCACGCGACCTGGGGGCGGGCCGGTTCTGAGCTTGACCTGACTCGTTCGCCCCACCCGAGACCCACCCCGTGCGGCTTCAAGCTGCATATGGGTGGGTTTTGCCTTTTACTGATCATGGATTGGCCGGATTTGGTCGATCGTACCGAGTGGTAACGATCCGATTCTTTGACCTGGCCAGGCCTTGACGGGTTCTTCACACAGGCGGAAAACTGCCGTTCATCGGTCGGCAATGTCGAACACCTACCGGCAATACGCGTTAGGATGCGACAAGGCCAAGGACCGGTGCAGCACTCACCGAGTGCGCGGAACCACCGGAGGTACCCAGGTACCAGGTGTCCGCCCACCCCTGGACGTAAGACAAAGGAGTCGCGGGTGTCCAGCTCCGACATCTTCATCGGCGAGACCATCGGTACCGCCCTGCTCACTCTGCTCGGCGGTGGCGTCTGCGCCGCCCTCACGCTCAAGAGCTCCAAGGCCCGCGGCGCGGGCTGGCTCGCGATCACCTTCGGTTGGGGTTTCGCGGTCCTGATCGCCGCCTACGTCTCCGCACCGCTCTCCGGCGCGCACCTGAACCCGGCGGTCACCGTCGGCATCGCCATCAAGACCGGCGAGTGGGGCGACGTCCCCGTCTACTTCGCCGGCCAGCTGCTCGGCGCCATGCTCGGCGCGGTCCTGATGTGGATCACCTACTACGGCCAGTTCCGCGTGCACCTGGCGGACCCGGAGAACATCAAGGACGCGCGGCTCGGTCCCGAGGACCCGCACCCGCACGACGTCGCGGGCCCGGTGCTCGGCATCTTCTCGACCGGCCCCGAGATCCGCAACGTGGTCCAGAACCTCGCCACGGAGATCATCGGCACCTTCGTCCTGGTCATCGCGATCCTCACCCAGGGTCTCCAGGACGGCGGCAAGGGCCTCGGCGTCATCGGTGTCCTGATCACCTCGTTCGTGGTCGTCGGCATCGGCCTCTCGCTGGGCGGTCCGACCGGCTACGCGATCAACCCGGTCCGCGACCTCGGTCCCCGCATCGTCCACGCCCTGCTCCCGCTGCCCAACAAGGGCGGCTCGGACTGGGGGTACTCCTGGATCCCGGTCGTCGGCCCGCTCGTCGGTGCCGCACTCGCCGGCGGTCTGTACAACATCGCGTTCGCCTGATCAGCATCGGCCCGCGCTCGTAAGATCCGCACCGCATCCTGATTCCGCCTACTCATAGACCTGCCAGGAGCAGCCACATGACCAGCAGCACCGGCCCCTTCATCGCCGCGATCGACCAGGGCACCACCTCCTCCCGCTGCATCGTCTTCGACCGCGACGGCCGCATCGTCGCCGTCGACCAGAAGGAGCACGAGCAGATCTTCCCGAAGCCGGGCTGGGTCGAGCACGACGCCACCGAGATCTGGACCAACGTCCAGGAGGTCGTCGCCGGGGCCATCGCCAAGGCCGAGATCACCGCCGCCGACGTCAAGGCCGTCGGCATCACCAACCAGCGCGAGACCACCGTCCTGTGGGACAAGAACACCGGCGAGCCGGTGCACAACGCGCTGGTCTGGCAGGACACCCGCACCGACGCCCTGTGCAAGGAGCTCGGCCGCAACGTCGGCCAGGACCGCTTCCGCCGCGAGACCGGCCTGCCGCTGGCGAGCTACTTCGCCGGCCCGAAGGTCCGCTGGCTGCTCGACAACGTCGAGGGCCTGCGCGAGCGCGCCGAGGCCGGGGACATCCTCTTCGGCACCATGGACTCCTGGGTCATCTGGAACCTCACCGGCGGCGCCCAGGGCGGTCACCACGTCACCGACGTGACCAACGCCTCGCGCACCATGCTGATGAACCTGCACACCCTGGCCTGGGACGAGAAGATCGCCGAGTCCATGGGCGTCCCGCTCAACGTCCTGCCGGAGATCAAGTCCTCCGCCGAGGTCTACGGGCACGTCAAGGAGGGCGTCCTCGCCGGTGTCCCGGTCGCCTCGGCGCTCGGTGACCAGCAGGCCGCCCTGTTCGGCCAGACCTGTTTCGCCGAGGGCGAGGCCAAGTCCACGTACGGCACCGGAACGTTCATGCTGATGAACACCGGCGACAAGATCATCAACTCCTACAGCGGCCTGCTGACCACGGTCGGCTACCAGATCGGCGACCAGAAGCCGGTCTACGCGCTGGAGGGCTCCATCGCCGTCACCGGCTCGCTCGTCCAGTGGATGCGCGACCAGATGGGCCTGATCAAGTCCGCGGCCGAGATCGAGACCCTGGCCTCCTCCGTCGAGGACAACGGCGGCGCCTACTTCGTCCCGGCCTTCTCCGGCCTGTTCGCCCCGTACTGGCGCTCCGACGCCCGCGGTGTGATCGCCGGCCTGACCCGGTACGTCACCAAGGCGCACATCGCCCGGGCCGTCCTCGAGGCCACCGCCTGGCAGACCCGCGAGATCACCGACGCCATGACCAAGGACTCGGGCGTCGAGCTCACGGCCCTCAAGGTCGACGGCGGCATGACCTCCAACAACCTGCTGATGCAGACGCTCTCGGACTTCCTGGACGCCCCCGTGGTGCGCCCGATGGTCGCCGAGACCACCTGCCTCGGCGCCGCCTACGCCGCCGGCCTGGCCGTCGGCTTCTGGCCCGACACCGACGCCCTGCGCGCCAACTGGCGCCGCGCGGCCGAGTGGACCCCGCGGATGCCCGCCGAGCAGCGGGAGCGCGAGTACAAGAGCTGGCTCAAGGCCGTGGAGCGGTCCATGGGCTGGGTCGACGACGAAGACGCCAGCTGACCTCACTCAGCCGACGCTATCGACGAGGAGCTAAGAGAGATATGAGCAGCCTGCAGAGCGTGACCGCACTGGGCACGCACCCGACCGCCGGTTCGAACGCGAGCCGCGCCGAGACCCGCGAGCAGTTGGCGAAGGCCACGTACGACCTCCTGGTCATCGGCGGTGGCATCCTGGGCACCTCGGTGGCCTGGCACGCCGCGCAGTCGGGTCTGCGGGTCGCCATGGTGGACGCCGGCGACTTCGCCGGCGCCACCTCCTCCGCCTCCTCCAAGCTCGTCCACGGCGGCTTGCGCTACCTGCAGACCGGCGCGGTCAAGCTGGTGGCCGAGAACCACCACGAGCGGCGGGTGCTGGCCAAGGACGTGGCCCCGCACCTGGTCAACCCGCTCACGTTCTACCTGCCGGTCTACAAGGGCGGTCCGGTGGGTGCGGCCAAGCTGGGCGCGGGCGTCTTCGCCTACTCCGCCCTCTCGGCCTTCGGCGACGGCATGGGCAAGGTCATATCCCCGGCCCGTGCCGTCGCCGACAACCCCGGTCTGAAGACCGACAACCTCAAGGCCGTGGCGGTCTACTACGACCACCAGATGAACGACTCCCGCGTCGCCGTGATGACGGTCCGCGCGGCCGTCGAGTCGGGTGCGGTCGTCCTCAACCACGCCGAGGTCACCGGGCTGCGCATGACGCGCGGTCGGGTCACCGGCGCCGAGCTCAAGGACCGCCTGGACGGCACCGAGTTCGGGGTCGACGCGCGCGTCGTGCTCAACGCCACCGGCCCGTGGGTGGACCACCTGCGGCGCATGGAAGACAAGCACTCGCTGCCGTCGATCCGCCTCTCCAAGGGCGCGCACATCGTCATGAAGCGCAAGTCGCCGTGGAAGGCCGCCATGGCCACCCCGATCGACAAGTACCGCATCACCTTCGCCCTGCCGTGGGAGGACCAGCTCCTGCTCGGCACCACCGACGAGGTGTACGAGGGCGACCCGGCCGACGTGCGCGCGACCGAGTCCGACATCCAGCAGATCCTGGACGAGGCGGCCTTCTCGGTGAAGGACGCCGACCTGGACCGCTCGCTGATGACCTACGCCTTCGCGGGCCTGCGGGTACTGCCCGGCGGCCCCGGCGGGGTCGAGAAGGCCAAGCGCGAGACGGTCGTCTCCGAGGGCGCGGGCGGCATGCTGTCGGTGGCCGGCGGCAAGTGGACGACGTACCGCCACATCGGCCGTGTGGTCATGGACAAGCTGGCCAAGCTCCCGGGCAGCCCGCTCACCGAGGACATGGAGCCGGTGAAGTCCCTGGTGCGCCGGGTGCCGCTGCCCGGTGTCGCGAACCCGAACGCGGTCGCGCACCGGCTGCTCGTCGACCGCGAGCCCGGTGCCCGCATGGACCCGCTGACCGCGCGCCACCTGGCCTCGCACTACGGTTCGCTGGCCTTCGACATCGCGCGGATCGCGAACGAGGACCCGGCGCTGGCCGAGCGCATCCACCCGGACGGTCCGGAGATCTGGGCGCAGGTCGCGTACGCCCGTGACCACGAGTGGGCCGAGACGGTCGACGACGTGCTGCGCCGGCGTACGACGGTGACGATCCGGGGCCTGGACGACGAGTCCGTGCGCGCGCGGGTCGAGGAGATGCTGGGCCGCAAGGCATAGGTCTCCCGCAGGTGGGGAAGAGGGGCGGTTCCAGGGGGGAACCGCCCCTCTGTCGTGGGCTGTGGCCGGTGTCGTCTCAAGGCTTAGGCTGGCCCACGTACACAAGGGAACTTCGGAAGGAGACCTGGGTGATCGAGCTTGAGGGCGTGCCCGAGCTGATCGACCCGGTCATGGTGGCCGCGTTCGAGGGCTGGAACGACGCGGGTGACGCGGCCTCCGGTGCGGTCGCGCACCTGGACCGGGAGTGGAAGGGCGAGGTGTTCGCGGCGCTCGACGCCGAGGACTACTACGACTTCCAGGTCAACCGGCCGACGGTGTGGCTGGACAACGGGGTACGGAAGATCACGTGGCCGACGACCCGGCTTTCGGTGGTCCGGATCGGCGGGGCCAAGCCGCGCGACCTGGTGCTGGTGCGGGGCATCGAACCGTCCATGCGGTGGCGGTCGTTCTGCAACGAGTTGCTGGGGTTCGCGCACGAGTTGGGCGTGGAGATGGTCGTCGTCCTCGGCGCGTTGCTCGGGGACACCCCGCACACCCGGCCGGTGCCGGTGAGCGGGGTCACCTCCGACGCGGACCTGGCGCGGACGATGGACCTGGAGGAGACCAAGTACGAGGGTCCGACGGGGATCGTGGGCGTGCTGCAGGAGGCCTGTACGCATGCCGGGGTGCCGGCGGTGTCGCTGTGGGCGGCGGTGCCGCACTACGTGTCGCAGCCGCCGAACCCGAAGGCGACGCTGGCGCTGCTGAACCGGCTGGAGGATCTGATCGACATCCGGATCCCGCTGGGTGAACTCCCCGAGGACGCGCGGGCGTGGCAGCTGGGCGTGGACCAACTCGCGGCGGAGGACAGCGAGGTGGCGGAGTACGTCCAGACGCTGGAGGAGGCGCGGGACACCGCCGATCTGCCGGAGGCGTCCGGGGACGCGATCGCGCGGGAGTTCGAGCGGTACCTGCGGCGGCGGGATCCGTCGGCGGAGGGGGGTGCGGTCGCCGGGGACGGGTCGTACCTGCGGGACACGTCCAGCGGGCTGACGCGGCCGCCGAAGCGGAAGCCGGACTCCCCGTCCGAGGAACCCCCGGCTCCGCCGGAGGAGCCGGGCGAGGACACCCCGGAGGCGTAGCGGAGGGGGCGGGTGCGGGGCCGCTGCGCGGAGCTGGTCCCCGCCCCGCCCTTCCTCCGTTCCCGCCTCAAACGCCGGCGGGGCTGGGAATCCCAGCCCCGCCGGCGTTTGAGGCGCGGGGTCCGGGGCGGAGCCCCGGGAAACGGTGAAAGGGCGGGGCGGGGACGGCTCCGCGCAGCGGCTCCCGCACCCGCCCCGGGGCTACAGGGCTACGCCCAGCAGCGCGTCCACCGTGCGGGAGACCAGGCCGGGGGCCGATTCGTCGTCGCCGTCGGTGGCGTTCTGGGCGTCCACCCAGCGGTCCACCGCCGCCAGCGCGGCAGGGGCGTCCAGGTCGTTGGAGAGGGCCTCGCGGACTTCCTCGACGAGGGCGTCGGCCGGGATGCCGTCCGGGCGGGACACGGCCGCGCGCCAGCGCTCCAGGCGGGCCACCGCCTCGGCGAGGACCTCGTCCGTCCACTCCCAGTCGGCCCGGTAGTGGTGGGACAGGAGCGCCAGGCGGATCGCCGCCGGGTCGACCCCGGCGCGGCGCAGCGCGGAGACGAAGACCAGGTTGCCCTTCGACTTCGACATCTTCTCGCCGTGCAGGGCGACCATGCCCGCGTGCACGTACGCCTTGGCCATCGGGAACTCGCCCGTCAGGACCTGCGCGTGCGAGGCGCCCATCTCGTGGTGCGGGAACGCCAGGTCGGATCCGCCGCCCTGGATGTCGAAGCCCATGCCCAGGTGGTCCAGGGCGATGGCGACGCACTCGATGTGCCAGCCCGGCCGGCCGCGGCCCAGCGAGCCGCCGTCCCAGCTCGGCTCGCCCGGTCGTGCGGCCATCCACAGCATCGGGTCGAGCGGGTTCTTCTTGCCGGGGCGGTCGGGGTCGCCGCCGCGTTCCGCGGACAGGAGCCGCATGGCTTCGGCGTCGAGGTTGGAGACCTTGCCGAAGTTCGCGTCGGACTCCACCGAGAAGTAGACGTCGCCGTCCAGCTCGTACGCCGCGCCGGCGTCCCGCAGCCGCTCCACGAGCGGCACGATGCCCGGTATGGCCTCGACGGCGCCGATGTAGTGCTGCGGGGGCAGCATCCGCAGGGCGGTCATGTCCTCGCGGAAGAGGGCCGTCTCGCGTTCGGCGAGCTCGGTCCAGTCGTGGCCGTCGCGCAGCGCCCGCTCCAGGAGCGGGTCGTCCACGTCCGTGACGTTCTGGACGTAGTGGACCTGCCGCTTGGTGTCGAGCCACACGCGCTGTACGAGGTCGAACGCGTTGTAGGTCGCCGCGTGACCGATGTGGGTCGCGTCGTACGGGGTGATGCCGCAGACGTAGATACGGGCGACGGGACCGGGGGCGAGGGTGATCGTCCCCTGGGTCGCGGTGTCGTGGATCTGGAGGTCGCGGCCCTTGCCGGGCAGGGCGGGGACCTCAGAAGCGGGCCAGGCATGCATGTGTCGAGCCTAACCGGACGGGTGTTCCTTAAACGAACCGGACCTGCACTGTTGTCTTGATCGGCACTCTTGCGGTCTGGCCGGTTCTGTGCGTGTCGTACTGGCCGGTTCGCACCGGTGGCTCAGACCGGTGGCCAGGGGATCGACGGCCACTGCCCGGAGGGCTCGGGGTGGATCCCGGTGCGCAGCAGCCGTGCCACCCGTTCCCGTACGGCGGCCAGCTCGACGGGTGTGATCAGTTCGGCCAGCCGGGTGGCGAGGGGCTCTCCCTCGGCGAGCCGGGCGGTGAGATCGGTCAGGACCTCGCGGGCCTCGTCGGTCAGCGGCTCCCCCGCCCACCCCCACAGGAGGGTGCGCAGCTTGTCCTCCGTGTGGAAGCTCACGCCGTGGTCGATGCCGTAGAGCCGTCCGTCGGGCGCGGGCAGCAGGTGGCCGCCCTTGCGGTCGCCGTTGTTGATCACGGCGTCGAGTACGGAGAGGCGGCGCAGCCTGGGGTCGTCGGCGTGGACGAGCAGGGCGGTGCGGCCCTCTCCGACGTCGGCGAGGGCGACGGGCTTCCAGCCCTCCCCCGCTTCCTCGCCGTCGACGAGGGCGAGGAGCCCGGCTGCCGGGTCGTCCTCCCCGGCCGCCTCGATCCAGTGCTGGACCATGCCCTCGCCGTAGGGGCCGTCGCGCAGCACGGTGGTGGGCACCAGTCCCCAGCCGGTGGCCTCGGAGACCAGGTAGGCGGCGACCTCGCGCTGGGCGAGGTTGCCGTCGGGGAAGTCCCACAGGGGCCGCTCCCCCTTGACCGGCTTGTACACGCAGTCGGTGCTCTCGCCCTCGTACGTGACGGTGCACAGCAGGACGGCGTTGGACGCCTCCCTGATCCGGCCGACGACGCTCAGCTCACCCTTGGCGAGCCGTTCCTCCAGTTCCCCCGTCGCGTTCACGCCTGGCGCCGGTAGCCGTTCTGGCGCGGGCACACGTGGCCCTCCGGGTCGAGCGGGAGGCTGCACAGCGGGCACGGCGGGCGGCCGGCGTTGACGACGTCCAGGGCCCGCTTGGCGAAGGCGCGGGCCTGGGCGCCGGTGAGTCGGACCCGCAGCATGGGCGGGCCGTTCTCCTCGTCCTGGAGCAGCCGCTCCTCGGCCTCGGCCAGGTCCTCGTCGGAGTCGGCGTCGAGTTCGACGAGGGCCTGGGCCTCGACGATCATCCGCTGTTCCTCGCCGTCCCAGGCCAGGGCCATGGTGCCGACGCGGAACTCCTCCTCGACGGGCACGTCCAGGGGTGCGGTGTCGGTGGCCTCGGCGGGGGCGACGGCCGGGACCGGGGCATTGCCCCCGGTGCGCCGCACGACCTCGTCCAGCAGCTCGTCCATCCGCTCGGCGAGCGCCGCGACCTGGGTCTTCTCCAGGGAGACGCTGGTGACGCGGGGGCCGGCGGAGGCCTGCAGGAAGAACGTACGGCGTCCCGGCAGACCGACCGTGCCGGCCACGAAGCGGTCCGGCGGGTCGTAGAGGAACACCTGACGGGGCACGTCCAGTCTCCAAGTCTCGGCGGCAGGGGGTGCTCTGCGCGTGGCTGTGGCTCTTTGTTATGGCCAGTCCACCCTACTGCGCCGTTCGATCACGCCGCGCCCGCGCCGCCGCCCACGACGGCGTTCCCGGCGTCCTCGGCGGCCTTGTCCGCGGTCCGGGCCTGGTCTCCGGGTACGAGCGAGCCGAAGTCCCCGGTGTCGCCGAGCCGGAACACGAAGGGGCGGGTCGGCGTGTAGCGGATGGCCGTGATCGAGCAGGGGTCGACGTGGATGCGCTGGAAGAGGTCCAGGTGCATGCCGAGGGCGTCGGCGACAAGGGACTTGATGATGTCGCCGTGCGAGCACATGAGGTAGACGGCGTCGGCCCCGTGCTCCTGCTCGACGCGCGCGTTCCATTCCCGTACGGCTTCCACCGCGCGGGCCTGCATGGCGCGCATGGACTCGCCGCCGGGGAAGGCGGCCGCCGACGGGTGCTGCTGGACGATCTTCATCAGGGGTTCGTCGGCGAGTTCGGAGAGTTTGCGGCCCGACCAGTCGCCGTAGTGGCATTCGCCGATGCGCTCGTCGGTGTGCAGTTCCAGCTCGGGTCGGGCGGCCAGGAGCGGCGCGAGGGTTTCGCGGCAGCGTTGCAGCGGGCTGGTGACGGCGGCGGCGAGGGGCACGCCGACCAGTCGTCCGGGCAGCTTGGCGGCCTGTTCGGCGCCGCGCTCGTCGAGGGCGACTCCCGGAGTCCATCCGGCGAGCAACCCGGCGGTGTTGGCGGTGGACCGCCCGTGTCGTACGAGGATCAGCGTGGCCATGGGGTACAGCCTAGGCCCGCCCGGAAAGGCGCTGCGCGGTGAGGTGGGAGTGCGGGCGGGCCGTGGGCAGGGAAGAATGCCCCGGGTGATTGTGGACTGCGCGATTTACAGGTCCGGTGCCCGGGCCGAGGGGCCCGCGGATTTCTCCGATGCCCTCGACGAGGCGAGGGCGACCGGTGACGCCTTCCTGTGGCTGGGCCTGCACGAGCCGACGGAGAAGGAATTCGACCACGTCCGCGAGGAGTTCGGGCTGCACCCGCTGGCGGTGGAGGACGCGCTGACCGCGCACCAGCGCCCGAAGCTGGAGGTGTACGACGATTCGCTGTTCGTCGTCCTCAAGCCGGTGCTGTACGACGAGGACACCGACACGGTGACGGCGGGCGAGCTGATGGTGTTCATCGGCGACTCGTTCGTGGTCACGGTCCGGCACGGCGAGGGCGCCCCGCTGGCCGCCGTGCGCCGCCGGCTGGAGCACGAGCCGGAGGTGCTGCGGCACGGTCCGACGGCCGTGTTGTACGCGGTGTCCGACGCGGTGGTCGACCACTACATCGAGGTGGCGGCCGAGCTCCAGGCGGACCTGGAGGAGCTGGAGGCCGACGTGTTCGCGCCGAACGCGTCGGACACCAAGAACACCGCCGCCCGGATCTACGGCTTCAAGCGGCAGGTCCTGGAGTTCCGCCGGGCGACGAGCCCGCTGCTCCAGCCGATGGACCGGCTCGCGTTCGGGGACGTGCCCTTCGTCCACGACCACGCGCAGCCGTTCTTCCGCGACGTCGCGGACCACCTGACCAAGGCGAACGAGTACATCGAGGGGCTGGACCGGCTGCTGTCGGACGCTCTGGCGGCGCATCTGGCGCAGATGGGGGTCCGGCAGAACGACGACATGCGCAAGATCTCGGCCTGGGCGGCGATGGCGGCCGTCCCCACGATGGTGGCGGGGATCTACGGGATGAACTTCGACGACATGCCGGAGCTGAAGCAGACCTGGGGCTATCCCGCGGTGCTGGCGGTCATGGTGGGGGCGTGCCTGGGCCTGCACCGGATGTTCAAGCGCCGCGGCTGGCTGTAGCCCGTCGGGGCGGGGCCGGTTCAGGCGAACTCGGGGGCGGCCGTCGGCGCTCCTCCCAGCGCGTCGCGTCGTTCGGGCATGTGCAGGCCGAACGCCCGGTGCCAGCCGCTGAAGCGCTCGTACGCGTGCACGCCCCGGATGCCGGCGGCGAACGCGGCCGTCTTGGGGGCGGGCCAGTTCAGCAGGCGTCCCATGTGGCCCATGACGGCGAGGCTGACGTCGCGGTAGACGCGGATCTCCACGAGCGCGCTGTCGCGCAGCACCCGCCGGATGGTGGGGCCGTGTCCCTGACGGGCCAGGCGCAGCAACTCCTCGTGGCAGTAGGCGAGGTGGTTGTCCTCGTCGTTGCTGATCATGCGGACGGCCCTGCCGAGCTCGGGGTGGTCGCCGAAGTCCTTGACGAGCCTGTCCATCTGGTCGGCGGCGCGCTGCTCGGTGACACGGCTGTGCGCGAGGTAGACGACGACGTCCAGCTCGCTGAGGGGCTCGTCCCGGCGGAGCTTCTCGTGGGCGAGGCCGATGCCGGCGCGTTCCAGCAGCATCGTGTAGTCGGTCTCGGGCGGGACGGGGACGGGCCGCAGGCCGCGTTTGCGCAGCAGCGCGTCGAAGATCCGTCCGTGCTTGTCCTCGTCGGCGCCGTGCCGGGTGATCTTGGGCGCGAGGTGGCGCATGGAGTCGGGGACCAGGGCCGCGATGCGGCCGTTCTCCCAGCCGCCCTGGGCCTCCCCGCTGGCGGCGATGGAGCAGAACAGCTGGAAGGTTTCGTCGTTGTCGACGATCTCCTGGAACACGCTGCGGGCAGAGAGCATGCATCGAGTCAAACCCCGGTCGCGGGGGCGGGCAACCGAGGGCTCGCCGCGCTCGTCCGAATGAACGAAACGAGGCCGTTGCCCGGGGTGCGTAACCCGGGGGGCGCCCGGCGCGTTGTTGGCTGTGTCGGCCGTGGCGGGGAAGACCCCCCGAGCCCCCACCACGGCCGCAGACTTCGCGGGTCAGGCCAGTCCGGCCCGCTCCATGGCCTCGGTGCCGGCGCGCAGGGCGGCGATCCGCTCGTCCAGGGTGAAGCCGGCCGGGGCGAGGGTGAGGGTGGTGACCCCGGCCTCCGCGTAGGCCCGCATCCCGTCCGCGATCCGCTCGACCGGGCCGAGCAGGGTGGTCGAGTCGATCAGCGAGTGCGGGACGGCGGCGGCGGCCCCGGTCTTGTCGCCCGCCAGGTACTTGTCCTGGATCTCGGCGGCTTCCTTCTCGTAGCCCATGCGCTGGGCGAGCTGGTTGTAGAAGTTCTGCTTGCGGCTTCCCATGCCGCCGACGTACAGGGCGGTGTAGGGGCGGAACATGTCGGCGAGCGCGTTCACGTCCTCGCCGAGGGCCAGCGGCACGGTCGGGCAGACGTCGAAGCCGTCCATGGTCAGCCCGGCCTTCTCGCGCCCGGCGCGGATGTGGCGCAGGGCCGTCTCCTCCAGGTGGTCGGCGGCCGGGAAGATCAGCAGGGCGCCGTCGGCGATCTCGCCGGTCTGCTCCAGGTTCTTCGGGCCGATCGCGGCGATGTAGAGCGGGATGTGTTCGCGCTCGGGGTGCACGGTCAGCTTGATGGGCTTGCCGGGGCCGCCGGGCAGCGGCAGGGTCCAGTGCTCGCCGTCGTAGCTGAGGCGCTCGCGGGTCATGGCCTTGCGGACGATCTCGACGTACTCGCGGGTGCGCGCGAGGGGCTTGTCGAACTTGACGCCGTACCAGCCTTCGGAGACCTGCGGGCCGGAGACGCCGAGGCCGAGGCGGAAGCGGCCCTTGGTGAGGGAGTCGAGGGTGGCCGCGGTCATGGCGGTCATGGCCGGCTGACGGGCCGGGATCTGCATGATCGCCGAGCCGACGTCGATGCGTTCGGTCTGGGCCGCGACCCAGGCCAGCACGGTCGGGGCGTCCGAGCCGTAGGCCTCGGCGGCCCAGCAGACGTCGTAGCCGAGGCGGTCGGCCTCCTGGGCGACGGCGAGGTTGTCGGCGTCCATGCCCGCACCCCAGTAGCCGAGATTGATGCCGAGCCGCATAAGTCGTCCCCTTACCGGTTTACCGATCAGTAACGTGTATGTGCGGGGACTGTAGCGCGCCCGGGTCCCATTCGTCAGCGCCCCAGTAGTCTCAGCGCTCATGGAGCAGAGGCATCTCGGCCGCACCGGACTGCGCGTCTCCCGGATCGGGCTCGGCACCCTCACCTGGGGTCGCGACACCGGCGAGGAGGCCGCCGCCGAGCAGATGAAGACGTTCTGGGACGCGGGCGGCACGCTCGTGGACACGGCGGACGTGTACGGCGGCGGGGAGGCGGAGTACCTCCTCGGGCAGTTGGTGGGCGGGCTGATCCCACGCCGGGACGTGGTGATCGCGACGAAGGCGGGCAGCGTGCCCGAACGGCAGCGGCGCTTCGACGGCTCGCGCGGGCACCTCCTGGCCGCGCTCGACGCCTCGCTGGACCGGCTCGGCACCGATTACGTCGACCTCTGGCAGGTCCACGCGTTCGACCCGGCGACGCCTCTGGAGGAGACCCTGCACGCGGTGGACCTGGCGGTCAGCAGCGGACGGGCCCGCTACGCGGGGGTGTCCAACTTCAGCGGCTGGCAGCTCGCGAAGGCGGCGACCTGGCAGCTGGCGGCACCGGGCGGGCGTACGCGCCTCGCCTCGACGCAGATGGAGTACTCCCTCCTCCAGCGGGGCGTGGAGCGCGAGGTGCTCCCGGCGGCCCTGGACCTGGGAGTCGGCCTCCTCCCGTCCTCCCCCCTGGGGCGCGGGGTCCTGACGGGGAAGTACCGCTCCGGCGTCGTCCCGGCGGACTCGCGGGGCGGGTCGGAGTCCCTGGCCGCGTTCGTGGCCCCGTACCTGGACGAGGCGGCGGGCCGGATCGTGGACGCGGTCGCGACGGCGGCCCACGGCCTGGCCGTCACCCCGCTCCAGGTGGCGCTGGCGTGGGTCCGCGACCGGCCGGGGGTGGTCGCGCCGATCGTCGGGGCGCGGACGTCTTCGCAGCTCGCGGAGGCATTGTCGGTGGAGACCCTTACCCTTCCCGAGGAGATCTGCCGGGCGCTGGACGACGTCTCAGCACCCGTGCACCGCTACCCCGATCAGGACTGGAGCACCCTGTGAGCACGGACCACCACGCCGACCCCGCTGACGCCGGGCCCGCTGACGCGGAAGACCCCGCGACCGACGGCCCGCACCCCGGCGCCGACGGGCGGGAGGCCGGTGCCGCTGGGCCGGAGGGCGGTGCCGAGCTCCACGGCGAAGCCGAGGGCGGTGGGTCGGAGGGCGTTGGCGGCGGCGCGGCCGACCACGGTGGGTCGCAGGCCGGGGGGCCGGGGGCGGAGCCCCCGGTTTCGGGAAGGGGCGGGGTGGGGGAAAGCCCCGCAGGGCCCACCCCGGACCCCGACGCCGAGGACCTGACCACCGCAACCGCCGCACCCGCCGAGCCCGACTCCGACGAGCCGCAGGACTCGGACGGCGCCGACGGCGAGGCAGAGGACGGCACGGGCACCGAGACGGCGGCGGGCGGCGAGGCCGCGGCGGCGCCCGAGTTGAGTGAGGCGCAAGCCGAACTGGCCGCGCAGAAGGTCGAGCGCGAGCGCATCGCCCGCCGCAAGGCCGAGCGCGCCGGCCCCGTGGACGCGGGGGCCAAGCTCAGCGGCAAGGCCGCCGACCTGCTGGCCGCCGTACGGGCCGTGGAGAGCGGCGCCAAGGCGCCGGGCGGGACCGTGTACTTCGACGAGGGTCAGGGCGCGGACGCCCCGCGGAAGGCGGCGCCCGCCCCCACCCGCCCCCAGCGGCCCGCACCCGCACCGGCCCCCGCGGCCACCCCCGGCGACGTGGAGGCCGTACGGGCCGTGCTGGCCCGCGGCGGTGCCCCGGAGGCGCTGGCCGCCCCCGCGGCGACCGCGCTCGGGGACGGCGCCGCCGAGCAGCTCGCCGAGAACCCCTGGCGGCTGCTGGCCGTGGCCGCCGTCCGCCCGACCCAGGCGGACGGCTTCGCCCGCGCCCTGCTGGGCCCCGAGGCCGGCCCCGCCGACGAGCGCCGCACCACCGCCCTGGTGGGCTGGCTGCTGGCGCAGGCCGGGCTGAAGGGGCACACCGCGCTGGAGGCCCCGGTGTTGGAGAAGGCCCTGGTCCAGTACGGGGTGCCGGATCCCGCCGAGGCCTTGGAGCAGGCCATCGCCGAGGGCTCGGTACTGGTCTTCCACGAGCCCCTCGGGCCGCCCGCGCAGGAGGGCGAGGAGCAGCCCGTGCGCGTGCTCGTGGGCCTGGAGGGTTCCGCCATGGCCGAGGAGAGCCTCGCCGACGGCCTGGCCCGGCTGGCCAACACCTTCGACGGCCCGACCGACTGGGACGGCTCGGAGCTGATCCGCGCCGTCGCGGGCCACGGCCTGGTCGCCCACACCGGAGGCGAGGCCGCCCGCGCCGAACCCCTCGCCCTGCTGGCGGCGGCCCGCGAACTGGGCCTGCGCGCCTGCCTCGCCGCGCACGCGCCCACCCCTGACGGCGTCACCGTCACCGGGCTGCTGTCGGGCGCGGAGGGGCCCGGCCGGGACGCGGACGGGCAGTTCGCGCTGGACCTCCTGATCGTCCTGGACGCACCGCAGTTGGACGTGGAGACGGCGGCCGCGCTGGTGGAGTCCGTCCCCGACGGGGCCCGGCTGGTGCTGTCCGGCGATCCCGCGGTACTCGGGTCGGCGGGCGCCGGGCGGGTGTTCGCCGATCTGCTGGCGGCCCGGTTCTGCCCCCAGGTGGTCTCCCGCGTGCCCGACCCGGGTCCCCTCGGCGAGCTGGTCTCCGGGATCGGCGTCGGCGAGCTGACCCAGGTCGACGCCCCCGGCAAGGAGGTCGTCATCGTCCCGGTGCGCGACGCCGGGGAGGCCGTGCACCGGGCCGTCCAGCTGGTGGCCGAGTCCGTGCCGCGGGCGTTCGGGATCCCCGACGACAGCGTGCAGGTGATCACCCCGGGCCACGGCGGCTCCGCGGGGACCCGGGCGCTGAACGCGGCGCTGAAGGAGCGGCTGAACCCGGGCCCCGGCCGGTTCGGCGGCTTCGACCCGGGCGACCGGGTCGTCCACGTGCCCTCGCCCGGGCGGGCCCTGCCGGCCCGGGTGGTGTCGGCCGACGCGGCGGGCCTGCACCTGGACCGGGCGGGCGCGCGGGTCGTCGTACCGAAGGAGCTCGTCGAGTCGCAGGTGCGGCACGGCTGGGCGGTGACGGCGCACCAGGCCGTGGGGGCCCGCTGGCCCGCGGTGGTCGTCGTACTGCCGGGTGACGCGGCGCAGGCGCTGTCGCGGGACTGGGTGTACACGGCGTTCGGACGTGCCGAGCGGCACCTGTCGGTCGTGCACGGCGTGGACCAGGCGTTGCCCCGGGCGGTCGCGGAGGTGCTGCCGAAGCCGCGTACGACGCGTCTGACGGGCCTGCTGGCGGCCCTCGCGGCGGCCGCGGCGCAGCAGCCGGAGTAGAGCCGGAACGGCCGGAGGCCGTGGCACCGGCCCTGCGGGCGTGGTGCCACGGCCTCCGGTGCGGACCGAGCGGGGTTCGAGCGAGGGTCGAGCGGGGGTCGGGCCCGCGTCAGGCAGGGGTCAGCCCCGGCTCCTCGTCCTCGTCGAACTCGTCCAGTTCCTCGTCGAAGACGGAGCTGACGTCGAACCGGTGCAGGACGTCCTCCGCGTCCGTGTGCCCGAAGGGCGAGGCCAGCCACTCCCCCGGCTCGGCCATCTCCTCGGAGGCCGCGATCCAGAGCGTGGAATCGCCTTCCTCGAGCCCGAACTCCTTGTAGCGGGAGGCGATCTCGTCGGGCTCGTACTCCCCGAAGAGCACGCCCAGCGCGCCGGCGGTGCCGCCGTGGACGAGCTCGGCGTCGCGGTCGTGCGCGGCGACCCGTTCGGCCTGCGCGATCAGCCGCGGCGGTTCGACGACGGCGTAGTCACGGCGGATGAGCACGCTGAACGCGGCGGGCTCGGCGGGCCCGCTGTACGGGACCCCGTCCTCGGGGGTGGGGATCTCGAAGGGGGTGACCTCGTCGTAGCGGTCGTAGAGGAGTTCGTCGTACTCCTCGGCGGCGGCGGCGAGTTCGTTGAAGGCGGCGTAGACGGCCGGGTCCTCGTCCCCGGTCCTGCGCTCGACCGCGGCGAGGTGACGGTCGAGGGCGGCCTTGACCGCCTCGGCGGCGGCACGTACCTCGGCAACAGTGGGCAGAGCGGCATCAGACATAGGGCAGACGCTATCCGTAGCAGGCCTCTGCCCGCACAATAGATACCGATGCCGGAATACGAATTTGTCGACGTGTACGTGCCTCGCGGGGTCCCCCGCAAAGAGGCGACCCGCCTGCTGACCGACCATGCCGAGTACGGGAACTGGGAGCTCGACCGGCTGACCCTGCACCGGGACGGCAGCCGCCGCGTGCGGCTGCGCCGCCGGATCATCCGACAGGTCCGCGCGACCTGGTGACGTGGTGTGACGCGGGCCCCGGCGTCGGGGCCCGCGTCCTGATCATCCGTCAGGCGGCGTTGCGGACGCGGCGGTAGAGCACGCTGCCGGCCAGGAGCAGCCCGCCGGCGAGCGGGAGTCCGGCGGTGAGGACGTCACCGGTGCCGGTGGCGGCCAGTCCCGTCCCCGGCGGTGTGGCGGGGGTCACGGGCCCCCCTGGCGCGGCGTCGCCGCCGGAGCCGCCGGAGCCGGGCGTCCCCGGGCCGCCCGGCTGACCCGGAGTGCCGCCGTTGCCCGGCTGACCCGGCGTACCGGGATTGCCGGGGAGCTGACCACCGGGCGTACCCGGGTTCCCCGGCTGACCCGGAGTGGCCGGGGAACCGGGCTGACCCGGAGTGCCCGGGTTGCCCGGGAGCCGGCCACCAGGTGTACCGGGCGTTCCCGGGTGACCGGGCGTACCCGGGCTCCCCGGTGTACCGGGCTGTCCCGGGTGGTGGCCGCCCGGTGTGCCCGGGTTTCCGGGGGTGCCCGGGTGTCCCGGTGTGCCCGGGCCGCCCGGGTGGCCGCCGGGGCCGTGGTCGTCGTCGCACGGCGGCTCCGACGGCTTCTCCGGGCCCGGCTTCCCGCCGTGGCCCGAGTCGTTGGAACAGTGGTTCCCGAAGGCCGGGTTGAGCAGGCCGACCACGGAGACGGTGTTGCCGCAGATGTTCACCGGTGCGTCCACCGGTGCCTGCACGTTGTTGCCGGACAGCACGCCCGGCGAGTTCGCCGCGTGTCCGGAGGCGCCGGAGTCCGCGTGCGCGTATCCCCCGCCCATCGCGAGGACACCCCCCGCGGCGGCCATGGTGATCAGGGTCTTCCTGGTGGCCTGTGCCGGTCGTCGTCGCATGTGCGCTCGTCCCCTCCTGCGTGTGTTTCGGCCAGGCTCCCCTGCCTGTCGCGCCGAAATCGATATGAGAATCGGGGCCTGAAAGGCCGGTGGCCCCGGAGCGCTGGAATGCGCTCCGGGGCCCAAGACTTCAGACGCGTCAGGCGTTGACGCAGGTGTTGCCGAAGGCCGGGTTCAGCAGGCCGATGACGTTCACCGTGTTACCGCACACGTTCACGGGAACGTGGACGGGGACCTGGAGCACGTTGCCGGACAGGACACCGGGCGAACCGACGGCCGCGCCCTGGGCACCGGCATCGGCGTGGGCCAGGCCCGCACCCGCGAGAACCACAGCACCGGTGGCAGCCGCAGCGGCGACAACCTTCTTGATCATTGTTCCTCCTAGTAGGCAATGCGGTCCCAGCCGCGGACCGCAACACCTGTAACGAGGAGGGATCACCGGGGCTACGAGCGTATGAGCGCATTCACTCTTCTCAGTGGAATCCGCACACCCTCCCGATTCCCCGCCGTCAGGCGTTGTCGATGAATCGGTCGAGCACACGGACACCGAACTTCAGCCCGTCCACCGGCACCCGCTCGTCGACCCCGTGGAACATTCCGGCGAAGTCCAGCTCCGGCGGCAGCTGCAGCGGCGCGAAGCCGAAGCAGCGGATGCCGAGGTCGTCGAAGGACTTGGCGTCCGTACCGCCGGAGAGCATGTACGGGACCGCGCGCGCGATCGGGTCCTCCGCGCGCAGGGCGCCCTGCATGGCGTCCACGAGCCGGCCGTCGAAGTCCGTCTCCAGGGCCTTGTCCCCGTGCACGTCCTCCCGCTTCACGCGCGGGCCGAGGATCCGGTCGAGGTCCGCGAAGAACTCGTCCTCGTAGCCGGGCAGGAAGCGGCCGTCGACGTGCGCGGTGGCCTGGCCGGGGATGACGTTGACCTTGTAGCCGGCGCCGAGCATCGTCGGGGCGGCGGAGTTGCGCAGGGTCGCGCCGACCATCTTGGCGATGCCGCCGAGCTTGGCGAGCGTGGCGTCCATGTCGTCCGGGTCCAGGGGGGTGCCGAGGGCGTCCGAGAGCTCGTCCAGGAAGCTACGCACGGTCTTGGTCACGCGCACCGGCCACTGATGGCGGCCGAGGCGCCCGACGGCCTCGCACAGCTCCGTGATCGCGTTGTCGGTGTTGGTCATGGAGCCGTGGCCCGCGGTGCCCTCCACCGTGAGCCGCATCCAGTGCATGCCCTTCTGGGCGGTCTCCACCAGGTACAGGCGCAGGTTCTCGTTCACGGTGAAGGAGAAGCCGCCGACCTCGCCGATGGCCTCGGTGACCCCCTCGAAGAGCCCCGGGTGCTTGTCGACGAGGTGCCGGGCCCCGTAGATGCCGCCGGCCTCCTCGTCGGCGAGGAAGGCGAGCACGATGTCGCGCGGGGGCTTGCGCCCGCTGCGCATGCGGTCGCGGACGACGGCCAGCGTCATCGCGTCCATGTCCTTCATGTCGACGGCGCCTCGGCCCCACACGCAGCCGTCGGCGATCTCGCCGGCGAAGGGGTCGTACGTCCAGTCGACCGCGTTGGCCGGAACCACGTCGGTGTGCCCGTGGATCAGCAGCGCCGGGCGGGAGGGGTCCTCGCCCTCGATCCGCGCGACCGTGGAGGCGCGCCCCTTGTGCGATTCGAAGATCTGCGGCTCCAGGCCGACCTCGGCGAGCTTCTCCGCGACCCACTCGGCCGCCTTGCGCTCGCCGGGGCCGGAGTGGTCCCCGTAGTTGCTGGTGTCGATCCGGATGAGGTCCCGGCAGAGGTCGACGACCTCGTCCTCGCCCGAGACGGCCCTGCCCGCGTTCGACTCGCTCACGCTGCTTCCTCCCACTGATCGGTACCGAACTGCCCCCATCCTCCCGCTCCGGGCCGCTCTCCCCAAGGGAGATCCCCGGCCACCGGGGGGTGTGATCGAGGACCCCGGAATGTTTGGTAATGTTTTCCACGTCGGAACGGCCCGCGAGGGACGCGAGACAGACACCTTGTCCGGGTGGCGGAATGGCAGACGCGCTAGCTTGAGGTGCTAGTGCCCTTTATCGGGCGTGGGGGTTCAAGTCCCCCCTCGGACACAAGAGCGAGAACCCCACTTCGGTGGGGTTCTTTGCGTTCGCCCCGTGCGGTGTGCGGCACGGCCGGTACGGCATCATGGCCCCTGACCAGCGGACGGGGGTATCGGAGTGGCGCAGGACGGTCCGGGCAACAGCACGGTGATCGGTGGCCGTTACCGGCTTCAGGAGCGGCTGGGCCGGGGTGGCATGGGGACCGTCCGGCGGGCCTCGGACGAGCTGCTCGGGCGGGCCGTGGCCGTCAAGGAGCTCCACGTCGACGCCGGCACCCGGGCCATGGGGGCCCTGCGGGAGGCCCGCGTCGTCGCGCAGATCAGGCATCCGCACGTCGTGGTCGTCCACGACGTCGTGGAGCACGAGGGCGTCGCCCACATCGTCATGGAGCTCGTCGAGGGCGGCTCCCTGGCCGACCGGCTCGCCACTTCCGGGCCGCTGACGCCCCGGGAGACGGCCCGGCTCGGGATCTCGCTGCTGGGCGCCCTCGGCGCGGCGCACGAGCGCGGGGTGCTGCACCGGGACGTGAAGCCGGCCAACGTGCTCATCGAAGCGGGCACGGGCCGGGCGGTGCTGACCGACTTCGGGATCGCCCGGCTCGCCGGGGCGACGACCATCAGCGAGGCCGGGGCCTTCGTCGGATCACCGGAGTACACGGCGCCCGAGCGGATGAAGGGCGCGGAGGCCGGGCCGGCGGCTGATCTGTGGTCGCTGGGCGTCCTGCTGTGCACGGCCGTGACCGGGGAGTCGCCGTTCCACCGGGATTCGATCGGCGGCATCCTGCACGCCGTTGTCTTCGACGAGATCGAGCCGCCCGCCCGGCTGGGGCCGCTGCGCCCGGTCGTCCGCGGCCTGCTGGAGCGCGATCCGGAGCTGCGGCTGGGCGGACCAGAGGCCGTGCGGCTGCTGGAAGCCTGCGCGGCGGGCGAGGGCGTGGACGGGGACGGGGAGGTGCCCGAGCCGGTCGCGGTGGTGGCGTACTCGCCGACCGAGCGGGCCACCCGGCCGGACGCGCCGCTGCCCTCGGAGTCCGCACGGCCCGCGCGGCGCCGGGCGGCGGTGCGCGTGGGGCTGGTCGCGGCGCTGCTCGCGGCGACGGTCGCCGGCACGGTGACCGCGACGCGGCTGCTGGGCGAGGAGCGGGACCCGGGCAAGGGGGCGGCCGGAGCCGCCGCGTCCGCCGGGCCGTCGTTCTTCCCGGTCCCGGCGGCGTCCGGGAACGCGCAGGCCTCGCCCCCGTCGCACCCGGCCACCGGGTCGGTGCGGCCCGCGCCCGCCGGGTACCAGGTCGTGTCCGACGCGCAGGGTTTCAGTCTGGCCGTGCCGACCGGGTACCGGCGCACCACCGACGAGCAGCGGGTGATCTACAGATCGCCGGACGGGTCCGTCCGCATCGGGATCAGGGTGGCCCCGGCGCAGTCCGGCGGACCGCTGGGAGTGATGCGGCGCGCCGACGCCAACGGGGCCCAGACGAACCCCGGGTTGCGTGACAACAAGGTCGTGGCGACGACGCACGACGGGCTCCCGGCGGCCCTGTGGGAGTTCACCTGGGACGGATTCACCCGCGCCGAGGGCGCCCACCACGCCTTCGACCTCTGCTGGGAGCAGGGCGGGGTGCTGTACGACGTGTGGGTGTCGGCACCGGTCGGGCGGGCGGCCGAGGCGCGCGGCCACTTCGACGCCGCGCTGGATTCCTTCGTGCCGGCCCTCCGGGGCGGCGGGCAGCCCTGACGGCGCCGCGCTCGCGCGCGAGGGCCCCGCGTCCGGAAGCGTTCCGGGCGCGGGGCCCTCGGGCGTTTCGCGGGATCAACCGCGGGAGGCCGCGATCTCGGCGACCCGGCGGCGGACCAGGTACCAGCCGCCGACCAGGGCGGCCGCGATCGCGGGGATGCACAGGACGGTGGTGCGGCCCACTCCGCCGTCGCACCACATCAGGACCAGGACCGTGACGAGGAAGACCAGCGTGAGGAGCTGGGTGTAGGGGGCCCAGGGCAGCCGGTAGGCGGGGCGTTCGACGCGGCCCTGCTTCGCCCGGCGCCAGAAGTGCAGCGAGCAGAGCATGACCATGGCCCAGGTGCCGAGGATGCCGAGCGAGGCGAAGTTGAGGACGATCTCGAAGGCGTCCTTGGGCATGTACTTGTTCAGGGCGACGCCGGCCAGGCCGAAGGCGGCGGTGAACAGGACGCCGCCGTAGGGGACCTTGCCCTTGTTCATGCGGGCGGTGAAGCGGGGCGCTGAGCCGGACATGGCCATGGAGCGCAGGATGCGGCCGGTGGAGTAGAGGCCGGAGTTCAGGCTGGAGAGTGCGGCGGTCAGGACGACCAGGTTCATGATGCCCGCGGCGCCGGGGACGCCGAGCTTGTCGAAGACCGTGACGAAGGGGCTCTGGTCGGAGCTGTACTCGGTGTAGGGCAGCAGCAGCGCGAGGAGGACCACGGAGCCGACGTAGAAGAGGCCCACGCGCCACATGATCGAGTTGATCGCCTTCGGCATGATCTTCTCGGGGTTCTCGGTCTCGCCGGCGGCGACTCCGCACAGCTCGACGGAGGCGTACGCGAAGACGACGCCCTGGATGACCAGGAGCATGGGGAGCATCCCGGCGGGGAAGATGCCGCCGTTGTCGGTGATGGAGGCCAGGCCGGGGGTGTGGCCGCCGATGTCGTGGCTGGTGGCGACGAGCCAGATGCCGACGACGAGGAAGACCACCAGGGCGGCGACCTTGACCAGGGAGAACCAGAACTCCATCTCGCCGAAGTACTTCACCGAGTTCAGGTTCGCGGTGAGGACGACGGCGAGGGCGATGAGGGCGAGGACCCACTGGGGGACGTCGGTGAACATCGACCAGAAGTGGGCGTAGGTCGCGGCGGCGGTGATGTCGGCGACGGTGGTGGTCGACCAGTTCAGGAAGTACAGCCAGCCGGCGGTGTAGGCGCCCTTCTCCCCCATGAACTCGCGGGCGTAGGAGACGAAGGCGCCGGAGGAGGGTCGGTACAGGACGAGTTCGCCGAGGGCCCGGACGACGAAGAAGGCGAAGACTCCGCACACCGCGTAGGCGATCGCCAGGGAGGGGCCGGCTCCGGCGAGGCGGCCGCCGGCGCCGAGGAACAGGCCGGTGCCTATCGCTCCGCCGATCGCGATCATGTTGATGTGGCGGGACTTGAGGTCCTTGCTGTAGCCCTCGTCGCCCGCGTCGGTGTGGCGTGCGGACGGCTCGGCGGGGGCCTCGGCCAGGGTGCGGTCGGTCATGTACGACTTCGCCTTCGTGGGGTGGACAGGCAGACCGGGCCGTCGTGCCGGGGAGCTGGGTGGTGTCCCCTGTGCGGCGGTCCGGGTGTTTTGATCGCCCCAGGAGACCATGAGGGTCCGCCGCCCGCCAAAATCGCACCCGTACGCATCGAAGCCCCCGACGACCATGGAAAGGGGTGTCGGAGGCTTCGCGGGCGCTGGAAACCTAGGTTTCCGGGTGTGGTGTCAGCCGCTGTGTCGGCCGTCCGGGGCGGCCTCC
The DNA here is from genome assembly GCF_042889825.1 of Streptomyces sp. NPDC002467. Classification (NCBI taxonomy): domain Bacteria; kingdom Bacillati; phylum Actinomycetota; class Actinomycetes; order Kitasatosporales; family Streptomycetaceae; genus Streptomyces; species Streptomyces sp. NPDC002467. Next base: position 3,247 of record NZ_JBIARJ010000039.1, on the reverse strand, counting down.
GTCGCGGCCTGGTCGAGACGGAAGGCCTCGTTGCCCAGGCCGATGCGGGCGTGCGCCTCGGGGCGGCTGCGGCGCAGCACCAGTCCGTACGCCAGTCCGGCCACGGCGGCGGCGCCGATGATGCCGGGCAGGACCCCGCTGAGGACGGAGCCCTCCTCGGCGCCGACCAGGACGCCGAAGTCCTTGACGGTCCAGACGGCGATGGCGAGCAGGGCGAGACCGGCGGCGCCGGCCGCGACGAGCCGCCAGACCTGGGCGCCGGCGGTGCCGCGGCGGACGAAGAAGGCGATGACGGCGAAGGAGGCGGTGGCCATCAGGAGGGTGATGCCGAGGGCGCCGACGCTGCCCATCCAGGTGAACAGGTGCAGGACGGGCGCGGTGGGGTCGCCGGCCGGCTTGTCGTCGGTGACGGCGAAGGCGATGACGACGAGGACGGAGACGGCGGTCTGCAGGAGGGAACCGGTGCCGGGGGCGCCGGTGCCGGCGTTGGTCCTGCCGAAGGCGGCCGGGAGGAGGCCCTCGCGGCCCATGGCGAAGGCGTAGCGGGCGACCACGTTGTGGAAGCTGAGCATCGCCGCGAACATGCCGGACACGAAGAGGACGTGCAGGACGTCGGTGAAGGCGGTGCCGAGGCGGTCCCCGGTGAGCTGGAAGAGCAGGCCGGGACCGGCCTCGGCGGAGGTCTTGACGACCTCGGAGGGACCGGTGGCGACGGTCAGGGCCCAGGCGCTGAAGGCGAAGAAGAGGGCGACGAAGCCGACGGCGAGGAACATCACGCGGGAGACGACGATGTGCGGCCGGCTGGTCTCCTCGGCGTAGACCGGGGACTGCTCGAAGCCGACGAACGCGGCGATGCAGAAGCAGAGCGCGGTGCCGAGGCCCGCTCCGCCGAGGGTCGCGGGGTCGAAGGCGTGGAGCGAGAGGCCTTCGGCGCCGGGCTTGGCGAGGGCCGAGACGTCGAAGATCACGACGAGGACGCACTCGATGAGGAGCAGGACGCCGAGGACCTTGGCATTGAGGTCGATCTTGAGCCAGCCGAGGGCGCCGGTGACGGCGACCGCCGCCAGGGCGGGGATCCACCAGGCGAGTTCGGTCTCCAGGTAGGTGGCGAAGAGGTTGGACACCTCGAAGCCGAGGATGCCGTAGACGCCGACCTGCATGGCGCTGTAGGCGACGAGGGCGACGAAGGAGGCGCCGGCGCCCGCGGTGGGGCCGAGGCCGCGGGCGATGTAGGCGTAGAAGGCGCCGGCGTTGTGGACGTGCCGGCTCATCTCGGCGTAGCCGATGCCGAAGAGCGCGAGGACGATGCCGAGGATGACGAAGAGGAGCGGCTGTCCGACGATGCCCATGACTCCGAATGTCGTGGGCATGACACCGGCGACGACCATCAGGGGCGCGCTGGCGGCGAGGACGGAGAGCAGCAGCCCGGCGGTGCCGAGCCGGTCGGCGCGCAGGGCGCGGTCCGTCCCTTTGTACGTTCTTATGTCGGCCGGGTCCTGGAGCGTGGTGGAGCTGCCCGTCGGCATGGCAGGTTCCTTTCGGGGGTGGTCGGGGGTGTCTCAGGCGGTGCCGAGGGCGGCGCCGCGCGCGGCGAGGAAGGCCTTGTGCGGGTCGCGGTCCGGATAGGACCACGGGGCCGGGGTCGCGTGCCTCCCGATGCGGAGGAAGAGCGCGGCGGCCTCGGCTGGGCGGCCCTCGCAGAGCTTGGCGTGGGCCAGGTAGTTGAGGTCGACCCGGTTGCGGGGGTGGTCGTCGCGCTCCCATTCCAGCCACCAGTCGAAGGCGGCGCGCAGCACCTGGCGGGCGCGCCGACCGGACCAGTGCTGGGTGGCGCTGCCGAAGGTGTGGCCGTGGGTGGCGGCGAGCACCCGGTAGCGCTCGGCGTGCGCGATGACGGGGAGCACGGCGAGCGGGGAGTCCGCCGGGGCCTCCTCGGCGGCCCAGGCAGCGAAGTCGTAGACCTCGTGGAGCGGGTCGTGGCCGGCGCCGGGGGTGCGTTCGGCGAGCTTGGCGACCATCAGATGGTGGGCGTGGTGGTGTTCGCGGTGGCGCGCGCGGACCTGGTCGAAGTGGCGGCTGAACTCCTCCTCCGCACCGAAGGCGCGGGAGAGGAGGAGCAGCCCGAGCCAGGGCGTGGGGTCCGCGGGGAGCAGGGCGGCGGCGCGGCGGCAGGCCTCCTCGGCGGCGGCCGGGGAGTCCTTGCCGCGCAGGGCCCGGAAGACGGCGGCGCAGGCGAGGAGGGTGGCCGCGTCGGCGCTGCCGGGTTCGGCGAGGAGCCACTCGCGGGCCCAGGCGGTGGCCGCGGGGGTCTCGGCGAGGACGACGACGCGGTGGCCCCGCCGGTCCCAGTCGTCACCGGTGGCGACGAGCAGGGAACGGGCCTTCGCCCAGCGGCCCTGGGTGAACTGCGCGCGCACGTCGACGAGTTCGACGTCACAGAGGGCAGGGTCGAAGAGCTGGGCGTCCCGCTTGCGGGCGCGGCCGAGGGGCGGCGGAGGCGGGGACATCCGCGGGTTTCCCTCCAGGGCGCGGGTGGTCGGGGGATCGTGCCGGTGAGCGAACCGGTGATCACGCACAGCAAAGCGGTAGGCCCGGCTCCGAGTCAAGGTCCAGTCCACTGGGTGGCGTGTTTCAACTGCTTTGTTATGGGTGGCAGTTGGGGTGGTTGTGTCGGTTCGGGGAAGTCCGTGCCGGGTGAGCGGATCGGTCCGGTGGGGCGGGTGGGTGTGCGGGTCGTGTGCGTCTGGCCGAATGGCACGCCCCGCGCCGGCGGCGGGCCGACCCGTGCGACTCCCCCGCGCCGTCGGGGTCGGGCGCCTGGCGGGGCGCCCCCGCAGGGCGTCGAACGCCGGTGCCCACCCGGGCCGTCCCCCGCCCGTACCACCGCACCGTCGGGGTCGGGTGCGCGGCGGGGCGCCCCCGCAGGGCGTCGAACGCCGGTGCCCAGCGGGGCCGGCCCCCGCCCGTACCACCGCACCGTCGGGGTCGGGTGCGCGGCGGGGCGCCCCCGCAGGGCGTCGAACGCCGGCGCTCACCCGGGCCGGCCCCCGCCCGTACCACCGCACCGTCGGGGTCGGGTGCGCGGCGGGGCGCCCCCGCAGGGCGTCGAACGCCGGCGCTCACCCGGGCCGTCCCCCGCCCGTACCACCGCACCGTCGGGGTCGGGTGCGTGGCGGGGCGCCCCCGCAGGGCGTCGAACGCACCACGTCTTGCATGTCCGCTGCCGCTTCCCGTTCGACGCCCGAGG
>NZ_JBIARJ010000038.1:0-34588 GCF_042889825.1 Streptomyces sp. NPDC002467 | reverse complement strand
TCCTCGGGCGTCGAACCCGATGCGGCACCGGCAAGCGGAACGGGTTTCGTTCGACGCCCTGCGGGGGCGCCCCACCGCACACCCGACCCCGACGGCGCGGCGGTACGGGCGCCGAGCACCGGCGTTCGACGCCGGGGGCACCCCACCTGACCCCGACGGCACGGGAGTGGCACACGGCGGCCCCGCCGGGCAGCCGCGTTCGACGCCCTGCGGGGCACCCCGCCGCACACCCCGACGGCACGGGGGGTACGGCCAGGGTCCCTACTGGGTCCGGGGGCCTTCCGTGGACGCGGGACCCGCTTCCGGGGTCTCTTCGAAGTTCACCCGGCCCATGTGCCGGTTCATCGACTTCATCAGACCCCACGTCCCGAGGGCGAGGACCGCGAACACGATGAACCCCAGGACTCCGGGGGTCACCTTGTTCTTGTCGAAGGTGTCGGCCGCCAGCGGAAGGAACTGGGTGATTGCTGCCTGCGTAGCGCTCATGGCTAAGCATTCTCCCGGATGCCGGCGAAGAGGTCGGACTCGGGGAGGGAAGTGTCCACGAGCGACTTCGCCAGCTCGTACTCCTCCGTCGGCCAGACCTCCTTCTGGATGTCCATCGGGACGCGGAACCAGCCGCCGTCCGGGTCGATCTGCGTGGCGTGCGCGATGAGCGCCTTGTCGCGGATCTCGAAGAAGTCGGCGCAGGGGACGTGCGTGGTCAGGGTCCGCTCCTTGCGCTCGAACTCCTTCCAGCGCTCCAGCCACTCGCCGTAGGGGGACTCCATGCCGCGGGCGAGGAGCGCCTCGTGCAGGGCGACGGTGCGGGGCTTGTTGAAGCCCTGGTTGTAGTAGAGCTTCTGCGGCTGGTACGCCGGGCCGAACTCGGCCTCCGGGTACTTCTCGGTGTCGGCCGCGCCCTCGAAGGCCACCATGGAGATCTTGTGGGTCATGATGTGGTCGGGGTGCGGGTAGCCGCCGTTCTCGTCGTACGTCGTGACGACCTGCGGCTTGAACGCGCGGATCTTCTTGACGAGGCGGCCGGCGGCCTGGTCGACGTCCTCCAGCGCGAAGCAGCCCTCGGGCAGCGGCGGCAGCGGGTCGCCCTCGGGGAGGCCGGAGTCCACGTATCCCAGCCATTCCTGCTCGATGCCGAGGATCTCGCGCGCCTCGTCCATCTCCTTGGCGCGTACTTCGTGAATGTTCTCCTCGATGTACTTGTCGCCCTGGAGCTTGGGGTTCAGGACGGATCCGCGCTCGCCACCGGTGCAGGTGACGACCATCACGGGGATGCCCTCGGACACGTACTTGGCCATGGTGGCCGCGCCCTTGCTCGACTCGTCGTCGGGGTGGGCGTGGACGGCCATCAGTCGAAGCTGCTCGGTCAAGACAGGATCCTCTGTGATTCGGGCGCGACGGTCGGCTTCTATATTGACTCCTCCCTCAGCAATCGAATGACGCGGGGGATTCCTGACTCACGCAGCCTGACGGGCCGGCGGCCAGTCAGGGCTCGCACGATCGGCATCAGCCGGGTTGAGACCAGCCCGGACGAGCATCACGCGCGCGGAGTTCTTGTCCCTGGGGGAGACGGCTCCGCACGCGGTGCACGTGTAGGTACGTTCCGACAGCGGCAGTGCGTGCTTGGTTCTCGCTCCGCACTGTCCGCGGTCCATGGTGGTGTGCGCCGGGTTCACGAGCCGCAGTTCGCGGCCGTGCTTGCGCGCCATGTTGATCAGCTCGTGCTTCGTGGCCGAGATCGCCGCGTCGGCAGCCTCACGCGCCATCGTCGACTTGGCGAGAAACTTCGGGCGGAAGTCCTCCACGGCGAGCCGGTCAAAGTCCGCGACGACCCGCTTGGCCCACTTGCGGGCTGTGTCCGTTCGTTGGCGGGCGATCTTCCTGTGCACCTTCGCGGCCTGCCGCTTCGCCCTCCGGTAACCCGTCGAGGCGACTTGCCCACGCTTCGGCTTCCGCCGCGCCATCATCCGCTGGTACCGGGCCGGCTTCCCCGCAGCATTCCTCCCGTACTCGGGGTGTGGAAGGTCATGCTCGTCACTGGTGGTGGTGGCGGTCTCACGCACGCCCCAGTCGACACCGATCACCGCACCCGTGCCCGGCAGCGACCGTGTCTCTGTCCGGACGACGAAGGACGCGTACCAGTGGCCGAGAGGGTCTCGGTAGATGCGCACGCTGGACGGGATGGCGGGAAGATCCCGCGACCACACCACCCTCAGCGATATGCCACCTGCCAGATGCAGACGGCCGCCCTTCAACCGGAATCCACGCTTGGTGTAGTTCAGCGTGGGGTCGGCAAGACCCTTCCTCTTGAATCCGGGCATCCCCGCCCGCCTCCGCACCGGTAACCGAGCCTTGACATCCTTCAACGCCTTGCCACGCCCGATTCTGCGACGCACTGGTTCCACACCCATCGGCACCGGTCCCACTCACCCGACAGAGCCGCATTCCCGGAAGACGACACGCGCAGCCGGAAGGTATACCGGGCGTACCCGGCCTCTCTCTCCTGTGCCGACACCGTCACGACGCCGACCTGAGGTCCTGGACCTGGCTGGTCCCGAGAACTCCGACACCACACCCGAACAAGCGACCGAGCACGCGGGGCACTAGCCTGATTCCTTGCCGGCGCGAAAGCCGCGACATGCTCCAGCCGCCAGGCTCAAGGGTCGAGGACAAGGAGCCCCGGCCCCGTGGAGAGGAAACGATCATGAGCGCGGTGCGCGAGGGGCTGCCCGAGGGCCGGTACGGCCGGTCGGCGGACGAGCGTGCGGACCGGAAGCTCAAGATCGTCGGGTCGGCCCTGGGTGTCGTGCTGCTGGGCGTGATCGGCTGGATCGGCTGGGACTACATGGCCGGGCAGAGCGTCAGCGCCGAGGTGATTAAGTTCCAGATCGTCTCCGACACCGAGGTGAAGGTGCACCTGGAGGTGCGCAAGGACGCCTCGCAGACCGGGGTGTGCACGCTGACCTCGCAGGACAAGCAGCACGGCGAGGTGGGCCGCGCCGACTTCACCTTCGCGCAGTCCTCGACGCGGGTCGACGAGGTCGTGTCGCTGAAGACCACCGGGCGCGCGGCGATGATCGAGCTGGTCGGCTGCCAGCCCGCCGCCGGCAGCTGACGGGTCCGCCGGTCGCCCACGGGCGTCGGGTTCGTCACTCGGCCTCGTCCGCCACGCCCGGGTGGGTCATCCTGGAAGGGCAGGAGCCGCCGAGCCGCTCCCGGGGCGAGCACGGCCGGGCCGGGCCCTTCCCGGACATCACGCACGCGCTCGGGTCCTCCCCCTTTTCTTCCCGAATTGTTAGGCTCGTGGTTTCGCCCGCCACCGGCGGCCATGTATTCCCCTGTACCGACGAGGAGCACCCGTGACCCAGACGAGCGAGAGCGTCACCTGGCTGACCCAGGCGGCGTACGACCAGCTGAAGGCGGAGCTGGACTACCTCTCTGGTCCCGCACGCACGGAGATCGCCACGAAGATCGCAGCCGCCCGCGAGGAGGGCGACCTGCGCGAGAACGGCGGTTACCACGCGGCCAAGGAGGAGCAGGGCAAGCAGGAACTGCGCGTCCGCCAGCTCACGCAGCTCCTGGAGAACGCCAAGGTCGGGACGGCCCCGGCGTCCGACGGCGTGGTGGCCCCCGGCACGGTCGTGAAGATCGCCTTCGACGGCGACGAGGACGACACGATGGAGTTCCTGCTGGCGTCGCGCGAGTACGCGTCCGGCGACTTCGAGACCTACTCCCCGCAGTCCCCGCTGGGCAGCGGTGTCATGGGCAAGGCGGTCGGCGAGGACGCCGAGTACGAGCTGCCGAACGGCAAGAAGGCCTCGGTCAAGATCCTCGACGTCAAGCCCTTCACCGGCTGATCACCCCACCTCTTGCGCCGATGCCCGGCCGGACAGCTGACTGTTCCGGCCGGGCATCGGCGTTCGTGCGTGCGGTACGGGTACGCGTACGGGCCTACGCCGTCGCCGAGCGGTACTTGCGGACCGCCAGCGTGCGGAAGGCCGCGATGATCAGCACCGACCAGAGGATCGATGCGATCACCGGGTGCTGCATGGGCCAGGCGTCCGGGACCGGGTAGCCCTCCGGGAGGTTGCCGAAGAGCACGCGGGCCGCCTGGACCGTGGCGCTGAAGGGGTTCCACTCCGCGATGGTCTGGAGGAAGGACGGCATGTTCTCGGACGGTACGAAGGCGTTCGAGATGAACGTCAGCGGGAAGAGCCAGATCAGCCCGCCCGAGGTGGCCGCCTCCGGGGTGCGCACCGACAGGCCGATGAGGGCGCCGATCCAGGAGAAGGCGTAGCCGAGCAGGAGCAGCAGGGCGAAGCCGGCGAGGACCTCTCCGAAGCTGGTGTGGGTGCGCCAGCCGACGAGCAGCGCGACGACGGCCAGGACGACCAGGGTGACCGTGGTCTGGACGAGGTCGGCGAGCGTGCGCCCGGTCAGGACCGCGCCGCGCGCCATGGGCAGGGAGCGGAAGCGGTCGATGAGGCCCTTGTGCATGTCGTCCGCGATGCCCGCGCCCGCGCCGGCGGTGGCGAAGGTGACGGTCTGGGCGAAGATGCCCGCCATCAGGAACTCGCGGTAGGCCTGGGGCGAGGTGCTGCCGCCGACGCTGATCGAGCCGCCGAAGACGTAGCTGAAGAGCACGACGAACATGACCGGCTGGATCAGCCCGAAGATGATCATCTCGGGGATCCGGGACATGCGGATCAGGTTCCGCTTGGCGATGACCAGGGAGTCGGCCGCGCTCTGGACGACTCCGCCGCGCGGGCGCGGGGCGGACAGCTCCGGTGTGCGGGAGGTGAGGGTCACTTCGCCATCTCCTTCCGCGCGGTCGCCTTGCGGCCCTTGGCGCCGGCGTCGGGGGTCCCGCCGCTCTCCCCGTCGTCGCCGTGTTCGTCCGCCTCGCGTTCGGCGGCGTGGCCGGTCAGGGATATGAAGACGTCGTCGAGGGTGGGGCGGCGCAGGCCGATGTCGTCGATCTCGATGCCCCGTCCGTCGAGTTCGCGGATGACCTCGGCGAGCAGCTTGGCGCCGCCGGAGACGGGCACGGTCAGCTTGCGGGTGTGGTCCTCGACCGTGGTCTCGCCCTTGCCGAAGGCGGCGAGGACCTCGCGGGCGGTGGGGATGTGGTCGCGTTCGTGCACGACGACCTCCACGCGCTCGCCGCCGGTACGGGCCTTGAGCTGGTCGGACGTACCGCGGGCGATGACCTTGCCGTGGTCGACCACGCAGATGTCGTGCGCGAGGTGGTCGGCCTCCTCCAGGTACTGGGTGGTGAGGAGCAGCGTGGTGCCGCCCGCGACCAGTTCCTTGATGATCGCCCACAGCAGCTGCCGGTTGCGGGGGTCGAGGCCGGTGGTCGGCTCGTCCATGAACATCACGGGCGGGCTGACGACGAGGGCGGCGGCGAGGTCGAGCCGCCTGCGCATGCCGCCGGAGTAGGTCTTGGCGGGGCGGTCCGCGGCGTCGGAGAGCTGGAAGCGTTCGAGCAGTTCCTCGGCCCGGGCCTTCGCGGCCTTGGCCCTCATCTGGTAGAGCTGGCCGACCATTTGGAGGTTCTCGCGGCCGGTGAGGTATTCGTCGACGGCGGCGAACTGGCCGGAGAGGCCGATGGCCCGCCGGACCTCGTTGGGGTGTTTGAGTACGTCGATCCCGGCGACGAGGGCCTTGCCGCTGTCGGGCCGGAGGAGGGTGGTCAGGACGCGTACGGTCGTGGTCTTGCCCGCGCCGTTCGGGCCGAGCAGACCCAGGACGGTGCCTTCGGGGACGTCGAGGTCCACGCCGTCCAGAGCCCGTACATCACCGAAGGTCTTGATGAGGCCTTCGGCGTAGATGGCGCCTGGCATACGGATTCTCCCAGTGCAATTCGGGTGAGCAGAATCAGTGCAATCGGTGCAATCAGCGGTTTCCTACGCAGATCATATGGGCGCCGGGCAGCCATCGCCCGGCCGAATGGGGGATCCCCCGTTCACCCGAGCGCACGGTATCGCGTCATATCGCGTACTACCAGTGGTCAGCCCATCACCGTGTAACCGGCGCTGTGCAGCGAGCGCGCGACCTCCGTGCAGTGCTCCGGGCCCTTCGTCTCCAGCTGCAGCTCCACCTCCACCTCGGTGAGGCCCAGCCGCGGGTCCGTCCGCACGTGGCTCACGTCCAACACGTTCGCGTCCACCACCGACAACACCCCCAGGAGCCCGGCCAGGGCTCCCGGCCGGTCGGCCACCCGCAGCCGCAGCGACAGGTACCGGCCCGCCGCGGCCATGCCGTGCCGCAGGATCCGCTGGAGCAGCAACGGATCGACGTTCCCGCCGGACAGGACGGCCACCACCGGCCCGTCGTCGTACCGTTCGGGTTCGCTCAGCAACGCGGCCACCGGACTGCACCCGGCCGGCTCGACCACCAGCTTCGCCCGCTCCAGGCAGAGCAGCAGCGCACTGGAAAGCGCGTCCTCCGAGACCGTACGCACGTCGTCGAGGAGTTCGCCGATGATTTTGAAAGGGACGTCGCCCGGGCGGCCGACCTTGATACCGTCCGCCATCGTCGTCGGGTTGTCGATGGACACCGGGTGCCCCACCAGCAGCGAGGGCGGGTACGCGGCGGCCCCCGCCGCCTGCACGCCGATGACCTTCACATCGGGCCGCAGCGCCTTCACCGCCACCGCGACACCGGCCGCCAGACCGCCGCCCCCGATGCCCACGAGGATGGTCCGCACCTCCGGACACTGCTCCAGGACCTCCAGGCCCACCGTGCCCTGGCCCGCGATGACGTCGCGGTGGTCGAAGGGGTGGATGAACACCGCCCCCGTGCGGTCCGCGTGGTCCTGGGCGGCCGCGAGGGTCTCGTCGACGACCTGCCCGTGCAGGCGCACCTCCGCGCCGTACTCCTGCGTCGCGGCCACCTTGGGCAGCGGCGCCCCGACCGGCATGAACACCGTCGAGCGCACCCCGAGCAGGGAGGAGGCCAGCGCCACGCCCTGCGCGTGGTTGCCCGCGCTGGCCGCCACGACACCCGCCGCCCGCTGCTCGGGGCGCAGGCCCGCGATGCGCACGTACGCGCCGCGCAGCTTGAAGGAGCCGGTGCGCTGGAGGTTCTCGCACTTGAGGTGGACCGGGGAGTGCGTGAGGGAGGAGAGGTACCGGCTGCCCTCCATCGGGGTGACCCGGGAGACGCCGGACAGCATCTTCTGGGCTCCGCGGACGTCGTCGAGGATGACCGGCGGAACGGGAAGGGGCACTCGGTAGTTCATGCCGCCAGTCTCCCAGTCCGGGGGCCGCCCGGCGCAGGCTGCGCGCGCCCCTCCCGACAAGGGGCGAAATCTCGCCATCCGGGACGCCTCCGGGCAGTCGTCGGAGACCGGCCGTATCAGTTCTCGTACGGGGCGTACGAGCCGCCGCACGGCCGCGTACTCTGTCCCCCATCCTTGTCGGACCCACGCGAAGAGAGCCCACGGCCATGCCTTCCTACCCGGCCAATTCCGACCTGCCCGAGGCGCCGGACGCGCCCGCCGGAGCGGGTCTCCTCGACGCGCTCCAGCACCAGGTCGCCGTCTTCGCGCGCCGCGCCGAGCAGACCCGCCTGGGCGGCGTCGGCCAGGCCCGCAACTCCATGGACCGGGCCGCGTACCTGCTGCTGAACCGGCTCGACCTGGAAGGCCCGATGGGCGTCAAGGCGCTCGCCGGGGGCATGGGCATCGACTCCTCCACGGTCACCCGGCAGGTCGCGCCGCTCGTCGACAGCGGCCTGGTCAAGCGGACTTCGCACCCGGAGGACGGACGGGCCGTGGTCCTCGCGCTGTCCCCGCGGGGGCTGACGCGGCTGGAGGAGGTCCGTTCCTCGCGGCGCGAGCTGATGGCTCGGGTCACGGAGGGCTGGAGCGAGGGGGAGCGCGAGTCGTTCACGACGCTGCTGACGCGCTTCAACCTGTCGCTGTCCGAGCTGATGGCCGCCGTGGCCGACGCCGGCCCGGCCTCCTGAACAGCGTCCCGAACGGCTCCCCGAGCGGCCTCCCGAACAAGCTCGCGACCGGGGTGCGTCAGACCCCTTGACCCGGACGGTCCCGCTGCCCGCACTATGTGAACCATGCGGGCGGTGGAGCAACGCTTGGGCCCCTACGTGGAGTTCGAGGCCTTCGTCGCGGGCGCGGCGGGGCGGCTCCTGCACGTCGCGATCCTGCTCACCGGTGAACCGGAGGCGGCCCGCCGACTGCTGGCGGGCGCGCTGGCCCGCACGTACGCCGACTGGCGGCGCCTACGGGGTGACGACCCGTACGACTTCACCCGACGGGAACTGTGCACCGCGTTCGCCCGCACCGGCCGCCACTACCGGGGCGCCGGGCTGCTGGCCGGACTGAGCCCGCTGGAGCGGCTCGTACTGGTGCTGCGGATGTACGAAGGGGTCGCGGAGGAGGTCACCGCCGCGCAGCTGGGGCTGACTCCGGAACGGGTCCGCTCGCTGTACGCCAGGGCCGTGGCGGAGCTGCGGTGAGCGGCCGCCCCGAACGCAAGGAAGCCCGGGTACGGCGCCTGTTGGAGGGCCCGTACCCGGTGGTCCCGCCCGGCCTCGCCGCGGGCGCGGCCGCCCGAGGGGGCCGCATCCTGCGCCGCCGGCGGACCCTGCGGCGCCTCGGCTGGGCCGTCCTCTTGGCGGCGGTGGCCGCCTTCACGATCTGGGCCGCCATGACGCGCCCGTGGGCCGTCCCACCGAGCGACATCTCCCCACCCCTGGACGGCTGGTGATCCCTGCGGCCGGCTGACGCCCCGGCAGCGGCGCCTCAAACCGGCGGGGCTGGATGGGCATACCCGGCCCCGCCGGGCAATCTCAGCCTCGCCGGCGTTCGAGGCGCGGGGTCCGGGGCAGCGCCCCGGCAGCGGCGCCGCAGACGACACCGCACGCACACCCCCCGCCGGGCGGCAAGGGCAGCGCCCGGCGCGGGGTGTGGGGCGTCAGCCCAGGGCCTGGGTCAGGTCCGCGAGGAGGTCGTCCGCGTTCTCGATGCCCACGGACAGCCGCACCAGGTCCGCCGGAACCTCCAGCGCGGACCCCGCCACCGACGCGTGCGTCATCCGCCCCGGGTGCTCGATCAGCGACTCGACGCCGCCCAGCGACTCACCGAGCGTGAACAGCTTCGCGCGGTTGCAGACCTCGACCGCCGCCTCCTCGCCGCCGACGACCTGGAAGGACACCATGCCGCCGAAGTTCCGCATCTGCTTGGCCGCCACCTCGTGCCCCGGGTGCTCCGGCAGACCCGGGTAGAGGACCTTGTGCACCTTCGGGTGCCGGGTCAGCAGCTCGACGACCTTCGCCGCGTTCTCCGCGTGCCGGTCCATCCGCACCGACAGCGTCTTGATGCCGCGCAGCACGATCCACGAGTCGAACGGACCGGCCACCGCGCCCATCGCGTTCTGGTGATAGGCCAGTTCCTCGCCGAGCGCCGCGTCCGCGGTGACCAGCGCGCCGCCGACGACGTCCGAGTGCCCGCCCATGTACTTCGTCAGCGAGTGCACGACCACGTCCGCGCCGAGCGCGAGGGGCTGCTGGAGGTAGGGGGAGGCGAAGGTGTTGTCCACGACCAGCTTGGCGCCGGCCGTCCGCGCGATGTCGGCGACGACCGCGATGTCGGTGATGCCGAGCAGCGGGTTGGAGGGGGTCTCGACCCAGATGACCTTGGTCTTCGGGGTCAGGGCCGCGCGCACGGACTCGGCGTCGGAGGTGTCGGCCACCGACCACTCGACGCCCCAGCGGGAGACGACCTTCGCGAAGAGGCGGAACGTGCCGCCGTACGCGTCGTTCGGGATGACCACGTGGTCGCCCGGGGAGAGCAGCGTACGCAGCAGGCAGTCCTCGGCGGCGAGGCCGGAGGCGAAGGCGAGGCCGCGCCGGCCGCCCTCCAGCGCCGCGAGGTTCTCCTCCAGCGCCGTGCGGGTCGGGTTGCCGCTGCGGCTGTACTCGTAGCCGCCGCGCAGTCCGCCGACGCCGTCCTGCTTGTACGTGGAAACCTGGTAGATCGGGGGCACGACCGCGCCGGTCAGCGGGTCCGCCGTGTTGCCCGCGTGGATCGCGCGGGTCTCGAAGCTCTGGTGCTCGTGGCTGTCGTCGCTCATGGTCAGATGCTATGCCCCGGCGCCGGGTGCGGCCCGTGGCCAACCCCCTGTTGGCATCTGCCCACGTCGGTCTGGTTCGCTTGTGGCATGGAGATTCTGTGGTTCCTGTTCGCGGTCGGCTGGCTCGCGGTCATCGTCGCTGTGTTCGTACGGCGCAAGCGCGGCAGCGGCTTGCGCCTCGTCGAGCCGGGCAGCCCTGACGCGGCGGACCCGGCGAACTACGGATTCGACCGGCAGGAGGACCTCGACATCCGGATCCCCGGGCCCGACCAGGACCTGATGGACGCCCTCGACAACGTGCAGCGCACCGGCCAGTGGCAGGCGGCCTCCCAGCTGCTCGCCGGAACCCCGGTGGAGGGCGAGCAGCGCTGGCAGCGCGTGCAGTCCTTCGGCGGGGCCGCGGCGCTGGAACTCGCCCAGCAGCCCGGTGTGGGCGCGCAGTGGCTGAAGGCCTGGCGGCTGGAGGCGGAGGAGGACGCGGGCGGCGCGCAGGTGCACGCGGAGCTGCTGGTGCAGCAGGCGTGGCGGGCCTCGGGCGGGGTCGGTTCCGACGACCACCGGATCATCCTGGAGGAGGCCCGCGAGGCGTGCCGCAAGGCCGCGACGCTGTCGCCGGGCGACCCGATCCCGTACATCACGGAGCTGGCGATCGCGCGGGGCCTCGGCTACGCGGAGGCCGAGTTCGACGAGCTGTGGGCGAAGGTCATCGACCGGGCGCCGGCGCACATGGGAGCGCACCTGGCGGCGCTGCACTACTGGTGCGAGAAGTGGCACGGCTCGCGCGAGAAGGCGGACGCGTTCGCGCACGCGGCGGCCGCGCGCGCCCCGCAGGGCTCGCTGCTGGCGGCACTGCCGTTGTTCTCGGTGTACGAGAACCTTCCGGACGTGGTCCTGACCGGCGGTTTCTACCAGAGCGCGGTGGTGACTCGGGCCGTGGAGGGCGCGCTGTACGCGGTGCACCAGGCGCGGCCGGACGACCCGATGCTGCCGCACGTACGGCACATGCTGCTGCAGTTCCTGGTGAACATGGAGCGGTGGGCGGAGGCGATGGAGCAGGTCCGGCACGTGGACGGCTACGTCGGCGCCCTCCCGTGGTCGGCCTCGCCCGACCCGGCGGCGCACTACGCGGTCTTCCGCGCGCTGGCGGTGGCGGGCTACGAAGCCAACGGCGGCTCCCCGGCCACGCTCCCCCACTAGGCCGGCCCGCCTGTCCGTACGGCTCGATGACCGGGGCTCCGCCCCGCACCCCGCGCCTCGAACGCCGGCGAGGCTGGAATTGCCACCCCGCCCCGCCAACGCGTTCCCGAGCCGCACCCCCAGCCTCGCCGTCGTTTGAGGCGCGGGGGTGCGGGGGCAGCGCCCCCGGAACGGACCCGCACCTGGACCCGAACCCGGCAACGGACACCCCCCACCAGCGAAAACGCCCGGCCAATAAGGTTGCCGTAAGTGACCACCGGGCCGCATGATGCGGCGGTGGCGGCGGCCACGCAATCCGGCCACTCGCGCCACGCACACGCACCACCGTCATCCCGTGGGGGGATCCATCCATATGGGCGCTTTGCTGCGCGCTCTGCGCGCCCTCGTCCTGCTCGCAGGGTTCTACCTGCTCGGCGTGGTCCTGCTGGCCGTCCTGGCCGGTCTGGACATCGCCGCCATCCGCGGCGGCCTGCACGGCCCGGCCGCCGCCAAGATCGTCATCGTCTCCGTCGTCCTCGCGATCCCGATCGTGCGCGGCCTGTTCATGCTGCGCACCCCCAAGGACGAGCCCCCGGCCGGCATCCCCGTGACCGAGGCCGAGGAGCCCTCGCTGTGGGAGGCCGTGCGCGACATCGCCCGGCAGGTCGGCACCCGCGCGCCCGATCGGATCCTGCTGATCGACGAGGTGAACGCCGCCGTCGACGAGGAGGCCCGGCTGCTGGGCCTCCTCCCCGGCACCCGCCGCCTCTACATCGGCCTGCCCCTGATGACGGGCATGGACGAGATGCAGCTGCGCGCCGTACTCGCCCACGAGATGGGCCACTACGCCAACCTCGACACCCGCCTCACACCCCTGATCGCGCGCGGTCGCGCCCAGTTGATCCGTACGATCCGCCACTTCCACGAACGCGCCGACAACAAGGTCGCCAAGGAACGCGCGCGGCAGGAGAAGGCCGCCGAGAAGCGGATCGCCAAGGGCAAGAAGGCCAGGGAGATCGACACCTCGGGCGAAGGCGCGATGTACCGGGCCATGGCGAAGATCTACACGGCGTACGGCAACTTCTACATGCGCGCCACCCTCTCCTCCGCCCGCCGCCAGGAACTCGCCGCCGACCTCGCCTCGGTGCGGGTCGCCGGCCGGGATTCCGCCGCGTCCGCGCTGCGCGAGCTGAACGCCCTCGGCTCGGCGCACGAGTTCTACATGAGCTCGTACGCCACCCTCGGCGTCGACGCCGGTCTGCTGCCGCCTCCCGGCGAGGTCTTCGGCGGCCTGCGCCGGCTCCTCGACGCCCGTCCGGACGAGCTGGAGGACCTGCGCCAGGAACTGTCCACCGAGCCCGCGTCCCCGTACGACTCCCACCCCGCGCTCGCCGAACGCGTGTCCCGCATCGAGGCGTTGGCGGACGACGGCCGTGCCGGGCAGGCCGCCCGCCCGGCGCTGGAGCTGCTGTCGGACGCCGAAGCGGCGCTCACCGCGCTGGAGCAGGTCGCCCTCACCCCGGAGGCGCTCGGGCTGAAGCGGCTGGACTGGGAGGACCTGGTCCACGAGTCGATGACCCGGTACGTGTCCCAGGGCGCTGAGGAGCTCCGCGAGGCCCTCTCCGCCGAGGGCGCGGGCCCCGAACTGTCGACCCTGCTCGACGCGATCGACGCGGACCCGGCGGTGCGCTGGCGGATCGCGGACCGTTTCCCGAAGTCCGAGCAGGCGGCGGCCGCGACCGGCCGCGCGGCCCGCGAGTTCTCCCGCCCGGTGCTGCGGCGGGTCGTGAACCAGCTGGTCACGGTGGAGCTGACGGCCCGCGGCGCCGCCCGCTGGCAGCTGTCCTGGTCCGAGTCGGCCACCCTGCGTTACCCCGCCGACGGCTTCGAGGAGCGGCTCGGCCTCGCCCTGGACGCGGCCGTCGCGGACCAGCCCGATACCGAATCCCTGCGAAAGCTGGTGCTTGCCCCGTGATCGGCCTCTACGTCCTGGGCGCCGTGCTGCTGTTCGGCGCGTTCAAGGTCCTGCGCGGCGTCTACTTCATCCGCAAGGCGAAGCGGCTGCAAGCCGAGATCGCGTCGATCGAAGCCGGCACGGCGGCCATCGAAGCCCGCACGGAGGCCACCAAGGCCGAGGAGAAGGCCCGGAAGGCGGCGGCCGTCGTCGCCTTGGGTTTCGTGGCGGAAGCCGACCTCGACACCGAGAACCCCGCGCCGGTGCCGCCGGAGCGGACCGCCGCGCTGGAGGCCGTCCGGTCGGGCGACTGGGAGGCGGGCGCCGCGTACGTCGAGGCGGCCGGGCAGGACTGGCACGAGCGGATGGAGCGGGTGCGTCCGCTGGCCCAGGCGGCCGCAGAGGAGGACTCCTGGCTGCTGGCCTGGCGCGCGGCCCGGCCCACGGACCCGACGGCGGCGCTGGTCGACGCCGACACCGCGATCATGGTCGCGTGGAACGTACGCGGGGGCCAGTCCGGCAGCCGCACCACGCAGGAGCAGTTCCGGCTCTTCCGCGAGCTGCTGGTCAAGGCGCGGGAGGTGGCGCACGAGGCCCAGCGCCTCGCCGACCCCGACGACCCGACCCCGTACATCGTGGAGCAGCCCATCGGGCAGGGCCTGGGCTACTCGCACGAGCAGTACCGGGAGCTGTGGGAGCAGGTCGTCAAGCGCGACCCGAAGGTGTTGTGGTCGCACATCGCCGGTCTGCAGTACTGGTGCCGCAAGTGGCGCGGCTCGCACGAGCTGGCGCTCGGCTTCGCCCGGGAGTCGGCGGCCGCCGGGGCGCCGGGTGACCTGCTGTCGCTGCTGCCGCTGATCGCGTACTTCGAGCAGGAGACGCACGAGGACGACCTGGCGGCGGAGACGTTCTTCAAGGAGCCGGAGATCGTCGCCGCGGTGGACGCGGCGCTGCTGGACCTGGCGGCGGCCGGGGACGACCACCCGGGGACGGCGCGCATCCGCCACATGCTGGCGTACCTGCTGTTCTGGCAGGACCGCGACGAGCAGGCGGTCGAGCAGTTCCGCCACATCGACGGCCACATCGGCGCGCTGCCGTGGACGTACGCGGGCTCGCCGAAGCACCGGTACCTGTACGCCCGTGACTGGGCCGTGGGCGTGGCGATCCCGGACCTGTGACGCGCGGGGCGGGGGCGGAGCGGGGAATCCCTGCCCGCCCCAGTCCGTTGAGGGGGTACCGAAGGAGGCGACCCATGTTCTCGTACCGCCGCACGCCCGAGCTCCCCGCCCGCGAGGAGGCCCTGACGGGCCGCGCGGAGCCGCTGTTCTCGCTCCCCGACCGCCACACGGTGCTCGGCAACCCCCTCGCGGGCCCCTACCCCGCGCACCTGGAGGTCGCCGACTTCGGCCTGGGCTGTTTCTGGGGCGCGGAGCGCAAGTTCTGGCAGACCCCCGGGGTCTGGACCACCCTGGCCGGCTACCAGGGCGGCTTCACCGAGAACCCGACGTACGAGGAGGTCTGCTCGGGCCAGACCGGCCACACCGAGGTCGTCCGCGTGGTCTTCGACCCCTCCCTGGTGTCCTACGAGACCCTCCTGAAGCTGTTCTGGGAGTCCCACGACCCCACCCAGGGCTTCCGCCAGGGCAATGACGTCGGCACCCAGTACCGCTCGGCGGTCTACACCCACTCCCCCGCCCACCAGAAGGCCGCCGAAGCCTCCCGCGAGGCCTACCAGCGGGTCCTGACCGGCTCGGGGTACGGCCAGATCACCACGGCAGTCCTCCCGGCCGAGGACCGCCCGTTCTGGAACGCGGAGGCGTACCACCAGCAGTACCTGGACCGCAATCCAGGCGGCTACTGCGGCATCGGCGGCACGGGCGTGAGCTGCCCGATCGGCGTGGCTCCAGCCGGAGACTGACAGCCTCAAGATGCGGGCATGACCAGGCTGGCTCCCCGACGATTGACCGTAACTGGTCGATGGGTACTTGAGCGGTGTGGCTCACGGGGAGCCCGCCAAGCCTGTGGGGCATGCATGCGGTTGAACAACATGATCTACTTTTCGCGGCGCAGGCTGGAGGCGTTCTTCCCCGAACGCCCCGCACGCCGCCTACCGACGGTGAACGCCGAAGTAGATCTACAGGTTGCAACGGTGGCAGTCTCATCCGCGCAACCACGGAATCCGACCGACACCGAGCTCCACAGGCTTCGCCAGGTGCGCCGCCAGCTTGAGCGCGAGGCAGCGCACTTCTACGCTCCGGATCTCGCAACTGGCGAGTGGATCGTTTTCGACGTTGAGATGGGATGGAGCACCTCCCATGGGGACACCGCTCTTCCCGACCTGGACGACGTTGTGCTCTTCTTCGGATCCTTGCGAAGTAATCGAAGTCCAGATCGAACTCCCGTTGACCTGATGCTGTGCGGTTCCACCGAGCACCTGCTCAAGAAAACCGCAACTGCAGGAAGGATGGGATCAGGTACCGCGTGGTTGCATGACCTGATCCTCAAGATCAACGATGCAGATGGACGCGGGCGAACCGAGATCCCCGAAGCCCTGACAGCAGGAGCCCTGGGCGTATCACGCGTCAATCGCCCTGAGCAGGTGGCGCGATGGGTGTTCAACGTGATTGAAGGCCACCATGCACCGCAGCATCGTGCGCGGGTGCAAGGGTTGGCCCGGGTAGATCTCCACATCCCGGAGTCTCAATTCGTCCCGCGGCTCATCGTGGCAACCCCGTTGTACGTCCAGGACACCTCGAGGAAACCAATGCGGTGGCTCACACGCCTGCGTCTTCACCGTGATCTTCACCGGCGCCATCGCCGGTCCATCTGGCAGTGGCGGCCTGACCAGCCTCCACATGACCGCAACAGGTATTACTACCCACCTGGACACCCTGAATCCTCAGAGTAAGGACCCATCGCTACGAGCGCCTAAGCCGAGGGAATGGCTTTCCTGTTGCGGAAAGGATCAGCCGTTGACCTCGCTGTGCCTCACTCGGGAGCATCGAACCCGACCCGCGTACGCCGACATGTGGGGCGAGGATGCTGCGGAAGCAAGGCTAAGTAGTGCAGGTCTGCGTCATCACTGACCCGAGCGGCCGGCTCAGCTAGACCTTGCCCGAAGGCGAAACCGCCGTCGTGGTCCCGGCCGCCGAAGCGGTGCCGTTCGCGGACTACTGGGAGCGGCGACAGTCCAGACCGGCAACACGAACGAAGGGGCACCAGCCGGATGGCCGTGCCCCTTTCCGTTTCAGCTCGACGTCAGTCGCGCCACTTCGGGACCAACAGGTCAGGGTTGAACGGGCGTCGGCCTCCACCGCCCACCGGCAGAACGATCACCGCGTGCAGTGCCTCCCTGATCAGGGCACGCTTCTGCGCCAGGTCCAGCCTGCCGGAAGTCCAGCACTCGCGTACGTCGCCGGTGACCTCGGCTGCACGCTGCTGGTTGAGAACGTGGCGTGTACGGTCGGCACGTAGTTCCTTAACCCGAGATTCCATCCTCTGATTCTCAGGGAAGAACAACTCATCCGAGATCTGGTCCTCCTGCCAAGCCTGGAGCAGCTTGCGCCGCTTCCGCGTCAAACGGTCCAGCTCACCTTCCCCTGCCCATTTATCGTCCACATGCCCCGTCCTGGCTGCCCGTTCCTCCAGCCTCGCCAGAATCGCCTCGGTGATGAATTCGTCAGTCTTGGCGCCATTGCGTCCCGTGCCACCGCAGCCGCCCATTTCCTTGCTGGGGCACTGATAGAGGTAGCCACCGGAGAGATCCGGCCGCACGGTCGCGCGGAGCGGCGAGTTGCAAATCTGACCGTCCGCACCGGGCTTTCCGCATCGGAGGATTCCGGTCAGCAGGTACGACGGGGTGCGATAGTCCGTGACCGTTCCGTCAGACTTCACGTTGGGTCCGACGCGGGCCGAGAAGATGGCATCGACGGCCATCCACTCCTTCGGGGTGATGATCGGCTCCCAGCGACCCACAACCGGCACACCGTTGCCATCGCGGACCAGCTCTCCGTTGTGCTTCCGCCACGCACACAGCCTCGGGTTCCACAGCGCGAGCTTCAGCGAGCGGCTCGCCCATTCCTTGTCGTTGATCGTACGGACACCGGCCTCCCGCCACTCACGGAGGATCGAGTGCAGGGACTTTCCCGCGATCACCTCGTGGGCACCCTTCGCCAGCCACTCCGCTTCCTCGGGCTCCAGCGTGAGCTTGTCGTCCTTCCAGCCGAACGCGCGCTTGCCTCCCACCGGGATGCCAAGTTCCGCGCGAGCGCGGTGCGAGCGGCGCGCGCGCCTTTGCATCTTGCGCACTTCCATCCTGGAGATGACGACTCCGAAGAGACCCATGGCCTCGACGTCGTCGCAGTAGAGGTTCTTCGGCCCGCGTGCGTCGGCGTAAAGGCGGCCCTCCTCGTACGTGAGCGCATCCACGAACCGCTCGTAGTCGCCTGCTCTACGGGTAAGCCGGTCGTCTGCGACGACGATAACGCCGCGCACTGGCTGCCCGTTCGGCAAGTGGCCTCCCTTGAACGCCCCCACCATGGCCTCGAAGTCAGGGCGCACCACGCCTTCCTTAGCTGCCGACAGGTCGTTGTCGGTGTACCAGTGAACGATCGTCCAGCCAAGACGGGCCGCTGTCTCCGCGTTCACCTTGTGCTGGTCCTCAACGCCATGGCCATCCCTAGCCGTGTCTACGGAGATACGCGCGTACGAGACGACCGGGATCACCGGTTCCTGTGCATTCACTTCCCACCCCTTCACGAAGGGTTATTACTTACGCACAAGGAGAAGTGATGGATCAGCAGTACCTCGATAATCACTCATTCGGGTACCTCGGCCCTTGCGGCACGGGTGTCCTGGTGTCGACGGCTGAAGTCCACCCGCCGCTCCGCGATGGGCGGAATCAGACCACCGTCACCCACGGCTGTGCCCACGAGGTGTGGTCGTAGGAGGTGCGGGCGTTGGCGTCCTCCACCACCAGGTGGAGGAGGCGGACGCCCGTCACGTCCAGGTCGATGCGGGCCGGGCCGCCCGCGCCCGTGAGGGTGGCGGTCGTGTGCAGGGTGCGGCCGTCGCCGCGGACGACGGCGCGGGTGGCGCCCGCCGAGGACTGCTTCGTCGAGAAGTCGTCGATGCCGACGAGCGCCGTGAAGCGGGAGGCGCGCCCGCCCAGGTGGTAGACGATCTCCGAGGGGGCGTGGACGCCGAGGCCCTTGGCGTAGGTCACGCCGCCGAAGGCGATGGGGGTGCCGTCGCCCGCCGCCTGCTTGCCGTTGGAGCGGTCGATCTCGACCGGGCCCCAGCCGTTGGCGGCCGAGACCCACGGCAGGTCGCTCAGGTAGCCGTCACGGGTGGGCGGGGCCGGGAGCGGCGCGTAGCGGGTGGGGGCCGTGAAGCGGAGGTCGGACGCGCTCGTGGCCCGCGCGGTGAGCAGGGTGGCGGCCGCCGTCGACGGGGCCGTCACCCGCCAGGTCGTGGTCAGGGCCTCTCCGGGGGCCAGGGAGGTCGCGGTGGCCGGTGTCGTGGCGGTGGCCGTCCAGCCGGCCGGGACGGGGAGGGTGGCGCGTACATCCGGCCAGGGGCGGGGCGTGCCGTTCGAGAGGGTCGTGGTGACGGTGCCGGCCGACGCGTCCGCGACCGCCGTCAGGCCCCACGCGCGGCGCACGTACGTGTCCGCCCACGACGCCCGCAGGAGGGCGGTGAGGGACGAGACCACCGACGGGTTCGCCGCCGCCACGTCGTTCTTCTCGGCGACGTCCGTCGTGAGGTCGTAGAGCTCGAACGCCCATTGCGCGTCCGGCACGTTGCGGTCCCGCGCCGGGGCGAAACGCACGGCCTTCCACCGGTCCTTGCGGATCGCCTCGGCCACCTGCTTCGCGCGGCCGCCGTCCTGGGTGTTGGCGCGGCTGGTGACGCCCTGCTCGTCCCGGTACCAGTACAGGTGGTCGTGGAGCGGCGCCAGATCCGCCCGGCCCGAGAGGACCTGGGCCGCCGAGAGGCCGTCGATGTCCGAGGGTGCCGGTGCGCCGCCCGCGAGGTCGGCGAGGGTGGGCAGGACGTCGTAGAGGGGGGTGGGGCGGGCGCTGGTGGTGCCCGCCGCGATCCGGCCGGGGGCCCAGGCGATCAGCGGGACGCGCACCCCGCCCTCGTACAGGTTGCGCTTGTAGCCGCGCAGCGGGCCGTTGGCGTCGAAGAGGTCGGGGTTGACGCCGCCCTCCTCGTGCGGACCGTTGTCGGAGGCGATCAGCAGCACGGTGCGTTCCGCGATGCCGAGCGCCTTCAGCCGGTCGACGACCGCGCCGACCTGCGCGTCGAGGTGGCTGATCTGCGCCGCGTGCGCCTTGTTGGCCTGGGTCCAGGACTGCGCGGCGTACGCGCCGACGTCGGGGATCTCGCTGGGGGCGTGCGGGAGGTTCGGGGCGAGGAAGAGGAGGAAGGGGTCGGCGCCGGTCGCGTGGGTGTCGATGAAGGCGAGGGCGCGCTCGGCGATGGCGTCGGGGGCGAAGGTGCCCGCCGGGGCGGTCTCCTTGGCGTCGTTGTGCCAGAGGTAGGAGGGGTAGTACTCGTGGGCGTGGCTGTGGTCGATGTACCCGTAGAACTCCTCGAAGCCGCGCGCCGCCGGGTGGCTGGGCTGGTCCGCGGCCTCGGGGCCGAAGCCCCACTTGCCGAACAGGCCCGTACGGTAGCCGCGCGCCCGGAGCACCTCCGCGAAGGTGGTGTCCCCGGCGCCGAGACTGCCCTGGCCGCCGCTGGACGGGTTGGCGCGGACGGCGGCGTGCCCGGTGTGCAGGCCGGTCAGGAGTGCGGCGCGGGAGGGTGCGCAGACGGCGGCCGCGGAGTAGGCGTCGGTGAACCGGAGCCCCTCGGCGGCGATCCGGTCGATGCGCGGGGTGGTGATCAGCTTCTGGCCGTACGCGCCGAGGTCGCCGTAGCCGAGGTCGTCGGCCAGGATCACCACGAGGTGGGGCGGACCGGCGGGGGCCGCGTCGGCTGCCGCCGGGGCCGCCGCCGCGAGCTGCGGGAGGGCGGCGAGACCGGCGGCCGCCGCGGATCCGGCCAGGAAGTGACGGCGGCTGGGCATCGGGAACTCCTCGGCTGCGGAAGGGCGTTGCAGAGATCATCCGCAGCGCGCGCCGCCGGGGCCATGCACGGGGCATGAAGAACGTGTGACACCGGCCGCCAGGGGTGTCGTCCGGGATCCGGCGGCTGCCGGCTGCCGGCTACAACTTGAGCTGGAAGTAGGCCGCATCGCGTTCGCGCCGGTAGCCCAGGGCCTCGTTCACCCGGCGCATGGGGGTGTTCTCGTCGGCGACCGTCGTGGCGATCTGCCGCAGGGCGGGGTGGCGCCGCGCGGCCAGCGCCCGCATGTGGCGCTTCACGGTCCGGCCGAGGCCGTGGCCCCGGTGGGCGGGGACGACGGCGGTGTCGTACTGGAGGGCCCGTTCTCCGGCCGGGTCGGGCAGGACGAGTTCGGTGTAGGCCGCCACCTCGCCGTCCGGGGTCACGGCCGCGACCGTGGTGATCTCGCCGCCGCGGTCGAGGATCAGCTGCTGCGCCGCGTGGAGCTTGTGCGCCGTCCAGGTCTCCATCTGCTCGTCGACGTCGCCCATGGGCGCGTCCTCCATCGCCCCGTGGGCCCGGGCGAGCGGCCCCGTCCAGTCGTCAGGGGTCAGACCGTGCCAGGTGTGCAGCTCGTACCCCGGCGCGGGCTCCTCCTCCTGCGGCTGCGGCGGCTGCTGCTGCGTCACGTCCTGTACGTACCAGGCCATCGGCAGGACGTTCTCGAAGCCGAGGGACTCCGCGAACGCCTGGCCCGGGCCCCCCAGGTCCACGAGCGTGGAGACCGAGGTGCGGCCGTCGGCGAGGAGTTCCTCGCGGACCCGCTGCCACAGGGCCGTGCCGACGCCCCGGCGTCGGGCATCGGGGTGTACCGCGAGCACGTCGAGGAACGCGGTGCTCGCGTTGGCCTCGTCGGTGAACAGGACCAGGCCCGCCACGGCGGAACCGTCTTCGGCCGCCCAGCACGCCGCGCGCCCGCGTGCCGGTTCGACGCGCAGCCGGCCGCCGACCTCGACGCGGGAGGGCGGCGGCAGCTGCGGCAGGTCGGTGGCCGCGGCGGCGGCCAGGACCGCCAGCCAGGCGTCCACTTCGGGGTCGGTCGGGGGCACGGCGAGGGATCGGATCGTCATGTCGGGACCCTAGACCGCAGTCCGCCCCGCAGGTCAGGGGTTTTCGCGCCGGGTGCGCCACCCACGCCGGCCGCGCCGCGCCGGTGCGGCCGAGGGTCGGGTCCGGGGCCGGGCAACGGAAAAGGCGGGGACCCCGTCCAGGGTCCCCGCCTCTCTCGGCGCTTCACTTCGGGCACGTCACGGTCGTCAGACCGCGGAGCCCGCCTTCCAGTCGGCCCAGCTCATGTTCCAGCCGTTGAGGCCGTTGTCGGGCGTGATGGTCTTGTCCGGGGAGTTGATCACCTTGACCACGTCGCCGATGAGCGAGTTGTCGTAGAACCACGCCGCAGGCTGGTTGGGGTCGTTCGCGCCCTTGGCGTCGTTCAGACCGACACAGCCGTGGCTGGTGTTGACGCTGCCGAAGACCGAGTCCGCACCCCAGTAGTTGCCGTGGATGAAGGTGCCGGAGGTCGACAGCCGCATCGCGTGGGGAACGTCCTTGATGTCGTACTCGCCCTTGCCCTCGTCGTTCTTGAAGCCGACGGTCGAGCCGTCCATCCGGGTCTCCTTGAACTTCTCGGAGATGACCATCTGGCCGTTGTACGTCGGGTTCTGCGGCGAGCCCGCCGAGATCGGGATGGTCTTGAGGACCGCGCCGTCCCGGGTGACCGTCATCTTCTTGGTCTTCGTGTCGACTTCGGAGACCTGGCTCCGGCCGATCTTGAAGGTGACCGTCTTGCTCTGGACTCCCTGGACGCCGGGCGCACCCTGCACGCCTTCGAGCGCGAGCTTCATCGTGACGGTGGAGTTCGCCTGCCAGTAGTTCTCCGGACGGAAGTCCAGGCGCTGCGGGCTGAACCAGTGGCCGACGACTTCCTGGCCGCTGCTGGAGGACACGGTGATCGCCGCCTGGACGGCCTTCTTGTCCTTGATCGGCTTGTTGAAGGTGATCGAGACCGGCATGCCGACGCCGACCGTCTGGCCGTCGTCCGGGATGAACGAGCCGACGAAGCTGTTCTCCGGGGAGACCGTGGTGAACGAGGCGTTCTCGTGGGCCTCGCGGCCCGCCTCGTCCTTCGCGGTCGCCGACAGGGCGTACTTCGTCGAGCGCTTCAGCGCGCCGTCGGGCTTCCAGCTCTTCCCGTCGGCGGCGATCTTGCCGGTGACCGCGGTGCCTTCGGAGGTCTTCAGCTCGACCGCCGTGAGCGTGCCGTCACTGACGGCGACGTTGGTCGCGTCGTTGAGGCCGACGTTGGTGGCGCCGTCCTTGGGCGTGATCGTTATCTTGGCCTTGGAGGCGTCCTTGGCCGCCGCGGCGTCGACGTCGGCCTGGGACTTGCTGCTGTCGCTCGCGTTCGGCTTGTCACCGCCCCCGCCGTCGTTGCACGCCGAAAGCACCAGTACGCCACCGAGCACGGCGGATATGGCCATCAGAGACCTTCTCCGCCGCTTGCTGTCCGTCCTCACACGCCACTCCATCGTTGCCGGAAACCCCGGGGCTGCCGTCCCGGGGTTGGGCCGGGCAGGGGGAATCACCCCCTGCCTCGCCTAGACAACGCGCTAACTCCGCGGATCGGTTCCACATTCCCTTCGGATGTGGGCAACCACACGGTCAGACGTTGTCGGGTTGTTCGTCGAAGTCCCCATCTTCCTCGTCGATGTCCCACTCCATGGACTCGGGGTCGTATTCGACGGGCTCGCTGCTCCAGGAGGCCTGGGCGAGCTCCACTCCGGGGATCTCCGCGACCAGGTCGGTGGGGTCTACGAGGTAGGCCAGGGCCTCCGATTCGTCCTCCCGTACGGCGGCTTCGGCGTGGCCGCGTTCCTCGTCCGGCATGAACTCGTCGGCCTCGATGTGGGCGAGCGCGGCTCCGGTGAGTGCCTGGGAGTCCGGCACTTCCAACACCAAATCAACCCGAAGGCGTACATAGCGTGATGTCTCAGAAGGGTTCATACGACGGAGAGTAAGCCCGCGGAACCCCCGACTTTCCCACGACCCGCCCCTTTCCGTAGCATCACCGCACACGGCCAATTCGCTGCTTCCGCAAGGGGGATCGCACCGTGTCCGCACGCCGTCCGCTGCTCACCGCTCTCGGAGCGACCACCCTCCTCGGCGCCCTGTGGTTCGTACCGTCCGCGGGCGCCACCTCACCCGGGCCCGCGACGGGCCACTCCGGCGCGCCGGCCGCCGCCAACACCCCTTCCACGGCCGCGCCCGCCGCGCGCCGGGATTCCGCTACGGCTCCGCAGACGGAGACCGTCTCGCTCGCCGACACCGGTTCCGTCGACACCACGCCCTACCTCCTGGGCGGCACGCTGCTCCTCGGCATCGGGGCGGGCTTCGTGACCTTCTCCGTACGCGGCTCCCGCACCTACTGAACCCTCCCGCGCAGACGCCCACACCCGACACGCGCGAAGAGCCGCCCGGGCAGCACCCCGGGCGGCTCTCACGCTCGTACGCGTACGGACGGCCGTCAGGCCAGCGGACCCGTCTCCGTCTCCACGGCGGCGACGAGGGCACCGCTGCGGACGAACGCGTCGGCGGCGGCCAGGTCGGGGGCGAGGAAACGATCCGGCCCGGGACCCTCCACACCGGCCGCACGGGCCGCCGCGATGGCCGCCCGGCTGGCCGGGGCCGCCGTGAGCCCGTGACGCAGCTCGATGGCGCGGGTGGCGGCGTACAGCTCGATGGCGATGATCCGGGTCAGGTTGTCGACGGCGGTACGGAGCTTGCGCGCGGCCGACCACCCCATCGAGACGTGGTCCTCCTGCATGGCGGAGGAGGGGATCGAGTCGGCGGAGGCCGGGACCGCGAGCCGCTTCATCTCGCTGACCAGGGCGGCCTGCGTGTACTGGGCGATCATCAGACCGGAGTCCACGCCGGCGTCGTCCGCGAGGAACGGCGGCAGGCCGTGGCTGCGGTTCTTGTCCAGCAGCCGGTCCGTACGACGCTCGGCGATCGACCCCAGGTCGGCGGCGGCGATGGCGAGGAAGTCCAGGACGTAGGCCACGGGCGCGCCGTGGAAGTTGCCGTTCGACTCCACGCGCCCGTCGGGCAGCACGACCGGGTTGTCGACGGCCGAGGCCAGCTCGCGGGAGGCCACCAGGGCGGCGTGCGCCATGGTGTCGCGGCCCGCGCCGGCCACCTGCGGGGCGCAGCGCACGGAGTACGCGTCCTGGACGCGCGGGGCGGACTCCTCCTGGAAGTGCCCGGTGAGCCCGGAGCCCTTCAGGACGGCGGCCATGTTGGCGGCGGAGGCGCCCTGGCCGGGGTGCGGACGGATGGCGTGCAGCTCGGGCTGGAGCACCTTCTCGGTGCCGAGCAGGGCCTCCAGGGTGAGCGCGGCGGTGATGTCGGCGGAGGTGTACAGCTTCCGCAGGTCCGCGAGGGCCATGACCAGCATGCCGAGCATGCCGTCGGTGCCGTTGAGGAGGGCGAGGCCCTCCTTCTCGCGGAGCTCGACCGGCTCGATCCCGGCCTCGGCGAGCAGCTCGCCGGCGGGGCGGACGGTCCCGTCCGGGCCCTCGGCGTCGCCCTCGCCCATGAGCGCGAGCGCGCAGTGGGAGAGCGGCGCGAGGTCGCCGGAGCAGCCGAGGGAGCCGTACTCGTGGACGACGGGGGTGATGCCGGCGTTGAGCAGGTCGGCCATGGTCTGGGCGACGGAGGGCCGCACGCCGGTGTGACCGGAGGCGACGGTCTTGAGGCGGAGGAACATCAGCGCCCGGACGACCTCCCGCTCGACGCGCGGGCCCATGCCGGCGGCGTGCGAGCGGACGATGTTGCGCTGGAGCTGGGCGCGCAGCTCGGGGCTGATGTGCCGGGAGGCGAGTGCACCGAACCCGGTGGACACGCCGTAGACGGGCTCGGGCTTGGCGGCGAGGCCCTCGACGATCTCGCGGGCGCGGGCGAGCGCGTCGAGCGCCTCCGCGGACAGCTCGACGCGTGCGTTGCCGCGGGCTACGGCGATGACGTCCTCGGCGGTGGTACCGGACGTCCCCACCACGACAGTGTGCATATCCATATTCAGCAGCGTACGGACTGAATCGCATCATGTCACTAGTGACTTCCACCAGGACCCCTTACGGCCGCAACCGAACCCGACCCCGCCCGCGGTTGAGGCGCGGGGTCCGGGCGGAGTCCCGGGGCCGGGGCGGGGCTCGGGGCTAGGGACGGCCCCGGAAGCGGCGGCGTTCACCCGAGGCGGCCTCGGCGGCGGCGTCGGCCAGTCGGACCACCGCGGTGTCGCGCCCCGCGACGACCGGCTTCGGGGAACGCGCCGCCTTCGCCTTGTACTGCGCGGCGTCCGCCAGCCGGAACAGCCGCCGCGAGGACTTCACCGGCCCGATCGGGTCCCCGGTCGAGGCCACCCCGCAGGCCACCCCCTCCCCCAGCTCCAACTCCGCGGCCCGGGCGCACAGCTCCTCCGTCACCCGTACGACCTCGTCCGCGCTCGGCCCGACCCCCACCAGGCAGAACTCGTCGCCGCCGAGCCGCGCCGCCAGGGCGCCGGGGAGTATGGCCCCGCACAGGCTCAGCACCGACCCGAACCGCTCCAGCAGCCGGTCGCCCATCGCGTGGCCCAGGGTGTCGTTGACCTTCTTCAGCCCGTTCAGGTCGCACACGACGAGGCTCACCACCGCCCCCGTGCGCCGGTGCTCCTCCAGCGCCTCGTCGAGCCGCATGTCGACGGCCCGCCGGTTCGCGAGGCCGGTCAGCGGGTCCGTGAAGGCGAGGCGCCGGGCCTCCTCCAGCCGCTCGTTCTGGGCGAGGCCGGCCGCCACGACGGCCGCCAGTACGGCCGCGAACTCCGCGTCGTCCGCGTCGAAGTCGGGCAGACCCTCGTCCCGGGCCACGTACAACTCGCCCCAGGCGCGCCCGCTGAGCACGACGGGCGCGACCACGCACGTGCCGCGCCCCCGCCGGCGCAGGGCGGCGCCCCGGCGCCCCGGGCGGTCGCCGACGGCGCTCTCGACCCAGGCGTGGGGGCCGCCTCCCCCCGCCCAGCGCTCGTGCAGGAACTCGGTGATCTCGGGGAAGTCGTGTACGGGGTAGGACTCGTCCTCGGGGAACTCCTCCTCCCCCGCCCGCCGCTCCCCCTCGTTCACGAGCACCCGCAGGCGCCCCCGCTCCCGCTCCCACGCGGAGATCGCGGCGAACGACCCGTCCAGCGCCACCCGCGCGCCCCGCGCGGCCGCCCGCACGCTGTCCCGCGGCGTCGAGGCCGCGGCCATCGCCTGAGCGAGGCCCACCACTGCTCGCAGCCGCCCGTCGACTCCCATCACCACAGGTTAGGGAGTTTTTTCCGATTTAGTGACAAATGGCGCGACTTTGGGTGCACGGAAGATCACGAACGGTGATCACCAACCCGTCCGACGCCCGCTCACTCACCCGGCCAGTTCGGCTTGCGCTTCTCGTTGAACGCCGCCACGCCCTCCGCCCGGTCCCCGGAGAAGGCCACCGTCCGCCAGGCCGCGTCCTCGATCTCCAGACCCGCCGACAGGTCCATTCCGTGCCCCAGCCGCAGCGCCCGCTTGGCCGCGCGCAGCCCCACCGGCGAGTTCGCCGCCATCCGCGCGCCCAGCGCGAGGGCCTCCGCCCGGTCCTGCCCGGCCGCCACGACCGAGTCCACCAGCCCCAGGGACAGCGCCTCGGCCGCCTCCACCCGGCGCGCGGTGAAGATCAGCTCGGCCGCCCGCGCCGCACCCACCCGGCGCGGCAGCAGCTGCGTGCCGCCACCGCCGGGGATCACGCCCACCGACACCTCGGGCAGGCCCACCACGGCCGTCTCGTCGGCGACGATCACATCGCAGGCCAGCGCCAGCTCGAAGCCGCCGCCCAGCGCGAAGCCGTGCACGGCCGCGATCGTCGGCACGGGCAGCTCCAGCACGCCCCCGTACGCGCCCCGCGTGGTCGGCCGCTGCCGGACCAGCTCCGCGTCGGACAGCGAGTTGCGCTCCTTGAGGTCCGCGCCGACGCAGAAGGCCCGCTCGGCGGTGGAGGTGAGCACGACGACCCGCACGGACGGGTCCGCCGCGAGGGCGGCGCAGGCCGCGCCGATGGACCGGGCCATCTCCGTCGACACCGCGTTCATCGCCTTGGGCCGGTCCATCGCCAGCTCCGCGACGTGCCCGTCGCCTTCCCGACGTACCGCGACGAACTCTCCGAAGCGCTGCTCAGACATGCCTGCGACCCTCCCGGTTAACGATCGTTATCGCCGCACTGTAGTCCGCGGCCCCGCCACCGGGTCAAGAACCCCTGCCGGGCGGGCACACGAACCCGTCCGGCATTCGCGGCCCCGGGCCGGGGGCGGACATTTCAGGCGGGCACTTCAGCCCGTCCGGCGTTTGAGGACCGGGGGTCCGGGGGTGGGCACTTCAGGTCGGGGGGGCGGGCACTTCAGGTCGGGGGGCGGGCACTTCAGCCCGTCCGGCGTTTGAGGACCGGGGGTCCGGGGGCGGAGCCCCCGCCGGGTCCGGGGGCGGAGCCCCGGGAGCGGCGCCCGGGGTCGCAAGCCCCGGTTTCGGGAAGGGGCGGGGTGGGGGCGGCTCCGCGCAGCGGCACCCGCGCCGAGGCGGGCCGCACGGTGGGCCGCCGGGGCCGGGCACGCGCCGGGGCACCTCCTCGGGCGTCGAACCCGGTGCGGCACCGGTAAGGCGAAGGGGTCGCGTTCGACGCCCTGCGGGGGCGCCCCACCGCACACCCGACCCCGACGGCGCGGGGGTGTCGTACGGGACCCGGGACGCCGGGCCCGGAGACAGGTACGCGGGGGCCCTGAGGCCCAGTGCACGGGGCCGGGGCCCGCGCGGGGCCCAGGGACGGTTACGCGGCCCCGGAGGCGCGTACGCGGGGCTCGGGGGCCAGTACCCGGGAGCCCGAGGCAGGTGGCCCGCACCCGGGGGACCGGGGCAAGGTACGGGCTCCGCATCGGCCGCGCCGCCACCCAAGGGCCTCAGCCCTGCGTCCGCGGCTTCCTCCGGCTCAAAGACCACGGCTCCACCACGCCCAACCCCCGCACCGGCCGCTGCCACATCGGCTGGAGCGCGAAGCGGTAGGACCCGCCGCCCTCCTCGGCCTCGGCCTCCTTCTCGGACACCGGCGCCGCACCGGTGCGGCCCAGTTCCTCGGCCATCGCACCGTCGACCAGCACCGCGTCCTTCGGCGCTATCGAGGTCAGCCGGCTCGCCAGGTTCACCGTGGTCCCGAAGACGTCGCCCATGCGGGTCGTCACCGTGCCGAAGGCGATCCCGACCCGGAGTTCCGGCATCTGGGGGTCGACTTCCATCGTCTCGATCAGCCGCAGCGCGATCTCCGCCGCCGTCGCCGCGTCGTCGGCGCAGTACAGCACCTCGTCGCCGAGGGTCTTGATCAGCCGGCCGCCGTACGCGGCCACCAGGTCCGCCGAGGTCGTCTCGAAGGACTCGACCAGCTCTCCGAGCTCCTCCTCCTCCAACCGCCGCGTGAGGCGGGTGAAGCCCACCAGGTCGGCGAAGCCCACCGCGAGGCGCCGGTCGACCATCTCCTCGTCGTCCGCCACCTGCACCACGCGCCCGGTCGCGGCCGCCAGCTGGCGCCGCCACACGTAGACGAGGAACTCCTCCAGCTCCGGCAGCAGCAGCTCGACCAGCGGGTACGTGACCTCCGTACGGGTCATCCCCGGCTCCGGCGGCTCGGTGAGCCCTTCCAGGAAGGAATCGATCTGCCATTCGGCCAGTCGGGCGGTGGTCTGCCCGGTGGACCGTGCCACCTGCACCGCCATCGGCTCGGACAGCAGCCCGGCCTCCACCAGACCGGCGAGCCGGCGCAGCGCCAGTACGTCCGCCTCGGTCAGGGCCTTGGCCTGGCCGATGTCGGCGAAGCCCATGGCCCGCCAGAAGCGGGAGGCGAGCTCCATGGACACCCCGGCGCTGCGGGCCGCCTGGAAGGGCGTGTACCGGCGCTCGGCGCCCAGGATGAGCTGCTCCAGCCGGATGGCGAGGGGATCCGCCGTCGGCTGGACCGTGTGGTCGACCTCGTGGTGCGGGGTGTGCTGGTCCCGCCCGATCGGGGTGCCGTGGCCCGTGGGCCCGGGGGCGGGCGCGCTGGACGTAGAGTCGTCGACGGTCAAGGGCCGCCTCCTGTCCATTCCGTGCGCACTGCCCTGCCGAACCGGTGGTCACCACGAGTACCGGGATCGCCTAAACCATACGGCAGGTGTGCCGTAGCTCACTCCCCACTCCGCAGGGAATTCGACCCCGCCCCCGTCGCGGGCCCCGGGACCCGGGCCCGGAGCCGCCGCGACCGGGCCCCGATGGCGAGAATCCCGAGGTCAGTGCACTGACCGGAGGTGCACCACATCGCCCGCGGTGACCGCTTCGTGGCGGTCCTCGGCGGTACGGATGACCAGGCGTCCCTCCGCGTCGACCGCTTCGGCCGTTCCGGTGAGGGTGCGCCCGCCCGGGAGGTCCGCGCGGACGTGCCGGCCGAGGGTGGCGCAGCCCGCCGCGTAGGTCTCCTGGAGCCCGCTGGCCGCCGGGTCGCCGCCGGCGGCGCGCCAGTCCCCGTACCACTGCTCCAGGGAGCGCAGTACGGCCCTCAGCAGCGGGTCGCGGTCGGTGACGGTCGCCTTGGCCAGCGCCAGCGAACCGGCCTCCGGCACCGGCAGCTCGTCGTCGGTCAGGGTGACGTTGAGCCCGATGCCGACGACCACCGTGTCACCGACCCGCTCGGCGAGGATCCCGGCGGTCTTGCGCTCCTCGCCGTCCACGGTGACGAGCAGGTCGTTGGGCCACTTGAGTGCCGTGTCCACGCCCGCCGCCCGGGCCAGACCGGTAGCGGTGGCCACCCCGGCGAGCAGGGTCAGCCACCCCCAGCGCTCCTGCGGCACCGCGTCGCCCGGCCTGAGCGTCACGGAGAAGAACAGCCCCGAACGGGCCGGCGCGACCCAGCTCCGGTCGAGCCGGCCCCGCCCCGCGGTCTGCTCCTCGGCGACGAGCACGGCCCCCTCGGGCAGGTCCGCCGCCCGAGCGGCGAGATCGCTGTTGGTCGACCCGGTGGCCGGAACCACCTCCAGCGAGGTCCACAGCCCCCCTTCGGTGACGAGGGCCCGCCGCAAGGCGGATGCGTTCAGCGGCGGCCGGTCGAGGCTCGACCAGCGTCCGCCGGGAGCTCCTGCTGATGCATCTGATGGCGTCATGCAAGCCAATGTAGGTGTGTCAAACGCCGCACTGCCGAGCGCCATGCCCGCCGATACGCTACGCACCAGTAGCCAGCAGTAGTCAATCAATTGACCAGGCCGTTGACACCACGCAGGGAGCCGCGACCCCGATGCCAGAACCGTCAGAGCCGATCGACATGCACACCACCGCGGGCAAGATCGCGGATCTGCAGCGCCGCATCGAGGAAGCCACCCACGCCGGTTCCGCCCGCGCGGTGGAGAAGCAGCACGCCAAGGGCAAGCTGACGGCTCGTGAGCGGGTGGCCCTGCTGCTCGACGAAGGCTCCTTCGTCGAGCTCGACGAGCTCGCCCGGCACCGCTCCACCAACTTCGGGCTGGAGAAGACCCGTCCGTACGGCGACGGCGTCGTCACCGGCTACGGCACGGTCGACGGCCGCCCGGTGGCCGTGTTCTCACAGGACTTCACCGTCTTCGGCGGGGCCCTCGGCGAGGTCTACGGCCAGAAGATCATGAAGGTCATGGACTTCGCGCTGAAGACCGGCTGCCCGCTCGTCGGCATCAACGACTCCGGCGGCGCCCGCATCCAGGAAGGCGTCAGCGCGCTCGGCATGTACGGCGAGATCTTCCGCCGCAACGTGCACGCCTCCGGCGTCATCCCGCAGATCAGCCTGGTCGTCGGCCCCTGCGCCGGCGGCGCCGTCTACTCCCCCGCCATCACCGACTTCACGGTCATGGTCGACCAGACCTCGCACATGTTCATCACCGGCCCGGACGTCATCAAGACGGTCACCGGCGAGGACGTCGGCTTCGAGGAGCTCGGCGGGGCCCGGACCCACAACAGCACGTCCGGCGTCGCCCACCACATGGCGGGCGACGAGAAGGACGCCATCGAGTACGTGAAGTCCCTCCTCGCGTACCTTCCGTCGAACAACCTCTCGGAGCCGCCCGCCTTCCCCGAGGAGGCGGACACCGAGGTCAACGACATCGACCGCGAGCTCGACGTACTGATCCCCGACAGTGCGAACCAGCCGTACGACATGCACACTGTCATTGAGCACGTGCTGGACGACGCGGAGTTCCTGGAGACCCAGTCGCTCTTCGCGCCGAACATCCTGACCGGCTTCGGCCGGGTCGAGGGCCACCCGGTGGGCATCGTCGCCAACCAGCCGATGCAGTTCGCCGGATGCCTGGACATCAACGCATCCGAGAAGGCCGCGCGCTTCGTGCGGACCTGCGACGCCTTCAACATCCCGGTGCTGACGTTCGTCGACGTCCCGGGCTTCCTCCCGGGCACGGACCAGGAGTACAACGGAATCATCCGGCGCGGCGCGAAGCTGATCTACGCCTACGCCGAGGCCACCGTCCCCCTCATCACCGTCATCACCCGCAAGGCCTTCGGCGGCGCCTACGACGTCATGGGCTCC
The DNA here is from genome assembly GCF_042889825.1 of Streptomyces sp. NPDC002467. NCBI lineage: Bacteria > Bacillati > Actinomycetota > Actinomycetes > Kitasatosporales > Streptomycetaceae > Streptomyces > Streptomyces sp. NPDC002467. Next base: position 2,614 of record NZ_JBIARJ010000038.1, on the reverse strand, counting down.
AAGCACCTCGGCGCGGACATCAACCTGGCCTGGCCGACCGCCCAGATCGCCGTCATGGGCGCGCAGGGCGCGGTGAACATCCTGCACCGCCGGACCATCGCCGAGGCGGAGGCCGCCGGCGAGGACGTCGAGGCCGTCCGGGCCCGGCTGATCGCCGAGTACGAGGACACTCTGCTGAACCCGTACACGGCGGCCGAGCGCGGTTACATCGACGCGGTGACCATGCCGTCCGAGACCCGGGCGCACGTGGTGAAGGGACTGCGGCAGCTGCGCACCAAGCGGGAGTCCCTGCCGCCGAAGAAGCACGGAAACATCCCCCTCTAGGACCGGGAGGCAAGTCCAGTGGTCATCAAGGTCGTCAAGGGGAACCCCACCCCGGAGGAGCTGGCCGCCGCACTGGCGGTGGTCCAAGCGCGCGCGGCGATGCTGGCTTCGGCACCGTCGGGCGCTCCGCGGGTACCGGACGAGTGGTCGCGGCCGGCCCGCGTGGCGCGCCGCCGCGTGCCGCGCCCGGGGCCGCGCGCCTGGGGTCGTACGTACTGGCCCGCCTGAGCGGATCTGATGCGAACGGACGGTGGCGCCTGAGTACCCGTACTCAGGCGCCCCGCCCGTCCCCGGGGCCAGGATCGGGGCATGCTCTGGTCCGACCCTGAGAACGAGCCGCCCAAGGACATGCGCGACGCGCAGGCGATGGTCCGGCGGATGACGGTGGTGCTCCTCCTCGCCATGCTCGTGGCGGTCTACGTGCTGGGCGTAGGGCCTTTCTGAGGCGTGCCCGCGTCGGCCTACGATGGCGGGCATGACGACGCCTTCCCCCCGCAAGCTCGTGCTCGCCTCCGCATCCCCCGCCCGGCTGAACCTGCTGCGCCAGGCGGGGCTCGCCCCTCACGTGATCGTCAGCGGCTTCGACGAGGACACCCTGAACCACGACGAGCCCGCCGCGCTGGCCCTGGCGCTCGCCGAGGCGAAGGCGGCGGTCGTGGCGGGCCTGGACGAGACCGCGGGCGCGCTGGTCATCGGCTGCGACTCGGTGCTGGAGCTGGACGGCGAGGCGCTGGGCAAGCCGGCGGACGCCGAGGAGGCCACCGCGCGCTGGAAGTCGATGCGCGGGCGGTCGGGCGTACTGCGCACCGGGCACTGCGTGATCGACACGGCGACCGGCCGTCAGGTCTCGGCGACGGCCTCCACGACGGTCCACTTCGGCGAGCCGACGGACGCCGAGGTCGCGGCGTACGTGGCCAGCGGCGAGCCGCTGCACGTGGCGGGGGCGTTCACCCTGGACGGCCTGTCGTCGCCGTTCATCGAGGGCATCGACGGGGACCACGGCAACGTGATCGGGCTGTCCATGCCGATGCTGCGCTCGCTGCTGGGAGAACTGGGCGTGTCCATCACGGATTTGTGGGCTTGAGCTCCCCGGCCGGTCCGGCCTGTCCGCGCGGTCCGGCCCCGGGCGCCCGGTCCCGGTCCTCGTAGAGGAGCAGGGTCAGCACCAGCAGGCACAGGATCAGCATCATCGTCGCGAAGGCGGCCCAGCCGACCAGCACGACGGTGAGGATGCCGAGCACCCCGTGGGTGACGGCGGCGGCGACGATCACGATGCGCGCGAAGCGGCCGGGCCGCCGGTCGCGGATCGCGGCGACGGCGGCGAACACCGCGCAGAGCAGGAGGAAGGCGCCCATGCCCGCCCCCAGCCCGTAGGTTGCCTTGGACATGACATCCGGATCGCTGCCCGCGATGGACATCGACTGGTTCGCGGTGGTCCGGCCCAACACGAGGTGGACGAGTACCAGCACCGCCGCTTCCGCGACCAGTACGATCGCGGCCAGTCCGGCCACGAGTCTGCGCAGCACTTCGCCCCCACCCCCCACGCGTCACGAGCCCGTTCGACGCCTGGAGGCTACTAACGGGTAAACGTGCGGACAAGGGGTGCGGGCCGCTTCGTTACGCGAGTGCCCCGGCACAGCGATCAAGCAAAGAAAAGATGCACCGTTCGTAGGGACTCGACAAAGAATCACCCGGGGCGGCTGACCCGCATGACAGAGACCTCGGCAACATGACGGGGTTACTGTGCAGTCGGGGATCCCCCTGACCTGGGGCGCCACAAGGGTTCTCCAGCGGGACGCTGCTCGCATCACACTCTGTGTGGGCAAGCTCACCACTGGGGAAGGGTCGAAAGGCCGTGTGGGCTGTCCCTAAACTCAGCTTGTTTCAAGGAGGGAGCCATCGTGCGCAAGGTGCTCATCGCCAACCGTGGCGAAATCGCTGTCCGCGTTGCCCGGGCCTGCCGGGACGCCGGGATCGCGAGCGTAGCCGTCTACGCCGATCCGGACCGGGACGCTCTGCACGTCCGCGCGGCCGACGAAGCTTTCGCGTTGGGCGGTGACACCCCGGCCGCGAGCTACCTGGACTTCTCCAAGGTCCTCCAGGCCGCCGCCGACTCCGGTGCGGACGCCATCCATCCCGGATACGGATTCCTGTCCGAGAACGCCGACTTCGCGCAGGCCGTCATCGACGCCGGTCTGACCTGGATCGGCCCGCCGCCGCAGGCGATCCGCGACCTCGGCGACAAGGTCGCCGCCCGTCACATCGCCCAGCGCGCCGGCGCCCCGCTCGT
>NZ_JBIARJ010000037.1:0-52824 GCF_042889825.1 Streptomyces sp. NPDC002467 | reverse complement strand
CGGTCGCGGCACGCCACAGGCATGCGTGAGCCACTCACGCGAAGGAGAGGGGATCGGTGGGCGGCGGGTGAAGCACCCGTGCCGCCCGGCGACTCGTCCAGTTCTACCGACGGCCCCGGGCCCTGGCAACGACCCCGATTACTAACCGGCCTCGCAGGACGGGCACGACGACCACGCGGTGGAGCGCCGAGGAGGAGGGCTCTACGGGACGTTCCGGGTCTACTAGCCCGGTTCGGATGTGACGTGGGTCCTGTGGGGCGCCTCACCGCCAGGGGACCCGAATGTCACTCTTCGCGCCCGTCCGTACCCGGGTGGAAGGAAACGGGAGCGTCGAAGGCGGCCCTCCGCGTGGCCCGCCGCAGCGCTTTAAGGAGAGTGGCCCCGAGCGTGAGCGTCAGTACGACGGTCAGCGCGGCCCGCCCCAGGTCCCAGCCCAGCGAAGTCGCCAGGCAGTACGCGGCGAAGCGGGCGAGGTTCGCCGCGACCGGGTCCCCCGGGTGGAAGGAGACGCCCTGGCCCATGCCCTGCAGCATCACCCAGCCCTGAAGGTTCATGACCGTGCCGTACGCGAACGAGCCGAGGAAGCCGTACGCGGACAGCATCGCCAGCTCGGCCCGGCCCCGGATCCGGTCGGGCCCCGGCAGCAGCCCGGCCCCCAGCGCGAACCAGCCGAGCGCGAGCATCTGGAACGGCATCCACGGGCCGACACCGCCGGTGAGCAGGGCGGACGCGAACATCGTGACGGAGCCGAGGACGAAGCCGAAGCCCGGCCCGAGGACGCGGCCGCTGAGCACCATCAGGAAGAACATGGGCTCCAGGCCGGCCGTGCCCGCGCCCAGCGGTCTCAGCGCCGCCCCGACGGCGGCGAGCACACCGAGCATCGCCACCGCCTTGGCGTCCATGCCGTTGTCCGCGATGGTCGCGACGACGACGGCGACCAGCAGCGGGAGCAGGGCGGCGAAGAGCCAGGGGGCGTCCTCGGAGTGGGCGAGCCCGGACCGCCCGTCGGCGAGGAGCGGCCAGCCGAAGGCGGCGATCCCGATGAGGGTGACCAGGACCAGGGCGGCGGCGGCACGGGGGCCGATGCGGACGGGGCGGGCGGGGCGGGTCGCCGTGCGGCTCACGCGGGGGACTCCGCGGTCGCCAGGGCCTCGGCGACCTGGGTGACCGTGAGCCAGTGGCCCGGGGCCAGGACCTTCGCGACCTGCGGTGCGAACGCGGGGGAGGAGACGACCACCTCGGCCGTCGGGCCGTCCGCGACGATCTCCCCGCCCGCCAGGATCAGCACGCGGTGCGCCACCTCGGCGGCGAGCTCCACGTCATGGGTGGCCAGGACGATGGCGTGGCCGTCGGCGGCGAGGCCGCGGAGGATCTCGATCAGGCGGGCCTTGGCGGCGTAGTCCAGACCCCGGGTCGGCTCGTCGAGCAGGAGCAGCGCCGGCCGGCCCGTCAGCACCAGGGCCAGGGCCAGGGCGAGCCGCTGGCCCTCGGAGAGGTCGCGGGGGTGGACGTCGTCGGGCACGTCCGGCAGCAGGGACGTCACCAGCTCCCGGCAGGTGCCGGGGGCCGCACCCGCGTCGGAGTCCGCGGCGGCGCACTCGGCGGCGACGGTGTCGGCGTAGAGGAGGTCGCGGGGCTCCTGGGGTACGAGCCCCACACGCCGCACCATCTCGGGCGGCGGGGTGCGGTGAGGGGCGAGGCCGCCGACGGTCACCTCACCGGTGGCGGGCGGGACGGTGCCTACGAGGGCTGCGAGCAGGGTGGACTTGCCGGCGCCGTTGCGGCCCATGAGGGCGACGGTTTCGCCGGGGGCGACGGTGAGGGTGATTCCGCGGAGCACTTCCCGGCGGCCGCGGCGGACCGCGAGACCCTTGGTCTCGGCCGGGGCGGCGCCTGCCGGTGCGGGGTGGCTCGGCTCGGCGCGGCGGAGCAGGCGGGCGAGCAGTCCGGTGCGGGGCGAGGGGTGCCGCTGCGCGGAGCCGTCCCCTACCCGCCCCTTCCCGAAACTGGGGCTCCGCCCCAGACCCCGCGCCTCAAACGCCGGCGAGGCTGGACTTCCGCCGGCGTCGGCCTCCAACCTTGCGCCCTGCCCCGCGGGGAGACCGCTGTCCGGCTCGGCAATGCGACCATCCGGCTCCGCCGAGCGGAAACCCAGCCCCTCCGGCGATTGAGGAGCGGGTCCGGGCAGAGCCCGGGAAGCGGTGCCGCAGACGGGATCGGTCGGCAGGGGCGCGCGGTCCACCGGGGCGGACAGGGAAGCGAGGCGGGCGCGGAGAGGGGCGGCGAGCCTACGGGCGTCGCGGACCGACAGGGGGAGCGGGGACCAGCCCGCCACCCGGCCCAGGGAGACCACGGGAGGGTGGACGGGGGAGACGGCCATGACCTCCGCCGGGGTGCCCAGTACGGGCGCCGCGCCCGGGGCGGGCAGGAGCAGGACCCGGTCGGCGTACTGCACCACCCGCTCCAGCCGGTGCTCCGCCATCAGGACCGTCGTGCCGAGGTCGTGGACCAGCCGCTGGAGCACCGCCAGGACCTCCTCCGCCGCCGCCGGGTCCAGCGCCGACGTGGGCTCGTCCAGTACGAGGACCTTCGGGTGCGTGGTCAGGACCGAGCCGATCGCGACCCGCTGCTGCTGCCCGCCCGAAAGGGTCGCGATCGGGCGATCGCGCAGCTCGTTCAGGCCGAGGAGGTCCAGGGTCTCCTCGACGCGGCGGCGCATCACGGCGGGCGCCAGCCCGAGGGACTCCATCCCGTACGCCAGCTCGTCCTCCACCACGTCCGTCACGAAGTGCGCGAGCGGATCCTGGCCGACCGTGCCCACCACGTCCGCGAGTTCGCGCGGCTTGTGGGTGCGCGTGTCACGGCCCGCGACCGTCACCCGGCCGCGCAGGGTGCCGCCGGTGAAGTGCGGGACCAGCCCGGAGACGGCGCCCAGCAGGGTGGACTTGCCCACCCCGGACGGGCCGACGAGCAGCGTCAGCTCCCCTTCCGGGATCTCCAGGTCGAGGCCCCGGAGGGAAGGGCCGGCCGCGCCGTCGTAGGTGACGGACACCTGCTCGAAGCGGATCACCGGGACGACTCCTCAGGGGCTGTGGACGGTACGGGGGCCACGAACGCGGGCAGCAGGCCGATCAGGATCGCCGCCGCCGGCCACAGCGGGAGGGTCGGCGCCACCAGCGGCACCACCCCCGGATGCAGGGCGGCGGGGTCGAGCGTGCCCGCGTACACGAGGAGCGCGGCGACGGCCGCGCCCGATCCGGCGACCAGCCAGGCGCGCGGCCCCCAGCGGTCGGGCCGGTAGCGGGTGCGCACCGACCGGCGGCCGCCGAGCCGCAGGCCCGCGAGGGCCAGCAGCAGGCCGATGCCGAGTACGGGCAGCCCGTACGCGGCGCCCTCCGCGGCGAGCAGCCCGTACGTGCCGGCGCACATGCCGAGCAGGCCGCCGAGGGTGAGGGCGTTGGTGGTGTGCCGCACGGCGGGCGGGACCTCGGCGGTGCGCCCGTACCCGCGCGCGTCCATCGACGCGGCGATGGCGACGGAGCGTTCCAGGGCGCCCTCCAGCACCGGCAGGCCGATCTGCAGGATCGCCTTCACCCCGCCGGTCGGGCGGCCGCGCAGTCGGCGGGCGGTGCGCAGGCGGACGACGTCGGCGACCATGTTCGGCGCGAAGGTCATCGCGACGACCACGGCGACGCCCGCCTCGTACAGGGCGGCCGGGAGGGACTTCAACAGCCGCGCCGGGTTCGCCAGGGCGTTCGCGGCGCCGACGCAGACCAGGAGGGCGGCCAGCTTGGCGCCGTCGTAGAAGGCGAAGACGAGCTGTTCGGCGGTGACCCGGCCACCGAACCGGACGCCCTGCGCCCAGGCGGGCAGCGGGACCTCGGGGAGGGTGAAGAGGGTGTGCGAGCCGGGAATGGGGGAGCCCAGCAGCACGGAGAAGAGGAGGCGCAGGCCGACGACGAACAGGCCGAGCTTCAGGAACGCGCTGTAGGAGCGGGCCCACGGCGCGTCCGTGCGGCGGGCCGCGACCACGTACCCGGCGACGCCGATGACCATCCCGAGGAGCAGCGGATTGGTGGTCCGCGAAGCTGCGGTGGCGAGCCCGAGGGCCCACAACCACCAGGCCCCCGCGTGCAGGGCCGTCGCCCGGCCGGCGAGGGGCGCCCGCCACTTGCTCCGGCTGTACGTCGGCCCGTGCGCGCCGCCCGCCGCGGCGGGGCTTTGCCGGGGCGGGGGCACGTTGCCGGGTGCGGCGCCACTCCTGGGGGCGCTGCCCCCAGACCCCCGCACCTCGAACGCCGGCGGGGCTGGAATGTGGCCGGCGTCAGCCTGCGAGTGCGGGGAGCGAAGCCCTGCCCCAGGCGGGCTGGATCGCCCGGAGGGCGAATCCAGCCTTGCCGGCGTTTGAGGCGCGGGGTCCGGGGCGGAGCCCCGGGACACGGCGGAATGCCCGGTCGGCTGGTCGTGTGTCATCGGGTGCGGCGGCGGGACTGCCAGATGCCGGCCGCGGCCAAGGCGGCCACCGCCGCGACGCCGGTGATCAGGCCCGCGGACGGGCCGCCGCCCGAGGCAGGGGACGGTGCCGCCGTCGGATCCGGGCTGTCGGCCGCCGGCGCGGCGATCGGCTCGCCGCAGCCCTGCGCCGGGTAGCCCGAGATCGCGCACAGCATCGCCGCGCCGTTGTAGCGCAGCGGCTTCGCCACCGACGCCAGGGCCTCCGCCGTCGTGGCGTCCGGGGCGACCTGCGCGCAGGCCGTGCGGGGGGCCTCCTGCGGCGGGGTCTCGCCCGAGGGCGCGTCCGCGGGGACGCCGAAGTCGACGACGAGGGCCACCCGCTTCTTCCCCTCGGCCGCCGGGGTCGCCCCGCAGACCGCCGAGAAGTCCGCCGCCGCCCGCGGCCGGGCCGCCTCGGCGGAGGCGTCCTTGCTGACGGCGAAGCGGAACCCCTGCACGGAGCCGTCCGCCGGGCGGGCCATCGAGGGGCCCACCGTGGCGTACGACCAGGCCCCGCCGGCCGCGGAGTCCCAGAACGACCAGTACCGGTAGCTCGACGCCGCCGCCGGGGAGGCGGCCAGTACGACCAGGGCGAACCCGAGCAGCACGGCGAGCACGGACGGCGGGCGGCGACGCATCAGAGCCGGTTCTTCTTGCGGCGGCCGCTCAGCAGGATGCCGATGCCCATGCCGGCCGCGGCGCCCGCGAGGACGATCCACCAGATGTTCTGGCCGCCGGACGGCTTGTCCTTCTTGCCGTCGACCGAGGTCGCGGAGGAGTCCGCGCCCTGCGGGGCCGGGCCGGTGGCGTTCAGCGCCGCGACGAGGTCGGTGCCGCCGAAGGACTTCGGGTCGGCGCCCGTGGCGTGCGCGGCCAGGATCAGCGTGCCCAGGCCCGCCGGGTTGCCCTGCGCCCACTGTGCGGAGTTGCCCTTCAGCCACTCCAGCGCGCCCGCCGCGGACTGCTTGTGCCCGGCCGCGGCCAGGGCGATCACCGCGTCCGCGGTGTTGCCGGTGTCGGGGGTCGGCTGGTCCGCGCCCGGGGTGACCGCGGTGAGGTGGCCGTCCTTCTTGAGGGCCTCGGCCAGGTAGCCGGTCGCGCCCTGGGCCAGGGCCGCAGGGTCGGCCGCCGCGTCGGCGGAGGCCGGCGGGCAGGTCAGCGGGGTGGCGGGGGTGTCCGAGGCGGACAGGGCCACGGCCGAGCCCTGACCCAGGCCGGCCAGGGCCGCGGCGGCGGTGGCGTCCGCGTTGGCGGTCAGCTTGCCGTCGAGGGGCTGGTAGGCGAAGGCGCCCCGGTCGGCGGCGGGCTCGGCGGCGCAGCCGAGCTGGAAGGCGGCCAGGCCCTGGTAGGCGGACTTGCCGGCCTTCGACTTCACCTCGGCGGGCTTGTCGCCCGCCACCGCGAGGGCGCTGATCACCAGGGCGGTGGAGTTGGCGTCGCTGGGGGAGCCGGGGACGTAGGACCAGCCGCCGTCCTCGTTCTGGACGGACTTCAGCCAGTCCGTGCTCTTCTTGACCGCCGCGTCCTGGCCGCCGAGCGTCTTCAGCGCCTGGACTGCCGCCGCCGTGGCGTTCGTGTCGAACATCGTCGTCGCCTCGCACGCGGCGGAGGCGTCCGCGCGGAACGCGGCGAAACCGCCGTTCGCGCACTGCTGGCCCACCAGCCAGTCCACGGCCGCCTTGGCGGGCTTGACGCCCACGGTGTGCTGGGCGAGCAGCGCGAACGACTGGCGCCACACGCCGTCGTACGTCGGGTCGTTCTTTCCGTACAGCCCCGACGGGATCACGGGCGGCGCGGAGGGAGAGGGCGGCGCGGTGTCGGCGAGGGCTGCGGGGGCGGCGCCCACGCAGAGCACGGCGGAGGCGGCGAGCGCGGCGGCGCTGCGGCGGACGTTCATGGGGGCGGGGGTGCCTCTCCTGCTGGGGAGCCGGAAGCAGGCACTCGCGCGGGCACGCACGGGACCGGGCTCCGGCTCCGTTTACCTCGACGGTGCCGGCCGCCGGAGGACCCGGCGGCACGAGCCGCGCACCTCCGGAACGGGGCATTCCGGCTCCCAGCCCGACGGCGGGGGCCGGGGCGGGTCACGGTTGCGGGTCAGCGCCGGATTCGCACCGGCTTCCCCCCGTACGGAAGTGAGGACGACCCGCTCACTGTACCGGCCCGTAGGAAGCGGGCACGGGGGTGCCGGCCCGCAGCGCCCCTTACCGGCCGGCCCCGGCGGTCGCCTACAGGGCGCGGTACGCGACCGGGTCGCTGCCCGGGACCGCCTCCGCGCGGCCCTGCTTCACCAGCCGCCGAAGGTGGGCTTCCGCTTCCGAGACGGCGATGTTGCGGGAGCCGTACGGGATCTGCTCCCAGGGCCGGTTCCACTCCATCCGCTCCGCCAGCCCCCACGGGGTCAGCGGGTCCGCGAGCAGCGCCCACAGCCCGGTCAGCCGCTCCTCGTGGTGGTCCAGCAACTCCCGTACGCGGGCGGGCGCGTCGGTGAAGGCGTGCTGGTGGGCGGGGAGCACCTCGGCCGGTTCGAGGCGGCCGATGCGTTCGAGGGAGTCGAGGTAGTCGCCGAGCGGGTCGGTGATCCGGTCGCTCTGCGGGTCCTCGTACAGGCCGATGTGCGGGGAGATGCCGGGCAGCAGGTGGTCCCCGGAGAAGAGGCGGCCGTTGCCGGGGAGGTTCGCCGGGTGGGCCTCCTCCAGGTGGAGGCAGACGTGGCCGGGGGTGTGCCCGGGGGTCCAGATCGCGCGCAGCCGGCGCCCGGCCAGCGGCAGCAGCTCGCCGGGGACGATCTCCCGGTCGGGGACGGCGGCCCGCAGTCCGGGCAGGGTCCGCAGCCGGCCGCCGGTGCGGGCGGCGCGGAGCGGGGCGATGTGCTCCTCCGGGGCTCCGGCGGCGGCGAGCTTCTCGCTCATGTAGTCGAACCAGACGCCCGGCTCGGAGGCCCGGGTCCGTACGACGACCTCGGTGTCGGCGGCGTGCATGGCGATCCACGCGCCCGAGGTGTCCCGGACCTGCCCGGACAGGCCGTGGTGGTCGGGGTGGTGGTGGGTGATCACCACGCCGTGGACGTCGGCGACGGCGATGCCGAGCGCGCCGAGCCCGGCGACGAGGGTGTCCCAGGAGTCGGGGTCGTCCCAGCCGGTGTCGACGAGGACCGGGCCGCGGTCGGTGTCGAGGACGTGGACGAGGGTGTGGCCGAGCGGGTTGTCGGGGATGGGGACCTTGATCCCCCACACGCCGCCACCGTGATCGGTGACGTGCGGCGCGTCCTGCGGCGCGTCCTTGGCCGTGTCCATTCGCCGTCCCCTGCCTCTATAAGAACGTGTTCCACCAGTTGCCCAAGTCGACCACTTCTTCGGGATTCTGACTAGTCGTTGGATCTTCTCCACTCTTCCGTCCTGGCCGTGGACTCCTCGAACTAGAACTGGTATCAGTTCTGCAAATGCCAAGCCGCAGGAGGCCTCAGCCATGACCGAGCTCGTGGAACACGGACAACTGTTCATCGGCGGGGAGTGGACGGATCCGCTGGGCACCGACACGATCCGGATCGTCTCCCCCCACACCGAGCAGGTCATCGGCTCCGTCCCGCACGCCTCGAAGGCGGACGTGGACCGCGCAGTCGCCGCCGCCCGCACGGCATTCGACGAGGGCCCCTGGCCGCGCATGACCCTGGACGAGCGCATCGCCGTCGTCTCCCGCATCAAGGACGCCATAGCCGTCCGGCACGAGGAGATCGCCCGCTCGATCAGCTCCCAGAACGGCTCGCCCTACTCCTGGAGCGTCCTCGCGCAGGCGCTCGGCCCGATGATGGTCTACGACGCCGCGATCACCGTCGCGCGGAACTACCCGTACGAGGAGTACCGCGCGGGCGCGCTCGGCCCGATCCTCGTACGCCGCGAGCCCGTCGGGGTCGTCGCGGCCGTCATCCCCTGGAACGTCCCGCAGTTCGTGGCGGCGGCCAAGCTGGCGCCCGCCCTGCTGACCGGCTCCACCGTGATCCTCAAGCCCTCCCCGGAAGCCCCGCTCGACTCCTTCATCCTCGCCGACATCGCCCGCGAGGCGGGCCTGCCCGAGGGCGTGCTGTCGATCCTGCCCGCCGACCGCGAGGTCAGCGAGTACCTGGTCGGGCACCCCGGCGTCGACAAGGTCGCCTTCACCGGCTCCGTGGCCGCCGGCAAGCGCGTGATGGAGGTCGCGGCCCGCAACCTCACCCGCGTCACCCTCGAACTCGGCGGCAAGTCCGCCGCCGTGATCCTGCCGGACGCCGACCTGGACACCGCCGTCGCCGGCATCGTCCCGGCCGCCTGGATGAACAACGGCCAGGCCTGCGTGGCCCAGACCCGCATCCTCGCCCCGCGCGGCCGCTACGACGAGATCGCCGACGCCTTCGCCGCCGCCGCGGGCGCCCTGGTCGTGGGCGACCCGCTGGACCCGGCCACCCAGCTCGGCCCGCTCGTCGCCCAGCGCCAGCAGCAGCGCTCCCTCGACTACATCCGCATCGGCCAGGAGGAGGGCGCCAAGATCCTCGCGGGCGGCGGCCGCCCGGCAGGTCAGGACCGCGGCTGGTACGTCGAACCCACGCTCTTCGGCGACGTCGACAACTCCATGCGGATCGCCCAGGAGGAGATCTTCGGCCCGGTCGTGTGCCTGATCCCGTACGGGGACGAGGCGGAGGCCGCCCGCATCGCGAACGACTCCGAATTCGGCCTGAGCGGCAGCGTCTGGACCGGGGACGTCGACCACGGCATCGACTTCGCCCGCCAGGTCCGCACGGGCACCTTCAACGTCAACACCTTCAGCCTCGACATGCTCGGCCCCTTCGGCGGCTACAAGAACAGCGGCGTCGGCCGCGAGTTCGGCCCGGAGGGCCTGTCCGAGTACCTGGAGCACAAGATGATCCACCTCCCCGCGGGCTACGAGGCGGGTGCCTGATGGGCGACCGCTGGCAGGTGGAGGTGGACCGCGGGGTCTGCATCGGCTCGGGCATGTGCGTGAACCACGCCCCGGACGCCTTCACCCTCGATTCGGCCCGCCAGTCCCACCCGCGCACCCCGCAGACGGACGCGAACGAGCCCACCCTCACGGCGGCCGAGGGCTGCCCGGTCGAGGCCATCATGATCACCCTGGCCGAAACGGGCGAGCCGGTCTTCCCGCCGGAGGAGTAGCCCGGCCCGGGGGTGTCGGGTCGGGGCCGTTCCCGGCCCCGACCCGACACCCCCGCCCACCGGGCGCACGTGCGGAACCGGGCGCCCGGTGGCCCTACGGCCGGCCCCACTCGACGACCCGCACACCGGCGGGCTTGGGGAACGGCAGGACTTCCCACCCCAGGGGCCACCCACCCGGCCGGGGCAGGCCCGCCTCCGCTTCCACAACCAGCGGAATCCGGTAGCGCCACCACTGGTGCGGCTCTTCAGGACGTCCTGGCCACGGGACCGTTGCCGCACGGAACCGGCCGTCCAGCTCGTCGAGCTCGGGCCGCCTGATCGCCCGCACGCGCGGAGGCAGGAGCGGCCACGCCCTGCCCAACGCGTCCCGGCAGGCGAGGTCGTCGTCGAACTCGGGCGCGCAGAGCGAGTAGCCCTCCTCCACGTCCTCGACAACATCCTTCCAATCCGCGAACAACGAGTTGAGGCTCCGCGACCGGCTCCCCGCAGCCGCCGCGACGGCGGCATGAACGGCCTCGTACTCCTCGGCGGTCAAAGGCGTCTCGTCGACGGGATCAGTGGTGCGCTCCATCCATCTCCCCCTCACCGCACGGATGTTAGATTCCTTCCCGTGGCGGAACACCAGGACGAAACCAGGGCGGCCTACGACGGCGTCGTCGAGCTTTACGCGTCCCTGTTCGACAACCAGTTGGAAACCCACCCGTTCTCAAGGGCCATGATCGGCACCTTCGCGGAGCTGGTCCGCGAGGCGGGCAACCGGCGGGTGGCCGACGTCGGCTGCGGGCCGGGACACCTGACGGCCATGCTGAACGACCTGGGCCTGGACGCCTTCGGGCTCGACCTCTCCCCGGGCATGGTCGCCCACGCCCGGCGGGTCCGCCCGGCGCTGCGGTTCGACGAGGCGCGGATGGAGTCCCTGCCGGTCGAGGACGGCTCGCTCGGCGGCGTACTGGCCCACTACTCGACGATCCACACCCCACCGGCGGAACTGCCCGCGCTCCTGGCCGAACAGGCCCGCGTCCTGGCGCCGGGAGGCCTGCTCCTGGCCTCCTTCTTCGCCACCGACGCCCGGGCCCCGATCCGCTTCGACCACAAGGTCACCCCCGCCTACAGCTGGCCGGTGGACCGGTTCGCGGACCTCCTGACCGCCGCCGGCCTCACCCCCTTCGCCCGCCTGATCCACGACCCGGCCTCGGAACGGGGCTTCCTGGACGCCCACTTGCTGGCCCGGCTGCCAGGCGCAGATTAGGTCCGCAGGTCGGTGCGACCGGAAGGGCGGCAGCCGCGCTCGTGAGGTGCGAGGCGGCTCACAGCGAGTACGGGTAGGCCTCAAGGGCGAAGGTCACGAACGATATGCGCCCGCCCACCCTCAGCTCGTCCTTGCCGCAACCGACCTCGATCAGAACCACATCCGTGCCGACCCTGAGGTCCACCACCGGGTCCCCCGGGCCGCCGATGGCCAGTACCTCCCCCGTGACCGCAATGCCGTCAGGTTCGACAGCCAGGGCGCGGCCGGCCGTAGGCTCCACCGGACGCCAATCGGAGATTGGCTCGGCGACGGTGAGTTCCACGAACGCCTGGGTGCCCTGTTCGGGAAGCTCATCGCCCATCCAGCGGGCCACCGCAGCCCCGTGCCCCGCATTGCAGCGGAACGCGACGACGCGCCGTTCTTCGCCCACCCGATTCACGAATACGTCCATCGTCCGTCTCGCTCCGATCATCCGCTCGAACGTCAGGCGCCGGTCGACGAGGTGAGTTCCCGGCGGTGCTCCAGCCACGTGTTGCTCAGGTCGTCCCAGATCGCCTGGTAGCGGCCGAAGACCTCGCCGAGCTGGTCGTGCGTGAGCTGGTTGGCGGCGGTCGAGGCCACGAGGTACTCCAGGTCGTCGCCGAGCCGCCGGAAACGGTGCTGGGCCTGCTCCATCAGCACCCACCGGGAACGCCAGTTGAAGAACGGCTCGACGGCCCCCAGCAGCGTCACCACCGCCACGCAGGCCAAGGCCAGACCGGTCCACGCGTTGAGGTTCTGCAGACCCAGGATGACGGTGGACGCCGCGGACAACACCAGCGTCGCCACCTTGGTGAGGGAAGCGCTCCGGCTGAACCGCTTCTTGCGGCTGCGGGCGTACTCATTGCCCTCACGGATCTTGTCCAACAGGAGAACGGCCGTCTCCGTCGGGCTGAGACCCACCCCTGGTCCACCGCTCGGCTGCACTCCGCCCCCAAGATCCTGTCGCCGAAACCACCGGCTCCCCCTCCGGCAGGGCCCAACACGGGCCGCTGGCGGTGTTGTTGAGGAGCGCCTGGCGATCTTAATCGGCCGACGTGGGGAGTGGGGCTTCGTGGTCGTCCGGTTGGTGGGGGAGCGGGTGAAGACGGAGCGGGTGTACGGAGCGGCACTCGACACGAGGGGGAGGGGCCGCAGTCTGCCGGTCCAGGACCGGCTGTGGGGCGGGGCGGGGGCTGAGGTTTGGTGGTGCCTCGGTCGGTCGGTGGTGAAAAGGGTTGGGGATTTCCCGTCGGTCCCATGGTCCTTCCGCGTCGGGTCGGCCTGTCAAGGGCGCTCCCTCCGGTCGCGTCGCTGCGCGATCGCCTACGGCGACCCTTGACAGACCGACCCGCCACGGAAAGACAAGGACCAACGGGAAACCCCCAACCCTTTTCACCACCGACCGACCGGGGCACCGACAACCCCCACCCCCGACCCGCCCATCCGGCGAGGCTGGGCGCGACTGCCCCCGGGCCACCGCCCGAACAGCCAAAGCGCCCCTCCCGGAGCGACGCCCGCCACGAACCCACCCGCATCCGGAGGCGGGTGGGCAGCCGCCGAGGCGGAGCGGCGGGCTTAGGGGGAAGGCCCCGACCGCGGGAGCCCCTACCCCCTACTTCACGCCTTTTCCGGGGCCGTCAGGTCGATCAGCCTGCACACCGTTTCGATGTCTATCTTGACCTGGGCTATGGACGCCCGGCCCGAGAGCCAGGTGATCAGGGCCGAGTGCCAGGTGTGTTCGATGACGCGGACCGCCGAGAGCTGTTCCGCCGTCGGTGGGGCCTCCAGGCCCATGGCGTCCAGGATGATCGCCGTCGTCAGTCGGGACACCGTGTCCACCTCGGGGCTCACGCTGCGGTCCGCGAAGGTCAGGGCGCGGACCATGGCGTCGGCCAACTGGGGTTCCCGCTGGAGGGCGCGGAAGGCGCGCATCAGGGTCTCCGCCACCCGGGCCGCCGGGTCCTCGCCCGCCGGGGGGCGTTTGCGGAGCGTCGTGTGCATGTGCTGGAGCTGGTCCTGCATGGTGGCGACCAGGAGGTGGACCTTGGACGGGAAGTACCGGTACAGCGTGCCCAGGGCGACGCTGGAGGACTCCGCGACCTCCCGCATCTGCACCGCGTCGAAGCCGCCCCGGCTGGCCAGCTGGGCGCTGGCGTGCAGGATCCGGCGGCGGCGCGCCTCCTGGCGCTCCGTCAGGGGCGGGGACGCCGGCGTGGTGACCGTGGCGGCGAGGTGCTTCGCATCCGGTGTCATATGTCCCGTTCCGTGGCGTTCCGAGTCGTTGCGGGGAGTGTGCGTGGGCTGATTCGGGCTGCTCCGGGTCCAGCATCTCAGGCGCCGGAGCCGTGGCGCGAATCACCTGCTCCGCCTCTTACGGTGTGGTTTCCGGCCGGTAGATTCAATGCTCTTCAACGGATCAAGTCTGTAACTTGTTCTACATTATCCGAGCGGTTACGCTCCGGCGAAAGTGCAGGGAGAAGGGGGCCGAGAGTGACCGCTGAGGCCATGGTGACGAGCCCTCTCGCGGGTTCCGCCACCGACGGCGACCGCCCGCTACGCATCGCGCTCCTCACCTATAAGGGGAACCCGTTCTGCGGCGGCCAGGGCGTCTACGTCCGCCACCTCTCGCGCGAGCTCGTACGCCTCGGACACTCCGTCGAGGTCATCGGCGCGCAGCCGTACCCGGTGCTCGACACGGGTGCCACGCTCACCGAGCTCCCGAGCCTCGACCTCTACCGCCAGCCCGATCCCTTCCGTACGCCGAAGCGCGACGAGTACCGGGACTGGGTCGACGCGCTGGAGGTCGCCACCATGTGGACCGGCGGCTTCCCCGAGCCGCTGACCTTCTCGCTCCGCGCCCGGCGCCACCTGGCGGCCCGCGCGGGCGAGTTCGACGTCATCCATGACAACCAGACCTTGGGTTACGGGCTGTTGGGGGATCTCGGGGCACCTCTGGTGACCACCATCCACCACCCCATCACCGTGGACCGCGCCCTCGACCTCGCCGCCGCGAAGGACCGCACGGCCCGGCTCTCCGTGCGCCGTTGGTACGGGTTCACGCGCATGCAGAAGAGGGTCGCCCGGCGGCTCCCCTCGGTGCTCACCGTGTCCGGGTCCTCCCGGCAGGAGATCGCCGAGCACCTCGGCGTGCGCGACGACCGCATCCACGTCGTGCACATCGGCGCGGACACCGACCTGTGGTCCCCGGACCCGTCCGTCGCCGAGGTACCCGGCCGGATCGTCACCACCTCCAGCGCCGACGTCCCGCTCAAGGGCCTCGTGCACCTCGTCGAGGCCCTCGCGAAGCTGCGCACCGAGCAGCCCGACGCGCACCTCGTCGTCGTCGGCAAGCGGGCCGAGCAGGGTCCCGTGGCCCGCGCGATCGAGACGTACGGGCTCCAGGACGCGGTCCGCTTCGTCAAGGGGATCACCGACGCCGAGCTCGTCGACCTGGTCCGCAGCGCGCAGGTCGCCTGCGTGCCCTCCCTCTACGAGGGGTTCTCGCTGCCCGCCGCCGAGGCCATGGCCACCGGCACCCCGCTCGTCGCCACGACCGGCGGGGCCATCCCCGAGGTCGCCGGCCCCGACGGCGAGACCTGCCTCGCGGTGCCCCCGGGCGACGCGGGCGCGCTGGCCGCCGCGCTCGGCCGGGTCCTGGGCGACCCCGAGCTGCGGACCCGGCTCGGCGCCGCCGGGCGGGAACGCGTCCTGACCAGATTCACCTGGGCCAAGGCCGCCGAGGGCACCGCCGCGCACTACCGCGCCGCCATCGAGCAGGCCGCCGCCGCGCGTACCCGCCGTTCGCGGTGACCTCCCTCACCCCTCTCGTCCCCCTCCTCGTCCACACCACCCCCGTACACCCCCGCGACCGCGAAGGCAGGACCCCGTGCTGACCGTCGATTTCTCCCGGTTCCCGCTCGCCGCAGGCGACCGCGTGCTCGATCTGGGCTGCGGCGCAGGCCGGCACGCCTTCGAGTGCTACCGGCGCGGCGCCCAGGTGGTCGCCCTCGACCGCAACGGCGAGGAGATCCGCGAGGTCGCCAAGTGGTTCGCGGCGATGAAGGAGGCCGGCGAGGCCCCGGCCGGCGCCACCGCCACCGCCATGGAGGGCGACGCGCTCGCGCTGCCCTTCCCCGACGACTCGTTCGACGTCGTCATCATCTCCGAGGTGATGGAGCACATCCCCGACGACAAGGGCGTCCTCGCCGAGATGGTGCGCGTCCTCAAGCCCGGCGGGCGCATCGCCATCACCGTGCCCCGCTACGGCCCCGAGAAGGTCTGCTGGGCGCTCTCCGACGCCTACCACGAGGTCGAGGGCGGCCACATCCGCATCTACAAGGCGGACGAGCTGCTGGGGAAGATGGAGGCGGCCGGTCTCAAGCCGTACGGCACGCACCACGCGCACGGGCTGCACTCCCCGTACTGGTGGCTCAAGTGCGCCTTCGGGGTCGACAACGACAAGGCGCTGCCGGTCAAGGCGTACCACAAGCTCCTGGTCTGGGACATCATGAAGAAGCCGGCGCTCACCCGCTACGCGGAGAAGGCCCTCAACCCGGTCATCGGCAAGAGCTTCGTGGCGTACGCGACCAAGCCGCACCTCCCCGTCGACGCCGCGGGCGCGGCCAAGTGAGCTCGCCCGAGCGCACCGAACGCCTCGTCCTCGACGGGGTGCTGACCGCCGATCAGGCCGCCGAGACCGTCGCGGGCATCCTCGCCGCGCAGCGCGCGGACGGGGCCATCCCGTGGTTCCGCGGGCACCACCTCGACCCGTGGGACCACACCGAGGCCGCGATGGCCCTGGACGCGGCCGGCGAGCACGAGGCCGCCGAGCGCGCCTACGCGTGGCTGGCCCGCCACCAGAACGAGGACGGCTCCTGGTACGCGGCGTACGCCGACCGGCCGGACGGCGTCGACACCGCGCAGCCGCAGGACGCCGGCCGGGAGTCCAACTTCACGGCGTACATAGCCGTCGGCGTGTGGCACCACTACCTCGCCACCGGCGACGACGCGTTCCTCGACCGGATGTGGCCGACCGTCTACGCGGCCGTCGAGTGGGTCCTCGCCCTCCAGCAGCCCGGCGGGGAGATCGGCTGGAAGCGGGAGGCGGACGGCACGCCCGTCACCGACGCCCTGCTCACCGGTTCCTCCTCCATCCACCAGGCGCTGCGCTGTGCGTTGGCCGTCGCCGAGCACCGCGAGGAGCCCCAGCCGGACTGGGAGCTCGCCGTGGGCGCGCTGCGGCACGCGATCCGTCGCCACCCCGAGCGGTTCCTCGACAAGAACCACTACTCGATGGACTGGTACTACCCGGTCCTCGGCGGCGCCCTGACCGGCCCCGAGGCGAAGGCCCGCATCGAGGAACGGTGGGAGGAGTTCGTCGTCCCGGACCTCGGCGTGCGGTGCGTGCTGCCGAACCCGTGGGTGACGGGCGGGGAGTCCTGCGAGCTGGCGCTCGCGCTGTGGGCGATGGGGGAGTCGGACCGGGCGCTGGAGATCCTGCGCTCCATCGGCCACCTGCGCGCCGACAATGGCATGTACTGGACGGGCTACGTGTTCCAGGACGACGCGGTGTGGCCGGTCGAGCAGACGACCTGGACGGCGGGGTCGCTGCTGCTGGCCGTTGCGGCGCTGGGCGGGGACGAGGCCACGTCACAGGTGTTCGGCGGGAACGAGCTGCCGGGCGGGCTGGAGCCGGACTGCTGCGGCTGACCGCGCGGCCGGTTCAGCGGCGGTAGAGCCAGCCCGCCACGGCGTGGCCGACGAGGAGGTAGACCACGGCGGCCACGCCGTAGCCGAAGACGACCTGGACCCATTCCCTGCTGAAGGTGAACAGGTCGTAGGACCAGCCGGCGAGCCGGCTCGCCGTGTCGTGGACGAACTCCACCAGTTCGTTGCCCCGGTTGGCGTCCAGCAGGTACAGCAGGATCCACAGGGCGATGACGAAGGCCAGCAGGTCCGCCGCCAGTGCGACGGCGCGTCCGGCCTGACTGCTTCCGCGTACGCGTGCTCGGGTGTGTGTGGGCATGCCACTCGTGTTGCCGCTCCGGCGGCGGGCAAACCCGAACGGCTGCCCCCAGGGGGCGCGGCACGGCGTGCCGGGTGAGGCTGCGGGGGACAGCTCAGCCACCGGAGGCACCCGTGTCCGTACCCCGTACCGCCCGACTGCGCCGAGCCCTCACGGCGGTGCTCCTGTCCAGCGCGCTGCTCGCGGGCGCCACCGCGTGCGGCGGTGGCAGCGCCCGCGGCAGCAGTAGCCAGGCCGGCCAACCCGCCGCGGACCAGCCCGCCGAGGAGCAGATCTCCATGGCCTCGGCCGCGGAGCTGGCAGCCCTGGCGGCGGCGATCCCGGCCGCCGGCGAAGCCGACGAAATGGCCGCCGCGACGCCCTCGCCCAGTACCTCCGCCGAGAAGCAGAAGTTCGCCAAGACGCGCTTCGTGGCCAACGCCGGGCTCGCGGCCGGGGCGACGTACCAGTGGATCATCAAGCCGTACCGCGCGGGCAAGTTCAAGAAGGGCGCCAAGGGTCGTACCTTCGCCCTCGTCAAGGCGGGCCTCGCCGGGGCCTTCGCGTACAACCGGCTCAAGGCGGCCGCCGAGAACGCCAAGGGCGACCCGCTGCTGTCGAAGGCGGTGGCCCCGCTGACGGTCGGCATCGAATCCCTGAAGGGCCTCGGCACCAAGCTGCGCAAGGGCCAGGCGGGCGAGGCCGACATCAGCTCCTTCCAGGACGTGATCGACGGGATCAAGGGCGCGGGTGCGGGTGCGGGCGCCCCGGTCAAGGACCAGGTCCCGAGCCTCTCCCAGCTGGGCGGGTAGCCCTCCGCCTCCGGCCGGCCTGTTTCAATGGCCGGATGATCGAGTACGTGGTGATGGCGGGCGTGGCCGCCGGGACCGGCTGGCTGCTGCGGCGCAAGCACCGGCAGCGGGTCGCCGCCGGGAACGTGGCGGGCATCCCCGGGATGGCGCGGCAGCCGGCCGGCGAGGGCCGCTGGCGGATGGGCCGGCTGTACGTCGACGGGGGCGCGGCCCGCTGGGTCCCGCGGCGCGGGGAACCGGTGCCGCTGCCCGGCGCCCGCGCCACCGGGGTACGGGCCCCCTCCGTGCGGGAGGGGATGTCCATCAACCCCGGCTCGCGGATCGTGACCTGCGGCTACGAGGGCGGCGGCACCATCGACATCGCGGTGATGCCGCTGGACCTGCGCGAGGTCCTGGCGGCGGTGCCCTCGCAGGACACCGCCGACCCCTCGGCCTAGGCCTGCTTCGTCCAGCGCTGCGAGGCGTCCCCGTCGCAGCTCGCCGTCAGCAGGCCGCTGGTGCCGCTCATGCCGAGGTCGAGGCAGCCGCCGCCGAGGTTCGACACCAGGCTGCCGCCCGAGCCGTTCCGCCAGAGGCGGCCGACGTCCTGGGAGCAGTCGCCGACGAACACGGCCTGGTTGAGGCCGTTGGAGTACAGGCAGCCGCCGCTCTGCTTGTTGACGAGCTTGAAGCTGCCGTCGGAACGGGCCTGCACGGTCCACTGGGTGGTCGCGTCCGAGCATTCGGTGAAGCTCGACGACCCGAACACCTGGCTGACGCACTTGCCGTTGCTGCCGTTGCGGAAGCGGGAGGTGCCGGAGGCGGGCGGCGGGGCGGCCGGGGTCTTCGGGGTGGTCGGGGGCGCGGGGTTCTGGGCGCCCGCCGAGCTGCCGGTGCCGGCGGAGCCGCCGTTCTGGCTCCCGCTGCCCCCGGCCCCGGCTCCGGCGTCGTTCCCGGTTCCCGCACCGGGACCGGTGCCGGGCACCGCCCCCGGTGCCGTGCCCGGGCCGCCCGCGCCGCCCTGCGCGTTCTGGGCGCCCCCCTCCTGGGGCGACTGGGCGGGTGAGGCCGGGCCCGACGAGCCGGCGGCGGGCGCGGCGCCGGTCGGGTCGGCGGGGGCCGACGCGGAGGAGGGCGGGGCGGCGTTCGCACCGGCCTGGGGGGAGGACGTGTTCGGCAGGTACTGGATGGCGAGGGTCGTACCGCCCGCGACCAGGACGACGGGCACCGCGGCGAGGACGACACGGACGCGCCGACGGCGTTCCGGGCGGGCCGCGGCGGCCCCCGCCTTGGCCTCGGCGGCGGCCTCCGCCTTGGCCTCGGGCGATGCCGGGGCAGGCCCGCCCGCGGGCGCGGTGTCCGGTCCACCCGGAGAACCCTCGGCCGGTTCCTTCCCGGACCCGGCCCCGGCCCCGGGGGCCTTCCCCGCCTCCTCCGCCGCCTCTTCCGCCTCCCGATCGGCGCCCACCAGCGGGGCCGTCGGTACGTCGATGTCCTGTACGTCCGCCGCGAAGGCGGCCCGCTCCGTCAGCCGCTCGTCGACGGCCGCCGGCCACAGCGGGGCCGTGAACGGTCCCTGTCGCGAGGCCAGTTCGAGGAGCTCGGCGGCTTCGGGGCGGTCCGCCGGGTCCTTCGCGAGGCACTTCGAGACGAGGTCGGCGAGCTCCGGCTCGGCCTCCCGCAGCGGCCCGAGGTCGGGTTCCTCGTGGACGATGCGGTACAGCACGCCGTGCCCCGACTCGTCACCGAAGGGCGGCCGTCCGCTCGCCGCGTACGCGAGGACCGAGCCCAGCGCGAACACGTCGGTGGCCCCGCTCAACCCCCGCCTCCCCGAGGCCTGTTCGGGCGCCATGTAGGCGGGCGTACCCACGACCATGCCCGTCACGGTCAGCCGGCTCTGCTCGGCGGCC
This sequence comes from Streptomyces sp. NPDC002467, assembly GCF_042889825.1. Classification (NCBI taxonomy): domain Bacteria; kingdom Bacillati; phylum Actinomycetota; class Actinomycetes; order Kitasatosporales; family Streptomycetaceae; genus Streptomyces; species Streptomyces sp. NPDC002467. Next base: position 33,193 of record NZ_JBIARJ010000037.1, on the reverse strand, counting down.
CGGGCGACGCCGAAGTCGATGAGGGTCAGGCCCTGGACCGTCAGCATGATGTTGGACGGCTTGAGGTCCCTGTGCACCATGTCCAGCGCGTGCACCTGCGCCAGACCCGCCGCGGCCTCCCGCAGCAGCAGCCACAGGGCGTCGGCGGGCAGGGGCCCGCCGTTCAGTTCGAGTGCCTCGCGCAGGGTGAGCCCGGGGACGTACGCGGTGGCGAACCACGGGGGCCGCGCGGAGCGGTCGCTGCCGAGCAGGGGCGCGGTGGCCCCCTCGGGCAGCCGGGCGAGGTTGTCCAGCTCGTGCCCGAAGCGGCGTACGAAGTCCTCGTCCTCGCCGACGACGGAGGCCAGCAGCTGCTTGACGGCGACGTACCGGCCGTCCTGGACCCCGAGGTACACCCGCCCCATGCCGCCGGCGCCGAGCCGGCCCGCGAGGGGGATCGCTCCGATCCGGCGCGGATCCTCCGGCTCCAGCGGCTCGGCGCCGCTCCCCGTCAGCTCTAACACGTCAGCCCCGTCAGGTTCGGAAATCGGTCCCCGGGAATCTACCCGATGGGTTCATGGGGCAACGAGGCCCGGGTGTGCGGGACTTGGCGGGCCGGGGCTAGCTGTTGAGCTCCGCGAGCACCCGCAGGGTGTGGGGGTCCGGGGCGGTCAGGAGCAGGTCGGTGACGGGGCCCTTGCGCCACAGTTCGAGGCGTTCGGCGATCCGCTCCCGGGGGCCGATCAGGGAGATCTCGTCGGCGAACGCGTCCGGGACGGCCAGCACGGCCTCCTCCTTGCGCCCGGCGAGGAACAGCTCCTGGATGCGGCGGGCCTCCTCCTCGTACCCCATGCGCGCCATGAGGTCGGCGTGGAAGTTGCGGGCCGCGTGCCCCATGCCGCCGATGTAGAAGCCGAGCATGGCCTTCACCGGCAGCAGCCCCTCGGCGACGTCGTCGCACACCTTGGCGCGGGCCATCGGCGCGATCATGAAACCTTCGGGGAGGTCGGCCAGGGAGGCCTGGTAGACGTCCGTGCGGGTCGGCGACCAGTACAGCGGCAGCCAGCCGTCCGCGATCCGCGTGGTCTGCTCGATGTTCTTCGGCCCCTCCGCGCCCAGCAGCAGCGGCAGGTCCGCGCGCAGCGGGTGGGTGATGGGCTTGAGCGGCTTGCCGATGCCGGTGCCGTCGTCGCCGCGGTACGGGTGGTGGTGGAAGCGGCCGTCCAGGGTGACCGGGCCCTCTCGGCGCAGTACCTGCCGGATCACGTCGACGTACTCGCGGGTCGCGGTGAGCGGGCTCGCGGGGAAGGGGCGCCCGTACCAGCCCTCCACGACCTGCGGCCCGGACAGGCCCAGGCCGAGCATCATCCGGCCGCCGGAGAGGTGGTCCAGGGTGAGGGCGTGCATGGCGGTGGCGGTCGGGGTGCGGGCGGCCATCTGGGCGATGGCGGTGCCGAGGCGGATCCGCGAGGTGTGCGCGGCGATCCAGGTCAGCGGGGTGAAGGCGTCCGAGCCCCAGGCCTCGGCGGTCCACACCGAGTGGTAGCCGAGGTTCTCGGCCTCGGTGGCGAGGTCGAGGTGGTCGGGGTCGGGGCCGCGGCCCCAGTAGCCGAGTGCGAGTCCGAGGCGCATGTACGGTCCCCTCCGCGCTGCCGTTCCTGTCGTTCCTGACGGGTCGTCAGGTGACTGTAGGGCAACGGCCCCCCGCCGGGAAGGGCGGGGGGCCGTCGGTACGTGCTCGCGGGATCGGGTCGACTAGCCGCGCTGGATGCCCGAGGTGTCGTTCAGCACGCCGCGGCGGCCGTCCTGGGTCTGGGCGATCAGCGTGGAGGGGCCGCGCTGCTCGACGGCCAGGTACCAGGTGCCCGGCGCGAGTTCCGCGATCGGGTTCGGGGAGCCGTCCTCGGCGAAGAGGGGGCGGGCCACCGGGACCGCGAACCAGAACGGGGAGAAGTCCGACGCCGGGGGCGGGGTGGGCGTCGGCGCCTGCTGGCCGGCGTCCTGCGGGGTGCCGCCGTAGGGCGGGGCCGGCTGCGGGGTGCCGCCGTAGGGGTGGGCCTGCTGGCCCTGGCCCTCCGGGGTGCCCGGGTAGCCGTACCCGGCGCCCGGCTGGGGCTGGCCGCCGTACGGCCCGGGGGCGGCGGGCCGTGCGTCCGGCACCAGCTGGCCGGCCAGTGCCGGGACCTTGGAGGCGAAGAGGGCCACGCCGGCCAGGGCCAGGGTGGCGAGGAAGGAGATGATCGAGCCGGCGCCCAGGTCGAGGACGGTCGGGCAGGTGAACAGCGCCCACAGCGAGGACCACGCCGCCGACACGGCGAGCACGGTGCCCCACGCGATCAGCGGCAGCCCCAGCACCTTGCGCTCCGGCTGGACGCGGGCGAAGACGAGCAGCCCGGCCGCGATGAAACCGACCAGGAAGATGGTCGGGAGCGGGAGGCCGCCGTTGTTCCACGCGCTCGGAAGGTCGCCGCCGGTGGCGGAGTAGAAATCAAGGAACGAGGCGATGAACAGCAGCGCCGCTGCTCCGATCACCACGCCGTCGCCTCGAGTGAGGGAGCGGATGTTCACGTCTTAGGTGTCCTTCTCGGTCTCGGTCGTCTCGCGGTGCCGCGGTCGCAGTACGGAGCGGGCGGGCGGCACCATGGTACGGAGGTTCCCCGCGGCGATACGGATCGGGGCGGTGGACCGAGTCCCGGCGGGACTCCCGAGAGGGCTACCCGCCGAGGAAGGCCACGATGCCGTCCGCGATGCCCTGGGCCGCCTTCTGGCGCCACTCCGGACTCGTCAGCTGCGCCGCGTCCTTGGCGTCACGCATGTTGCCGCATTCGATGAACACCTTGGGCCTGGTTGACAGGTTCAGTCCCCCGAGATCGTCGCGGACGACCAAGCCGGTGCCGCTGCCGAGGTAGTTCGCGGGGTCGGATCCGGTGGTCCGGGCGAAGTTCGAGGCGATCCGTTCGCCGAGGGTCCGGGAGGGCCCGACGATCGGCGAGGTGTCGGCGTCGCCGCCCTTGACCCTGGCGGGGAGGATCACGTGGTAGCCCCGGTTGCCGGCCGAGACCCCGTCGGCGTGCACGGAGACGACGGCGTCGGCCTTCGCCTCGTTGCCGATGCGGGCGCGTTCGTCGATGCACGGGCCCCAGGGGCGGTCGCCCTCGTGGGTGAGGACCACCTTCGCCCCCTGGGCCTCCAGTGCCTTGCGCAGGCGCAGCGAGACGTCGAAGGTGAACTCGGCCTCCATGTAACCGGAGTTCGTGGTGGTGCCGGTGGTGTCGCACTCCTTGAGGTTCGTGCCGATGTCCACCTGCTGGTCGATCTCGTCGGTGTGCTTGAAGTTGCCGGTGTTGTGTCCGGGGTCGACGACGACCGTCTTCCCGGCCAGCGGGCCCTTGGCGGGGGCGGAGGCCGGTTCCTCGGACGGGGTGGCGGGCGCGGCCGCCGCCTTCGCGTCGTGGCGGCTCGGCCGGGCGGCGTCACCGGACCCGGACCCGGCTCCCGCCCCGGCTCCGGTCAGGACCTGGGTCAGCACCCACCCGGCCAGACAGGCCGGGGCGAGTGCGGCGACCCCCACGACCAGGGTGGACCGTCGGGTGTACCAGGGCCGCACCGCGGGGCCGGCCGGGGCGGAGGCGTCGGCCGGCCCGGCGGGCTCGGAGGGCTGGGGGCTGTCGTCGTAGCGCACGCCGCGATGCTAGACCCGGTGCCCGGCCCGGTCTGTGTTCTGGGCCATTCGAGGGCGTGGTGCGCTTATATGCCCGGAACTGACCCGTTCGGTCCTGTTCGCGTGCTCGTCCGTTCCCGACCCCGGTCGCCGTGGGGTCGGGCCGCCGTGGGGGCGGAGCCGGTCAGATGCCCTCGCCGACGCGGCGCAGGACGCGGAGGGAATCCGTCACCGAGAGTTCCTCGAAGGCGCCCGAGGCGAGGGCTCGCAGGTAGATCCGGTACGGGGCCTGGCCGCCGTCGGCCGGGTCGGGGAAGACGTCGTGGATGACGAGCGTCCCGCCCACGGCCACGTGCGGGGCCCAGCCCTCGTAGTCGCCGGTGGCGTGTTCGTCGGTGTGGCCGCCGTCGATGAAGACCAGGCCGAGCGGGCCGCCCCACGCCGCCGCGACCTGCGGGGAGCGCCCCACGATCGCGATGACGTGGTCCTCCAGCCCCGCCCGGTGCAGGGTGCGGCGGAAGGTGGGCAGGGTGTCCATCAGGCCGATCTCCGGGTCCACGACCGTCGGGTCGTGGTACTCCCAGCCGGGCTGCTGCTCCTCGCTTCCCCGGTGGTGGTCCACGGTGATCGCCGCCACCCCGGCCTCGCGGGCCGCGTCGGCCAGCAGGATCGTGGAGCGCCCGCAGTACGTCCCGACCTCCAGCAGCGGCAGCCCGAGCGCGGCGGCCGCCGTCGCGGCCTCGTACAGGGCGAGGCCCTCGCCCACGGGCATGAACCCCTTGGCGGCCTCGAAGGCGGCGAGGGTCTCCGGCTTGGGGGTGGCGGCCATGGGTCCTCCGGGGTTGAACCTGCGTGGTGGTGACGGTGGCGGCCCATGCTGCCCTACCGCCGGGTAGGGGTCCATGCCGGGGCCCGGTGCACCCGCGGAGCCGCCTTCGCGCGGGTCTCCCGGGTCGGTTGCCGTCCGCCGCCCCGCCCTTCGGAGCGGGCGTGAACAGCCTTTACCCTGAGGCGAGTTCGACCGACCAAGCGAACTCACCGGGGGATGGGCAGCATGAGCAGTGGGATCAGCGACGACCAGGGCGACCGGGACGACCGCAACGCCGAAGACGACGACGTCGACGGCGGCATCACACCGCTCGCGGCCGCCGACCCGAGCCGGATAGGGCCGTACCTGCTGCTCGGGCGCCTCGGCGCCGGCGGCATGGGGCGGGTGTACCTGGCCCGGTCCGACGCCGGGCGGACCGTCGCCGTGAAGGTGGTGCACGAGGAGCACGTCTCGGACGCCCAGTTCCGGGCCCGCTTCCGGCGCGAGATCGACGCCGCGCGGCGGGTCGGCGAGCGGTACACCGCGCCCGTGATCGACGCGGACCCCGACGCCGACCGGCCCTGGGTGGCGACGGGGTACGTCCCCGGGCTCTCGCTGGAGCAGATCGTGCGCCGGCACGGCCCGCTGCCCGCGGACTCCGTGCACGCCCTCGCGGAGGGCCTGTTGTACGCCCTGGAGGACATCCACTCGGCCGGGATCGTGCACCGCGACCTCAAGCCGTCGAACGTGATGCTGACCGTCGAGGGCGCCCGCGTCATCGACTTCGGCATCTCGCGGGCGCTGGAGACCTCCGTCGAGTCGTTGCTGACCAGCACCGGCATGGTCGTGGGTTCGCCCGGGTTCATGTCGCCCGAGCAGGTCCGCGGGCAGCGCGCCGGGGTGAAGAGCGACGTGTTCACGCTCGGCTGCGTCCTGACGTACGCGGCCACGGGCCGGCTGCCGTTCGGGGCCGGTGCGAGCAACCAACACGCGGTGATGTTCCAGATCGTGGAGGCCGAACCGGAGCTGGACGGGGTGGAGGACGACGCCCTGCGCGCGCTCATCCGCCGCTGCCTGGCCAAGGCCGTGGACGACCGGCCCGGTGTGGAGGAACTGCTGCAGGACCCGGATCGGGTCCGTCCGGCAGTGCCCGGCGGGGCGTGGCTGCCGCCCGAGGTCGTCGCGCGGCTCGCCCGGCAGGCGGCGCGGCTGCTCGACGCGGAGGCGGCGCCCCGGCGGGAGGCGGAGGCCGGGGCCGGTCCGGAGGCCGCCGACCGGGCGACGCTCGGGCTGCGCCCCGACGTCGGGGCCGAGGAGCCGACCGTGGAGCCGGCCGCGGAGCCCGCCGTCGCACCGGGTGCCGACGCGCCCGCGGGGTCGGCGGCCTTGGACCGTACCTCCGCGAGCGACCGACGGGAACGCAAGCGGCGGTGGACCGTCGTCGTGCCGGCCGTGTTCGTGATCACGATCGGCGGCGGCACGGTGGCCCTGATCCAGCCGTTCGGCGGTGAGGGGTCGCAGGCCGCGCCCCCGGCGAGCGGCGCGCCCGTGACGCCCGGCGCCGCCGGCGCCCCGTCCGCCGCGAGCGGTTCGCCGACCCCGGGCGCGCAGACCCCGCAGAGCCCGGACGGTGTGGTGCAGGGCGGCCAGGTAGGCGGCGCCGCGGACCCCGGTGGTGGCGGCGCGCAGCAGGGCGGCGCGGCGGGCGCGGGGACACCGGGCGGCGCGGGCTCCCCGGGCGGGACCGGGAACGGCGCCGGTCAGGGTGGGGGCGGGGGCGTCGTCGGGGGCGGGGGCGGGGGAACCGGTACGAGTACCGGCACCGGCGCCGGTCCGGGCGGCGGCAACGCGTCCGGCACCACCCCGGGCTCCACCCCGGGCGGCGCGGGTTCGCCGAGCGGCGGCGGGTCCTCCGGCGGGGACGCCGTGCCCTCGTACTTCGCCGGCTCCTGGACGTACAAAAGCCAGTTCAACATCGACCAGCCGGTGACGGTGATCATCTCGCGGTCCGGGTCCGTCCGCCTGATAACCGAGTCCCAGATGGGCCATTGCGAGAACGTGGCCAAGGTGGTGTCGGTGGGCGGCGGCGGGAGCCGGATCAACATCGGGTCGGCGGCGGTGGACAAGAGCAAGTCGGCGAGCAACTTCTGCGGCGCGCTGGACCCGTCGTTCTTCACGAAGAGCGAGCCGGCCGGGATCCAGCACAATGTGGGGCCCGCGCACGGTGACGGCTACTACTACGAACGCTCCTGATCCGAACCGTTGTTGACGGTCTGTATGATCCGCAGCCGGATCCGGGGGAGAGGTTGCGGGACATGCAGAACCAGGAGTCGTCCGTGCCGGCCCGTGTGGGGCCGTTCCGGGTGGTGGAGGTGCTCGGGCAGGGCGGGATGGGCCGGGTGCTGCTCGGGGCGGCGCCCGACGGGCGGCTCGTCGCGGTCAAGGAGGTGCACGCCGAGCTGGCCGAGGACGACGGGTTCCGGGCGCGGTTCCGGCGGGAGGTGGACGCCTCGCGGAAGGTGTCCGGCGCCTGGACCGCGCCCGTCGTCGACGCCGATCCGGACGCGGCGACACCGTGGCTGGCCTCGCAGTTCGTACCGGGCCCCACCCTGGCCGAGGCGGTGGCCGCCGGTCCGCTGCCCGAGGACGCGGTGCGCCGGCTGGCGGCCGGGCTGGCGCACGCGCTGGCTGACGTGCACGGCGCGGGGCTGATCCACCGGGACCTCAAGCCGTCCAACGTGCTGCTCGCGGAGGACGGTCCGCGCGTGATCGACTTCGGCATCGTGCGCGCGGCCGGGGACCAGACGAAGATCACGCACACCGGGGCGCTGATCGGCTCGCCCGCCTTCATGGCGCCCGAGCAGGTGCTGGGGCAGGAGCTCACACCGGCCGCCGACGTGTTCTCGCTCGGCGCCACCCTGGTCCTGGCCTGCACCGGGAGCGCGCCCTTCGCCGCGGCGTCCGTGCCCCGGCTGCTGCACGACGTCGTGTACGCCGAGCCCGACCTGTCCGCCGTACCGCCCTCCCTGCGCGGGATCATCGCGCCCTGCCTGGCGAAGGACCCGGCCGCCCGGCCGACCCCGCGCGAGCTGCTGGTGATGGTCGGAGCGGTGACGCCCGCCGCGCGGCCCTGGCCGGAGCCGGTGAACGCGCTGATCGCCGCCCAGCGGGGTCGCCTCGCCGGGCTGCTCGACGCACCGGCGCCGGAGCGGACCGCCACCGGGCGGGCCGTGGGGTCGAGGCGTCGGTGGACGGGGCGGACCGGGCTGCTGGTCGCGGCGGGACTGGTGGCGGCCCTGGTCGTGACCGGGCTGACCTTCGGGCGTCCGGTCGTCGACGAGGTCTTCCGTACGGCCGTGCCCGAGGAGGTGCCGACGCCCGGCGGCGTCCCGCTGTCCCAGGTCGCCGACGCGTACGCGGGCCCGCTCCCCAAGACCTGCGACGAGACCCGCGGCAAGGTGGCGGTCCCGGAAGGCTTCGAGGCCGCGCCCGGCACCAGCGGGGTCTTCGACATGCAGGGGGCGGACGGGACCCGGCATCCGCAGCTCACCTGCGTCTGGAACAACCGGTACGGCGACGAGATCTACGTCATCTGGGACCTCTACACCAGCCGCTCCGGCGGCAGGACCGGCGCCGAGCAGGCGAAGCAGCACTACGAGGGCTTCTACATCCGCGGTGGCACGAGGCGTGACGCCGCCCTCGGGTTCGTCGAGGAGGGCATGTGGCTGAAGAAGACGAAGAAGGAGGACGGCTGCGTGCTGTACGCGCGTGATGTGAACCTGGAGTTCTTCCTCTCGCTCAAGGGCCCCGACCACCCGCCGGGCGCCGCCTGTGAGGACACCCTGCGCGGCGTGGCCCGGTCCGCCCCGGCACCGGTGGCCAAACGATGAGGCCGCTGAGGGACTCCGACCCGGCCGCCACCGGACCGTACCGGCTCCTCGCGGAGCTCGGCCGGGGCGGCATGGGCCGGGTGCTGCTCGGCGCCGCCCCCGACGGGCGGCTGGTCGCGGTCAAGCAGGTGCACGCCCGCTTCGCCGCCGACGACGCGTTCCGCGCCCGGTTCCGCCGTGAGGTCGCCGCCTCCCGCAAGGTCTCCGGCGCCTACACCGCGGCCGTCATGGACGCCGACGCGGACGCGGCCACGCCCTGGCTGGCCTCGGTGTTCGTGTCCGGGCCCTCGCTGGGCGCGGCCGTGGAGGCCTCCGGCCCGCTTCCCGAGGAGACCGTTCGGTGCCTCGCGGCCGGGCTGGCGACGGCCCTGATCGAGATCCACCGGGTCGGCCTGGTGCACCGGGACCTCAAGCCGGACAACGTGCTGCTCGCCGAGGACGGCGTCCGGGTCATCGACTTCGGGATCGCGCGGGCGGTCGAGGCCGGGGACGCCACCGAGCTGACGCAGACGGGTCTGGTGGTCGGCTCGCCCGCGTTCATGTCGCCCGAGCAGGCCGAGGGCGCAGAACTCACTCCGGCCTCCGACGTGTTCTCCCTCGGCTCGGTGCTCGCCCTGGCCGTCACCGGCCGCAGCCCCTTCGCGGGGACGTCCACCCTCCAGACGCTGTTCAACCTGGTGCACGCCGAGCCGGACCTGGGCGCCGTACCGCCGGGGCCGCTGCGCCGGGCCGTCGAGTGGTGCCTGGCCAAGGACCCGGCGGCCCGCCCGACCCCGGTGCAGTTGCTCGGGCTCCTGGGCCCGGTCGTCGCCGGGGCGGCCGGCGGCCGGCTGCCCGCCGTGCGGGGGATGATCGAGGCGCAGCGGGCGGAGATCGACCGGCTGCTGGCCGGCCCGGACCGGACGGCCGTCCCGCAGAGCGCGGAGGGTCCGCGGAGCCCGCAGCGCCCGCAGCCGCCGGTCTGGCTCCGGAAGCAGGCGGCGGTGGACGCGGCCCCGCCCACCGCCCCGCCCACCGCCCCGTACACGCAGGTCGTGGCCACGGGGTCGGGCCGCCGCCCCCGCAGGCCCGCCGTCCTCGCCCTCGCCGGGGTGCTCGCGGTCGCGCCCGTCGGGGGCGGTGCGTACTGGCTGACGAACGGGGACGCGTCGGCGGGCGGCTCCGCCGTGCCCGACAAGTACGCGAAGTCCCCGGTCTGCGAGGAGGCGGCCGGGAAGCTGCCGCTGCCGGCCGCCGACCGGAGGAAGGACAAGGACGTCCACCACGAGGAGGCCGAAGAGGCGAAGACGATGTGCGAGTGGCGCGGCGCGCCGTACGTGGTGGACGGCCGGCAGTACGAGCCGCAGGACCCGCACGCGCTCGTCAGCTGGGACCTGAAGCGCAGCACCGAGAGCAAGGGCAACGCCACGAAGATCCAGCGCGAGGACTTCAGCGGCACCGACAAGGGTGATACCCCGGAGACCGGCGTCGGTGTCGGTGACGGCGCCTTCTGGGGAGCGCACTGGTACCGGGAGAACTGCTCGCTCGTCGTCCGCGACGGCAACCTCGTCGTGCAGGTGGTCCTCTACGGGGACGAGCACCCGCCCGAGCGCTGCCAGGCCGATGCCAAGGAGATCGCCCGCGCGGCGGTGGCGGCCATGCCGGGGTGAGGCCGGGGCCGGCCCGTCGGAGAACACGTTCATCTGACCTTCCGTCAGAATGGAACGTGTTCTACTCTGCCGCGCATGGGCATCGGAATCACAGCGGAACAGCGGGACTTGGCCGAAGCCGTACGCGGCTGGGTGGCGCGGGCCATGCCTCCCGAAGAGGTGCGCAAGCTGCTCGACACCCCGCCGCAGACCGGGACGCGGCCCGCCTACTGGGACGCGATGGCCGCGCAGGGCCTGCTGGAGCCGCACCTGGAGGGCGGCACCCTGCTCGACCTCGCCGTCGTCGTCGAGGAGGCCGCCCGGGGCGCGCTGCCCGGGGCGTACCTGCCGAGCGCGCTGGCGTCCGTACTGCTGGACCGGGCCGGGGCAGACCCCCTGGCCGGGCGGGTCGGCGCGGTCGCGCTCGGCCCCGGGACCCTGACGGCCGTCGCCGTCGAGGGCGGCGGGTACCTGCTCGACGGGCTCGCGCCGCCCGTGCTCGGCGCCGGCGAGGCCGACCTCGTCCTGCTCGCCGCCGAGGCCGCGCACGGCACCCGCTGGTTCGCCGTGGACGCCGCCGCGCTGGACGTCCGTACGCACGAGAGCGCCGACCCCACCCGCCCCACCGCCGAGGTGCACGCGCGCGGGGTCACCGTCGGCGCCGACCGGGTACTGGAGCTGGACGCGGCCCTCGTACGGGACCTGGCCTGCACCCTCTTCGCCGCCGACGCCTGCGGCACCGCCGCTTGGGCCCTGCACACGGCCGCCTCGTACGCGAAGATCCGCGAACAGTTCGGCCGGCCCATCGGGCAGTTCCAGGGCGTCAAGCACCTGTGCGCCGACATGCTCGTCCGCCTGGAGCAGGCCCGCGCCCTGGCCTGGGACGCCGCCAACGCGATGGACGACCCGGCGGACGTGCGCTCCCTGGTCGCCGCGCTCGCCGCGGGCACCGCGCTGGACGCCGCCTGGTCCTGCGCCAAGGACTGCATCCAGATCCTCGGCGGCATCGGCTTCACCTGGGAACACGACGCCCACGTGTACCTGCGGCGGGCGGTCGTCGCCCGCCAGTTGCTCGGCTCCGGCGACGGCCACCGCATCCGCGCCGTACGCCTCGCGGCGGGCGGCGCCAGGCGCGAACTGCGCCTCGAACTCCCCGCGGAGGCCGAGGAGTACCGGGAGCGGGCCCGCGCCGCCATCGAGGACGCGCGCGGCCTCGACCCGGCCGCCGCGAGACGGATCCTGGCCCCGACCGGCTACGCCGCCCCCTACCTCCCGCCGCCCTACGGCCTCGGCGCCGGCCCCGTCGAACAGCTCGTCGTCCAGCAGGAGATGCGGGCCGCCGGCGTCAGGGTCGCCGACCTCGGCATCGCCACCTGGGTCGTGCCGTCGCTGCTCGCCTACGGCACCGACGCGCAGCGGGAGACGTACGCACTGCCCACCCTGCGCGGCGAACTGACCTGGTGCCAGCTCTTCTCCGAGCCCGGGGCGGGCTCCGACCTCGCCTCGCTGCGCACGAAGGCGGAACGCACCGGTGACGGCGGCTGGAGGATCAACGGGCAGAAGGTGTGGACGAGTTCCGCGCACACCGCCGACTACGGCATCCTGCTGGCCCGCACCGACCCGGACGCCCCCAAGCACAAGGGGCTCGGCTACTTCGTCGTCGACATGAGGAACACCCCCGGCATCGACGTCCGCCCGCTCAAGGAGATCACCGGCGAGGCCCTCTTCAACGAGGTCTACTTCGACGACGCGGTCCTCCCGGCGGAAGCGCTGGTCGGCGCGGCCGACGGCGGCTGGAAGGTCGCCCGCAACACCCTCGGCAACGAACGCGTCCACATGGCCGGCCTGATGAGCTTCGACACCGGCCTCGAAGCCCTCATCGCCCGCTCCGCCGACCTCGACGGCGCCCACCGCGCCCGCATCGGGGCACTGGCCGCCGAGGCGCACGCGCTGGCCTGCATCGGGCTGCGCACCACCCTCCAGCAGGTGTCGGGGCTGGAGCCGGGCGCGGGCGCGTCCGTACGCAAGCTCGTCCAGACCCCGCACCAGCAGCGGACCGCCGAGCTCACCCTCGAACTGCTGGGCCCGGCGGGCGCCGTACGGGAGGGGGCGGGGGAGCGGGCGGTGCACGGGATGCTCATGTCCCGTTGCCTGACCATCGCCGGGGGCACCACGCAGGTCCAGCTCAACGTCGTCGCCGAGCGGATCCTCGGCCTTCCCAGGGACTGAAGGGCAGTACAGACATGAAGTCGTACATCGTGGGCGTCGGCATGACGAAGTTCGAGAAGCCGGAGTCGCGGGACTGGCAGTACTGGGACATGGCGAAGGAGGCCGGGAGCGCGGCGCTCGCGGACGCGGGGGTGGACTACGGCCTGGTCGAGCAGGTGCCGGTCGGTTACTGCTTCCAGGCCTCCACGGCCGGGCAGCGGGCGGCGTACGAACTGGGGCTGAGCGGCGTCCCGGTCTACAACGTGAACAACAACTGCGCGACCGGCTCGACGGCGCTGATGATGGCGCGGCAGTTCGTCGAGGGCGGGATCAACGACTGCGTCCTCGCGCTCGGCTTCGAGAAGATGAAGCGGGGCGCGCTGGGCGGCGGCGCGGACGGCGGCGACTTCAAGACCTCGCCGGTGGCCCGGCACTACGGGATCATGGCGGCCGGGCACGGCTTCGAGATGTCCCCGCCCACCGCGCAGATCTTCGGGAACGCGGCCCGCGAGCACATGGAGCGGTACGGGACCACGGCCGCGCAGCTGGCGGCGGTCGGCGCGAAGAACCACAGGCACTCGGCGAACAACCCGAACGCGCAGTTCCAGGACGTGTACTCGGTCGAGGAGATCCTGGCGGCGAAGGAGATCCACTCCCCGCTGACCAAGCTCCAGTGCTCGCCGACCTCGGACGGCGCGGCGGCGGCGCTCGTGGTCTCGGAGCGGTTCGTCGTGCGGCACGGGCTGCACGACAAGGCGGTCGAGATCGTCGCCCAGTCGATGACCACGGACACCGACGCGTCCTTCTCCTCGGGCTCGTGCATCGACGTGGTCGGCAAGCCGATGTCGGCGGCGGCGGGGCGGCAGGTCTTCGAGGCGTCGGGCCTCGGCATCGAGGACGTGGACGTGATCGAGCTGCACGACTGCTTCTCCATCAACGAACTGCTCACGTACGAGGCGCTCGGCATGTGCGAGGAGGGCGCGGCGGGGAAGCTGGTGGAGAGCGGGGCGACGACGTATGGCGGCCGGTGGGTGGTGAACCCCTCCGGGGGCCTGATCTCCAAGGGCCACCCGCTGGGCGCGACGGGGCTGGCGCAGGCGGCGGAACTGGTGTGGCAGCTCCGCGGCCAGGCCGGCGCCCGCCAGGTCCCCGGAGCCGGGGTGGGCCTCGCCCACAACATCGGCCTGGGCGGCGCGGCCGTGGTCACCCTCCTGCGGCGGGGATAGGAACGCATTTTCGGCTCATGGGGGCGGAGCGCTAGGCTCCGCCCCCATGAGTGCGACGCGAGAGGTGTCCTTCAGCGCCACCGGCAGTCTGACCAGGGACGAGTACGACGAGGCCGCCAGGGCGGCGGGGCTGCTCCGGCGGGGCCGCGCCGTGGCCGCCCTCGGTACGGTCTTCCTCGCCGCGGCGGGCGTGACGCCGTCCCCCACCGGGCTCACCGTGGACCCCGTCTCCCTCGGGATCGCGGTGGCGTACGGCCTCGTCGTGCTGCTGGTCCTGCCGCGGTGGGCGGTGGCCCGGGGCTTCCGCGCCGGCAGGGGCTCCGAGGAGAAGCGGGTCGTGGTGGACGCCGCGGGCATCGAGGTGTTCCGCGGCGCGGAGTCGCAGCGGATCGTGTGGGACGAGGTGCGCTGGTACCACGAGACGCCCCGGCTGCACGTGTTCGTGGGCCGCTCGCGCCGCCGGACGTGTCTCGTGGCGCTGCCCAAGCGGCTGTTCACCGCTCCGGGCGAGAGCGACCTCCTCGCCGCGTTCGCGCAAGCGCGCGCCGGCGACCGCTCGTAGGGCCCGTCCCCGCCGGTACCAGCCCGTCCCGTCCCCTCCCGCCCCGCCCCGGTCAGAGCTTTTCGATGTCCTTGTGCACCACGTCGGAGCCGGGGTGGTCGGCGAGCAGGCGCACCTTGAGCGGGTGCCCGGCCGGTGCCTTGATGATCAGGTCGGGGTTCTCGACCAGGGTGGTGCCGTTGCAGGAGGGCTCGCTGGTCAGGTTGGTCCAGCCGTTCGGGCTGTCCGGGTCGTTCCACGACACCCAGGCGCAGTCGAGCTCGCCGCCGGTGATCGTCACCGAGATGATCCTGACCGAGTTCACCGCGCCGTCGACGCGCTCGTAGTCCACCGTCCCGGTGTTGTGGTGGCGGACCTTGCCGGCCTCCAGGGGGACCGAGAGGACCGGGCCGGCCGGGGTGTCGGCGGTGGCCGGAGCCGCGCCCGCGGCGAGGGTCGCGGCCACGAGCACGGCGGCGGTGGTCAGGGCGGACATGCGCATGATTCCGTCTCCATGAAACTAGGTTGAGGGAGACTCATCCTGGTCCACCATGTGGACGCGCGCTGCGGTGGAATCCGTCAACTTCCGGCCGGGAAAGCATGGTTGAGCGCCCGGCCCGGGAGCTTCCGTACCCGCCCCCGGCCCGGCCGACGGCCCTGTCGGCAGCCGGGCGGCGGTCAGCGGGCTGCCGGCTTCAGCTGGCAGCGGCCGTCCACGCATTCGCGCTCCAGCCGCCCACGCGAGAGGGTCTGGGCCAGCCCGATCGCCCAGCACATCGGGCACCCGCGCAGGGCGAGCAGGCCCACGGGTGCCAGGAGCAGGGCCACCGGCCCCACGAGCGGGAGGAGGGCGAGGGCGCCGATCAGGGAGCCGAAGCCGATCGCGCCCCGCACCACGTGTCGTGTCAGGGTGGCGCTCGCGTATTCGTCGCCGTCAGTGATCCGTGTGGTCATGGCTGCCTCCGGGAGCCGTGTGCAGGGCCAGCTGCACCGCCGCGCGGGCGCGGTGCAGCCGGGACTTCATCGCCGGGGTGCCGATCCCCAGCGCATCGGCGGTCGCCCGGCCGCTCAGGCCTTGGACGTCCCGCATGATCAGCACTCTGCGCTGGTCCAGGGGCAGCGCGGCCACCGCCTCCGCCACCCGGGCCGCCTCCAGCCGCAGCACCACCTCGTCCTCGGCGGACATCGCCCGCTCCTCCGGTGCCGTCCCTGGCCCCCGCGGGATCGCGGAACGGGCCCGCCGCAGGCACTCGTTGCGGACGATGCGGAACATCCACGAGGCCAGCGCCCCCGACGCCCTCAGCATCCCGATCTTGCGGTACAGGATGATCAGCGCTTCCTGGGCCGCGTCCTCGGCGTCCTCGGGCGAGGCGCACAACGAGTGGGCGAAACGGCGTACGTGCGGGTGCGAGCCGGAGACCAGCGCCGTGATCGACTCGACGTCGCCGCGCTGCGCGGCGGCGACCAGTGTCGCGCCGGGCCAGGACGGGTCAGCCACGGGCCCGGCTCCGCTTGCGCAGGACGACGGTGCAGGTGCAGAGCAGCACGAGTGCGACGGCTCCGGCGATGACGTAGACCACTACGACCTCCAGGTCATGGACGTGTGTCCCGGCGTTGTCACCGGGACACACACAAGAGGCGGGGGGCCCGGAAAAGGATTCACCCCAGGACCGGGTCGATCACCGTCTCGCCCATCGAGGCCCGCCGGATGGAATCGGCCAACTCCTCCAGCGGCCCGTCCCGCAGCACCAGGCCCGCCGCGCCGGCGGCGAGCACCGCCTCGGCCAGGCCCGGATGGGCCGAGCCCGTCATGACCAGGACCCGGCACTCCGGGTCGTCCGCGAGGATCGCCGACGCGGTGGCGACCTCCTCCACCAGCGCCACCGCCGGACGCGCCGTCAGGTCCCGTACGACCTCGATGTCCGGCTGGAGGCCGAGCCGCAGGGCCAGGGCCGGATCGGGCGGATCCAGCAGGACCCGCAGGGACCGGACGGGGCGGTGGTTCACGGGCATTTCGCTCACGCCGGAAGAGTAACTGACGTGGAGTCAGCACATGGGGCCGGCGCTCTTCCCAACTGCTGGGGCGTGCGTTATACATTCCCTCACCGGTCCTAGAACGCGTTCTAAAACCGGTCCGCATGCGACCTCGGTGCGGCCGACGGTGCGGACGGCCGCACCGAGGTCTTCCAAGAAGAACCAAGAACAGGGAGCAGCATCCTCATGCCGATCGATGCCGCCAGGGCCCTAGCCGCCGACCCCCGCAAGGGGGACATCGCCTGGGACCACAAGGACATCCAGCTCTACCACCTCGGCCTCGGCGCGGGCGCCGCGCGCGGCGGGCAGAGCCTGGCGACCGACCCCGACGAGCTGCGCTACACCCTCGAATCCAAACTGCACGTGCTGCCCAGCTTCGCGACCGTCGCCGGCGCCGGAATGGCCATGCTGGGCGGCCTGTCCGCCCCCGGCATCGACGTCAACCTCGCCATGGTCCTGCACGGAGGCCACTCCATCCGGCTGCACCGGCCCATCCCCGTCAAGGGGCGGGCCACCTCCAGCTCCAACGTCGCCGCCGTCTACGACAAGGGCAAGGCCGCCGTCATCGTGCTGCGCTCCGAGGTCGAGGACGCCGACGGGCCGCTGTGGACGAGCGACGCGCAGATCTTCGTACGGGGCGAAGGCGGCTTCGGCGGCGAGCGCGGGCCCTCCGCCAAGGAGGAACTGCCCGAGCGTGCCCCCGACCGCGTCGAGGAGCGGCACATCCGGGACGACCAGGCGCTGCTCTACCGGCTCTCCGGCGACTGGAACCCCCTCCACGCCGACCCCGAGTTCGCCAAGCTGGGCGGCTTCGACACGCCCATCCTGCACGGCCTGTGCTCGTACGGGATGACCCTCAAGGCCGTCGTCGACACGGCGCTCGGCGGGGACGTCTCCCGCGTCCGCGCCTACCGCACGCGCTTCGCCGGGATCGTCTTCCCGGGCGAGACGCTGCGCATGCGGATGTGGCAGGAGCCCGGCCGGGTCCTGGTGTCGGTGACCGCCGTCGAACGGGACGACGCGCCGGTCCTCGCCGACACCGTCGTCGAACACGCGTAATCCAGACCCCGTGGAAGGAGCCGCACCGTGCGCGCAGCACTGCAGAGCGAGATAGGCCAGGACAAGCTCGAGGTCGTCGACGACATGGAGGCCGTGGGATTCGGCCCCGGCAAGGTCAGGATCCGCATCAAGGCCACCGGCCTGTGCCACTCGGACCTGTCCGCGATGAGCGGCGTACTGCCCCAGCCCGCCCCCTTCATCCCCGGCCACGAGGGCTCCGGTGTGATCGTGGACGTCGGCGACGGGGTCACGAGCCACAACATCGGCGACCGCGTCCTCGTCTGCTGGCTGCCGCCGTGCGGCCACTGCCCCGCCTGCAAGCGCAACCAGGGGCACCTGTGCCTGGAGGCCTTCGGGAACGTGGCCACCCCCAACTTCAAGCGGGCGGCCACCGAGATCTTCGGCTTCGCCGGCACCGGCACCTTCTCCGAGGAGATGGTCGTACCGGCCGCCTGCGCCATCCCGATCCCCGACGACGTGCCGTTCGACATCGCCGCCCTCATCGGCTGCGGGGTCACCACCGGCCTCGGCGCGGCCATCAACACCGCCAAGGTGGAGGCGGGCGCCTCGGTCGCCGTCATCGGCTGCGGCGGCGTCGGCATCTCCGTCATCCAGGGCGCCAAGGTCCAGGGCGCGGCGCAGATCGTCGCCGTCGACCCGGTGGAGTCCCGGCGCGAGGCGGCCCTGAGGTTCGGGGCCACGGAGGCCGTCGCGCCCGACGCCTTCGACGACGCCAAGAACCGCATCACCGGCGGCGAGGGCTTCGACTACGTCTTCGAGGTCGTCGGCAAGTCCGCCACCGCGCAGACCGCCTACAAGATGACCCGGCGCGGCGGCAGCGTCGTCATCGTCGGCGCGGGCGCGCTCGACGACAACTACCAGGTCGACATGTTCTCGCTCTTCTTCGACGAGAAGAAGATCCTCCCGTCGATGTACGGCGGCGGGGACGTGCTCCGCTCCTACGACCGCACGATCGCCCTGTGGCGGGCCGGCCGGGTGGACCTGGAGAGCCTGATCACCCACCGGGTGCAGCTCGCCGAGATCAACGACGCCCTGGACCAGATGCGCACCGGCGTCGCCCTGCGCACCTGCATCGAAATCTGACCCGTTCTGCCAACTCCGAGGGGAACCGTACGGATGTCACTGCCACTTGAGGGACTCTCCGCCATCGTCACGGGCGCGGGCCGCGGGCTCGGCCGGGCCGAGGCGGTCGAGCTCGCGCGGCTCGGCGCGAGCGTGGTCGTCAACGACTTCGGGCAGCCGGGGCGCGACGGCTCCGGGGAGGCCTCGGCCGCCCCGGCGGAGGAGGTGGCCGAGGAGATCCGTGCGGCGGGCGGCCGGGCGGTGGCGCACCTGGGCGACGTGGCCGACTTCGAGCAGGCCCGCGAGCTGGTCGACCTGGCGGTGAGCAGCTTCGGGAAGCTCGACATCCTGGTCAACAACGCGGGCATCCTGCGCGACAGGATGGTCTTCTCGATGTCGGAGGACGAGTGGGACTCGGTGATCCGGGTCCACCTCAAGGGCCACTTCAACACCACGCACTTCGCGTCCGTGCACTGGCGCGAGCGGTCGAAGGCGGCGGGCGGCCCGGTCTACGGCCGGATCGTCAACACCTCCTCCGAGGCCTTCCTCGGCGGCTCGGCCGGCCAGCCGAACTACGCGGCGGCCAAGGGCGGCATCGTGGGCCTGACCACGTCCACCGCCCTGGCCCTCGCGAAGTACGGGGTGACCGCCAACGCCATCTGCCCGCGCGCCCGGACCCGGATGACGGAGGACGTCTTCGCCGGCTTCCAGGTCCCGGAGGAGGGCAAGCTCGACGCCCTCGCGCCCGAGCACGTCTCCCCGCTCGTCGGCTACCTGGCCTCGCCGGCCTCGGCGAAGGCCAACGGCCAGCTGTTCGTCGTGCACGGCGGGATCGTGGTCGTGATGGAACGCCCCAAGGTCGCGGCCAAGTTCGACACCTCGAAGGAGGCCTTCTCTTTCGAGGAACTGGACGAGCTGCTCACCCCGCACTACGACTCCCGCCCCGCGAACGAAACCTTCGCGGCGGCCGAGGTCCTCGGCCTCAAGCACGGCTGATCAGCTCCGTCGCGCTCCGGGCGGCGGGATCCTCCCGCCGCCCGGGCGTCCTCCCGGGGTCCGCGGCCGAGGTCAGGCCGGGAAGCCGAGCGCGGCCCGCAGATCGGCCGGCTCGCGGTAGTGCACGCCGGTCATCCCGAGGGCCACGGCGGCCTCGACGTTCTCCCGGCGGTCATCGACGAACAGGCACCGCTCGGGTGCGACGCCCGCCCTCCCGGCCGCGATCTCGTAGATCCCCCGGTCCGGCTTGGCCACGCCCACCCGGGCGCTGCTGACGACGTGATCCGCGAGGTCCGACAGTCCCATCGAGACCAGGTCGTCCTCCAACTGCTGGGTCGCGTTCGTCACCAGGACCAGTACGAGCCCCGCCGCCCGTGCCGCGCGCAGTACACCGACCACCGCCTCGTCGGCCGCGAACGGTGCCTCGGCGAAGGCCGTGGCCAGCGCCCGTGCCGTCGCGCCGGACATGCCGCCGCCGGCCGCCAGCGCGGTGGCGACGGACTCCACCCACTGCGCCACGGTGACGCGTCCGAGCAGCGCCGGGCCGTCCAGCTCGGGGCTGAAGGCCACTTCCTCGGTGGTGCCCACGGGCAGGGCGGCGGCTCGTTCCAGTTCCGCCAGGCCGCTCGTGTCGTAGAACCGGATCACGTTGTCGAGGTCGCAGAGCACCGCGTCGAAGGGCCTTGGCGCGGCGGATTCCCGAGTGGTCGTCATCCGGCCTGCCTATCACGGCCGCCGCTCCGAACCGCTACAGCGGGGCCTGTTGCAGTGGCACCGGACGGGGGGCCGTGGCGGGGGCCGGGGGCGGGTCCACGTGGACCGGTGGGGGAGGGGGCGGCGGGAGGGACACGCCGAGGATCCCGCAGGGGGCCTGCGGCGTCGTGTACGGGAGGTGCAGGCGGCCCTCCGGCGTCCACAGGCCCGTCCCGCCGAGCCAGCCGGCCGGACCGCCGAGCCGGAAGACGTGCCGGTCGGCGGGACGCCACAGGGCGATCCCGGCCTCGCCCACCCGCAGCGCGACCCCGCAGCTCTCCGGCATCAGCGCCTGGCCCGGCTGCGCCGCGAACGGGGTCGCCTCCTCGTCCAGCCGCAGGCACTCCGGGAAGCGCACCGGACGGGTGCTGCCCAGCACCCCCCACCCCAGGCGCGGTTCGCCCGGAGCGTCGGAGCGGATCAGCAGCAGCCCGCTGTCCGGGTCGGCCAACAGCAGCCGGTCCTCGCTGTCCTCGGCGATCTGGAGCAGCGGGGAGACCTCGCCGCCCCGCCCCACGTCCACCGCGACGGCCTTGACCGTGCCCTCCAGCTCCCGGTCCAGGGCCAGCATCCGGCCCGCCCGGTCCAGCCAGACCCCGCCGGAGCAGCGGCCGGGAACGCGCGCCACCCGGGCGAAGGGGCCGCCCGCCACCTGCCACACCGTCGTCTCGGTGTCCGACACGGCCAGGGCGAACGCGGCGAGCCCGTCCGGGCACGGCGCGAGCAGCCGGACCTCCAGCCCTTCCTCCGCCTCCACCGTTCCCAGTTGGAGCTCCCCGGTCCGGGGTCCGGCCTCGGCCCCCGTCGGGTACAGCAGCGCGAAGGCGTGCCGCTCCGCGACCCGGCGGTGGATCAGCACCCGCCCGTCCGTCAGCGCGAGCACCTCGCTGTCGCCCTCCTCGGGCTGCGCGAGCGGCAGCGGCACCGCGTACGCCTCGGACCCGGACAGGGTCCAGCGCTCGGCGTAGTACGCCTCGCCCTCTCCGGCGAGCCGGGCGGCGTACGTACCGTCCACGGTGATCGTGAACGGAGCCGTGGTCGTCACATCGATGGCACAGACAGTCATCTGGGCCCTCACCTCCGACGAGGAAGCTAGTTTTCGCGGTTCCCGCCGGACGGCACCGCCAACTCCGCTTCACACATACGGGTGTCCGGTCGCCGATTCGCCTGTGGTGGAGGTGGCGGTTGTGCTGTGCGACGTGCCGGCGGCGGCGAGGACGGGGCGGCCGGGCCGGGCAGGTGGTTCTCCTGACAGGGACGGTCGCCCCGGACGGTAGCCTTGGCCCGTGCCCCGTCTCTCTGAAGTCATCGCCGCGCTGGACGCTCTCTGGCCCCCCTCGCGGGCCGAGCAGTGGGATGCCGTCGGCACCGTCTGCGGCGACCCCGATGCCGAGGTCTCCCGAGTGCTGTTCGCCGTGGACCCCGTACAGGAGATCGTCGACGAGGCGGTGAAGCTCGGTGCCGACCTGGTCGTCACCCACCACCCCCTCTACCTGCGCGGCACCACCACCGTCGAAGCCGGCACCTTCAAGGGCCGCGTCGTGCACACGCTGATCAAGAACGACATCGCGCTGCACGTCGCCCACACCAACGCCGACACCGCCGACCCCGGAGTCTCCGACGCCCTCGCCGGCGCCCTGGACCTGCGGATCACCGGCCCGCTCGTGCCCGACCCGACCGACCCCAACGGCCGCCGGGGCCTGGGCCGGCTCTGCGAACTGGACCACCCCGAGACCCTGCGAGAGTTCGCCGCCCGCGCCGCCGCCTGGCTGCCGCACACCGCGCAGGGCATCCGCGTCGCGGGCGACCCCGACGCGATCATCCGTACGGTCGCCGTCAGCGGCGGCTCCGGCGACAGCCTCTTCGCGCAGGTCCGCGCCGCGGGCGTGGACGCGTACCTCACCGCCGACCTGCGCCACCACCCGGTGTCCGAGGCCCGCGAGCAGAGCCCCCTCGCCCTGATCGACGCCGCCCACTGGGCCACCGAATGGCCCTGGTGCGAGCAGGCCGCCTCGCAACTCGACGCGATCTCCGAGCGCAACGGCTGGGGCCTGCGGACCCACGTCTCGCGCACGGTCACCGACCCCTGGACGGCGCACGCGCCGTCCGTCACCTCCCCTTCTACCTCTGGAGCCCCCAACTGAACGCCGAGCCCGCCGACCAGATCCGACTTCTCGACGTCCAGGCCCTGGACGTCCGGCTGTCTCAGCTCGCCCACAAGCGCAAGTCGCTGCCGGAGCACACCGAGGTCGACTCGCTGACCAAGGACCTCACCCAGCAGCGCGACCTGCTCGTCGCCGCGCAGACGCAGGCGAGCGACGCGGCCCGCGAGCAGACCAAGGCGGAGCAGGACGTGGACCAGGTGCGCCAGCGCGCCGCCCGCGACCAGGCGCGACTGGACTCCGGCGTCGGCGTCTCGGCCCGTGACCTGGCCAACCTGCAGAGCGAGGTCGTGTCCCTCGCCAAGCGCCAGGCCGACCTGGAGGACGTGGTCCTGGAGGTCATGGAGCGCCTGGAGGGCGCGCAGGAGCGGGTCACCGAGCTGACGGAGCGGGTCTCCGCGCTGGAGGCCAAGCTGGCCGACGCCACCGCCCGCCGTGACGCCGCGACCGGCGAGCTCGACGCCGAGGCCGCCAAGGTCACCAAGGACCGCGAGGTCATCGTCGGCTCGATGCCGACCGACCTGATGGCCCTGTACGAGAAGATCCGCGTCAAGCAGGGCGGGGTCGGCGCCGCGCGCCTGTACCAGCGCCGCTGCGAGGGCTGCCGACTGGAGCTCGACATGGCCGAGATCAACGAGATCAAGGCGGCCACCCGCGAGCAGGTCGTGCGTCACGAGAACTGCGGCCGCATCCTGGTCCGTACGGCGGAC
Organism: Streptomyces sp. NPDC002467; assembly: GCF_042889825.1. NCBI lineage: Bacteria > Bacillati > Actinomycetota > Actinomycetes > Kitasatosporales > Streptomycetaceae > Streptomyces > Streptomyces sp. NPDC002467. Next base: position 10,455 of record NZ_JBIARJ010000037.1, on the reverse strand, counting down.
TCGGGCATCTGATGCAGAGCCCTGTCCGGTTCGTCGTGGAGGCGGACGGCGGCTCCCGGGGCAACCCGGGGCCCGCCGGCTACGGCGCGGTCGTCCTCGACCCGGTGACGGGGGAGACGCTGGCCGAGCGCGCCGAGTTCATCGGCGTCGCGACGAACAACGTGGCGGAGTACAAGGGCCTGATCGCAGGGCTCAAGGCCGCCCGTGAGCTGTCCGCGGACGCGCAGGTGCAGGTCCGGATGGACTCCAAGCTCGTCGTCGAGCAGATGTCGGGCCGCTGGAAGATCAAGCACCCCGACATGAGGCCGCTGGCGGCGGAGGCGGCGAAGATCCTGCCCGCCTCCCAGGTGTCGTACGAGTGGATCCCGCGCGAGCGGAACAAGCACGCGGACCGGCTCGCCAACGAGGCGATGGACGCGGGCAAGCGCGGCCGGCAGTGGGAGCCGTCGGCCTCCACCGCCGTCTTCGCGACTCCGTCGGGGCCGCCGGGAGACGCTGCCGCGGGCGCGGCGGCGGCCCGCGCGGCCCTCGCCTCGGGCCGCACCCGGACCACCGACCCGGAAGCCGAGGCCGCACGCGGCATCGCGGGTGGACCGGCGGGCACGCCGGGCGCCTCCGGCGGCGGCACGCGCGGCCGTGCGGCGGCGCCCGCCTCCTCCGGCGCCGCGCGCGCCTCGGCCGACCGGGTCCAGGAAGCGGCCGACGTGCTGTTCACGGACGGCGGGGCGCTTCCCGAGGCCCAGGCCATGCTGGAGCCCTGCCTCGACTCCGAGGCCTCCGAGACCACGGCCGTGGCCGCCGCCCCGGCGACTCCCGGCTGGGGCCCGGACATGGGCGCGCCCGCGACCTTCGTACTCCTGAGGCACGGCGAGACCGCGCTCACCCCGCAGAAGCGGTTCTCGGGGAGCGGGGGCAGCGACCCCGAACTGTCCGAGGCCGGCCGCCGGCAGGCCGGCGCGGTGGCCGAGGCACTCGCCGCCCGCGGCACGATCCAGACGGTCATCAGCTCCCCGCTGCGCCGCTGCCGCGAGACCGCGCAGGCGGTCGCCACCCGCCTCGGCCTCACCGTGACCGTCGAAGACGGCCTGCGCGAGGTGGACTTCGGCGCCTGGGAGGGCCTGACCTTCGCCGAGGTCCAGGAGCGCTTCCCGGACGACCTCCAGGCCTGGCTGGACTCCCCGAAGGCGGCCCCCACGGGCGGCGGCGAAAGCTTCATGGCGGCCACCCGGCGGATCTCCGCCACCCGCGACCGCCTGCTCGCCGCCCACGCCGGCCGCACGGTGCTGCTGGTCACGCACGTGACCCCGGTCAAGATCCTGGTCCGCCTCGCCCTGGGCGCCCCGCCGGAGGCCCTGTTCCGCATGGAACTCTCCGCGGCCTCCCTCTCGGCGGTGGCCTACTACGCCGACGGGAACGCCTCGGTCCGCCTCCTGAACGACACCGCGCACCTGCGGTAGCCGCTCAGGGCGCGGGCCTGAGCCGGCCGAGGGCCTCGACCGCCAGGTCCAGGGCCTCGGCCGCGTTCCGCGCCTGGGCGCCGGCGAAGCGGACCTTCCCGCCCGCCTTCTGCGCGTGCCGCCGGCGCTGCGCCGGGTCCGCGTCGGCCCAGTCGTCACGGCGTTCGATGTGCTGGGCCAGTTGGTCCAGCGCGGTCTTCAGATGGCGGGCGAGTTCGCCCAGGCTCTCGGTCACGGCGGTGATGTCGGCGGGAGTCGCGTAGGCCTTGAGGGGGTCGCCTGTCGCTCCGGCGAGGTCGCGTATGAGCGCGGCGGCGTCGGCCGCGGTGGCACGGTGATCGGTCATGGATCCGAGGGTGCCCCACGGCGCACTCCGCCGATAGACGCCCTCACCCGCCGCCCGGCGCAGGGGGGCGGGGACGCGGCAGATCTCGGCGGGCCTGGGTCACGGGGCGAGGACGCCCGCGGGCAGGGTGACGATGAGGCGAGCCGCCCGCCGACGTGGGGCAGCGGCCCGCGCAGCGGCGGAAAACGGCCGGACCGGCGGGCCGGGGGCGGTGTGGTCGCTCCAGCCCCGAACGGAGTGGGAACGGCAGACGAGCCGGCCTGTACGCCGGGTTCTGTCACCCGGTGACCTCGCGGTCGCCGGGGAGACGGCCATCCATCTAGGACCGGTGTTGCCACCGGCCTCGTGCGGTCTACCCGCGAACTCGGGCGAGCAGCCCTCGATCGTCCGCGCAGACCCGTCCGGGGACGGATCCTCTTGACCTTGCTCCGGGTGGGGTTTACCTAGCCGCCTGAGTCACCTCAGGCGCTGGTGGTCTCTTACACCACCGTTTCACCCTTACCGAGGGCCGAAGCCCCCGGCGGTCTGTTTTCTGTGGCACTGTCCCGCGGGTCACCCCGGGTGGGCGTTACCCACCACCCTGCTCTGTGGAGCCCGGACGTTCCTCGGCGGGATCCTGGGATCCCGACGCGGCCGCCCGGCCGACTCGTCTGCCGTGCGAGCCATGTTACCTGGGGCGGACGTCGCGCTTGACCTTGACGCAGCGGCAGGGTTTCTACTGGACGCCATGCGGATCGGAGAGATCGCCGCGCTCGTCGGGGTCACCACCCGGGCGATCCGGCACTACCACCATGTCGGGCTGCTCCCGGAGCCGGAGCGGAGGCTCAACGGCTACCGGGCCTACGGGGTCCGCGACGCCGTCCTGCTGGCCCGTGTGCGCCGGCTCACCGAGCTCGGGCTGAGCCTCGACGAGGTGCGGGACGTCCTCGCCGACGACGCCGGCCGCGAACTGGCCGACGTACTGCAGGAACTGGACGCCGACCTGGCCCGCCAGCAGGCCGAGATCGCAGAGCGCCGCCGACGGCTCGCCGTGCTGCTGGCCGCCGGGCCCGGGGAGGCCGAGCCGCTGTCGCCCGCGCTCGCCGCGCTGCTGGCGAAGGCACCGCGGACCGCTTCGCGTTCCGCGGCCATGGACCGCGAGCACCTGGAACTCCTCGATGCCTCGGGCGCGGGCGGCGAGGAGCTCTACGCCGCGCTCGGACCGCTGGCCGCCGATCCGGCCGTACTCGCCCTGTACGAGCGGCTGGACGAGCTGGCCGACGCACCCGCCGACGACCCGCGGATCCCGGGGCTGGCCGCGGAGTTCGTGGCCGCCGTGCCCGCGGAGGTGTTCGCGGCCGTCCCCTCGGACGGGGTGGTCGTGGCCGGCTTCCGGGACGCGTTGCTCGCCGAGTACGCCCCCGCGCAGGCGGAGGTCGTACGCCGGGTCATGGAGGCCTTCATGGAGAGGGGGAGGGGATGAGCGCGATACGCGCGGCGCGGATCGTCGTCGCCTGCGTCGTGCCCGCGGAGCTGGGGCTGATGGTGTGCCTGGCCGCCGGCGTCCGGTTCCCCGGGTGGGCCTTGGCCGCGGCCGAGGTGCTGGTGCTCGGGGTGCTGCTACTGGAAGTCCGGGTGCTGCGCGGACCGTACGCGGCCGAGCGGCGCCGGGGCGCGGAGCGCGGGGAGGCCCGGAGGGCGGCCGTGCGGGCCGTGGTGCCCGTGCAGGTGCGGCGGCTGGTGCGGCACGAGCTGCGGGCCGCGGCCTCGCTCGGGTGGTGGGCGGTGCGCCGCAGGCACGGGGTGCGGGAGGGGGACCTCGCCGCCGCGTACACGGGGCCGCAGACCGCCATGATGTACGGGATGGTCTTCGTGGCGGTCGTGGAGACCGTCGCGCTGTCCTTCCTCATCCCCTGGCCGACCGTGCACCGGGTGGTGCTCGTCCTCGACGTCTACGGGGTCCTGCTCGTGCTCGCCCTGCACGCCGCCTGCGTCACCCGGCCGCACGTGGTCCGCTCCGACGGGTTCCTGCGGATCCGCTACGGGGCGCTGTTCGACCTCGTCGTGCCGCCGGACGCGGTGGGTTCCGTACGGGTGGACCGCCGCTACCCCGAGGGCCGGCTCGTGACGGTCTCCGAGGACGGGGTGCTCGACCTGATCGTGGGCGGTCAGACCACGGTGACCCTGGAGCTGACCCGCCCCCTCCCCTTCACCCGCCCGCTCGGGGCCCGGGGAGAGGCGCGCGTCGTCCGCTTCCACGCCGACGAGCCGCGGGCCCTGGTCGCGGCCCTCCGGGAGGGCCGGCCCGTCAGACCGTAGCGAAGAGGATCTTCGCCGTCCCCGGGTCCGCCTGCGTCAGGCGGACCCGGACGCGTTCGCCCAGTGGCAGCGCCGACTGTGGCGATTCGACCCGGCCGACCACCGCGGGCTCCTCCAGGTGGACCGTTCCCACCAGCGGCTCCCGCTCCTTGACGTCGATCACCGTGGCGTCGAAGGTCTCCCCGACGCGGTCCTTCAGCACGGCGGCCTCGACGAGGTCCACGGACTCCCGCTCGACGGTGTTCGCCAGCCGGGCCCCCTCGGCCATCCGCTCGGGGAGACCGGCGAGGCCCTCCACGGCCCACCGCGGGGGCTCGGCCCCGGCCACCGCCGCCAGGCACAGCTCGCCGGCGTACCGGTCGGCGAGCCTGCGCAGCGGCGCGGTGCAGTGCGCGTACGGGGCCGCCACCGCGGAGTGGATCGCCGGGTCGGGGGTCTCGCCGCCGCTGAAGACCGTGTAGCCCGCGCCGCGCAGCAGGGCGGTGCACTCCTGGAGGAACGCCGCGTGGGCGGGGCGGTGCGGGTCGAGGGAGCGGACGAGCTCCGCGTACGGGACGTGGTGCGGCCAGTCGATCCGCAGGGCCTTCGCCGCCCGCCGCAGCCTGCCGACGGCGCCGTCGGGCGCGTTCGGCAGGGTGCGCAGGATTCCGGTGCCGGAGGCCAGCATCAGGTCGGCGGCGGCCATGCCGGTCATGAGGGAGACCTGCGCGTTCCAGCCGTCCGCGGGCAGCGGGGCGCGGTAGGCCAGGGCGTACGAGCCGTCCCGCGCGACGACCTCCTGCTCGGGCACGTTCAGGGAGATGCCGCCGCGCTCCCGCTCCAGGGCCTCGCGGAGCCGGCCGACGTCCTTGAGGAGGGCGACGGGTTCCTCCGCGGTGCCGGAGTCGATGGCCTTCTGGACGCCGTCGTAGTCGAGCTTGGCCCGGCTGCGGACCAGCGCGCGGCGCACGTCGGTGGTCTCGACCCGGCCGTCGGCGTCGAGGTCGAGCCGCCACAGCAGGGCCGGGCGGGTCCGGTCGGGCAGCAGGCTGGCCGCGCCCTCCGAGAGGACGGCCGGGTGCAGGGGGACCTTCCCGTCGGGGAAGTAGAGCGTGGTGACCCTGCGGTGCGCCTCGGCGTCGAGGGCGCCACCCGGGGTGACGAACGCGGCGACGTCGGCGATGGCGTAGTGCACGCGGTAGCCGCCGGAGGACCGCTTCGCCAGGTGCACGGCCTGGTCGAGGTCGACCGAGTCCGGGGGGTCGATGGTGAAGAACGGGATGTCGGTGCTGTCCTGCTCGGGGAGGCGGGGGTGCGCGGCCGCCCGCTCCGCCTCGGCGAGGACCGGCGCCGGGAACTCCCCGGGCACCTCCAGCTTCGTCCGCAGTTCACGCAGCGCGGCCCGCAGGGCAGCCCCGTCTGCGCCGGTCATGTGCATCTGACGGCGTGGCATGGATCGAGCCTAGGGGCGGGCCGCCCGTCCGGCACGGCGAGCGGTGGGGCGGCGGGGGCGGGGCCGTCTACCCTGGCTCGGGGGCCGCATCCCCTGCTCCGCGTCGTACCGAAGGAGAACCACCGTGCTCGTGCTGTTGCCGCCGTCCGAAGGAAAGGCCGCCGGCGGCTCCGGCGCACCCCTGAAGCCGCAGGAGCTGTCGCTGCCCGGACTGGCCGCGGCCCGTGCGGAGGTGCTGGAGGAGCTGGTCGGGCTGTGCGGGGCCGACGAGCAGAAGGCGCGCGAGGTGCTGGGCCTGAGCGAGGGCCTGCGGGGCGAGGTGGCGAAGAACCTGGAACTGCGCACCGCGGCCGCCCGCCCGGCGGGGGAGATCTACACGGGCGTGCTGTACGACGCGCTGGGCCTGGCCGATCTCCCGGAGCCGGCGCGGAAGCTCGCCGAGGACTCGCTGCTGGTCTTCTCGGGCCTGTGGGGCGCGGTCCGGACCACCGACCGGATCCCCTCGTACCGCTGCTCGATGGGCGTGAAGCTGCCGGGGCTGGGGGCGCTGGGCGCGTACTGGAGGGGGCCGATGGCGGAGGTCATGCCGGAGGCGGCCGGGGACGGGCTGGTACTGGACCTGCGGTCGGCGGCGTACGCGACGGCCTGGAAGCCGAAGGGCGAGCCGGCCGGGCGGACGGCGACCGTGCGGGTGCTGCACTCGCAGATGGTGGACGGCGTGGAGAAGCGGTCGGTGGTGAGCCACTTCAACAAGGCCACGAAGGGCCGACTGGTCCGCGACCTGCTGCTCGCCGGAGCCGTGCCGGCAGGCCCGGGCGAGCTGGTCGAGGCCCTGCGGGACCTGGGCTACGTGGTCGAGGCGGAAGCCCCCGCGAAGGCGGGCAAGGCGTGGTCCCTGGACGTGGTGGTCACCCAGATCCACCACTGACGCGCCGCGGGGTCGGGGTGCGGCTCGAAGATGCGGGGCTCCGCCCCGCACCCCGCTCCTCAAACGCCGGAGGGGCTGGATCTGCCCGCGCCCGCCGATGGCCCTAGCGGCCCAAGGGCCAGGCGACGGCCGACGGGGTCTGGGGCGCGGTGCCCGCGTACAGGGCGCACGCGTCGGTCAGGGTTTCCAGCAGGGTGAGCGGGTCCGGGAGGGCGTGTTCCATGCCGCGGATCCAGGTCACCGCGTGGTCACCGGGCAGGGCCGCCGGGGGGACCAGGACGTAGCTGCCGCGGCAGTGCCAGCGCAGGCCCGGGTGCTCGTCCATCGTCTCGGGGTGGCAGTCCAGTTCGCAGGGCCACCACTCGTCCTCGTCCTCGGGGGTGCCGCGGGTGGCGGTGAAGAAGAGCATGCGGGCCTGGTCGCCGGTGCCGCCCGACTCGGCCACGGGGCCGACCTCGATGCCGGCCTCCAGCAGGCGGGCGAGGGCGTCGGCGCCGGCCTCCAGCGGGACGTCGAGCACGTCGTGGACCATGCCGGTCGCGGTGACGAAGTTGGCCTGGGGCTGGTTGCGGGCCCAGCGTTCGACCTGGGCACGGTCGGTGGTCGACTGGGTCTGCCACGCGAAGGAGAGCGGGTGCCGGGCCGGCGTGGGACAGCCGATGCGGTCGCACGAACATCGGTAGCCGGCCGGATGGGCGGCGGGGGCCAGCGGCAGACCGGCGGCGGCGACCGAGAGGAGCAGCGCCTCGCGCTCGCGCCCGGGGTCTTCCGCCGCGGGTTTCCGGCGCCGCAGCAGCCACTGGGAAATCCTGCTCTGCGCGCCGCGCGTGACGCGGCCGGACTCAGACCCCATCTATCCCCTCACCAAACCTTGCCCCTGCGGACCCTGGCAGACCCTCACATGGTCCCACCATCCTGAGCCCCGGGTGACCGGTCTTGACGAGCGGGGGGCCGGTATGGGGTGGCTGAAAACCGATGTATAGGCGGATGAATGGGACGTATCGCCGCCTGATGTTCGCGATTCAACCGGCGGTGACGTTGGCCACCCCGCCCAGCACCCGGTCCACCAGCGCGTCCGTGAAGGCGTGCGTCAGCGGCCCCGTCCGCTGCAGCCAGCGGTAGGTGAGCGGGCCCACGAGCATCTCCACCGTCAACCGCAGATCAGTGTCCGGGGCGAGCTGCCCGGCCTCGCGGGCCGTCCGCAACCGGGCCTCGTAGAGGGCGAGCTGCGGCTCCAGCAGCCGTTCGGTGAACTGCGCGCCGAGCTCCGGATCGGCGGCTCCGGCCGCCGTCAGGGCGCGTGCGGGGGCCGCGTACTTCTCGTCGTTGAACTGGTCCACCGTCGCCCGCAGGACTGACTTCAGGTCGGCGGCGAGGTCCCCGGTGTCCGGGAAACCGCTCCACTCGGCCTCGCCCTCCGCCTCCCCGGCCAGCGCCAGCGAGGCGTCGAGGAGGACCGCCGCCTTCGACGGCCACCAGCGGTAGATGGTCTGCTTGCCGACTCCCGCGCGGGCGGCGATGGCCTCGATGGTCAGCTTGTTGTAGCCGACCTCCCCGACGAGGGCGAGCGAGGCGTCGAGGATCGCGCGCCGGGAGCGGTCGCTGCGGCGGGAGGCGTCAGGGGTCCTGGTCATGGCTCGAAACTACCAACCGAGACGTCTCGTCTCCTGCTTGCCCGGTAAACCACCCAATCAGTTCACTGCGGTGTGCGGCCTGAGGAGAGACGATTCTCTCCACACTCGTCGCATGCCGACGTCGTAAGTCGTGAGGAGCCTTCTTTGCGCAGAGACGCCACACCCCGGCGCTACCTGATGTGCCCACCGGCACACTTCAAGGTCACCTACTCCATCAACCCGTGGATGGATCCCACGAAACCGGTGGACCTGCCCCTCGCCCTGGCCCAGTGGGAGGACCTGAGGGACCGCTACCGCGCCCTCGGGCACACCGTCGAGACCCTCGTCCCGGACCCCGGGCTGCCGGACATGGTCTTCGCGGCCAACGGCGCCCTCGTCGTCGACGGCCGGGTGCTCGGCGCCCGGTTCGCCTACCCGGAACGGGCCGCCGAGGCCGAGATCCACCTCGCGTGGTTCCGCGACCACGGCTACCGGGACGTCCACGAGCCGTCCCACGTCAACGAGGGCGAGGGCGACTTCGCCGTCACCGCCACCTACATCCTGGCCGGCCGGGGCTTCCGCTCCAGCCCGCTCTCCCACGACGAGGCGCAGGAGTTCTTCGGGCGCCCGGTCATCGGCCTCGACCTGGTGGACCCGCGCTTCTACCACCTGGACACGGCGCTCTGCGTCCTCGACGGCGACGAGATCATGTACTACCCGGCGGCCTTCTCACCGGGCAGCCAGGGCGTACTGCGCAGGCTCTTCCCGGACGCGCTGATCGCCGAGACGGCGGACGCGGCGGCGCTCGGCCTGAACGCCGTCTCGGACGGCCGGCACGTACTGCTCCCCCAGGAGGCGACGGGACTCCTGGCGCCGCTGAGGGACCGGGGCTTCGAGCCGGTCCCGATGGATCTGGGGGAGCTGCTCAAGGGCGGCGGCAGCGTGAAGTGCTGCACGCAGGAGCTGCGGCCCTAGGCGTCGCGGGCACCGTCGTCGTCGGAGGGCGGGGGCCAGGCGTGGCCCCACTCGATGTCCCGAGCGGCCTTGTACAGGTCGCCGTGGCGCTTGGTCACGTTGACCTTGGTCAGGCCCTCGTCCTCCCGGCCGCACAGCTCCAGCAGTACGAGCCCCTTCCGGATCTGCGGCTTCCGCGTGATCCGGGAGGTGGCCGGCCGGGTGGGGAAGCGGGTCGCGGCGACGTAGCTGAACTTCTCGTCCTCGTACGGGAGCGAGCCGCCCTTGACCTGGCGGTGCAGGGAGGACCGGCTGACCCGTGCCGAGAAGTGGCACCAGTCCCGGCCGACCTCGATCGGGCAGGTGCCGTCGTGCGGGCAGGGGGCGGCGACGTGGAATCCGGCCGCGATCAGCTGGTCGCGGGCCTCGCGGATGCGGAGGTAGCCCTCCGGCGTGCCCGGCTCGACCAGGACCACGGCCTGGCCGGCGCGGGCCGCCTCGGCGACGACCGCCGTGCGGGCCTGCGGGGTGAGTTCGCCCAGTACGTACGAGACCGTGACGAGCTCGGCGTCGGGGACGGTCATCCCGGCGCCGATGACGGCCCGCCGCCAGTCCGCTGCGCGGAGCACGGGGGAGGGGGCGGCCTGCGCGAGCTCCCTGCCGAGCTTGAGGGCGGGGTCCGCCCAGTCCAGGACCGTGGTGTCGCGGGGGCCGTCCCAGGTGGCGTCCACCGCCCAGGTCGCCGAGCCCGTGCCGCCGCCGACGTCCACGTGCGAGGCCGGGGCCCAGTCCGGGGCGGCCTCCGCGAGCGCGTCGAGGGCGGAGCGGACGGCCTCGAAGGTGGCCGGCATCCGGTACGCCGCGTACGCCGCGACGTCGGAACGGTCTCGCAGCACGGGCGAGTCGGTCGGGGTCTGCCCCCGGTAGCTGGCGATGAGCCGCTCGACGGCGGCGGAGGCCTGCTTGGGCGGGAGGCCGTCGAGGAGACCGCCGAGTGCGGTGCGGAGGGTCTCGGCGGTGGTGGGGGCGGGGGCTTGATTCACCTCCGAATCCTACGCCGAACGGCCTCCCGGCCAGGGCCGTCTCCTCGGTCGGGGGCCGCCGGTGGGCCCCGCCGGACGGCCGGGTGCGGCGCCGCTGCGGGGGCTCTGCCCCCGGGCCCCCGCGCCTCAAACGCCGGCGGGGCTGGAATTGCCCTACGGGCGAGCGGGCCGCATCCAGCCTCGCCGGCGTTTGAGGCGCGGGCGTTTCAGCCCGTCCGGCGTTTGAGGACCGGGATCCGGGGCGGAGCCCCGGGGAACGGTGGAAGGGCGGGTAGGGGACCGGCTCCGTGCAGCGGCACCCTGGCCCGGGCCGGGGAGTGGGCCGTCGGGGTCGGGCGCGCGCCGGGGCACCTCCTCGGGCGTCGAACGGGGAGCGGCAGCGGA
>NZ_JBIARJ010000036.1:0-53895 GCF_042889825.1 Streptomyces sp. NPDC002467 | reverse complement strand
TGGTCGGATTTCCGATCGGACCCGACGGATTTCCGACCGACCTGGTCGGAAAAAAATCGGCAGCACATCGCTGACCTGGCAAAACGCTCCCCCCTAATAAGCCCCCCCAAGAAGTTCTTCTCTCTCCCGTACCGCTGGCCGCAGCGGCACCGCCGCCTCGGCCTGGTCTTGTGACGGGCAAGCGAGAGAGACCTCGGCTTCGCCGGGCAGAGCAACCCCGCCTCTGCTGCTGGCCCGCCTTTGGCCTCAGCCGACGAACGTGTGCCCCACTCAACGTGCACATGGTCCCGGTCCGCGGTGGCCTCGCCGCAGCCCCACCCGCCCCGGCCACGCTTCTTCTCCTGGTGCCCGACCCCGTACCGGCCGCAGTCAAAGGCCGGCGGGTGGCGCCCCCGACGTGGACCGGCTTGCGGTGGTCACCACGACGGTGATGGGCCGCCGATACCCCCACCGGCCCGCCGCCTATTAACAGGCCGCTGCTCCTCCCGGCTCCCGGTGGTGGGTACGGCCCGCGCCGTACCCACCACCCCCGCTCGGGGTACCTCAGCCCGCCATCCGGCCCGAAACGATCTCGACCCCCGTCGCGCAGCAGGCCAAGGTCGTGACCCGAACCTGGGACTGCGGACGGTCGGAGAAACCGGACGGCCATGCTCCGGACAGAACCGGCGAGCTGCAAGCGCAAGGGCCTGTTAATAGCCCAGAGGAGGGGGGCGCGGCCGCGTCACCCATTCGGGTGACGCGGCCGCGCCGTGGGACGTCCCTGGGAGAGTCCGTGCAGGTCAGAACATAAAAAGGGGCCCTTCGGGCACGACCTTCAAGGCCCCATCGGCTTCGCCGATGAACACAGACGCCCTTCGGGCGGCGACTACAGGAGCAAGGCGGCGCGTCCCTGAGCGGGCCTGTGCGGCTCTCCGGTGCTGATCGACACTCCCCGGCGCCGAGGCGGAGATCGGCGCTCCGGACCCCCTCCACGCCCCGTATTGGGCCCGTTCCGCATGATCCTCCGGCCCGCCAAGTGCTGGTGTCGGTGCAGGTCAGGCCTTGCTTTGGGATAGAGCATCCGCATATGTGATGTTCAGTCTCTGAACGCGCCCGCCTAGGCCTTCCGACACGGGCGTGAGTAGTTGGCGTACGGGAAATCCCGGTCAGATTGATCTTGATCAGCCCTGCTGCCCGGTGTGCCGCCGCCAAGGCCGGCCCGTGCCCTGGCGGCGGCAGCGACTAGCTGCCCCCCTTCGGGCCCCCGTCCTGCGGCCGCCGCCACGCGGCATACAGCACCGTCGCGGCGGTGGCATATCCGGCGAGGTCTTGAGGGGTGCTGTGACCGACCAGGACAAAGACGCTGACGACCAGGAGCACCGCCAAGAAGACAAGAAGGTCACTGGGGATACGAGGGTCGCGAGACTTACGGTTGAAAGACATCGTTCTCTCTCCAGAGGGACGGGATCTGCCGCGCAGCGCGCCAACGTCATGCGGCAGGTCGGTGTGGAAGCGGGGCACCTCGTGGTGCCCCGCTTTCTATTGCGCCCCCGTTTCCCAAGTGCCTCGCACGCCCCGGACACTCGTCCCTCACATCCTGCTGTCACCTGGAGAAAGATCCGCTGCCAGTACTACGCTCGCTGACACTTACTGACACTCTGTCTTCACAGGGGGCCGTCTATGCAGCGCAGAGGGAGCCGCGGAGTGCAGATGCCTCCGCTGGAGGAGTTTCCTGAAGGCCCACGCCGGACAGTGCTTGAGAACTTGCACGCCCTGTACCGGGCAGCAGACAGACCCGGGGTACGCACGATCAGTGACGGCCTCGCCGATGGGGACTTCCGGGCCACGATGAACCGAACCCTCGTCTCACAGGTCTTCCGAGGCGATCAGTGGCCCACCGCTTGGCAACTGGACAGCCTCGTACGCTGGCTCACCAGGCGGGCGATCGACGGCAGAGACCCGGATGCCGAAGCCAACCGCTTCCTCGCGCTGTACCAGCACGCTGAAGTTGTGGGAGACCTGACCTCCAGAGCGCCCGTCGCAAGCCGGGCATCACTCATGGTCCTTTGCAATACCAAGCTCGGCTTGGGTGTGCTGCTCCAGGACGGAACGGTACTCACTCGCGCCAGCCTCGTTACAGAAGACGAGAACAGCCAGCCGGCCAGGCGTGGCCTTGCCGTCAGGGCAATCGACTCTTCCGGGCCTTGGACTGACGCAGATATCCTCTGGCGCGATCCGGAACTCAGTGGCTTGGCCGTCCTCGCGCCGAGCAGCAGGGTCGACGGGGCAGCGGGCGCAAGGTGGGGAACAGTGCCTCCGCCCGGATCACGAGTGAGGATCTACGGTGTGCACGATTCCCGCAGAGGAGAGGGCCTTCACCGCATCGCGGGAATCTGGCTCGCGGGCACAACGATGGGCCCGACGGGGTCAGATGGCGGCTGGCAGCTTGATGTATCCGTACCGCCAGACAGTGACGGCATGTCCCCGGCGAGAATCGGTAATTGGCTCGCGGGCGCCGCGGTTCTGGACGAATCGGGCCGCGTCGTTGGAGTCCTGTCTCACCAACTGCCGCAGACCAGCTTCTACTGGATGACCCCCTTCGACGTCATCACGGCGCAGGTTCCCTCGCTTGCTCGACGCCGGTAGGGCCGAGCTCGCCGATCAAGACCAATCTCACCGGGATTTCCCGCACGCCAACTACTCACACCCGGACACGGGGTGGGCACCGATGCGCAGGGCGGATTCCGACGCAACCATGGCTCTATCACGCGGTCGTGGGGACGGCCGCCGAGGGGAAGGGGTAGCCCATGGTGTTCGTCGGGACCCACGCCGAGTGGGGGCGTGTCGACGTCACGTTGCCGGACCTCGGATGCGGCCAGGACCGGACCGCGATTCACCGGCCGAAGGACGGACCGGCCCCGCTGGTCTGCCGGGACCCGGCGTGCGGGTGGGCGCTGCACCTGGTGCACGTCACCCACGGCGGCCGGGATCTCTGGTACCTGCGGCACGCGGACGGCGCCCCGCACTGCCCGACGGCCGGGGAGTCGATGGCGCATCACCTGTTGAAACTGGACCTGGCCCTGGCCGTCCGGGACGCCGGCGGGAAGGCCGAGCTGGAGGCGTTCGCGCCGGACGGATCCTGGCGGGCGGACGTCCTGGCGACGATGCCGGACGGCCGCCTGGTGGCGCTGGAGGCACAGGTGTCCGCCATCACGGTGGAGGACATCGAGCAGCGCACCGCCCGGTACTCGGCGGCCGGGGTTGAGGTCTGTTGGTTCACGGACCGGAAGACCGTGCCGTGGCTCGGCGCCGTGCCGGCGGTCCGACTGGCCCGGGCCGAGGACGACGGCCCGCTCTTGGTCGTCGCCGGGGCGGCCCGGTTCGTACCGGAGTGGTGCGTCCAGCGGCCGCTGTGCGAACGCGTCCCCGGTGCGCTCCCGTGCGGTGGACACGGTCGGTGGGTGGACGTCGCCGAGCTGGCGCTGGAGCAGTTCGTGGCGGCCCTGGTCGCGAACACCGTGCGCCCGTACCGGCTCCGGGTCGGGGAGCCGGTGCTCCGGTGGATCGCCCGGCGGTACTTCGAGTGGGAGGCCGAGCAGCTGGCGGCGTCCGAGGCGTACCGGCGGGCGGCCGAGCGGGCCGCGGCCGCCGAGCGGCGGCGAGAGCAGGACCAGGCCGACCACATGGCGCGTATCCGGGAGCTGGAGGCCCGCCAGGCCGGCCTTCGCCGCCCGGTCCGAGCGTGGGTGTGCCAGGAGACCGGGGATCCTGTCGCCGCCGTCCGTACGGGGAAGGACCCGGAACCCGCGTTCGCCATGGGGTTACCGGTGACGGTGCACGGTGAGCTGTACGGGGTGATCTGCCCGGTGGCCAGTCGTCTGCCTGCGCTGCGGCGGGAGCTGGAGGGGCTGGTGTTCTTCGCCGCAACGGAGCGGGAGGCGGCCCGTATCTCGGGGCAGGCTGCGCCGGGGCAACGGGTCGTCGTCCTGGAGGCCGAGGCGTCCGAGGTCCCCGAGCAGCGCGCCGGCGGCGGGGTCACCGTGACGCCGGTAGGCCGGGGCCCGGGCCACATCAGCGTTCGGGACATGGTCCGGATCATGACGGGCGTCGACAGGGTGTGAGCGCCGGGCGGCCCCGCCAATGGAAACGCCCCCGGCCTGCAGCGAGGGCCGGGGGCATTGGGTCCAACAGGTCTAAAGCGGTGTGAGGTGCAGCGCCCGGTCCAGGGAGCGCAGCAGCTCCGGCTCCCATCCGGCGCGGGGGACGTCCACGGCGAGCAGGCCGCCGGCGCTGAGCGCGGCGAGCTGGACCTGGTGCTCGATGCCGAGGCGCCAGGCCTCGCGCAGGACGTGGCGGGCCTCGTCGCGGGCTTTGCGGCCGGTGGTCGCGGCGTCGTTGGCGTCGGGCAGGGCGGCGAGGCTGCGGGCTGCCCGCCGGAGCCGGTCCATCAGCTCGGCGGCCCGCTCGGCGTCCGGCGCAGGCGGCACCAGGTGGAGCTCCGGGGCGGCGACTCCGCGGCGCAGCTGCTCCATTCGCACCGGCAGCGGCGACCAGCCCGGTGTCCCGGCGAGGTCGATGTTCACCTTCTCCACCGTGGCGCTGTAGGCGCGGCCGGTGCCGCGTGCCTGCAGGGCGGTGCCGGCGGGCCGGTACTCGGGCTCGACGTTCTCACCGACGACGCCCCCGTGGTTCCCGCGCACGGACACCCACAGCCAGTCGGCGCCGCCGGTGACGTCGCCCATCAGCATGCGGCGCACCAGGAGGTAGCGCTGCAGGGCGGCCCTGGTGGCCCGGCGCAGCGGGTAGACCTCGACGGACACC
Source organism: Streptomyces sp. NPDC002467 (assembly GCF_042889825.1). Lineage (NCBI taxonomy): Bacteria > Bacillati > Actinomycetota > Actinomycetes > Kitasatosporales > Streptomycetaceae > Streptomyces > Streptomyces sp. NPDC002467. The sequence goes on along the minus strand of NZ_JBIARJ010000036.1, from coordinate 49,095 downwards.
GGGCTGTCGGGGCGGGCGTTCTGCGGACGGCGTCGGATGCGGACCTCCCCCAGGGCGGGGGAGAGGTCCTCCAGGCGCAGCGCGCACAGCTCGCCGACCCGGGCGCCGGTGTCCAGGACGACCGAGGCCATGGCGAGCATCCGCACCCAGCGGGGGTAGCCGTGCTCCATCAGGCCGCCCTCGACGCTCCAGCGGGTACGGCGGCCGACGTAGTCGGACAGGGTCACCAGGCTTTCGCGCAGCTGCTCGCGCCGGGCCACGTCGACCGGCTCCTTGCGGGGGAGCTCCTTGAGCTGGCGCAGGTAGTGAACCTCGAGGCCGAGCTCCCGCTGGAGCAGGGCCATCACCCCGGAGCGCACCATCGCCGTCGCCTCGGAGGTCGGGCGCTTCTCGCCGCGGTCGCGGAGTTCGCCTTCCAGGGCGAGCTTCTCGTACGCCTTGAGCGACTCCGGGTCGAAGATGTCGGCCAGGTCGTCGCCGACGCCGTGCGGGTGGCCGGGGTGCTGGAGGGCACGGACCAGCTCGCGGGCGTGAGCCCGGATCTGCCGACGGCGGGCGTCAGAGGGGGCCTCCTCGCACACGGCGTCCACGGCCTCCTGGAGCTCGGGCATCTCGTCCAGGAGGTCAACCTTCTTCGTCACGCCCTGCACGGTAGCCACGTCCGGCCGGGGGTACTGACCGAACCGAGAATTAGACCCATTAGAACCAATAGGCCCAACCACCGCTGACGTGGTGCGGCAGAGGAGGGTGGCCGCCTGCCACGGGGTACCGGTACAGCGGCTCCCGTGGTGCGCGACAGCCCGGCGCGGACGAGGGTGGGGAGATGTCGATTCCCAAGCTGGTGATCTATGAGCCCGACGAGCGCGGCTGGCGGAAGGTCCGCTTCGACGGACAGATCCTCGGGACGGCCTACCGGGCCTCGGACATCCCGGAGCTGCTGAGGCAGGCCGGGATGGAGAACGCGGAGGACTTCGACCTCACGCCGGGCGAGTTCGTGGAGTGGCGCGGTGGCGGGCCGGAGACCTGGGCGGAGTCGCCGCCCTGACCGTGCCCTGACGCAGCAAGGGCCCCACCGAAAGCGGTGGGGCCCTCGTGGTCTGCGGCCAGCTACTTCGTGACCGGCGGCCCGCTCTTGAGGTTCTTGTTGCGGCGCTGGGGGAACTGCGCCCCGTTGTTGTACTCGCGCTCGTCGCGGCGCAGCTGCGCGAGGACGGCGGCCTCCACGTACGCGGACAGCGACACCGGGACGTCGGCGTCCTCGTCGTCGATCCGCTGGAGCGCGACCACGGCGTTGCGCAGCCGGTTCATGGTCTCCGGGCTCACGTACGCCGGGATCTTCTCCTTCGTGCCCGGGGCGGACGTCTTCTGGGCTCCCAGCTCCTTGCCGAGGAGGGTCCCCTGCCCGAAGGGCATTCCGTTGCTCATGCTGCAGCTCCCCGCGGCGCCACCAGCATGTGACCGAGCTGGTCGAAGTCACGCGTGGTGGTGGACCGCTTGTTGTACTCGCGGATGGACTGGTTCTCGTCGGGCGCGGTGGTGGCGTCCACCGACCTGCGGATGGGGCACACGAGCGCGTCCGGGTAGTGCGCGGCCATCTCGTTGCCGACCGAGCGGGAGATGATCGTCTTGCCCCAGGCCGTGAGCACGGCGGCCCGCACCCTCACGTCGTACTCCTCCTGGGCGTCGGCGATCGTCCGCCGCAGCGGCTCGTTGGACTTCTTGTCCAGGCCGCTGAGCTGGCTGGGCACCAGGACCTCGCCGCCGATCGCCAGGGTGAAGGTCGACAGCTTCCCGACCTTCGGCGGGCAGTCGACGATGGTGATGTCCACCGGCGCCTCGCTCCGCTTGATCGCCCGGCGCAGGGTGCGCTCGCCGTTAACCGCCGGGTCGTACTCGACGACCGCGCAGTCCTCGTAGCTGGGCACGATGTAGAGGTTCTTGTACCGGGTGTAGTACGTCGCCTCGTCCAGGCCGGCCTCGCCGTACATGACGTCCTTGAGCGTCAGCCGGTGCTTGGGGTCCAGGCCTTCGGGATAGACCGGCGACAGCCACCCCGTCAGGCCGGCGTCCTGCGGGTCGGCGTCGATGATGCGCACGGTGTAGCCCATCGCCGCCCAGGCGCACGCGAGCTCCAGGGTCGTGGTCGTCTTCCCGGCACCGCCCTTGCGGTTGAAGACGATGAAGACACGGTGCTCGCCCGGGGCGATCGGGGACGGCCCGGTGAACGAGGCAGGGAGCAGGATGCGCGGGCGCAGCTTGTTGGCCGGCTCCGTCCATTCACGTTCAAAGACGGTCGGCATGCGCAGCCGGTCCGGAATCTTCAACGGCTCCAGCGTTACCTGGACCATGGCTCTCTCCTCATTCGGGCCTCCCCGTGGACGACTTCCCGCCCGACCGTACCGTCTCGGCCTGGTCTGGACGCCCACCTCGCACCGCTCGGCCAGGCCGGGGAAATCCGCAGGCCAGGGCCTTGCCCCCAACAGGGTTGACCCCATTAGGTCCAACAGGGTTGACCCCCGAAGGCGTTGACCAGCGCAAACCGTCGGCGTCCGTAGTGAGACCTCGCGCACGCGCGCGTAGGGACTGTCACCTATTGCACGAAAGAGCCCGCGACCGTAGCGGTGCCGGTCCGTACGGTCCGCCGTCATGAGCACACGACGCACCCCGCGCCGCCGCGGCCGGCCGAGCATGCTGACCTCCGACCGGATCGACACCATCGCCCGGGTCTTGGCCCTCGGGGTGTCGGTCGGCGATACGGCGGCCGCCGTCGGGATCGCCCGCGGCACTCTCTCCCGCTGGCTCTCGCGCGGCCGCGACGCCGCCGAGGCCCGCGAGGACGGAGAACGTCCCGTTCCCGCCGACGACCCGTACATCGACCTCTACATGCGGGCGACCCAGGCCCGGGCGCAGATGGCGCTGCAGGCGGTGAAGGGGGTCATGGACGCGGGCATGGGCCGGATCGTGGTCCAGGAGCAGGTACGTACGTGGATCGACCCCGAGACGGGCGCGGAGGTCACCCAGCGGCAGACCCGCTACCTGCGGGCTCAGTGGCGGGCGCTCGCATGGTGGCTCGCCCGGACCTACCCCGAGCATTACGGGCCCAACGCCAAGTCCTTCGAGCAGCAGCTCGACGAGTGCCGCGCCGAACAGCACCCCGCCGGCCCCGACGACCCGGACATGGCCGCACTCGCCGAACGGCTCGCTGCCTCCCTGGCGGCCGCACCTACAGCTCCGGCATCTGCATCCAGCGGGTCCACAGCTGCCAGCCTCCCACGGCCTCGACCCAGTGCCAGCCGTCCGGCTCAGGGCCATGCTCGAAGAAGCGATCCAGACGGGATTCTGCCCACTCCGCGAATGCCGCCCGGCCCTCCGGACCGGCACCTGGGCGGATCAGCAAGTTCACCTGAAGGCTGCCGTCGCCCAAGTCGATGATCTGGGCGAAGCCGTTGTGTTCCGGCCGCGCTATGTCGGGCCACTCGTCGTGGATGATGACGCCGCGCTCTGCCAGGCGCCGCTCTGCTGCGGAGGGTTCGTCCATGGTCCCAGGATGCCTTCCTGGGGTGAAGATACGCCTCCAAGGAACAGCGAGTTGATCTTGAAGCCCTGTCGGGGGACGCGGCCCGGCCACCTGACCGCGAACCGACTGCACGGCCTGGGGAATCCCGGTGTGCCAAGCAGGTTCCGGGCCCTACCGTCGGCCCATGGTCTACAAGTTCGGGGACAACCCCCAGTGCGCGAAGCGCGCCCGCGTTATCACCCACCAGCTCCTTGAGGAGGCGGCGAAGGTTACCGCGTCCCACCCTTTGATCCCCACGGTGGACCAGGACGTCGCTCACCAGATGCTCGGGTGGTGGCAGTTCACGAACCGGACCGCAGACCTGCTGATGCGCTCGTACGACAGCGAGTTCACGGTGGAGGCGGCCGGGCTGATGCGGAATCTGATCGAGCACGCCCACTGCATGGACTGGCTGGCCGAGCACCGGGCCGAGGGGCTCCGCGCGATGGAGCACGCCGAGTGGGAGCGGCGGAAGAAGCTGATCGAGAACCTTCAGGCGGTGGACTGGCCGGTGCCGGCCGATATCGAGGTTGGGGAGGAGCCCGCGTATGAGTTCGCCGACGATGACGAGGCCCGGCGCCACCGTCGACTCAAGGGGCTGATCGGGAACGTCGCCGATCTCGTTGCCTCCCGGGGCATCCGCACCATGTACCCGGTCTACCGCTACCTGTCCTCCTACGCCCATGCCTCTCTGCAGACCGGCGAGGCGTTCGTGGAGCGGGGCCCGGGGGTGGCGCCGGCGCTGTACCGCACGGGCAAGGTGCCGGTCGGTGAGTCGCGGGCGTGGATCCCGGTGTGCCTGTACGTGGCCGGTACCGCAATGGGGCAGTTCCTCGTGGGCGAGCCGATGCGCAGGACGCTGGAGAAGGCCGCGTACGACCTCGGCATCGGGGAGATCGTGGCCGAACGCATTCGGCTGGAGCTGAAGAACCGCTGAGCAGTTCAGACCGGGTTGGGCTCGTTAGGACTAACGGGCCCAACCATCGACGTGACCAGTGGAGGATCCCGCCGTGCCCTTGTCCGGGCGCGACTTTGCGCTACGGTGCCCCCGGCTGGACGCGCACCGCCACCCGCCGCAGGCCCGACGCCCACGCCGTCGGCCAGCGATCGGCCAAGGTCCTTCGGGGCCCGCGAAATCCGTAGACGTGTACCTCCCGTCGGCGGGCAGCGTGGGTGTACCCGCCGGATCCGGAGACACTGATGCCTCGCAGCCAGAGCACCGCCGCCCAGCGCGCCCGTGAAGCCCAGCAGCAAGGCGGCGGGAAGTTCACCGCCCTCCTGCGCCAGGCCGCTGGTGGCGAGCCGCTCAGCACCTTCGCCCTCCGTGACCTGCTGGCCGAGTGCTCGACGTCGCCCTTGGTCGTCGTGGACTGGGACTACCACCCCGATTACGACGTCCGCGGTCCGCAGATGTTCGACTCCGAGCTGATGGGCGGCCCTGTCCCCTACGGCACCGTGTTGGCGCTCGCCGGGGCGTTGTCGCAGTCCGCGATGGACGCCGAGCTGCTGGTCGAGTCCCACAGCCGCCTGGAGGGCGCGGTCGTGAGGTGTGAGGGGCGCCGCTTCAACCTGGTGCTCACGCAGGAGATGGTCTACGAGCTCTGCCGGACTCCTCGGTGCCACCATCACCCAGTGGAGGAGTTCGACATCCCGTTCTGCACTGCTCATCTGGCCGAGCGCTCGACAGAGGAGTTGGTGAGGATGGCGAGGGCCTGGGGGTACGCCCAGCACGAGACGCACTCCAACGATCCGGGCAACGCGACCACAGGGTTGGAGGGCACCTTGCTCGTCCGTGCCGCCGTGGCTCGCGCTGCCGTCTCGGAGACCCTGGACGTCATGGTCGAGGCCTGCTTCCAGGACCCGAACCTGATCGATGACGTGTACTGGGACGCCGACGTCGCCATGGCCGTACGCCACGGCATGGACCGTGAACGGCTACGCCTGGAGAAGGAAGCAAAGGCCGAAGCTGCAAGGCTCCGAAAGGCTGCTGGGGACTCCTGCACCACGTGCGGCCGCACTCTGTCCCGACACTGGCCCGGCTGGAACGTCCCTCCGCAGTTCTGCTCCACCACCTGCGCCCCAGACACTCCGCCGCAGCCATCCGAGGGCAACCCCTGGGCCCGATCCTTCCGGTGACTTGGCCGCCGCCAGGGGCGGCGGCGTCGACTGCGAGACTTCCCCGGTGAGCACCATGCGCCGCCCGCTCGGACACGGACCAGCCCCCATCGTTGACGACCAGGAGCAGCGCGCCGTACGCGGCCGCACAGCCGCCGAGCGGGCGACCGAGGGGACCGCGTCGGCTGTCCCGCCCCGGGCCGCTGTCTCAACAACCCGCCGGGCTCTCGGTACTGGCGCCCGCGCCTGATCCCGCGCCACCTGCAGCAGACATGAATACAGGTCAGCCCCTGTTGGTCCCATTGGATCCAATAGGGGCTGACTGCTGCCTGCGTCAGTCAGGCGGTCTCGTCGGCGAGCGCGGCCGCCTTCACCTTGTCGTCGTGCTCACGGAGCATCCGCATGATGGTGGGCGGCGAAGGGTGCTGCCCCTTCTTCGTGCCGCTGGTGATGACGAGCCGGGCCGACATGTCGCGCAGGCTCACTCCCTCGGCCCGCAGTTGGAGGGCCATGGCAAGCATGTCGGAGTTGGTCACCGTGGGCCCGCCGATGGTCTTGCCGCGGTTGCGGGCGGACTCGTGGCCCTCCAGAGTGCGGTCGCGGATGTACTCGCGCTCCATGCCGGACAGCGCGGCCAGCACGTTGAAGACGACGCCTGAGGGGTCGTGGGAGCCCTGGAGCTCTCCCGTGAGGAACTGGAGGCCGACGTCGGCGGCCTTGAGGTCCTGAGCAAGCGTGACCAGCTCGATGCCACGTCCGAGCCGTTTGTGCTCGTGGACGACGAGGGTGACCCGGGCTCCGGAGGTGCGCAGTTCGCGGGCGAGGGCGACGGCCTTCTCCAGTTCGGGCCTCTGGGCGACGCGGGTGGAGATCTTCTCGGAGAACACACGGGTGACACCCTCGGCGGCGAAGGAGTCGAGCTGCGTGTCCAGGGACTGGCGTGCGGTGGAGGCCCGGGCGTAGCCGATACGGATGTGTCCGACCGGCTCGGTGCCGGCGGCGGCCGGGCGGGGGAGCTCCACCCAGGCCGCTCCGGGCTTCCGCACGGCGGGGGTCGGGACGTTCAGGGTCTTGGCGAGCGCAGGCACTAGCCGGAAACGGGCCGTGTGGTACTGGATCGCCACCCTTCCCTTGGTCGTGCGGCAAGGAGAACCCGCCGGGGCGGCGCAGGTGGACATGGGACAGGCATGCGCCTCAACGCGCTGAAAGTCACTCACCTCGCCAGTGTTTCATTTGTGCGTTTCAAGAGTCCAGCACTTTGAAACGACCCATGAAACAAGAAACGCCCAGCGTAGACCTGTTGGGTCCGGGTGTTTCATAAGGGACCACATATGAAACGGGTGGCAAGCCGCCAGGACCTGCCAGTTCAGCAGTGGCCCCCGCCGCGCCTTCTGTTCTGGAACTGCTCCCGAGTGATATGGCCGTCCCGGAACATCGCTTCCCACATCGACTCGGATTCGTCGTACGCGGAGGCCGCCTCCGAAACGTTGCGCGGCTCCGGATCCGCCCATGGATCAGGTCCGTAGGACAAGCCGTAGTCAGGACTCCCGAGTCCGTACTCCTCCCCAGGTTGCGCCTGCGGGTCGGGCTCGTACGACAGCCCGTAGTCCGGGCTCCCGGGCCCGTACTCCTCTTCCTTCTCCTGCCTCGACGCCACGTGGCACCTCTCCCCTTCACCTGAGTCAACCGACCCTAGGACCTCATCCCATGCCCAGGGAGCTGGGTCTTGAAGCTGCGAATACCAGTCCGCGAAGCGCCTGGGGTCCTCACTTCACCGTCTGGCCTCCAGGTTCAGGTCGGTGGAATGCCAGCCGGTGAAGAGCCTGCACCGGGATCAGAGAGGCCAGGAAGTCAACGAACAGCTCCAGTTCGTCCAGCAGGCTCGGCTCTTCCAGGCAAACCACGATGCGGGGGCCGTCGCCGCTGTCGCTCACCGCTCCGGCGGAGAGCACCGGGCTTCCCCAGCGCGTCCACATCGGGTGCGCCTGCATCCGCTGGATATTGGCGACTGGCATGGCGAAGTCATGCCACGTACCGAGCCTCTCCGCCGTCAGGGCGCCGGTATGCAGCGCGTGGGCCAACCTCGCGGACTCCACGGCGGCAACCTGAAGGCGCCGGACCTGCGGAACAAGGCGGCATGCCCGGAGCAACAGACTTTCAGTCGTGGATCGAACGAGCTCACACTGGTCGCGGAACGTTGGCGCGGCAAGCAGCCGTCGGCGGGCGTCGGCTCTGATGTTCGCCTCAAGGTCTGGCGGCAGGACGCCGACCGGGACGCCGCTCAGGCGGGACACGTTCTCTTTCAGAAGCTCCACCATGCCGTCGACCACGACCTCCAGGTCGTCTGTGTCGATCTCATCGTCCGAGTCCCGGTAGAACAAGGCCACGGTTTCAGGCGAGTACCGCGACTCTTCTCGAACCGGACCCGTCTCGACGTCCTCGAGGTTCCAGGTGCGCCTCGACCGCCGGGCTTTCCGTTCAGCGGCGCCCAGCCGGGCCATCGCGGCTTCTTTCGGTGAATCGGCCCGCACGTCCATGCCCAGACGCCGGCGCCCCACTGCCAGGTTCTCGATGACAGCTTCGCGAAGAAGAGCTACATCCGGTTCGGACAGCGTGGCAATCAACGAGATCGGGCCCATCGTCAAGCTGCCCTGCCGCGCGTGATCGATGAGCAACCGGGCCCGCTCGACGATCTCTTCGCTGAGCTCCGATTCGCTGCTACCACCGCCGGCGTAAGCACGGGGGAACCGAGGCAGGAAGCCCCGCTTCTGCCACCGCTCGATCTGCGTCTGGGACGCCCCAGACAGCCGCATCAGCTCGCGCATCGCCGCGCTCGTGGTCCTCGCCATACGGCCGAGCGTAGAACCTCGCGAACTTCCGGGATCGCCCCTTCCATAGACCTGCTGGTGACATGACGTCGTGCCGCTCGGCACACACGGCCCGCCAGTTCGGGCGGACGAAGAAGGAGAACGTCGTGACCATCCAGATCGCGCCGCTGGCGGCCCTGCTCATCGTCGTGGGCCACGCCGTCGGCTACTCGGTCTTCAAGTACACCGCCCGGGCGCACGGCGCCGCCGGCCGCGGGGACCTGGTGGCGTCGATCGCCTCGGGGGCCACCGTTGCGACGCTCCTCGCTCTGCTGCTCACACCCGGCTTCGGACAGGCGGCCCCTGCCTCGCCCACGACGACCCCGGCTTCGACCGTGTCCCCTCGGTGAGCATGGACGTCGTGAACGGCCTGGCGCCTCCAGGGAGGCGCCAGGCCGTTCAGGTATCGAGAAGGCCCAGTTCGCTGTCGGGCCGGCACAGCGGGCACGCCACCACGTCAGGGACCGTCAGCAGGATCTCCCGGACGCTCTGCGCGGTCGCCGGGCGGCCGCGGCTGCTCATCGGGCAGTCGCCGGTGTGGACCCGTTCCGGGGTGTGGCGTACGCCGATGCCGTACTCGATCCACCACTGCGGCGGCTCCGGCGCGGGCCGGCGCCGGGCCTGCTCGGCGTCGGCCGCGCGGACGGCGGTGATCCTCTCGTCCACGCGGGCCAGGGTCAGCTCCAGCCAGCGGCGTATGACCAGCAGCTGCTCCAGCGCGGGCGGCAGGGGCAGGAGGGGGTCGGAACCGGACACGTGTCTACGCCGCCTCGGTCTCGACGGGATCCTCCGCGGGGCGGGCCTGCTTCTTCAGCTTCATGCGCGCGGACACGACGTCTTCCCGCGCCACGGTCGCCCAGTGGGGGTGGTCGACGACCGCGATCGCCAGCCCGCAGATCTCGGCCCACATCCGGTCGACGGTCTCCTTCTCCTCCTCCGACCAGCCGGGGCTGTCGGGGACGTCTCCGCGGTGGGAGAAGCGCTCCCCGCGCACCCACCCCTTTATGGGCTCCACGCTCCACGGCAGCCCGGCCAGGTAGGCGCGGTGCTCGGCGTAGGCACGGTGCAGCTCCTCCTGGAGCTTCAGGAGATCGTCGGGGAAGGCTTCGGATGAGGTCACCACTCAATCGTAAACCTGTTCGATTTTAGATCGGAACGCGCCACTCCGCTCGGTCCCCCGCACGGCTCCGTCTGCAGCCCTAGCCCCCTACGGACTCCCGCGTACCGCGGCAGACGAGGAGCGGTGCGACGCTGGATCCAGGGGCCCGCGACGTGGAGGTCCGAGTGCGTCCCATCTGGTCCGGTGCGATCTCGTTCGGCCTGGTCACTTCTCTGAACTAGGCAGTGTCCTGACGATCATGTGACTGTCGATAGTTGTGATCGTTAGCCTGGGTATGGGACGGGGTGATCTCACGGATGCCGAGTGGGAGCGGTCGCGTCCGTTCCTACCGGTGAGCAATGGACGTTGTGGCCGATGGCGTGACCACAGGCAGGTCATTGACGGGATCTTGTACCGGGTGCGGACCGGGGTGCACTGGCGTGATCTCCCTGGGCGATTCGGGCCGTGGAAAACGGTCTACGAGCGCCATCGGCGCTGGTCAGCCGACGGAACCTGGGAGCGTCTGCTCCAGCGGGTCCAGGCAGAGGCGGACGCCACGGGCGGCATCGACTGGGATATCTCGGTCGACTCCACCGTGGTGCGGGCCCACCAGCACGCGGCCGGCGCCCGTTCCGATCCGCCGCCCGTCGTTTCCGGGGGACGGGGTGGCAGAACGCCAGAGCGAGACGCGGTGATGGTGCTGTACCGTCCGCCTGGCGGGGGCGGTACGGGTGGTGAGAGCCTAGGGCGTTCGCGCGGCGGGCTCACCACCAAGGTTCATCTGAGCGCGGACGGCCGCTGCCGCCCACTGTCCCTGATTGTGACGCCAGGGCAACGCGCGGATTGCACCCAGTTCGAGGCGGTTCTGGAGAAAATCCGCGTCCCCCGCCCCGGGCCGGGCAGGCCCAAGAAGAAACCCGACAGCGTGGCGGCCGACAAGGCGTACAGCAACGGCCTGTGTCGTGCCTACCTACGCAGGCGCGGTATCCGGCACGCGATACCGGAGAAGACCGACAGTCGAGCCGCCCGCCTGCGCAAGGGGGCGCGGGGCGGGCGGCCACCAGGCTTCGACGAGGAGCGGTACAAGAAGCGCAACACCGTCGAGCGGGCAATCAATCGCTTGAAGAACTTCCGTGCTGCCGCGACCAGATACGACAAGCGTGCCTACGTTTTCCTCGGCACGGTCACCGCTGCAGCGTGGGCCATCTGGCTGCGCACGTGAAAGAGCCGGCGCGGAACCAGCGCCCAGCACCCTGCGCCTACTCGCCTTCGGAGGTCCCGTGCTCCTGGACGAGGTGCACGAGGGCCCTCACCCGCTTACCCCTGGCCGCGACCTGCGCTTCCACCACCACACTGGCTCCGGGCCCCGAAGCATCGGATTCGGCCTCCCCGACGAACCCGGGTGCACGATAGAAGCCGTGGGAGTCGATGAAGCCGACCTCGCCGCCGTAGCCCGGGGCCGCCGTAACGGACCACTCCACACCGTCAAGTACGGGCTTCTGGGCGAACCCGTACTCCTCTCCCGCTGCGATGGTCACTTTCGCAGGGACGATCTCCCACGGCGAGCTGTCGGGCACCAACTTGACGACGGCTCGCGCCGTGTCGCCCGGCGCAGCCCCGTGCGCCTCCACCACCACACTGGCGCCGCGCTCTGACGACTCAGCGTCGGTCTCCCCAAGCACCTCGGGTGCGGTGTAGAGGCCGGTGTCACTGTCGATAGAGCCGGTCTCGCCCGCATAGCCATCCGCCGGGACAACACGCCATTTCACCTGCGCAGGCCCACGCTCCACCTGGAACTGGAGCATCTGGCCGGGCTCAACGGAGGCCTCTTCCGGTGAGATCGACCAGGACAGCCGCCCGCCGGTTTCCTCGATCACCTCAGTTGCGTCACTCATTGCATTGCCCTTCGTCGTCGCGGCGTCACGTGCCACGCGATCATGGCAAGCGAGGGGTGAGGGCCGCACGAGTATCACGGCGTCTGGCCAGAAATGATCGACACTGATCGAGATGGACCGGCGTTCATGTGGCGACGAGTGATCGCCGGGACACCGCCTAGGAGCTGTCCGGCCGATCAGCTCTCAGGCAGGCAGAGTGCCGCACCCGAAGGTGTTCCCTTCATCGAACAGCCAGTGGAGCTTGATCAGATCCGCTATACCGGTCTCTGACCGGTGATCAACCGAAGGCCCACTACCTGGAGAGTCACGTGGAGACACACGTAACGATTCTTGCGGATGTTGATCCGACCCTGGCGCTGTTGCAGGCCGATGGCAGTCCCCTGCTGGATGCGGTCAAGCTGGACCACGCCCCGGGCCGCGGGTTGATCCCGTGGTCACAGCAGGTGCGCATCTACAGCAACGACATCGACCAGGACATCGAGGTGCGCCTGATCAACGAGCCGGTGCTCATCGGCGACGCGGCTGGCACCCCGAGTGTGCCGCTGTCCGTGTCCCTCAACGGCCGGGAGGTGGGCCTGGCTGTGACGGACTTCTTGGTGGCTGACCTGTTCGACGGTGCGCTCCCGGGCGCTTCCGTGTCGATGCCGCTGCAGATCGCACAGAAGACCCCTGGGGCTATCGACGTCGCCGATCGCTTCCAGGGAATGGTCTCGATCGCGATGACGCAGAAGACCGCCGGTCCGTAGGTAGTTTCATGGTCGGGTCCGGAGCCAGATGAAGAGGGCGGCCACGGTGACGGTGCCGAGGAAGACGTACCCTCGCTTGTCGTAGCGCGTCGCGACGGCCCGATGGTTCTTCAGCTTGCTGATGGCCCGCTCGACGGTGTTGCGCTTCTTGTACAGGCCCTGGTCGAAGCCGGGTGGCCGTCCGCCGCGTGATCCCTTACGCAGGCGGGCGGCCTGGCTGTCCACCTTCTCCGGGATGGCATGCCGGATGCCGCGCCGCCGCAGGTACTGGCGACAGAGCCCGTTGCTGTAGGCCCTGTCGGCCGCAACGCTGTCCGGCCTCTTGCGGGGCCTGCCCACTCCCTGACGGGGAACCCAAATCTTCTCAAGCACTGGTACGAACTGCGTGCAGTCGGCGCGCTGCCCAGCCGTAACCAGCAGGGACAGCGGACGACAGTGGCCATCGGCACTCCGACTCGCGCCGCTGACCCGGCCCAGGACTGAGTGCTCGACTTGGCCAGACCCGCGCCAAGTCGAGCACTCAGTCACAGTTGGAGGCGTTGCCTGGCGGTCGCCGAGGCGTTGATCAGGTCTTGAAGATGAACCGAGCTCTCTTTCGGCCTCGGGGAACATCGGTACAGCGGTTATCGGCGAGAACGATCGTGGCCGTCTAGCCTCGACCGTCTCGCCGAAGCCCCTAGGGCAAGATCAAGACGGGCGGAGTGTCGCCCGGCTCGGGCGTATCGTCGCTGTCGGACGGGTCGGAGTTGGCGGGCAGCTTGCATTGGCTCTCAACAAGGTCCTCAGCCAGCTTCGGGTTGTAGGCGCTCCTGATCACGTCCAGGGAACGCTCCAGGACGCTCTCGTCGCAGGAAGGCTTGCCCACGACATCGGTGAGGACCCGGCCCGCTACACCGAGGACGGGCACCTTAGCAACGCTCTCTGTGACGTCGCTGAAGGTCGAGGACAGGCTGTTGTCGTTGTCGATCGGCACGGCGTGAGCGGTGCTGGCTCCACCAAGACAGGCGAATCCGGCTACAGCAGCACCGCAGAGAACACGATGGATCAGTTTGGTCATAACCGGTCAACGATCACGGTAGCCACTGGATGCTACGGGTCACTCCGTAGACCCAGGCTGCATGCCTGAAAGCAGGTGGAGGGTCAGGTCGGGCAATGGAGTTCGACGGCGGGCCGTGCTGCTGGTTCAGCCCGGTAGGGTGCCGAGCCGAAGCGGCGGTGCCAGGGCAGCCGACCGGCCGAGTCTGCGTGTGGGCGCCGACATCGCCCGCCTGGTCGGCCTCTTCCTGGGCCTCCCGCTCCCTCTGCTCGCGCAAGACCGGCACCGTCCGCATCGCGTACCTGGAGGGCCATCCCATCGCCGCCCTCGCCCACGACCACGGCATCAGCCGCGGCGCCATCCGCACCGCCGTCGCCGATCTCCTTCCCGAGCACAGCGCCGCCGACGAAGACCGCCCTGCCACCGAGCTGCCGGTCACCCTCGACATACCCGGCAAAGTCGCCGACTTCCTCCACACCACCGAGCTGGAGCCCGCCGACCGCGCCGCTCTCGACCAGCGAGTGACGGTGCGACGCGGCCACGGCTACACCCTGCGCGTCACCGCCGCCCCCGCGGTGCACCGCTAGCTCCTCGCCCGCTGCCAGCCCCTCGACGGCGCCCAGCGCAAGGCCCGCCGAGAGTACGAGAGCAGTCGCCGCTCTCCCGCCGACAGGACCATGATCGTTCTCGCCGATAACCGCTGTACCGATGTTCCCCGAGGCCGTCCTTCCCTGGACGTGGCTTGATCACCTCTGCTGGGCAGGTCGCGGGGTGGGGAGTCCCAGCAGGACCGGCCCGCCGGATGCCGCAGCATCGATCTGGACGATCTTGGACTCGGCTCCGGCGAGGCTGACGCGGAGCCCTTCGATCTCGCCGAGCCAGCCCTCGTGCTCGGCCTCGGCGATCCGGTCCAGCAGGTTGTCGCGGATTTCCACCAGTCGGCCACGCTGTGCCGGATCCGGCCGCAGGAGGGAGCAGCGGACACAAGCGTGCTCGTGGATGCAGGCCGTGCCGTAGGCGCGGGCGCAGGTACCGACGGAGAGTTTGCGGCGTTCGAAGTGGCCGAGGAAGTCCTCCCACTCGGCGTCGGTCGGGGTGCGGTACTCCTCGGCGGGGCGCAGGGTGCGGCGGCGGGCGATGAAGGCGCGGTGGGCTTCGATGGTCTCGGTGGGGTAGACGGCGTTGTAGCCCATGGTGGTGTTGATGTTGGCGTGGCCGGCGATCACTTGGGCGATGTGGGGTGGCAGGCCGGTGCGGATGGCGTCGGTGATGAACATCCGGCGGAAGTCCTGCGGGGTGAAGGTCAGGGGGCGGCCGGTGGCGTCGGTCAGCCGCATGAAGGCGACGGTCTCCTTGAGGATTTCGCGGATGGTCTGGGAGTTGATGGAGGAGGGTTCGCCTGCGCGGTTGTACTGGAAGAGCAGGGGTGCGGGCGGGTCCCACCTGCGCTCTTCGCTGTCGTAGCGGGTGACGAGGGGAATGAGGCCGGTCTTGGGGTCGCGGACCCGGCGGATGATCGTGGCCAGGACGTCGGCGAGCTCGGGGCTGACGAGCAGGACGCGCTCGACGTCGGTCTTGGAGGGGGCGATCTGCAGGAGGGGGACGATCTCGCCGGTGGTGGGCAGCCGGTACTGCACCATCGCGTGGTGGGTGGTCTCCAGCATCTCCTCCACACGGGCGCCGGTGTGACGCAGGAACTCGACCGTCGCCCAGGCCCAGAAGGCTCGGTGCTCGGCACGGTCGAGGTGCACGAGGCGGCCTTCCGCGTCACGGGCAGCGGCGCCGGCCTTGTTCGCCCCGCGGGTGTAGGGGGCGCCGTCGAGGGTGAAGCGTTCGCCGGGCGGGGTGGCGCGGACGATCTCCAGGTGGGCCGCGCGTAGGCGGTGGTGGTCGGCGGAGGCCCGGGCGAACGCCTCCAGGACCGGAAGGCGTTCGCGGGTGCGTTGGTCCATGCGGGCCTTGGTCCGGGTGACTCGCTTTTGGTTGGCGATCTCGGCCACCTTGATCGGGCATGGCGCCACCCAGGGACCCCAGCGTGCGGGTTCCTCGATCGCCCAGCGGGCGATGTCCAGGTAGAGGGCACGGACGTTGATGAAGATCATGGTGCGGTCGCCGCGTTCCACGACCGTCTCCTCGATGGAGCCGTCCGGGCGGCGGCATCGTTGGACACGGGTACGCAGGCGTTCCTTCCAGGCGGTGGCGACGTCGGCCGACAGGCGCAGGGTGTCGATGCCGGGGTGGTGTCGTTCGATGTCGGCCCAGAAGTTCCTGGTCAGGTGCCGGGCGAGGTTGTCCAAGGTGGAGTAGTCCAGGCGGGGGCGGCGTTCCTCCAGGTAGTCGATGAGCAGCGCTCTGATCCCCGGGGAGGCGACGGGGTGGCGGTCGACGAGCTGGATGCAGGTGAGCTGGCCAGTCACCTGCTCCAGGAACCGCAAGGTGGTCGGAGCATCGGGCGGCAGATGCCCCAGTTCGCGCAGCCACGCATAGTAGAGGGTGCCACCGCTGCCGACGCCGTGAGCGCTCACCCGTAGTCCGGCGTCGTATTCGAGCGCGTCGCCGACGGTGATGTCCGCCAGGCCGCCGCCCTTGGCCAGCATGATCCGGGTCAGCGCACGGCGGGCCAGGCCCCCTCTCGCTGACGTCCACCGTTCGGCGCCGACGACCTCCTTCAGGCGGGCGAAGCCGTCGGGGTCGCGACATTCCTCGACGAAGGTGCGCACGTGGGGGCTGTTAAGGCCCCTCTGCCACGACAGTGACAGCCGGATCACATCGGCGGCTGCCAGCATCAGCAGGCCAGCCTGAATGTTGGTCCCGCGCACGGCCGGGATGCTCACCCACGCCTCGGCCTCCCGCCGCCAGCGCTGCGGGCAGGCAGCGGCCGGGGATGCCTCCCATCGCTCCTGCCAACTCTCCCCCTCGAAGCCGGACAGCCAGGCCAGGACCGCGCGGGCGCCTGACCGCCGGTGCCACCGGGTGTGGGCCGTGTCCGCGCGGAAGGGCGGCCGCTCCAAGACTGCGAGCACCTCGTCGGCCGGCGCGTCCGTGATCGGCCACCGCCGCCTGGCAGTTCGGGCCGGGAAGCGAGCTCGGGCCTGCGCCAGCAGCCCTCCGGACGCTCGTGGTGCCGGCGCTAGCACGGCCGGGCCTGCTGCGGCAGCGCCGGTGGTCTCCCGGACCCGCGCGTTCACCTGGTCCTCCCGAACAGCTCGTCCAGCGAGTCCGGCCGGTAGCCGGCCGCCGGGACCGCCACCACCCGGGCCTCGCGGCTCTGCCGCGCGTGGTGGGCGCGCACCGCATCGACGATCTCCTCGCGGCCCGCGGGCAGGTAGATCTGGGTGGTACTCAGGTGCGCGTGGCCCAGGACCCACTGCACGTCCGTCAGCGCCAGCTTCGGGTCCCGCGCCATCCGGTACGCGGCCGTCTTGCGCAGGTCGTGCAACGTCCAGTTCGATCCCAGCAACCGGTTGGCCCGGCCGAACATCGCCCGCGCCGCGTGGTAGGTCAACGGCCGAAACGGAGGGCGCAACGTCCACCACAGCCAGCGCCCCGGCCCCCGTGGCACCCCTGCCCGCCACGCCTCCTCCTGGTACAGGCGCAGCCACACGAACGCGTCCGGCGCCGACGGCACCTGCTGATATGCCCGCGTCCCTTTCCGCACGACCCCGAGCAGCTGCTCTCCCGGCAGGGCATCGCGCTGCCGGCACGTCAGCAATTCCTCCGCCCGGGCCCCGTTAGAGACCCAGAAGGCCAACAGGGCCCGGTCCCGGTGGTGACGCAGTGCCGCGAACAACTCGTCGAACCGTTGGTCCGGGATCCGCCGGGGGACCTTTACCGGTACCGAAGGCCGATACCGGCCGCCAGGTGAAGTACGGACCGGCCCGCCAGCGGCCGAAGGAAGCCGGCGACGCTCCCGTCCCGTGGGGAACGGGTTGACGATCGGGCCGGTGCACGCTTCCAGGTGGAAGTCGTAGAACGACCGCAACACGGTCTCGCAGTGCGCCCGTGTCGCCGCCGCGTACATCAGCCCTGGCCCCGCCCGCCCCGTCACGGTGTTCGGCACTCCGGCCGACGGCTTGGCGGCTGGCCGCGCCGTGGGGCCGGCCGCCCGCCCGCGCCAGTGCGCCCTGACGGGCTTCGGCGCGATCGCCATCCAGCGGGCAAAGTCCCGCGCCTCCAACCGGGTGGCTTGATGCCACCGGACCCCAACGGCGTTCAGGAACCGCCACCACCGCAGCAGGTCCATCCCGTACGAGCGGATCGTCGACGGCGGCCGCGAGCATGCCTGCAGCTCGGCGAAGAATGCGGACACCGGCTCCACCACCGCGCCCGTGGCATCCAGCAGCACGTACGGCTGGGCCGGGTTCGCCACCTCCACCAGAGCACCGGTCTGGGGTAACACGAAGCTGATCAGATCCCGAGAGGGATCACCTGTCTCAAGCATGGCCGGAAGCTAGCAGAAACTGCTTCTGACCTGCGGTTACTCGGGAACTAGTTCAGTCAACACCACCATCCCGATCAAGGTGGTGCCGGCCACCGAGTCGCACGACATCAGCTTCCGGCAGATCCACACCGCCGACGGCGGCCGGGTCCGCTACCGCAAGGTGTGCGAGCTCGATGGCCGGCAGCTGCGCCAGGACGAGATCGTCCGGGGGTACGAGACTGCGACGGGCACCCTGATCCCCGTCACTGACGAGGACCTGGACAACCTCCCGCTGCCCACCGCGAAGGCGATCGAGATCGTCTCCTTCGTGCCGGCGGCGAGCATCGACCCGATCCAGATCGGCGCCTCCTACTACCTGGCCGCGAGCGAGCAGATAGCAGCAAAGCCCTACGAGCTCCTGCGCCAGGCCCTGGAGAGGTCCTCGAAGGTGGCCGTGGCGAAGTTCGCGATGCGTGACCGCGAGCGGCTGGGCCTGCTGCGGGTCAAGGGCAAGGTGATCGTGCTCCACTCGCTGCGCTGGCCCGACGAGATCCGGTCCGCCTCCCAGGTCCCTGTGCCGGACACAGCCGTCTCCGAGGACGAGGTGGACGCGGCCGTCCGCCTCGCCGAGACACTCACCGGCCGCAGCGTCGAGGAGATGCGCGACGAGTACAGAGATGCACTGGAGGAGGTCATCGCCGCCAAGAGCGCCGGGACGACGCCCGCGCCCGTAGGGAGCTCGGCGCCGGCCCCGGCCGAAGTCGTCGACCTCATGGCCATGCTGGAGAAGTCCGTCCAGGACGCCAAGGCCACCCGCAGCGAGCCCGGCACCGTCCACCAGCTCCCGGACAAGAAGACGGCCTCGAAGAAGGCCGGCAGCGCGGCCGCCGGAAAGACTGCCGCCAAGAAGACGGCCGCGAAGGGGAAACCGCGGCGAAGCGCCTGAAGCTCAGGCCCGTACTTGCAGATGGTGTTGGGGGAGGCACCGAGCAGCTTCGCGATCGAGGTCGGACGGACTTGCTGCGGGGCCGCGTTTCACGGTGGCTGCGGCGACCGGGACGTGAAACGCCCAGTCACCCGTTCGGCCGATGCCTGAAGCCTTGCCGACGGCCGGTGAGGAGAGTTCCCCCTCTACCCATGATCTTTCGGTGTTTCAAAGCTCAGGGTGCGGCCGAAGGCCGCACCGAGGGCCGGTTTCGCTGCAACGAGAACCGACCTGTTTCCCCTGTTGTGTCGAGTGGCAACGGCCCGGGGAGACCGCGTACGAGAGATCCGCCCCATCGGGGCGGACGCAGTCGGCCACGTCCCGGACATGCCTGACCTGCAGACATGTGGACATGGCGCTGGAAGACATCCCTGTTACGGCACGGTCCAAGACCAGGCCTGGGACAGCCTCCTGGGACGGCCGGCATGGGTTCCATGCCTGGCCGGTGGGCATCCGGACGCGTCTCCCGGAGCCGTCCGGGAGACGGGCGCAGTGGCCCGCACCAGGGCTGAAGAGGGATCCCACGAGAGAGCCAGGGTGTTCACCAGGCCGAGGCCGGCGTGGAACAGGGCGAGGGACTGCGGTCCTGACCGATTGATACGCATCGCCTGTGCTCCCCTCCGTGAGGCCCGACCTGCTTCGGGCTACGCATCGCAGCCTGAGGGTTCCAGCGTGCCGGGACAAGAGCCCTTGGCAGCCGCACCCGGGACACCGCGGAGCGACGGGTCGCCAGCGGCCCGGACGCCATCGCGGTGACCTGCGAATTCAACACTGACGCTGTTTCAACTTCCAGTGGGACAACATGAAACGACGACTCTGGCGCCCGTAGACGGGCACACGAGGGTCCTGAACGCTGTGGGGAGGTCTACGACCTTCGGTCCTGCAAGGCCGTCGGTCAGCTCGTGGGCCTGTCGAGTGGCAACGATCCCCGGGAGTAACAGTTGAAGAAGAAGACCGCGCACGCAGCCGCGTGTGTGGAGGCTCCGACGACGAGCACCGGACCCCTGGTTCCGGTGCCCGCCACGATCATCGTGGTCATCGTCATCCTCCTCACCGCCGCACTCACCTTCTACGGGATGCCGGTGGACACCGTCATCACCATCCTCGCCGTCGGCGGCCTGCTCGGCATCGAGCTGATCCGCCGGCTGGTCGACACGCTCACCACCCGCCGCCAGGTCTCCTAAGAGACCGCGATGGGGCGCGAACCCAGCGCCCTGGCTGAGCACACCGCCCGGGGTCTGGCGCAGTGGCTGCTGTCACTGCGCCAGGCCTCGGGCCTCTCTGTCAGCCAGGTGGCGAGCCGAACCGAGCGGATGGGCATGTCCATCTCCCGCAGCACCCTGTACCGGGCCGAGGTGGTCCGCATGGTCGGGAAGCAGCCGAGCATCCCCGCATGGCGCGTCGTCGAGGCCTACACCAAGGCCTGCGGCGGCAACATCACCGAGGCGAGGCGCCTGTGGACCAAGGCCGCCTCCATCCCGGCCCCCGGCAAAACCAACCCGACCCCACCCCGGCCGCCGGCCAAGGCACCCCAGTACATCTCCGAGCCCATCGACCTGCTCCACGCCATGCAGAACCTGCGCCTTCGGGCCGGAAACCCATCGTTGCGCGAACTGGAGAAGCGGGCCACGCCCCGCTCCAGCACCGTCACCCTCCTGCCGCGCACCACGCTCGGCGCGGTCCTCAACGGCACCCGGCCCTGCCGCCGGGAGCTCCTCGCGCACTTCGTCTGCGCCTGCGGAGTGACCAACGAGGCAGAGGTCATGCGCTGGCTCCAGGCATGGGACCGCATCGAGGCCTCCCGCACCGGCACCGTCAACCACGACATGCACCACCGACTCACCGCACTCGAGGAGGACCTCCACCACACCAAGGCCACCCTGGCCACCGTGCTCACCCTGCCCAAACCCCGCCACGAGCCGGAGCCGGAGCCGCAGCTGGTACTCGCACCGGACACCCGCCCCACGGACACCAAGCACCCTCAGGTCGCCGAGCCGGTCACCGAACCGGATCCCGTCACCCGGGCCCGCACCAAACCGTCGCGGACCCGCCGCCCCGGACAATGGCTGTCCGGACTGGTCAAGGGCATCTCTGCGGCCTTCTGAGAACTGTGGTGGGAGCATCCGATCCACTGGACGCTCCCACCACGTCTGTCCCGGACGGGTAGCGCGGTCGAGGTTGCTGAAGGGGTTCTTGCAGACTCTGAGCGCCTTGGTGAGCACCGTCGGCCAGTCTGCAGAAAACGATGGTTTTTTGAAGATCTGCATCCCCTAGAAGTTGGGGAAGGGCACAGACCGGAAGGGAGAAGATCGGTCTGGTGTACGTGGAGCGCAACCTCGACGAGAAGGTCGAGAAGGTCGCTGACCCCAAGTGCTACATGTTCTCCACGAACTTCATGTCTACTTCTAGCTCTAATTAGCACGATTTGCGAGCATGGAAGCTTTTGGGAAAGGGACTCGATGGAGCACACCGTTGTCCGTTGTGCCGAAGGGCATGTTCTCAGCACCTCCTTCTAGAACGTGTGCGATCAGAACCAGGGGGGTGGAGGCCAGCCTCAGGGGGTGACGCATGAGGTGCCTGAGATCGACAACGTCCGCGTACATGAAGAAGGCCGTGATGAACGGCATGCTGCATTGCCGGAGCCGCTGTCCAAGAAGGCGATGGAGAAGCTGGAGCTCATCGTCTCTGACGAGGCCCGCGGTGTTGTTCATGCGCAAGAAGTCCGGACTGGATCAGGGGCACATAGACCTGGCGCTGATGGAGGGTCATCCACGCCCTGAGCAGTACGAACGCCTCAAAGCGGCGTGTGGATCCGGACCCTGCCTGATGGCGGCCGGGCTCTGATCATGGATTTCGACGGCAAGTCGTCAGTGATGTGCACCACACGACCTGGGGCGCGAACGCTGAGGAAACGAGTACGCATGACGTCGATATGCGCCTCTGACCTGCGGTGATCGAGAGGCCTTGTTTCCCATACTCCGGGTGAGTGACATTCATGCAATCTGTGGGTCAGTTCGGAGTGTCGCGTGGGGAGTTGGCGTGACCGTACCCCGTTGGGTCTACCGGCCCCGCGTATCGTGTTGGCCCATCGAGAGCCCTTCGGAAATGACGAAGGGAGACCGCTGCGAGGACTGCTTCCTAGGGCCTGCCTCGCGGAGGATCTCCCTCTCGTCTGACGTCGGGCTGCCGCTTCACAGTGAGGAGAACAAGGCAAGTGACGTCGATCGACCGTACCCCAGTCCCCGCCAGTCCCCAAGGTCCGCAGCTCCGAGCGTCCCTGCTCAAGTGGCTTACTGCTGTCACTGCGCTGACGGCCACCGTTGCAACGGTGGTTCTGTTCGCCGTTGGCAACACGGAGGCTGCCACGGCCGTTGCTGTCATCGGAGCGGCTGCGCTGGGCTTCGGCGGTATCCAGGTGACCATCCAGATCCGGCGCTGATTTCGTCGGCTGAGGGGCCCCATGTGTCGGGAGACCGGGACATGGGGCCGCCACTTTCTGGAGCAAGACCTCGTATGTGGACTACTAGGAGAACCCGTAAGTCCAGTAACCCCTGCCCGACGTACCGTCAGCCGTGATGCGAGACTTCGAGGGTGAGCACGATGCGTCGCCCCCTCGGGCATGGACCTGTCCCCGCCGTCGCCGACCAGGAGTCGCTGATGGTTCCGCGGGGGACAGCTGCAGAGCGGGCCGTGGCGGACGAGTTCCGCCCGCCCGCTCCGGTGTTGGCAGCCCGTGCCTCGTCGGAGCGCCGGCTGCTGGGGGAGGGACCCCGCAGCTGACGGACCACTGCGGGTAAGCCCTCATCGGCTTACCGCCCCTGCGCCGATCAGAGGTGTGCCCTGGGCCCCTTCTGCTGCGGTGTCTGCGCTGGGGCTGCGGCCCGTGCCGGTGCTTGCCGCTTCTGCTGCTGTTGCTGGGCCTCGGCCAGACGCGCGCGGAAGACCCGTGCCGCGCCTTCGGCCTTGTGGAAGTCGGGGCGCGTCTCGGCAAGGATCCGGCGCCGCTGCTGCTCGGCCTGCGCCAGAGCCGCGTGCCCACGCCAGTTCGTGGCCTCCTGCATGGCGGCCTGGGCGACGCCGTGGTGCTCGCCCAGCGTCCGCTCGTCGCGCGCGTCCTTGGCCTGGGCCAGCTCCGGCACCCGCTGCTGGCGCATGTCGGCCAGCCGCTGCGCGAGGTCGTTCAGGGCCGGCGCATGTCCGGTCGCGCCGAGGGCCTCGGCGTATGGGCTGGACTTCACCGCCTCCCAGGCGGCCAGGCGGGCCTCGTCGCTGGCCCGCCGTGCGCGGACGTTCTCGTCCTCGCCTGCGATGGCTTTCCCCAGGTATTCCTCGTGCAGCTCCTTGACCTCCTTCCGGCTGCTGCCGGCCAGCCGCAGCGCGAGCCGAGAGGACAGCAGCTGCTTTGCGATGCCGGGGAGAACCTTCTCGCGCGCATGCCTGGCCTGTTCATCCGCAGCCCAGGCAAGCCCCGCTTCCTCGACGGCCGTCGTCAGGTGTCCGACGGCCCGGTCGAGGACGACTCCGGCCTCGCGCGCCCACTGTTGGCCGCGGCTGGCTCCGGCGGCCCGCTCCCGCTCCATCCTCTCGGCGAGGACCTGATGGGCCGCGCGGGCCTCGGCCGCCTTCTTCTCGTACGCCTCCACCTGCTTGAGGAAGTAGACGATGTCGTCGGCGAGGGCCGTGTCGATACGGCTGCCGTACGGCCGGACCTTCCAGTCCGGGACGTCCGGCTCGCCGGGTTCCTGGGGCTCTCCGAGGACCGGCTCTTGGTGCTGCTGGAGGCGGGCCTGCTTCTCGGCCTGGCGACGCCGGGAGTCCTCGGTCGAACCGGTGGTGGAGGTCGACTTCATCCGGGCCGCCCGCGCGGACACCACCCGCCGGGCTTCTTGGAGGGAGGCCTCGACGCTCTGCCGGGCCCGGACCTGCTCGGCCTCGACCTGGTGCGGCACGGCCACGGGCTCCGAGGCGGGCCGCAGTTCGTCGGAGACCATGCCGTCGGGCTGGGACTGCCCCAGAAAGCGAGCGAACGCGGAGACCGCGCGGTGCAGCTGTTCGGTCTCGGAGCGGGCGGCCCCGAGTGCCTGCTGGGTGCGCTGGTCCTCGATGACCTCCAGGGGTAGCCAGAGGTGGTTGGCGTGCCGGGCGCGGGTGATGCCGGGGTAGGTGGCGAACGCGTTCGCCCCGTGCCCGTACAGCAGGCTGGTGTGGCAGGTCAGGCCCTGGGAGGCGGCCACGGTCATTGCGTAGCCGAGGGACAGGGCGCCGGCACCGATGTCGTCCGGCCGCATCCACGCCGACTCGGTCCGGATGCTGCCGTCGGGGTTCCGGTCTTTGGTCCGCCAGCTGATCTCGACGTGCCGGTCCTCGCGGATCGCGGTCACCACCGCCCGGTAGCCGTTGAGGACGTCGGGGCCTTCGCCGCGGCGGCTGCGGTAGTCGTTGACGCGGACGCGGACCAGGTCGCCCTCGGCGAGGCTGAGGGAGCCCCCGCCCGGCAGGGCGTAGGTCTGCTCGGCGCCGAGTTCGCCGGCGGCACGCCGGATCTGCTGGGCGCCGGAGTTGAGCGCGTCGACGTCCATGTTCCGGGCGGCGAGGACCACCAAGTTCTCGACCAGGTCCTGCTCGTCGGGCCAGACCCGGCGCAGCTCGTCCCACGCCATCAGCATCTCGGAGCGCGCCTCGTCGGCGGTCGCGACGGCGTGGACGCGTCCGCCGGCGGCGAGCATCTCCAGCGCCCGCTGGTGGTCGCCGGTCCGCCACACCTCCAGCGCGGCCCGCTCCGCCTCGTGCTCCTGGCGCCGGTTCTCGGTGAGGACCTCACCGTCCACCAGGCGGTGGACCTCGCGGAACCAGCCCCCCACGCCCACGGCCTGGAGTTGCTTGGGGTCGCCGATCGCGACGAGCTTCGTGCCGGTGCGGGCGGCCTCGGTGAGGAGCTTGGCGGCGGAGCGGTCGTCGGTCATCACCGCCTCGTCCAGGACCAGGACGTCGACCCCGGTCAGACCCCGGCCGCTCTCGATCTGCTGCAGCCAGGACGCGACCGTGCGCGACGGGATCGCGGAGGCGTCCTCAAGGCCTTTGGCGCCGACGGCGGACAGGCACGCGCCCGCGTACGTCTTGCCGGTGGCGTCCCACCCGATCCGGCACGCGTCCATGAGCGTGCTCTTGCCCGCGCCGGCCACGCCAACGACGGCCTCGATGCCGTGCCCGGCGGTCAGCAGGCGCGTGACGACCTGCCGCTGCTGGGCGGACAGCTCGAACCCGGCTGCCACGGAGAAGACGCTCATGGCGGCCTCGGCCTGGGCGCCGGTCAGCCGGACGGAGCCGTCGCCGTAGCGGGCGGTGGCCTGCTCGATCGCGGTCTCCTCGGCGGCCAGGACGTCGGCGGTGGTGTACCGGTCGGTGCTGCTCATGACGGTGGAGCCGACGTGGGGCAGGGCCACCGCGTAACCCTCGACGCGCAGCACGTCGTCGGCCAGCCGCTCCAGCGCGGCCGGCTCCGCCCCGAGCCCGTACGGGAGAGCGTTGGCGACGGCGGCCAGGAGCTCGGCGCGGCTGAATGCCTTCTGGCTGGCGGTCACCCCGGTCTCCGGATCGAAGACCACGCGGGCGATGTCGGCGGGCGGCGGGATCCGCGGACCACCGCCCGGCCCGATGAGGCCTGCGCCACCGCTGTCCGGGCCCGGGCCGCCGGGGGCCGCGGCGGCGACCATCGCGTCCACCTCGACGCCGGCGGCCTCGGCCCGCTCGCGCCAGGAGGCCCGCATCCCGGCCGGGTCGGCGGCGTGCTTGGCTCGGCGGGTCAGCGCGCCCAGGCGCTGCTGGTCCTCGCGGGTGGCGTCCTCGCCGAGCTCCTCGACCACCTTCGCCGAGCGGCGGGAGAAGACGTCACGGACCGGCTCGGGGATTCCGTCGACCTCCCACGACCTGGTGGTGGCGGACTGGGTGCGGCGCACGCCGAACCGCTCGTACGTCAGCGACCGCACCCGCGCCTTGAAGTAGGCGTCGGCCGCGGAGGCGTGGCGGTAGAGGTCGGCGCCGGAGTTGGCGATCGAGCGCCACTTCCCGTCCTGGCAGCGCGCCATGTTCGCGATGACGACGTGCAGGTGCAGGTGCGGATCGCCAGGCGCCCCGTCGCCCATCGGGCGGGCGGAGCGGTGCTCGACGGACCAGCCGACCAGCCCGCCGGTCGCCAGCCGGACCGGCTTGCCGTCCTGGCTGCCGACCCCGTAGCCGATCCACCGCTCCAGCTGCCGGAACGTATCCGTCTTCGCCTGGTGGACCAGGCGGCGATACTCGGCGTCGTCCAGCTCGCCCATCAACCCGGCGAGGACGCTGTCGGACTTGGGCAAGTCGAGGACGAGGTCCCACCCGCGCACCCGCGAGTCGGTCCGCTCGTCCTTGTTCTCCCGCGCCCGGGTCAGCTCGGCCTCGGCGTAGATGTCGGCGAGGTCGAGGCCAGCGGCGCGGGCCAGCTTGTGGAGGGTGCCGACGTGGAGGCGGTGGGCCTCGCCCTTGTAGTTCACCATTCGCTGCTGCTGGGCGAGCTTCTTTTGCTGGTACGGCTTTCCGTCCAGCAGGGCTTCCGGCTCGACCCCGGCCTCGGCTGCGGCCAGCTCGATCTCTTTCAGCAGCGGGGCGACCGTGAGGGTCGCCGACTCGTGCGCGCGGACCGACGTGGCCGATCCAGCGAGGCGGGCGCCGGTCTTTGGGTGGCAGCCCTTCATGAGCCGGCGGGCGGCTTCCTCGCCCTCGTGGTCGAGGACCTGGCCCTCGGCGAGACCGACCGCGTCCAGGCCGGAGCCCATCCACACGAGCACCCCGTCCGATCGCAGACGGTAACTGACAGCCGGATCCGGCGAGTCGGCCTCGACGGCCTGGTCCGCCTCCACGAGGGCGCCGGTGCTCTCCACCACGCCGCACCCGGCGTGCCTGCTCAGCCGGTAGTCGACCTGCTCGTCCGCCCCGATATCCGTCACCCACGCCACCGGCGCACCCCGTCTTCCCTACGCGCCTTGTGCGCTTGTGCTGTTGCTGTTCCCCGGCCTTGGCCGGGGTTACCCGCGAGGGTAACCCCCTTTGTACATACCTCATTTTTGATCATGAAGATGGAATCGTGTCAGTGGGGACCCCTAATATCCCGGCATGGCCGCCTACACCCGGTGCTCATCGCTTCGCTGCTTCAACGCAGCCGCGGTGTACCCCTTAGAAGTTCCTCTATGTCGTGCCCACGCGGGGCTCATCGACCAAGTCGAGAAGCTCCCAGCCGTGAGCCATCCCCTCACAAGCTGCACGTCCCTTGGCTGTCTGAATGCTGCCACTGACTACCCCGTGGGCGTCGCTCTGTGTGACAGGCATCGTGCCGAGCTCTCCGCACACCTGATCGTCGAGCATGTGAAGGCCAAGAAGCGGGAAGCCTCCCCAGCCGCCAAATCGCCTGAAACGCGGCCTAAGGTGCCAGCATGGCAATTGGTGTACGACCCTGCCGCCGAGCACCTGCACAGCGACGGCATCGTCTACTACACCACCTGGCCGTCTCGCTCTGATCGACTGAAGATCGGCACCACTGC
The DNA here is from genome assembly GCF_042889825.1 of Streptomyces sp. NPDC002467. Classification (NCBI taxonomy): domain Bacteria; kingdom Bacillati; phylum Actinomycetota; class Actinomycetes; order Kitasatosporales; family Streptomycetaceae; genus Streptomyces; species Streptomyces sp. NPDC002467. The sequence continues at coordinate 21,806 of NZ_JBIARJ010000036.1, read as the reverse complement.
TGACGCTCGTAAGAGGTTCAGCAGCGGCGACCTGCGCCCTTTCGGGGAGCGTCCCAGACTCCTGGTGGTGGAGCCCGGTGGCAGCTACGAGGAAACGCAGCGGCACTGGCAGTTTGGCCACCTACGAGTAGCCGGCGAGTTCTTCGACTACAGATCAGAGCTCGTGGATCACGTCGCTGAACTCCGTGCTCGGTTCCCGCACTACCGCGACCTCGCAGGCGTCGGCCACGACTACGACTGACCACGTCCAAGCCGCCCACGCGCTGACCTTGCCCGGCCGGCTCCACAGAGGGAGTCAATCGCTGTCTGCCGCGGTTCCCTGTATGGATGCCCGGGCTATGCGGCGACTGCGGACTCGGGCTCTGCGCGCCTCCTGGGCCAACCGCACGAGCTCGAACAGCACGCTCCGCACCTGTGCTTCGGGGACGTAGTACAGGAGACGTCGGCTGATGGTGTCGTCCGTCGGTATGGCTTTGCCCGTCAGGTACCGCTGGACGCTGTGGGCGCTGACGAGAGTGGCGTACGCCTGTTCGTCGTGGTCCCAGTCCCAGACGCCGTCCAACATGTCGTACTTTTCCAGCGTCTCACGGAGCTTCTTAATGAAGCGCTGCTGTTCCGGAGGAACGGCAATTGGTACGGGAGCTCTGCGGTTCGCTGGCCATGCTTGCCGTCGGTCGAGCAGAGCTGAATGCCGCTCCATCCAGTTGGAGGCGACGGCTGCCGTCTCGGAATCCTTGATGCCGTAGACCCACTCCCAGGCAGGTTCTCCTCCACCGGTACGGACTGGCGGCGTGGGAATCCACCACCGCAGCAGTGTCGACACGGTCTTCGGCGTGGGGAGTCTCCGTCCGGACAGGGCCGCGTAGAGGGCGGCCCGAGAGACCAGTGGTTCCGAATCCGCGATGTACGCGACGGAGGCCTTGCCCCGTCCGAGTTTCCGCAGGTCGGACGCGAAGGCCTCAAGCTCGCTTCGAGAGGGGTCTACCGGGCTCCAACGCGCAGGCATGTGACCTACCTCTCAGTTCCAGGGAGTCGTCCTGTCAGCGATGTCTCGCGACATCTCTCGCCACTGTATGAGGCCGGGGTGCTCTCCGTAGGGTTCTTCATGACGGCAAAGCGGCCTCTCCCGCTGCGAGTTGTTGACCTGTTCGCCGACTCTGGGAGACCCCTGCTCCAACAGGTTGCCGTCTCACGTAGTTCCGAACATCCGCATGCATCAGGAGGCGAAAACGGGTGCGGCCCCCCGCTCCAACGGGGGGCCGCTCATCACGTAGTCCCGAACGGCCTCCGCGCAAGTCATGGACTGGAGAAAGCCATCAGTACTCCTACCGAGCCTACGGCGCCCGCTCGCGCGCAGTCGAGTCGACCCCGCTGGCCCAAGATTCGTATCTCACGTCCGACGGGTAACACCGACGGCGTCAACAATCGCCGACCTCGTCGCCAGCGCGGCTGGCGACGGCTCGTACGAACGGCGGGGCACAGTTTCGTCCGTGGCCTCGCCACCGCTGCCGGCAGCGCCGTCGTGGCGGGGACCATCTGGTGGGCGCAACGCCACTAGACAGCCGGGCACCACAGCGGAGGGGCCGCCCGATAGACAGGCACCAGGGACACGGCGGGCAGTCAAGGGTGCGCAGCGCGCGTCGCACAGCGACGCCGAAGGCGCCCTTGACGGCCTGGCGGGGCCCGAACGCTGAACGAGCGGGCGGCCCCGGACCGACCACCTCCGAGCATGAAGCGACCCCCGGCAGATTCCTGCCGGGGGTCGCTTCGGTGGTCGTGGGTCAGGGTCCGGCGATGAGCCACAGGATCAGCGCGGCGTCCATGTCCTGGTTGTAGCGGTAGACGACGCTGATGCCGCGGCCGGCGGTCTGCTCGGGCAGCAGCTCGATCACGTACGTCTCGGAGCGGGGGTCGGCGTCCGGGAGTCCGCGGGCGTGGTCGGGGTCGGGGTCGTCCTCCAGCGCGCGGCGGACGGTTTCGACGGCGGCCTGCTCGCTCCGGCTGAGGTCGGCCAGGATCTTCTCGGCGGCGTCGCTGAGGAACGCGTGGGTCACCGGGCGCCCGCCTCGTTCATCTTGCGCCGCAGCTCGTCGGTGACGTCCTCGGTGCTGCGGCCGAGCGCGGCCATCGCCTGCGGGTCGAAGCGCAGAAGCACCCGGTGCCGGTATGCCTGGGTGATCTCGCGGACCCGGGTGAGGTCGTCCAGGTCCGCCTCCGACAGTTCCCGCTCGAACGTGGCGAGGTCCGCCGGGAAGCCCCAGACGCGCAGGGCGGCCCGCAGCTCGGCGAGCGTGCGCATCGGCGGGACGGCGTCGTGGTGCTCAGGCTGTGCGGTCACGGCCCCTCCTTCGGTCGGTGGTTCGAGTGTCCTACGCGGGACGGCTCGCGGTGGAGGCTCACCGGTTCTTCCTGAACGGGTCGGCGACGTCGCCGCGCAGCACGCCGTGAACGAGCTGGGCGACCTCGGCGGCGCCGGCCTCCGTGGCCGGGGCGTGGATCGTGTGGGACGTCGTGTGTGCGGAGTTGAGCATCAGCTCCCAGCTGCTGTCCGTGTAGAGCGCGACGGCCAGGCCCCCGGCCGTGCCCCAGGTGGGGCCGCCGGGCACGGGGGCGATGCCGACGCCCATGCGGACGGGGGTGGTCACCACCTCCAGGCCCTCGGCGGCCAGCGCGGTGCGCAGGTAGTTCAGCAGCTCGTACAGCTCGCCCGAGTTGCGTTCGGTCGGGCGGCTGTACTTCCGGGAGACCGCCTCGGCGGCGGCCAGGGCGAGCCAGCCGTCGAAGTCCGCGGCCTTCTGGTCGAGGCCGTGCTGGTCGGCGGTGGCGAGGTAGGCGTCCAGGAGTGCCGCGGCCTCGGTGACGACGCTGGGCGCATACAGCCCGGCGTGCCCGTCGTAGATCCGGCGGACCCTGGTCTGCGAGTCGCTGGTGGAGGTGCTCATTGTGGTTCCCTTCATGGCGAAGCCCGGGGCCGATTACGGCGGCCCCGGGCTTCATGCTGTCGCCCCGTCGCGCCCCGGCGGGCTGGAATGCCGGGATGAACCCCGTTGGGGGCGTTGGGTCTAACGGGTCTGGTCGGGCTGCACGACCGTGTCGAGGTGGTCCAGGGCGCGCTGCAGCAGGGGGCGGTGCGCGGCGTAGAGGGTGCGTCCGGTGGCGGTGATCGCGGCGTCGAGCTGGTCGACGGATCCGAAGGGGTACCAGGTGGCGTCGAGGGCGTCGTCGGCCGCGACGGCGGTCACCGTGGCGGGCAGCAGGTAGAGCGCGCTGGTGGAGGCGACCCAGGCGTTGTCGCTGTTGCGCCAGTCGTCCACGAGGTCCTGGCCGAGGATGATCGGGCGGTGGTCGGAGAGGTCGACGCCGGTCTCCTCGCGGAGCTCGCGGACCAAGGCGGCCGGGGCGGTCTCGCCCGGGTCGACCATGCCGCCGGGGATGGCCTCTACTCCGATGTCGTCCCGGGTGATCAGCAGTACCCGCCGTTCCTGGCCGGCGCCCGCGACGACGATCGGGTCCGCCGCCTGGTTCTCTCCCCACTTGCCGAGGTTGCGGCCGATGCGGCCGGTGCGGCCGTGGGGATGCAGCGGCCAGCCGCGGTCATCGAACTCGAACCGGACGAGCGCGGCGTTCTGTCGCCGGGGCCAGTCGGTCACGTCCGCCGGCGTCCGCGCCGCTTCCGCCCAGTGGGGCACGTGGTGGGCCAGCGCCGACGGCTGCAGCTCGGGCGGCGTGACGTCCACGGGGCTGTACTCGCTCATGTCGTGTCCTTCTCTTCAAGGTGGGCGGGTTCTGCTCTGGAGGGGGATCCCGGGCGGCCGCACCTGTGGCCGCCCGGGATCTGCGCCGGCCTACTGGTCGGCGGTGTAGCGGATGAGCTGCTTGCGGACGTGCTCGCGGCTGAAGTCGAGGTGTTGCGTGACGGCCTTCTGGGTGAGGTTCTTCGCGTCCAGCTCGGCCTTGACCGCTGCCCAGTAGGTGCGGTGGGCGGTCTCGATAGCCTCGTCCCGCGCGGCGGCAGCCGCATCGAGACGCTTCTTCGCGGCGATGGTCTGGTCGGTGTCGGGTCGGGTGGGGGTCATGGGTTCGGGCTCCGTCTCGGGTGTGAGGGACGATGTGGCTGCCCCCTGCTCCGGGTTGGAGCGGGCTGGGACGCGGGGCGGTCGGCGTCAAGGTTGGTAGCCGGGTGGCCGACCGCCCCGTGCATCAAGTCCGCGGGCCGGTGCAGCCGTGGGCGTCGGGGTCTCCGAGGAGTCGCTGGGCGGTGTCGATGTCGTGGTCGGACCACCGGTCGGCGCGGATGCTGGTGCCGCAGGAGGCGCAGGACCAGGTACGGCCGCCGCGCAGCTGCCCGTTGAGGCGGGCGGTGGTCTGGCGCAGGGCGTCGCCGAAGAACGTCTGGGCGAGGATTCCGGCGGCGACGGCGAGGCCGCCCAGGAGGGCGAGCCGTCCGGCCTCGGGCCCGGAGTGGTGGAGATAGGCGTTTGCGGCGAGCAGGGCGGCGACACCGGCGAGGATCGGGCACAGCAGCTCGGCGCCGGTCACGGCGGCGTAGCGGATGCGCAGGCTGATGCTGTGGGGCGCGGGCGCCGGGGTGTTGGTGGTGATGACCTCGGTCATGGACAGGCCTTCCTTGTTCGCGGGTCGGGTTGGACGGTCAGACGAGGGTGACGGCGAGGGCCAGGGCGAGGGCGGCGAGCGCGCCCGCCGTGACGAAGATGGCGACCCGTAAGGCGCGCATCTTCTTGAGGGCGATCTTGGAGAGGACCACGAGCCGCTCGGCGCTGCGGTCGACGGCGAGGTCGGCGGTCACCTCCTCGGGCGTGCAGGTGGCCCAGTGGAGGTAGGAGCCGCGGGCGTCTCCGCCGAGGCGGGGCAGGACGATCGCGAGGACCAGGAGCATCGCGGCGGCGAGGCCGGCCACGCCGAGCCCGGCGAGGACGGTGGCGGCGGCCGGGAGGTGGTGGCCGGGGACGGCGGCGATGAGGACCGCGAGCGGGATGCCCAGGACGGTGAGGAGCGCGCTGGCCTTGGCGTCGGTCCGGCCCATCTCGGCGATGACGTCGGTGCGGGCCTGCAGCAGTCGCGCGCTGGTGGCGGTGTCGGCCGGGGTGGTGGAGGACTGCGTCATGGCGTTCGGCTCCCGTGTCTCGGTCGGCGCGGGCTGCTGCCCACACCCAAAGAGTGCCAACTCAAAGTTGGCATGTCAATACGAAGTTGGCCAACTCAAAGTTGCCAACACGAGGAAGGCCCGGACACCCCTGGTCGGGGCGCCGGGCCGGGTCGGGCCTGTTGGACCCAATGGGGTCAGCTCAGCTCACGATCATGTGGGCGGGGTGGCCGTGGAGCATGTGGTCCACACAGTCCGGGCAGTCCTCGCGGGGGCCGAGCGTCTTGTGCATCTCGCGGGAGTCGTAGGCGTGGCGCCAGCACTGCTTGCACTCGCCGCGGGGCGGGTTCAGGGCCGTCTTGCTCGGCATCTCGCTCTCCATTCGGTGGTCGACGGTGATGCGGGGCGGGTGTCGGACAGCCCGGGTTGGAGGTGTTGGGGGTAACAGACCCAACCCGGGCTGGTGTGGTCATTCGCTGTCGTTGCTCTGGTTGTTCTTGGCGAAGGAGCGGGCGGCCGCGTTGTCGACTGCCTTGATCCCGGCGGTGGCGGTGTTGAGCCCGGCCTTACCGGCGTCGACGACCTTGCCCGCCACCCCGGCCGTCGCGGTGACGGTCTGCGCGGCTGCGCCGGCCACCTGTCCGGCGGCTCCGGCGACGGCGCCGACCATGTTGGCGGTGGCGGCCAGCGCCCCGAACGCAGCCTTGGCGGTGCCGCCGCCGGAGGGGGCGCGGCCGCGCTGGTCGGCGCCCTGTCCGCCCTGCGCCTGGGCGAACTTCCCGGACGCGGTGGGCTTGGCGGCGGGGGCGGCCTGGGCGGCGGCGACCTCGCCCTCCAGGAGGGTGCCGCCGGGGAGGGTGACGCGGAACCGGCCGGGCTTGATCTGCGCGGCGATGGCGGCGACCTGCTGCCCGGTCAGGTTGGGCACGGGGAAGAAGCACTGGCCGGTGCTGCCCCGTCCGGGGATGAGCGAGGCGGTGCGCACGCATGAGGCCATGGCGGTCGTGGGGTCGGTGGCGAGCACCCGCATGACGCCGGTCACGGTGCCGTGCTCGGGGCACTGGACGTAGTCGCCTTTCACCCGCAGGGCCTTGATGTTCATGGATGCGGTCACGGTGCCGGGGGTCCTTTCTGGGGTCGGGGTGCCGGCGCCCGCGCCCCGGGGTCGGGGGCGGGCGCCGGGGAAGGTCGTCGGGTCAGGGCGGGGGCTAGTCCTCCTTCCACGTGCCGCGCACGATGCCCTCGAACGTGCCGGTGCGCGGGGCGCGGTTCTTGTTCTTGGGGAGGAACAGGTAGGCGAGGCCGAGGACCAGGGCGATCGAGCCGAGCACCTTGGCGGCGGTGACGATGGCGGCCCACACCCCGGCGGCGGCCTCGGTGAGGCCGGCGCCGATGGCGGGTCCGTAGATCACGGCGAGGGCGGTGGTCGAGGCGGTGGCGACGAGGACGCAGTAGGTCTTGAGGGCGCGGGTCGAGTAGGCCCATGCGGGGATGCGGCCGGGCTTGGGGAAGGTGGCGTCGGGCAGGGCCGCCGGGGCCGGTTCGCCGGGGGTGGCGGTCGCAGCCTGGGGGATGAACTCGCGGACGGTGGTGCCGTCGGGGCGGACGGTCTCGACGAGGCGGAAGCCGGGCGGGATGGCGGGCGCGGCCGGGGCGGGGCGGACGGTCGGGCCGGTGGTGAACGCCTCGGCGAGCAGGGCGTCGGCGAGGCCGCGCTCGGCGGCGCCGAGGACGGTGGCGGCGGTGGTCTGCTCGGGGGTGCTGGTCATGACGGGCCCCTTTCGGGAGTGATCGCTTTGCGGTGGTTTGGGTGGGGTGACAGGCCCCCTGACTGGCGACATTCGCGCAGGTCAGGGGCTTGCCGGACCCCCTGACGGGCAGTGGTGACCTCATGCCGAGTCAGGGGGTCCGGGGGGTGCGTAGTCGGGGGTGGCAGGCCCCTGACCTGCGCGGTTGCCGCATGTCAGGGGGCCTGTCAGCCGGTCAATTCGGGTTATTCCGGGCGGCGTTGCGGGCGGCCTCGACGTCGGCCCGCAGGTAGCCGGTGGGCCGCTTCCCATCCGGCATGCGCACCTGCTTGGACTCCAGCGCGGCCGGGGTGCCGGCGAGTGCCTCCTCGATCTCGGCGGCGAGCTGCTTGCCGACGCGGGCCTCGTAGGCGGGGCGCTCCTCGCCGTCGCCCTGCCCCCAGCGGTCGGCGTCGTAGTCGGCGAGGTGCTTGCGCACGTCCGCCATGGAGACCCTGTCGGCGCCTTCGGGGAACGCGCCGAACAGCAGGTCGAGGATGGGTGCGGCGATGACGGCGGCCGCGGGCCTGCCCGGCCGTCCCGACCCGTTGGGGCCGCCGGCCGCCGAGGTCTCACCGGTGGCCCTGATGAGCCATTCCTCGACCTGGTCGGCGAACTGGCCGGGGGCCCGGCCCTCGGCCGCGCGCAGCGCGTATCCGGCGGCGATGATCGGCTCGGCGCCGTCGTAGTGCTCGTCCTCGATGAAGCACGAGCGGATGAGTTCACCGTCCGCGCCGTCGATATCGACGATGGCCGCGCCCCGGAGTTCCTGGGGAATGTCGTGGGCGCGCAGTCCAGCGCCGGTCGCGCCGTCGGCGAGGATCGCATTCGTCTGGACTGCCGAACGGGTCCTCGTCGCCACCCTGGCGTTGCTGTTGTTCTTGAACTTGCGGGGGATGGTCCCGGCGTCCGGGTCCTGGGTGGTGAGCATGACGGTGATGTTCAGCGCGGCGGCGAAACCGGCGAGCTCCTCGACCTGCTCGGCGATCCGGTCGCCCGCCTTCATCGCCTTCTCCGGGTCGCCGGGGCGGGGGACGAGTTCGGTGGCGGTGATGTACTGCGCGAATTCGTCGATGATGGCGAGTTCGAGGGGGAATTCGGCGAGGTCCTTCTCGCTGAATTTGGCCCGCCGCTGCCGGGCGAGGACGTCCTCGCGCCGGTACGCCTCGGCGAGCAGGGCGTCGAGCAGGGCAACCAGGCGGCGGGGGTTGCGGCCGAAGAACGTGGCGCACACGGAGCTGTACCCCATGTGCTCGCCGGGCTTGGCGCCCGCAGCAAGACGAATGTTGACGCGGGGATCGAGGCCGAGACCACAGATCAGGTTCCGCAGCAGCATGCCCTTGCCGGTGCGGGAGGCGCCGCCGAGCAGCACCATGACGTGCGCCAGCTTGAGGTAGACCGGCTCGCCGCGCCGGTTGAAGCCGATCAGGATGCCCTTGCCCCATGCATCCTGGCGCACCGGCTCGTCAACCAGCGGGGAGACGAACGGGGTGCCGAACGGGTTGGCCGAGGCCATCCATACGACGACCTGCGCGGAGTGCTCGCCGTCGCGGATGTCGAGCCACTCGGGCCGGATGCGGAACGCCTGGGCGAGCTTGTCCTTCTTGGCGACCAGGGCGGCGAGGCTGCACTCGTCGGGGAGTTCGACGGTCATCTCGACGGCGCTGATGGCGACGGCGCGCGGCAGGCCGACGAGGTGAATCTCGCTGGTCTCCTTGATCAGCCCCATGCGCTTGAGGGCCGACTCGAACGAGTCCTTGCCGAGGGGGGCATCGGCGGCGAGGGTCGCCGGTTCGAAGTGCACCACCGGGGTGAGGTCGGAGTGCCGGCGCGCGTGCTCGCGCTGCCCGTACGCCATGAGGGCCGCCATGGCGGGCAGCAGGATCACGCCCGCCATGATCAGGCCCCACACCTGGGCGACGGCCAGGAGCGCGGCGACGTACGAGGTGGCCCCGGCGGCGCCCAGGACGGGCAGGGTCTCGTGACGGCGGGCCTTGCCCTCGGCGCGCTTCTCGGCCTTCAACGCCCTTACCCAGTCGTTGCCGGACGCCTCGCCGATCTTCCGGGCCTTGGCGGCCTTGGCCTTGGCGATGTCGTCGGCGTAGGAGTCGGCGGCCGTGAAGTGCCCGACGAGGTTGCCGGTGCCGTAGCGGATGCCGTACCACCCGGCCTTGAACAGGCGCCCGAGGTACAGGTGCGAGCGCCGGGTGTGGTGGGCGGCGGCGTGCTCGATCGCCCGGCGCCGGGCGAGGCGGGCCTCGGCGGAGATGAGCAGCTCGGGCACCCAGTCCTGCCACGCGGTGCGGGGGCGGGGGACCTTGACCGGGGCCGGGGCGCCGGCGCCCGGGTCCTGGTCGAGCTGCTCGATCACCAGGCCCTCGTCGCCGAGGGTGCCCGCGGGGTGCGTGTGCTGCGGGTAGTAGCTGACGGTCCCGGTGGTCATGTCGGCGTATCCGGCGGGGGTGCCGCGCACGGCGGCGCGGGCGTCGGCGGCGAGGCGGTCGAGCTCGTCGGCGTCCATGAACGCCGTCAGGTCCAGGGGCTGCTCGTCGTCGCCCTGGTGGGCGTGACCGGAGGTGTGCTCGGTCATGATGGGGGGTGGTCCTTTCTCAGCAGGGTTGGGGCCAGGGGCCCGGCCGGGGTGTCGTCCCAGCCGGGCCCTCTCGCATGTCCGGGCACGGCTACGGGCGGCGCTCGAGCTCGTCGAGAGCGAGGTGCAGACGGGCGCGGGCGGTGTGGGCGGAGCAGCCGACCGCGGTGCCGTCGTCGAGGGATTCGCGGGCCTGCTCGGCCGCTTCGAGGGCGCGCTCCAGGTGCGGGCGGCGCGGGGGTCCGCCGTCGGGGAGGACGGCGGCGAGGTCGAGGTAGACGAGGCCGAGGTCGGCGGCGCACCGGGCGAGGCTCGGCCAGTGGGCGGCGGCGTTGGCGTCGGCAAGGGCGGCGAGCCGGTGCGCGGTGGCGAGGAAGGTCTCGCCGGTCCCGGCGGCCGGGGTACCGGCGCCGGGGGTCGAGGCGGTGTGCATGGGTGGCGCTCCTACATGTCCTTGGCCTTGGCGGCGGCCTCGTCGGCCTTGGCCTTGAGCTCGGCGGCCTTGGCCTTGGCGCGGGCCTTGGCGGCCTTGTTCGCCTTGCCGAGGCCCTTGGCGATGGGGCCGGCAAACAGGACGACGAGGAACCCGCCCCCGGCGACGAGGGTGGTCTCGACGGCCGACCAGTCGTTCCCGTACGGGCCGGTGATGCCGAGGTAGGTGCCGACGGGCGCGGCGAGGATGACGGTGCGGGGGATGCGGGTGCCGGTGTTGGCGGTCTCGCTCACTGCGGGGTTCTCCTCGGGGGTCAGGGGCGGGCGGTGGTGGCGCGCTGCCACGCGGCCGTGGCGGCGGCGATCCGGACGGTGGCGGCGGCGAGGTCGGCCTCGGTGCGGTCGGGATTCTCGATGAGGGCGAGGGCCTGGGCGTGGAGCCGGTCACCGAGCCGGTTCCATCCCTCCTGCGAGGCGGGCGAGCTGTCGGCGCCGATGTGGGCGAGCGGGATCATGCGGCGGACTCCTTGGGCGTGCGGGTCTTGGCGGGCTTGGGGACGACGTAGGGGGTGGCGTCGAACATGCCGAGCTGCGCGTCGGCGAGCTGCTCGGCGGCCTGGGCGGCGCGGGCGGCCTTGGCCTTGTTCGCGCGGCGGGTGGAGCAGGGGCGGCACATCACGACGAGCTGCGAGTCGAGCAGCCCGACGGCCTCGTGCAGAGGGAGGTGAGGGTCGCGGGGGACGACGACGAGGGGGGCTCGCCAGGAGCCGGACTCGTAGCAGCGGTCCCCGGTGGTGGGGTGTGTCTTGCCGCAGCCGTACGGCTCGTCGGCGTCGCACTGGCAGTGCCGTCCGGCACGGTCGACGAGGGTGCGGAACCGGATCGGGGTCATGGCCATGAGGGATCTCCTCAAGAGGCGGGGGCCGATGGTTCGGGGCGGGGTGCCGGCGCATCGGCCGGGCACCCCGCCGGAGTGGTGCCGTCAGTTCAGGGAGCCGACCGACGCGGCCCATTCGGCCTGCACGGTGTCGCGCAGCAGACCGGCCGTCGCGGTGCGGCAGGTGACCCGCTTGCGGATGTTCCCCGTCGACAGGAGAGCGGCGTCGCCGAGCTCTGCGGCGAGCTCGCGCACGAGGTCGAGTTGCTCCTCGGTGAAGGTGTCGTCGGCGCCTCCGTCGAGGCCGTAGAGCCCTTTACCCGCCTGGGCAAGGAGCTCTTCGGGGTCTTCGCCGAGCAGGCCCTCGCGGGCGGCCTTGACGCGGGCCGCAGCGGCGCGGGCGAGGGCCTCGGTGTCGGCGGTCTCGCCCGGCTTGTCGGTGCCGTGCACGACCTTCCACGCGGCCGCCCAGATCCGGGTGTCGACGACCGCCGTGCCCTGTGCGGAGCGCATCATCTCGGCGACCGCCCACACGTCGGGGTGGTGTTGCTGGCGGTCGGTGTCCTGCCGGGTCTGCTCGGCGACCTTGGCCTCGTCGGCGGCCTTCCGCTCGGCGGCCCGCTGTTCCTCGCCGAGCCGCTTCTCTTCGGCCTTGCGGGCGGCCTCGGCCTGCTCTGCCTTGGCGCGCTTCTCGGCGTCGCGGCGCTCCCGGAACGAGGGGATGCCGTCGCGCTTCTGGGCAAGGCCATGCTCGTACGCCATGAGGACGCACGGCCCGGCGAGCGAGGCGATGCCGCCGATGATCCCGGCGTTCAAGCCGATCGTCTCGTCGGTCAGCCCGTGCCACAGGTTGATACCGGCGGCGATCATCGCGGCGATGACGATGCCGATCCGGAACGGCAGGACGTCGCGGCGGGTCGCGACGGCCCACGCGGCCCCGGCGGCGAGGGCCAGGGCGAGCCCCTCCAGCAGGATCGGCGCGGACACCATGAACTTCCGCTCGGGGTCCCAGAACGCGAGGAACTGGATCGGGGCGGCGAGCGCCATGCCGGCGGCGTAGATCCCGCGCGCCGCCCACTTCCACGTGGTCTCGCTGCGCTGCTCCTCGGCGACGCGGTCGGCCTCGGCCTGCTCCTGGTCGGCGGAGGCCTTGTCGGTGCGGGCCTTCTCGGCGTCGGCCTTCGCCTTGGCGGCCTGCTGCTCGGCGATCCTCCGCTCGTGCGCGGCCTCGTCCTGCTCCAGCTTCATCGCCGCGCGCCGGTTGGCGATGCGCTGCTTCTCGGCGTCGGCCTCGGCGGCGGCGCGCAGCGCGTCGCCCTCGGCCTGGGCCTTGATCTCCCGCACCTTGGCCTCGGAACGGGCCCTGATCTCGGCGGCCTTGGCGTTGGCCTGGGCGGTGACGTACGAGGCGAGGCCGGGGTCGGTGCCGGGCTCGGTGCCCGCCGGGTCGGCGAGCTGCTCGTCGGCGAGGTCGTCGAAGGGCTTCTCCAGCGAGACGGCGGTCACGGGGTGATCTCCTTACGGGTTGTGCTGCCCGCCGCCGGGATGCCGGCGGGCGGGGTGGGGTTGGGGAAGGACTTGCCGGACCGGAGGGTGCCGGTCATGAACTGCTCGCGCTGCGCGGCGCGGACGGCGTCCAGGTTCGCGGCGACGTAGAGCAGGGCGAGGGCGGCCTCGGCGCCCGCGAGCTGCTCCTCGGCGCGCTCGGCGCGGGTCTCGGCCTCGTCGGCGCGGGCCTCGGCGGCGTCGGAGTAGGCGACCTCGGCTTCCCAGTGGGCGAACCAGCGGGCGGCGTCGTCCTCGTCGGGGTCGTCGTGGGGGAGGATTCGGCCGGGCTCGCCGGGGTCGTAGAGCCGGACGAGAAGCCGGTTCGGGCCGGGCCGCCCGAGGCGGGCGAGGCGGCGGGTGGTGTGGTCCGTTCCGTTGCACAGCTTGTCGGCCACCCAGTCGGCGCCGTCGCCGAGCTTGTTGGTGGCGACCAGGACGACCACGGCGAGGCAGGCGTAGGCGGCGAGGACGACCTCGACGAGCGCCCACCCGGCGCGCACGATGCGGCGGGACAGGGTCCGGGCGGCGGCGGCGCGGTCGGCGTCCTGGGCGGCGAGGTAGCCCTCGAACTCGTCGGGGGTCCAGTCGGTGACCGGTCCCGGGTGGGCGAACCGGAAGTCGGCGCAGTGCTGGCGGATCATGCGGGTACTCCCTCGGGGGTCGGGTCGGCCTGGGCGTCGAGCCGGGCCCGGTGGGCACGGCGGCGGTTTTGGGCGGCGAGGAGCTGCGCGCACCGGCCCTCGTCGTGGGCGCGGGTGCGGGTGGTGCGGGCAACGGTGAGGGTCTCGGGGTCGAGGAGCGTCTCGATCACGCACGGCCGGGTCATGTGGTCACCGGCCCGGCTCGTCCTGCGGACCAGCGGACGGCGCCCTGGTAGACGAGGCGGAGCAGCAGCCATCCGGCGATCACCACGGCGCCCGCCTTGAGGAGCGCGGCCACGGCGGTGACCACGGCCATGGCGGCGGCGACGAGGACGACCCCGGCGCCGTAGCCGACGGCCAGGAGCACGGCGACCAGGACGACGAGAGCGGCGGGGTGGAGCCGGTCGGCCCGCTCGATCAGGCGGCGGGCGAGGTCGCGGCCGCCGTCCAGGGCCCGGCGCAGGGTGTCGGCGTTCATGCCGCCCACCCCGTCGCGAAGTAGTCGTCGGCCTCGCCGTAGATGTCGGCGTCGGAGACGGGGAGGATGCCGGAGCGGCCCTCGGGCTCGGGGCCGAGGTCGTCGTCCTCGCGCTCCATGTCCTCGATCAGACCGCCGATCAGGTCCAGGTCGGCGTCGCCGACGAACCCGGCGTCGGTCATGTCGACCAGCGCGCAGAGGCGGGTGTACTCGTCGAGCTCGTCCTCGGCGCCGGCGGGGCCGCGGACCAGGTCGACGTCGATCCCAAGGACCGCCGACAACCCGATCCGGTCGATCGCAAAGAGGCGGGACTCAGCCGCCGGCTGCTGCGCGGCGGCGTGGATGTAGGAGATGCTGTCCATCGGTTCAACTCCTGTGTTGGAGGGGTTGTCCGTGCAGCGGCCCCGCCCCAGGTGTTCGAGCACCAGGGACTGGCGGGGCCGCTCCCCGTTGGCGGGGAAGGGCGTAGCTGGTGGCCTGATAGCCACAGCCGCGGCACCCCCGTAAGGGCGAGCGCCGGACTGAAGACATAGGGCCTGAGCTTGTGTTTCTTCGCCTTGTCACTCTGTGGAGTTCTTCTCGGGACACCAGCTCGGTACAGCTCCGAGGCGGTCCGGTGTCGCCGTTTTGGGCATGGAGGTGCCGTCCGCAACCGGGTGCTGCTCAGCGGCTGCGCTAGCAAAAGAAGTGCTTTGACGTGCAGGTACAGCACGCTCAACCGATTCGGTTAAGCCCGCTTAACCTGGCGACATCGAAACCATAGGACGACCCCGCCGAAGCGTCAAGCACCTTGAACAGCTACGGTTAAATGCGCTAAACAGGACCCTACGAAGGGAGGCACGAATGGATCAGGAACAGCTCGATGCGGCTCTCGATGCCGCGTTGTCCCAGCTCAAGGAACTGATCGACCCTCTTGAGCGGGCCAAGTCCGCCCACAGCCTTACCGGCCGTGTGCTGGACTACGGCAACGAGCTCCAGGCCGTCCGCAATGAAGCCATGAACGCAGCCCTGCGTACGGGCAACCTGAACAGCACCCAGCTGGCGACGGAACTCGGCATCAGTAAGGCTCGCGTGAGCCAACTGGCCAAGGGGTCGCCCCCTGAACGCCTCTTCCTCGGCTCCGGCACGGTCATCGTGGCGTTGGCCGAGAAGCTGGAGGACGGGAAGGAGAAGGCCGTCCAGGGCCCGGTGATCGCAACGCCGGACGTCCAGACCTACGGGAAGCTGAGCGAGCTGGCCGAGGAAGTCGGCCTTGCCTGCACCCTGGAGCCGATTCCGGTCGGCGGCAACGTCCGCCTCAACCGGAACAATCTCGTCGTCATCTGTGGCCCCCGGCTGTCCCCGCTCCTTGAACAGATCCTCGAAGGTGACCCGCATCTGCGGTTCGCCAAGGACTCCGAGGGCTGGCACCTGACCGACCGGACCAGCGGGAAGACCTACCGCTCACCGATGGACAGTGGGGAGAACAGCGACGTCGCGTACTTCGGCCGGCTGCCGCGCCCCGACGGTCAGGGAACCTTCCTGTACGTGGCGGGGATCCACGCCATCGGCTCCGGTGGCGTCGTCCACTGGCTGACCCGGGAACTGGCCAACGTGCACAGCGAACTCCGGGCCAAGCGATTCTCAACGCTGATCTCCAGCCGATTCGACCCGACGACGGGGGAGATCCTCGAGAGCGAGCGCATCACTCCCTTCTACCGCCCAGAAGGGGCCTGACATGCAGATCACCACGGCGTCAGCCAAGGGCGTGGGGGACGAGAACGAGGACGGCGTCTTCACAGGCCCCGGCAGTGTCGTGGTGCTCGATGGACTGTCCGCACCGAAGGACTTGCCGATGGCGTGCAGCCACGGCACACCGTGGCTCGTCCGGCAGCTCGGCACGCGCTTGGTCGCGCTGATGGGTGACGACGATCGGCCGCTCGCCGAGGCGCTCCGGACCGCGATCGAGGATGTCAACGCGATGCACTCGGGTACCTGCGCTCTCGACCAGGAGGCAGTCCCCGCGGCGACCGTAGTCATGCTCCGGCAGCGTCAGAGTGTTCTCGACTACCTCGTCTTGTCGGACTCCGTCCTGGTGCTGGACACGGCCGGGACGGTCAAGGCCGTAGCGGACACCAGCGTCGAAGACGTCGCGGGGGAGGAGATGGCGGCGGCGCTGGCCGGACCCGCTGGCACCCCCGAGCGGGCCGCTCGGGTTTCTGAACTCGTAGCCGTGCAGCGCAGCCTGCGAAACAGCCCCGGCGGCTACTGGGTCGCATCCACCAATCCAGCAGCCGCAGACCACGCCATCACCGGCAGTGTCCCCGCCGCTGAAGTCCGGCGTGCAGCGCTGCTGTCGGATGGCGCCAGCCGTCTCGCCGACACCTTCCACCAGCTTTCCTGGGAGGAGTTGCTCGACGTGCTGGACGGGGCCGGGCCGGCAGCGCTCATCTCCAAGACCCGATCCGCCGAAGCGTCCGACGCCGATGGCACCCGCTGGGCCAGGTTCAAGGTGAGCGATGACGCGACGGCGGCCTACGTCACCTTCGACGACGCCCGACACACCCAGAGTTCGTCCGCTGAGCACGATCGGGTGGGCTGAGGAGGATGATGGGCCCGCAAAACGCGAACAGGCCCGCCGCGATGCGGAGGGCCTGCCGGTCGCGGTGCCGGTTGTGGAAGGTCGGCGCCCGCGTCCAAAGCACCTGTAGTGGACTGGAGGTGCCTGCGATGGCAGCAGGCTACGCGTACCCGTATGCGGTCGCGCGCACGTTGGGCCCGGCGACACGCCGTCGGCCCGCCCTGCGGGACGCCCACGCAAGTTCTCGCCCGGCAGACGGGACAGCGGGACCAAAGCACCGTCCGGCAAGTTACAACAGGCGAACGACCACGCATGATCGCGGGCGGGCCTGCTTTGACCACAGACTTCCCGGTCAGCCCAACCGGAGATCGGACGCGACGATGGACCCGTAAAACGGGCGATGGCCGCCCCTGCGTCAACAGGAAGCGGCCATCTCATGCACCACGACTCGCCACCAGGCCCTGAGAAAGCCACTGATTCCCGAGTCGTACGTCGGCGGTAACGCCGGGCACCAAGCACGAGGCCCGGTTACCACCGCCCAGGATAGCGAGCAATCGCAGGAAAGCGCAGCACCACCCTGCGTATGACCTCGCTGTCCGGGTGATCCCCACCGACGTACGGCTCCTACCCCGAACGGGAGCCGAACACCTCATGCACCGCCCCCTCCGGCCCGCCTCTGCGGAGCCCGCGACGGTAACCGTCGCGGCCGCGTACGAAGGCGCCGTGATGACTACGAACTACACCCTGAGTCGCCCGCTGACCTGCTCTGAGCAGGGTGTCCGCTTTGGCGCATACAACGGCCTGGTGACTACGAACGCGCTCGACTGCACCGCCTTCACCACCGCGCCGGCCGCCGGGGCGGTGGCCCGATGACTGCTCCCGTCATGGATGAGAACGCCGAGGACATCGAGTTCGTCGGCGACATCACCGACTACTGGTCTTACACCCAGGTCCGTGACTGGGTGCTCCTGGTGCCCGGCATCACCCGGACCGCCCTCCACCTGTACCTGCTGCTGCGGGCGATGGTCTCCGAGACGGCACGGCGGACCGGCGGTGGCCTGCGCCGGATGTCGGTGGACCAGCTGTGCTACCTGCTGCCCGGCATCAACGACAAGCCCTGCAGCCCGACCATGGTCAAGGACGCTCTGCGCCTGCTCGCCGAGCACGACCTGGTCGTGAACCCCGACGGCGACGAGCGGCTGGTCACCTCGACGGGCAAGGGCGGCATCCAGAACTCCTTCCGGAAGTACCAGGTCAACGACCTGCCGCCGGACGCGTACGTGGGCTGGCGGAACGTGTGGGACAAGCTCGACGCCTACACCCCGGACTGGCGGGAGAACCCGCCGCAGCCGCCGCTCCACACCCGGACCGACGACGGCAAGGTACGGCGGACCTCCAACCGTCCGCAGGCCGCTGCCGCGCCGGCCCCTGCGGCCGGGGCGGAGAAGCCCGCGGCCCGGGCCGGGGCCGGTGCCCCCGAGGGAGTGGGTGCGGAGCGGCCTGCGGCGCCCAAGAGCCGCCGGTCCGCACCCGCCGCGAAGGCGCCGTCCGGCGCCAAGGCTGCCCCGAAGAAGCTGGCGAAGAAGGCGGCCGCGCCCGCGCCCGACGCCACCCCCGATGCTGACGTCTCGGCTGCGGCCTCCGTGGTGGAGGCCTGGGCCAGCGGCATGACGGCCAGCGGCCACCCGTACCTGCCCAAGCGCGCGGCCGCCATCGGCGCCGAGGCGGCCGAGCTCCTGGCCGCCGGCGCGAACCAGGACCACCTGTGCCGACTGGCCGAGTGGATGGGCCGGGTGAAGCCGAGCTGGAAGAGCATCGAGGACGCGATGACCTGGCCCGAGGCCCCGCAGGCGTCGGTCCCGAAGCAGCGCTCCGGCCCGGCGATGTGCGAACGGCATCCCGCGTTCGAGGAGGGGGACTGCTCGCCCTGCCGTCTCGCCGAGCGTGAGCGTCAGCAGCGTCAGGGGTCCGAACCCGCGTCCGTCAACGGCGCCGACCTGCTGGCCCGGCTCCGCGCCGGTCAGCCCGCGTGACCCGTACCCGTAGTTCCGCACATGCCTGTGGCGGCCACTCCCGCTAAGAACCGGCCGCCACAGAAGACCTCACCAAGGAGATCCGTATGACCATCGTCGCACCCCACGCTGCTCCTGACGACGAGTACCCCCGCCCTCGCCGGGACGGGTTCGAGCTCGTTCCGCCGCACAACCTGGAAGCCGAGACGGCCGCCCTCGGCGGCCAACTGCTGAGCAAGGACGCGATCGGCGAGGTCCTCGAAACCCCGATGCAGCAGCGGGACTACTACCGCCCGGCCCACGAGACCATCCAGGCCGCGATTCTGTACCTGTACGGCAAGGGCGAGCCGGTCGACCCGATCACCGTCGGCGCCGAGCTCACCCGGCGCGGTGACATCGCCAAGGTCGGCGGTGCCTCCTACCTGCACGCCCTGGTCCAGGCCGTGCCCACGGCAGCGAACTCCGCCTACTACGCCGAGATCGTCCACGAGAACGCCGTCCTGCGCCGCTTGGTCCAGGCCGGGACGAAGATCACACAGCTCGGCTACTCCGGCGTCGGCCAGCTCGACGAGGTCCGCAGCTCCGTCGAGGCCGAGGTCCTCGACGCCCTGGCGACCCGGGAGCAGACCGCCGGCTACGCCTACGTCCGCGAGGACGTGCCCTCCTTCTGGGACGAGCTCGACGCCCGGATCAAGGGCACGGACAAGATCGACGGCATTCCCACCGGCCTGGCCGACCTGGACAGCCTGACCAACGGCTTCCAGCCCGGTCAGTTCATCGTCATCGGCGCCCGCCCGGCGATGGGCAAGTCCACCCTCGCCCTGGACATGGCCCGGGCCGCGGCGGTCCGCTACGGCCACACCGTCGCCTTCTTCTCCCTGGAGATGGGCCGCTCCGAGATCATGCAGCGCCTCTACAGCGCCGAGGCCCGGGTCGCCCTGCACCACATCCGCGCGGGCACGGTCACCGAGGACGACCTGAACCGGCTGGCCCGGCGCACGCCCGACATCGACGCGGCCCCGCTGATCGTGGACGACTCCCCGAACCTGTCGCTGACCGAGATCCGCTCGCGGGCCCGCCGGATGAAGCAGAGCAAGGGCGGCCTGGACCTGCTGATCGTGGACTACCTGCAGCTGATGAAGTCCGGCGGCATGGGGCGCCCGGAGAACCGCCAGCAGGAAGTCTCCGACATGTCCCGCAACCTCAAGCTGCTGGCCAAGGAGCTGGAGATCCCGGTCATCGCGCTGTCCCAGCTCAACCGCGGGCCCGAGCAGCGCACCGACAAGAAGCCGCAGATCGGCGAGCTCCGCGAGTCCGGCTCCATCGAGCAGGACGCGGACATGGTGATCCTGCTGCACCGGGAGGACGCGTACGAGAAGGAGTCGCCCCGCTCGGGCGAGGCGGACCTGATCGTGGCCAAGCACCGCAACGGGCCGACGGCGACGATCAGCGTGGCCTTCCAGGGCCACTACAGCCGGTTCGTCGACATGGCGAGCACCTGATCGGCCTGTGACCTGCCTGTTTTCCCACCCTGGGGTGGCCGCACCGGTGCGGCCACCCCTTCGTTGAAAGGACGTCCTCCGAGATGGAGTGGACCGAGCAGTCGCCCGTGCTCACGATGGCGGAGCTCCTCGCGCAGAGCGGGGAGGCGCCGGCGCACAGCCTCGGGCACCGGCCGGGTCTTCGAACCGGGCTTAAGGGGCTCGATGCCGTGATGGGCGGGCTGGAGCCGGGCACACTGACGGTTCTTGCGTCCCGGCCTGGCCTGGGCCGCAGCACCCTCCTGCAGAACATCTGCCAGTGGAACGCCGGGGGCACGCTCGGCGGCCGGGACGAGGAGCGCGTGGTGGTGCCCGTCCTGCTCGCGTCCGCCGAGCAGAGCGCGGAGCAGATCATGGTTCGCGCACTGGTCACGGCCGGACGGGTGGCCAGAGACCACGTCCGGACGGGCGAGCTCGTGGAGGAGGACCTCCGCCGGCTGGCGCGTGCGCGCTCGATCCTCGAGGTGGCCCCGCTGTTCGTCCTGGCCCCGGCCGTACTTGGCGACGGGCAGCTGATGGAGCACGCCCGGCGCCTGGTGCGTGAACACCAGGTCCAGCTCGTCGAGGTGGACGGCCTGGACGCCGTGGGGCCCGGTTTCTCCCTGGGGCAGGCGGCCCGCGCCCTCAAGGCCCTGGCCCGTGAGCTGGCCGTCCCTGTCGTCGCCACCGCCCCACTCGGCGGCGTCTCGCGGCGGCCGCACTGGATGCCGGCCCTGGAGGACCTGCACGACGAGGTGGCCTTCGCCGCGGACACCGTGGTCCTGGTCCACCGCGAGGACGCGTACGACCCGACGTCGCGGCCCTTGGAGGCCGACCTGGTCGTCGCGAAGGCGCGCAGCTCCCGGACCGCCATCGCGGCCGACGTCGCCTTCCAGGTCCACTACGCGCGCTTCGCCGACATCGTGTCCGCGTGAGCCCGCGACAGTGTCCGCTCCGTCTGCAACAGTGCCATCCGTAGTCACACACCGGCTCCGCCCCTGGCGCACTCCCGCGCCGGGGGCGTCGTCGTTCGCGGCGTCCGGGCCGGGCAGCTTGGCCATCGGGGAGGATCGGAACGGTCAGTAGCGGCATCTCGCCGATCTTTAGTCGTTGACGCCCAGGACGGCGCGGGAGCGGGCGATGAACTCCTTCACCGCCTCGGCGTGCTCCTGCTTGCGTTGGGTGCGGAGCGGGGCCAGCTCCTCGTTGAAACAGTCGAGGAGCAGCACGGTCTGCTCGTCGGTGGTGATCCCCGAGATCTGGGAGAGCTCCTGGTTTGCCGCGTTGTGCCGCTCCATCAGGTCCGGGCTGTCGGATTGGCAGGCCTCGCGGAAGGACGTCAACGCGGTCTGTGCCAGCTCCATGCCCATGTACTCCGGCATGGAGCTGGCCAGGGCCGCCAAGTGCACCCGGGCACGCTGGGCTTCGGCCCGGTCCCGGGCGAGTACCGCCAGGTTCTGCGCGGTCTCCACCACCAGGTTGGTGGCGGGTGTCAGCACGGTGGGAACGGTCAGCTCGACGGCGCCTTGGGCGCGCAGGAAGGCGTCGTAGGCCACGTCCACGGCAGCGGTGTCCGGCTCCCGGTAGAGGCGGTCCAGGGCCGCCGCGAACTCCCGCGTGGTGCGCAGGAGCTCGGATATCGCAGCTTCCCTCCGGTCCCGGACGGTCGCGGCGTGCGCGGCGGCCGCCGCGCGCTCGGTCTGTTCCCGGACGGCGGCGATCGTCGCGGTGGCGGCCGTCTCCGCGGCGTCCTTGGCGGCCTGCGCCTGGGCGAAGCCGCCCCGGGCCTGGAGATGGGCTCCGAGCAGGGCGCCCCCGAAGCCGACGGCCAGGGTGAAGAGGGGCATCAAGGCCGCTTGGTGCGCCTTGAGGAATTGGTAGACCTCGGTGATGACGTTCACGCCCCGATCTTGCGGGTGGGGGCGGCAGGCGGGAAGCGATTTGGAGCTGCCAGCCAGCACAGGTGCTCGACGTCACGGCCCTGTCCTCCCGAAGCTGCCGCGAAGTGAAAAGTAGCTCTCTGTGATCAGAATGACGCTCGATCAGACGGTGTGGGGCGGGGCCCGGGGATGTCGTCGGCCCGGAGGAGCTTCACGGTGCTGGTCGGATTTCCGACCATCGAAGCGACCTGCGGCGATGCACAAAGTCCCAGGTCGTTTCGATGGTCGGATTTCCGATCGGACCCGACGGATTTCCGACCGACCTGGTCGGAAAAAAATCGGCAGCACATCGCTGACCTGGCAAAACGCTCCCCCCT
>NZ_JBIARJ010000035.1:0-55314 GCF_042889825.1 Streptomyces sp. NPDC002467 | reverse complement strand
CCAGCCCCGCGGGGGGGGCTTGTGCCCGCCGCCGCCCCCCCCCCCGCGCCCCGGCGCCCCCCCCCCCCGGGGGGGCGGGGGGCCCCCCCCCCCGGGGGGGGCCCCCCCCCCCGGCCCCTCCGCCTCGGAACGTCCTGGCGTAGAAGGGGACGACGAATGCGGTGGTGGTCCACCAGGGTGCCTGGCAGGACCGGCGGAAGCGTCTGGATCATGCCCGTGATCATGCGCCATGGCTCTGACGATCGGTCCGGTGGAGCGCAGCGCCCTCGGATCCGCAGGTCAGAGCGCAGCGGATGCGGTCTGCGCGGTGGGACGTGACCCTGGAGGAGGTTCTGAAGCGACGACCGGACGACCAGGAGGGCACCATGTCCATGTTGGACAAGCTCAAGCAGATGCTGAAGGGTCACGAGGAACAGGCGGGGCAGGGCATCGACAAGGCCGGTGACTTCGTCGACGAGAAGACCCAGGGCAAGTACAGCAGCCAGGTCGACATGGCCCAGGACAAGCTCAAGGAGCAACTGGGCGGGGACCAGGGACACAACCGGCCGCCGCAGAAGTAGCGGAACGCCAGGGGCCAGCAAAGCCACTGAGGGCGTGGAACGGGCAGGTCGGCCGGTGGGTCCCGTCCCGGCGCACCAGCCCGTTCCGCCCGGGCCCTGTCTCGGACGACGGGGCCTCCGTCATGCCGGTGGCCGGTCGGACCGGGTGGGCTCGCCGCCGTCCGGATCCCCATGCCCGGGGCCGGAGGAGGCGGCGCCTCGGCGTCGGAGGTGGTCGGCGAGGGCTTCGTGGGTCAGGTGGAGTCCGGCCCGCAGTACCGCGTCGTGCCGCCCGGGGTGGGCCCTGCGGTGGGCGAGGTCGAGGGCGCGGGCCCGGTCGAGGAGCTCGGCGAAGTCGCGGCCGACGAGCGCGGCGTCCAGGGCATCGGCGGTGACCCGGACCATGGGTACGAGGGCGCAGAGGGCCGGGTCGTGCGGACCGCCCGCGGCGGGTCCGGTGGGCGCGCCGCAGCTGCCGTGCAGCGTACGATCCCGAAGCTCCTGGGTGAAGTACTGGAGGGTCAGAGCCGTACGGGTGGCCAGGACCAGGCGTCCGTCGAGTCCTTCCGGCGCCCTGCCTGCCCGACGGCGGCGCAGCAGGGACCGGCCGGCCGCCGCACGGTCGAAGGCGTCCCGGCAGGCCTGCGGACGCAGCCAGAAGCCCGCCCGCTCCGGAAGGGCGGCCGCCGCCACCACCGCCCCCACGGCCTCCGCGCCGCGCTCCAGTCCGCCGGTGATCCCGGCCAGGAGTTCGCGCACCGCGATCCGGTAGCCGTCCAGCCCCTCGGCGGCCGACCGGTACGGGTCCGGAGGCCACAGCAGCGGTCCGAGGAGGACGACCACGGCGATGCCGACGAGGCTCTCCTCCAGCCGCGCCAGCGGGTACCCGGGGACCGCCGTCGCATACACCATGAGCGCCGTGATGAGCACCTGCTGATTGGGTGATCCGGGCCGCCCCAGCCAGTACATCCCGGCGCAGCCGCAGAGGAGCACGAGAGGGAAGGACCACGCCGGGTCCGTCACCCAGTGCAGCAGGACGGTGCTCAACACCACGCCCACGACCACCCCGGCGAGGCGCTCCCACCCGAGCCGCGGCCAGGCGTACACGTCTTCGCGCAGGATCAGCACCGCCGGGAGCGCGGCGGGAACGGGGGTCGCGCTCGTGCCCCACCACAGACAGAGGTACCAGGACACGGCCGCGCAGAGGACCAGCCGCGCGGCGGACCGCAGCCGGCTGCCGGGGATGAACACGTACGGAACGGCTACCAGACCGGACATGGCAGGCATGAAGGACATCCTAGTGACGGGTTGTGCGGGAAACGGTGTACCGGTGAGGCCGGTTGACCGCGTGGGGTGGTTTCGAATGCGTTGGACTGGCCGGCCGAGCCGATGGCATCGTCAACGACCGTGACGAAGCACGGTTTTCTGGCGTTGGCGCCCCAATACACCACCACGTCCGAGCTGCTCTCGACGGCGGCCCGTCGGCGTGGGATGGATGTGGAAGTACTTCCCGCCCACGGCGGGGCGGGCCTTGCCGCGGGCAGGCGGGGTGGTCACTACTACGGCGGCCCCGCCTTCGCGACACGTGTCGTGGACGCCCTGGAGGTCGCGCTCTTGGAGCCGTCCGACGACTGGCTGGTCACACTGCCCTACGAGTACACCCGACGGCGCATCGCCATGGCGACCCTGGGCGAGGCGCGCAGCCTGACCCGACCGGCGTTCGTCAAGCCGCCGAGCGACAAGAGCTTCCCGGCCGCCGTGTACGCCGACGGCAGTCGCCTCCCGACCGGGCCGGAGCTGTCGGCGCAGGTGCCGGTACAGGTCGGCGACGTGGTGACCTGGGTGGCGGAGTTCCGCCTGTACGTCCTGGACGGCGAGGTCCGTACGGGTTCGCAGTACGCGACCTTCGGCCATCTCGACGCCGAGCCGCTGGACGGACACCGCCATGAAGGCGCTGTCCTGGAGTTCGCGGACGATCTACTGGCCACGTGCGGCGGTGGCCTGCCCGGCGCGGTGGTGGTGGACGTCGGGCTCCTGGCCACACCCGAGGGCGGCACCGCCGACGAGTGGGCGGTCGTCGAGGCCAACATGGCGTGGTTCAGCAACGGCTACGCCGCGGATCCCGACCGGGCCCTGGACGTCGTCCTCCGGTCGGCCGGTCCGCGGACACGGATGGCGGAGCGGGACCGCCGGTTCTGCCGGAACGTCGAGGACACCCCCGCCGAGTCGCGCACTTTCGGTCAGCGGCCGTAGGCGAGGCTCCGATGAGGGGCGAATGGCCGAACTGCGTGCTGGCCCGACCCGGCGCCGGAACCTACGATTTCGCTGTCCGGCCCCACGGACCGCGCATGCTTGTCATGCGCATGGCATTAATTGTTCGTCGCAGTCCCATGGCGACCGCCATGACAGCCCGCCCAGCCTCCGCCGGCTGCTGTGCCCCCACCGCGCGTGACCCAGACCGCGGCCCAGTGGTGCCCGGTTTCCGAAGCAGCGGATTGGAGAATCATGGCCGGAGGTTTTCTGGCGAGCGGCGCGATAGGCCTGCTGCTCGCAACGGCCCTGCCCGCCCAGCACGGCCCCTCGGCGATCACGGACCCGCCGCCGGACCGGATCGTCATCGACGTGGCGACAGTCAACGGGTCCGGATGCCCCAAGGACACGGCGGCGGTCGCCGTGTCCCAGGACAACACCGCCTTCACGGTGACCTACAGCCAGTACGTCGCCCAGGTCGGCCCGGGCGCACCGCCCACCGCCGCGCGCAGGAACTGCCAGCTCAACCTCATCGTGCACGTGCCCCACGGCTTCACCTACGCGATCGCCAGTGCGGACTACCGCGGCTACGCCTCCCTCGCCCCCGGCGCGAGCAGCACCACGAAGGCCTCGTACTACTTCCAGGGCTCACCGCAGACCGCCGCCCGGGAACACACCTTCAATGGTCTGTACGACGACAACTGGCAGGCCACCGACTCGACCGACTGGGCGCAGCTGGTGTGGGCGCCGTGCGGTGTGCAACGGAACTTCAACATCAACACCGAAATCCGCGTGCGCAAGGGCACGTCGGCACCGGCGTCCACCAGCTACATGACGATGGACTCCACCGACGGCGACATCAGCACGGTGTACCACCTGGCCTGGCGGGAGTGCCCCGCGACCTGACGTCCCTCGGGCGGGGGCGCGCCGAGCCCCCGCCCGATCCGCGCCCGACGGGCGACATCGGCGGTCAACGGCCCGATGTTCGGGCCCCGGTGGGCCGGTGAACGACGGACGGCGCCGACCGGCGGTTGCCGGACGGCGCCGTACCGCGGCGTCGAAGCCGTCAGGCCAGGACCACCGGGAGGTCGAACAGGTCGTTCTGGGTGACCACGGGCTTGTTGCGGAGCTCCTCGCGGGAGACCGCGAGGCGCAGCCCCGGGAAGCGGGCGTACAGCGCCGGCAGGGCCACGCCCGCTTCCAGTCGCGACAGGGCCGCGCCCGGGCAGACGTGCGGGCCGTGCCCGAAGGAGATGTGCCGGTTCGGAGTCCGGGTGACGTCGAACGCGTCGGCGTTCTCGCCGAACTGCTCCTCGTCCCGGCCGATCGCGCCGAAGGACACGATCAGGCCCTCACCCTTGGGCAGCACCCGGTCCCCGACCTCGATGTCCTCGGTGGCGAACCGGATCAGCACGTGCGAGGTGGGGGTGGACCAGCGCAGCGTCTCCTCGATCACGTTCTCCCACGGCACCTCGCCCTTGAGTACGAGGGCCCGCTGCTCGGGGTGCGCCTCCAGGGCCACCACCGCGTTGACGATCAGGCTGATCGTGGTCTCGTGACCGGCCGCGACCATCAACTGGAGGGTGTTCTGGATCTCCTCGGCGGTGAGCCGGTCGCCGTTCTCGGCGGCCGCCAGCAGCGCGCTGGTCAGGTCGTCGCCGGGCTCGGCGCGCCGCTCCTCGATGATCCGGCCGAACAGGACGCCGAGGTCGCCCAGTACCTGCAGCACCTCCTGCGGCGGGGTCTGGGTGGAGAAGAACTTGTCGAACAGGGCCTTCATCTGCGGCAGGTCGGCCGCGTCGACGCCCATCAGCCCGGCGATCACGTTCATCGGCAGCGGGTACGCGAACTCCGCCTTCAGGTCGACCGTTTCGCCCGCCGGGAGCTCGGCCAGCCGGTCCAGCATCCCTTCCGTCAGCGTCTCGATGTCCGATCGCAGCCGCTCCACCCGGCGGGCGGTCAGCGCCTGCGCGACCAGCGTGCGCAGACGGCGGTGGTCCTCGCCGTCGACGGTCAGCATGGACCGGCCCGGGTTGGCCAGGCCGATCAGCGGCCAGTCGAGGGGTATCTCACCGCGCTGCCAGGCGCCCCAGACGTTGATGTCCTTGACCAGCCGGGCGTCGGTCAGCAGCTTGCGGGCCTCTGCCTGCCGGGTGACGGCGTAGCAGGCGACGCCACCGGGCAGCACCACGCGGGCGAGCGGGCCGGCCGTGCGCAGCCGGGCGCTCTCGCCGTCCAGGTCGGTGACGAACGGGTCGAGCGCGATCGGGGCGTCGGCGTCGGCCCCGCCGTCGGCGGCGGTGTGATCGAAGGGGCACGTCATCGGGTGGCTCCAAGGGCAGGGGTCGGGGTGTAGGTCACGGGCAGGGCGGTGAGACCGCGCAGCCACGGGGACGGGCGGCGGGCGAGGTCCTGCGCGGGCACCGCGAGGTCCATGTCGGGCAGCCGGTCGAGGAGGACCTCGATACCGGTGCGCGCGATGGTCTCGGCGATCTCCTGGGCCGGGAACGGGCAGCGGTGCTCGCCGTGTCCGAAGGAGAAGAAGGCGTTGTTGCCGCCGGTGAGGGCGCCGCCGTCGGCCCGCACGTGCGGGTCGGCGTTGGCGGCGGCCAGGCCCAGCAGCAGCATGTCCCCGGCGGCGATGCCGCGCCCGCCGAGCCGGGTGTCACGGGAGGCCCAGCGACCGGCCACGTTCTGGGTCGGGGTGTCCTCCCACAGCACCTCGTTCATGGCCTCGGCGACGCTGTGCCGGCCGCCGGCCAGGGAGGCCGCGAACCGGTCGTCGGTGAGCATCAGCCGCAGCGAGTTGCCGATCCAGTCGGCGGTGGGCTGGTGGCCCGCGGCCAGCATCACCATCAGGTCCTGGGCGACCTCGACGGGGGTGAAACCCGACCGGTTGGTGAGCATCCGGGACACCACGTCGTCACCGGGGGCCGCCGACTTGGCGGCGAGCAGCGCGCCCATGGCGGCGCTGATGTGGGCCTGCCCCTCCAGGGCCCCTTCCTGACCGTTGATCATGTCGTTCATGGCGGTGACCAGGCCGGGGCCCTGCTCGTCGGGGAAACCGAAGATGCTGGCGAGCACCCGCAGCGGCAGGAGCATCGCGTACTCGGCGACGATGTCGCAGGAGCCCTTTCCGCACAGCCCGTCGATGAGCTCGTCGGCGAAGCGCTCGGTACGGGCCTTGAGGCCGAACGGGTCCATGGCCTCCAGCGCGCCGGAGACCACCGCGGCGCGCTGCCCGTGGCGCTCGCCGACGGTGTACAGGATCGACGGCTGGTCGCGGCCGATCATGGGCAGCAGGGGCCAGTCGGCGGGGATGTTGTCCCACTGGTTCCAGAGCCCGGAGTCGCGGGAGAAGAGCGCCGGGTCACTGGTGACCTGGTGCAGCTCCCGGTAGCCGAGGACCAGCCAGGCCGGTACGTCGCCGTCCAGGACGACGGGGGCGACCGGGCCGTGGTCGCGGCGCATCTGCCGGTACAGGTCCTGGGGGTCGGTCTGGAACCGGGGGCCGCTCAGTGGGACGGGCTGCGGCTCGGGGGTGGTCACGGGGCGGGCTCCGGGGTCTTCTGCTGGATCGGCTGCGGGGGTCGGGCGGCGACGGTCCGCAGGTGTTCGACGAGGGAGATCAGCACCTGCTTGCTGGACTCCCTGGAGCGGGCGTCGCAGAACACCAGCGGTACGTCCTCGGCGAGGTCCAGGGCGTCACGGACCTCCTCCGGGGTGTGCGTCGGGCCGCCGAAGTCGTTGCAGGCGACGAGGAAGGGCGTGCCGTGGTGCTCCAGGCGGTCGATGGCGTACCAGGAGTCGGCGAGCCGGCGGGTGTCGACGAGGACCACGGCGCCGAGGGTGCCGGCGAACAGCCGGTCCCACAGGAACCAGAACCGCTCCTGGCCGGGTGCCCCGAACAGGTAGAGGACGTTGTGCGCGTCGAGGGAGATCCGGCCGAAGTCGAAGGCGACGGTGGTGGTGGACTTCCCGGCGATGCCCTCGGTGCGGTCGACGGCCTGGCCCGCCTGGGTCATGGTCTCCTCGGTGTTCAGCGGACGGATCTCGCTGACCGAACGGACCAGGGTGGTCTTGCCGACTCCGAACCCGCCCACGACGACGATCTTCAGACCGTTGTCGGCGGTGCTGTGCAGGGTCGGGCGCTGTGCGGGCTGTTCAGAGGTTGCGGAGTCCAACGAGCACCTGCTCCAGGATGTCGGGGTCGAGAAGGCTGTGGGCGGTGGCACGCGGGTGCCGGGCGCTGATCCGCCCGGTGTCGTGCAGGTCGGCGAGCAGGATCCGCACGATGGACACGGGCAGACCGAGCTCCGCGGCGACCTCCACGACGGCCGTCGGGAAACGGCACAGACGCAGGATCGCGGCGTGCTCGGACTGCATGCCGGGCACCGGATCGCACTCGGCCAGTACCAGCGTGACCAGGTCGAACGCGTCCGAACCGGAGCTGCTGCGGCCGCCGGTGAGGGTGTAGAGCCGGTCCGGGGAGTCGTCCCGGCCCGGCCTGCCGCGGCTCATCCCCTGGGCCTCGCGACCAGGTGCTCGCTCAACTGCTCCACCAGCTCGGCCATGTTGTGGCCGACGATGCCGGCGTCGGCCTCCTCGTCGGCGACGAGCGCGACGTGGGCGCCCTCACCGGCCTCCACGATGAACAGGATGCCGCCGTAGAACTCGGCCATCGCGGAGCGGACGCCGCCGGTGCCGTCGCCGAACTCGACCGAGGCGCCGTGCGAGAGGCTCTGGATGCCCGCGGCGATCGCGGCGAGCTGGTCGGCCTGGTCGACCGACAGCCCGGAGGTCCGGCACAGCTTGAGTCCGTCCCGGGACAGGACCAGGGCGTGCCGCGCGTCGGGGGTGCGCTCCAGGAGGTTCTCCAGGAGCCAGCTGAGCGTCTCGTCGGTGGTGGTGCCGGTCATCGGGTATTGCCTTCCGGGTGCGGGGAGTTCGGGGTCGCCGGCTCGTGCGGGGGCACGAGCGGCTCGGAGCCGGGCGCTTCGGGTGCGGTCTGGCCTGTGCCCCGGACCGCCTGGCGGAAGCTGCCGAAGCGGGCCACGGATCCGGCGGCCGCACCGGACCTCGGGGTCTGCGTGCCGGCCCGGGCGGTGGCCTCGGGACCGTCGGGGTGGGCCGCGGCCATGGTGCGGCCCCTCTTGCGCCGGGGCAGGGCGCCGTCGGCGGACGGGCCGTCGCCGTCGCCGGGCCCGTCGTGTACGGCCTCCGGCTCGGCGCCCGACCCCGGGGCGGTCCGGGCGGCCGGGATGCGGGTGGGGGCACGGTCGTGGTCGCGGCCGTGGTCGCCCGTACGGGAGGGCAGCTGCCCCGGAGCCTCGCCCGGAGCCGGGACCGCGCGGGCGGGCGCGGGCGGCAGGGCCACCGTGGGGGCGTCCGGCGTCACGGCCGGGGTACGGCTGATCAGGTCCTGCGGGATCAGCATCAGCGCACCGGTACCGCCGCGGGCGGACGGCCGGAAGGACACCGTCAGGCCGTACTTGCGCGCCAGGCGGCCCACCACGGCCAGGCCGAGCCTGGTCCCGGACAGACCGGCCAGGTCCTGCGGGTCCGAGCCGACGGCGGCCTCGGCACGGCGCAGTTGCACGTCGCTCATGACCAGACCGCTGTCTTCCACGGTGATGATGACCCCGGCCGGGACCTCCTCCACGTACACGTGGACCTCGGCGGTCGGCGGGGAGAAGTTCGCGGCGTTGTCCATGAGTTCGGCCAGCGCGTGCATCACGCCCTCGGCGGCGTGCCCCGCGACGGCGGCCTCGCTGGTGGAGTGCAGCCGCACCCGCTGGTAGCCCCCGATCCGGCCCATCGCCCCGCGCAGCACCGACTCCATGACGATGGGTCGGGCCCACCGGCGCCCCGACCGCGCGCCGGACAGCACGGCCACGGAGTCGGCCAGCCGGCCGGCCTGGGCGGTGCGGTGGTCCAGGTGCAGCAGGTCCGCGAGGACGTCCTCGTCGGCGTGCCGGTGCTCCATGTCGCGCAGGTCGGCGAGCATGCTCGTGGCCAGTGCCTGCATGCGACCGGCGGCATTCGCGGCCGCCGCCAGGGCGGCGGCCCGGCCCGACTCGGCGCGGCGCAGGTCTGCCTCCAGACCGACCCTCGCGGCCTCGCCTCCGCTCACCAGTTCGGCGGTCCGCTCCGCGTGCTCCCTGGTGAGCCGTTCGACCACCTCGGTACGGTCGGCCTCCAACGCGGCGGTCTCGGCCGCGTGCTGCTGCTGCCGGGCGCCGGCCTCGCGGCTCGCCTCGTGGGTGACGTGGGCGAGGTACGCGTCACGGGAAGCGAGCTCCCGGGCCAGCGCCTCGGCACGCGATCGGTGCTTGCGCGCGGTGCGGCTGTACCAGGACACCGCGAACGCGGCGGCGGCCAGCAGCAGCACGCCGAAGCCGGCGAACCAGCCGAGGGGAGCCTGGACTCCGGCGGGCGCCGCGGCCACCGCCGCCGTGGCGAGCGTGCCGCCGCCGACCGCCGTCAGCAGCAGGGCGATCACGGAAGGGCGGAATGGGGTGGGTGACGCCGACATCAACCAGACTCTCAGTACGGACGCAAAGGGAAGGGCAGGTTCCAGCCGTTAACGAGAGGTCACTATAAGTGAGTTGTCGATCAATTAGGAATACTGTTGATCAAATGGATGCCCACGAATGACAGCACACCCCAACTGCCCGGCGCGCGAACCACCGTTGGCGTCTCACCGGTTGGACCACTCCGAACGAGGGCCGAGGCCCCGCCGAAAGTGCGGGATCGGCCGCCTCCGGAGCTCCTGTTCGCCTGTCGGATCGACGTGGTCGGCCCCGTGAGGTCCGCGAACGAATGCCGGACGCGGCCTCGGCCTGATCCGCGCACAGTCGGGCCTGCGCGGCGATTCCCTGTCCCTGGCCCCCCGGCGGCGCGACCCGGGCGGGGGCGGCACGTGCTCCTCTGTGATGATCGCTCCGGTCGACGAGGGGGACATGATGGCTGAACGGGAACAAGAGCCGACGAGCCGGCATCGCCCGATCCGGTCGGCGGCGAACCGATCCGCATCGAATTGCTGTTCCGTCCCTACGCCTTCCTCGAAACGGGCGACGAGGTCGTGGACCATGACGGGCGTGCCTGGAGGTTCGACGGCCCCTGGGACTGGCATCCCTTCGACGGCCGGCAGCCCACCATTCCGACCTGGCCCCTGGCGCTCCTCTCCCGCAACGGCGATCCGACGCACGAGGACACCACGACGGTCGCCCGGCAGACCGCGACGGGAAGCCACGAGGAGGAGTGGCAGCGCTGGACCCGTCTCGCCCTTTCCGGACCGTCCAGCGACCGGCCGTAGGTGAACCCGGTCCGAGGAGGGCGATGAGCGAGACGGAACCACCGCTCTCCTGCGCCAACTCGACGACCCCGAACGGCTGGAACAGCCGCCGTAGTGCGGGAGGCGTGGTGGCCCGCTCGCAGGCGGCCCGTGCGCCCGAGCAACGGAGGGCGACCAGGTCTTTGGGCGGGGGCGCGCTGCTGTTCGGGGTGCCGGCCTTGTGGACGCTTGCGTTCAGCTCAGGCGTTCCACCACTTGTCGGTGCCACATCCGACCTCGTAGTACCGCCATCCCGCTGTCTGGCCCCGCGCCAGGAGAGCCTTGATCCCGCCGAAGTCCGCGTCTGCCGGCACGGTGAAGGCCGCCATGGGGAAGTCCTCGCTGAAGACCTCGCCTCCGAGCCCGAACGCCGCAAGCTGCCGATGGACGGCCTGCGGGCTCCTGCCGAGGGGACCGGTGGGTACGGGCACGACACGGATCGTGCAGTTGCCGGAGGAAGTGACCCGCCCGAAAGCCCAGTGGAGCCCGTCAGGACCGTTCTGGTACCGGACCACGTCGCCCTCGGCCACCCCGTCCTGAAGGAACGGAACGTTCTCGATCCGGGCCGTGCCGTCTCCCAGATCAGTCGCCCACAGGCCCTCGGTGTCCTGCGGGAACCACCCCTCACGGGGCGCGAACCGGAACCAGACCTTGATCTTCCCAACCATGGACTCCGTGCTCTCCGTGCTCTCCATGCCCACCATCTTCCGCTGATCGACACAGCCGACTCGGAGGGCCGACACGGCAGCCGGGCTACTCGTCGGCCTTCCGGTGGTCCCGCTCGCGCCACTCGTCTTCGAGGATGCCGAACCGTTCGGAGTCCCGCCAACCGTCCCGAATCAGCGCGGTGTGTCGCTGACGCCCTTCCCACGTCATGCCGAGCTTGCGGAGCACCCGTGCCGACCCGAGGTTCCGCGGGTCACAGGTGGCATGGATGCGGTGGAGGCCGAGCTCCTCGAACCCCCGCGCGAGCAGTTCCATCCCGATCGCCGTTCCGACGCCCCGTCCCCAGACCCGGGGATGTACGACATAGGTGATCTCGCCCTGACGCTGTCCTCGGCTCCGGATGTGGAGCTCACCCATGCCGACCACGTCACCCTCGGCATGCGCCGCATGGGCGAACCGTTGCTGAGGTGAGTGTGTCCAGGCCTCGACCGCAGTTGCCACGAACGCGCGTGTCTGCTCCTCGGTGTTCGGTCCCCAGGTCTGGAAGCGGCAGACCCGGGCGAGGGAGGCCCAGGAGTGAACAGCTCGCCAGTCCGCGAGCTCGATCCTGCGCAAGGTCACCATGTGTGGAGCCACAAGTCGATCTTGCCAGATGCGCTCGCGCTCGGCCTGCGGGTTCGGGAACCGGTACTCACCTCGTCGTTCAATGTCCGGCTTCGAACCGGCGGTCCTGGTGATCGGCATCCACGGGACCCGGATCACGGCTGAGGTCCGGTCCCCGGGGCGAGGTCAGGCTTGCGGGACAGCCCTCGGGCTCCGGCCGGCAAGCGGTAACTCCCAATGGAGTGGGGTAAGTTGGTCTGCCACTCGGGGTTCCTGTGGTGACCGGCACAGCCCCTGAGGTGCGCTGCCTCCAACTCCGGTTTCATCACGGGACGAGGAAGAAAAATCACCGACTTTCCGCACACTCGCTTATCGGTCGCCGCAGCGTCGATCGGCTCTGGTCTGCTCCTTGGGTTGATAGGTCCTGTCGCCGGGAAATTGGATAATTCCGCCGCTGTCGCTGTAAGCGCTGTCTTTTCCGGCGGCTGGTCGTGGGCGTGCTACGCATTCGTGGTGGGCTATCTCCGGCGCTCAAAACTCGAATCGACCGTCTTTTCGGCGCTCGGGTTGACGGCAGGCGTAGCGACATACTATTTGTTCAAGAATCTCAGCCCCGTCGTCCCGCCGGGGTTGGAGGTCGGCGCCGTCGAGCCCGGCGGAGGAGTTCTCTACAAGATCCTCCCGTGGACGATGGGAGCGTTCGTCCTGGGCGCGCCCGTAGGACTCCTGGGGAACCTCGCACGAGTGCCGATGTGGGGCGGGCTTCTCTTCCGGCTGATCGTTCCGTTCGTAGCCTTCTACGAGACTTCCATGAGGCTGGAAGTTGAGGCGAGCACCGCAGATCCCGTCACCGGAATGACCTGGGTTGCCGTTCGGCTCGCCGCAGGCGCTGTCGCGTTGGCGCTGCTGGGTCACACGATCCGGAGCTGGTGGCACGGACGCCGTGGTGTTCGATCATCGGCTGAGGTCGTTCCTCCGCTGCCGGCATCGAACTACGAGCGTCCAACTGAATGAGACGGCTTCCGTCCACTGCTCACGGGAACGAAGCCGCTCGCCCGTAGCCGGCCCACGCTCCTAACCGACGGTGTCTGCCGTGGTGGGCCGGCCCAGCGGACGGCGTCGGTCGGGCAGCCTGGGATGGCTTGCCAGCGCCGCCCTCATCCGTGTCGCGGTCTGGAACCTTTGCTCCGGGTCGGGGTGCATCGCCCGCATCACCAGCGCGTCGAGCCCCGGGCTGACTCCAGAGGCCCGGGATGACGGTCGCGGCACGTGCGATGTCCTTGTCTGCGGCGGAAGCAGCAGCGATTCCCCGCGGTCGACGAAGTCGACGACGGCGTCGTCGGAGTCGAACGGCATGTGACCGGTGAGCAGGAAGAACAGGGTGACGCCCGAGGCGTAGACATCGCGACGTACGTCCGGGGGCGCTCCCGCGAACGATTCGGGGGGAGCGAACTGCGGGGTTCCGACGAAGCGGTCGGCGTGGATGCCCGGGTGTTCGTCCGCCACCCTGCCCGCTATGCCGAAGTCCAGTATCTTGACCCGCCCCTCGACGGTGATCATGATGTTGGCCGGCTTCACGTCGCAATGGACGACACCCGCATCGTGCGCGTACGCGAGTGCGCCGAGGAACTCGTAGGCCATTGCCGCGCATTCCGCCGGGGAGAGCGGGGTCCGGAGTCTCAACCGGGCCAGGTCGCGGCCGTTGATGTGCTCCATGACGATGCAGTCGGTGCCACGCGCCCTCCAGGCGTCGTACACGGTCGCGATCGACGGATGATTGAGGCCGGCCACGACCTGGGCCTCCCCGTGGGCGACGTCCCCGAGCTCCAGTGGCCCTGAGCTGATCTTGATGGCCACCGTCCGCCCCAGAATGCGGTCATGGGCGGCGTACACCCGTGACATCGAGCCGACGCCCAGACACGAGCGCACCTCGTACCGGCCCCGCAGCACGTCCCCCGGGAAGGGGCCCGCCGGCTCCGGGGCCGACGCGGAGTCCGACTCCGCGCCCGAGTCCGCGCCCGAGTCCGCGCCCGACTCAGGGACCGACCCCGGACGCCGCGCCGACTCGGGCACGGTGGCCGGGCCCGTGCGCCTCGCCAGCCGGCGCATGGTGTCCCGGAACGAGGCCACGGCCGCCACCGGCCCCGTGGACGGCAAGTCCGCAGCCGCGTTGGCGGCCAGGACGAGTGCGCCCGCGGTGTCACTGCCGGTCCGGTCCGGCCGCGGCATCCCCCGGCTCGCGAGGGAACGCTTCACGTGTTCGTAGGCGCTGTCGACCGTGATCAGGTCCGGCCCGCCGGGGATGCCCTCGGTCATGACCGTGAGCAGCTCACCGGTAAAGGCCGTGTACCGCTCTCCGGGCGGAGCCAGGGAGACCCGATCGTCCCTCGCCGAGGTGAGGACGACGGTCCCCTGCGCACTCGTGCTCGCGCGCACGGCATCCGAGGGACGGGACATGAGCCCCAGATGGACCTTGCCGCTGAAGCAGCTGTCCAGGACGGCGACCCGTCTCGGGGCGCGCGCCCTGGCCAGCGCCTTCCGGATCCATTCGTACGACAGACAGGTCCACGGCTCGTCGCCCGCGGAACCGGTCAGCGACACGTGGAAACGCAGCTCGTCATCGAGGACGCCGTGGCCCGCGTAGTACACGAACAAGGCGTCCCGGGCCCGGTCGGCGGCCGCGCGCAGCGGATTGACGACCTCGGCGGGAGTCCGAGGATCGGAGATCGTGACGCACTGTCCCGGGGGCAGCGCCCAGCCCCGGGGCGAGATGAAGAACTCCGTGAGCGTCATCAGGTTGTTGGCGACCGCCGGCAGGTCTTCGAAATGGTCGTAGCCGGAGCAGCCGATGAGGACGGCCCAGGAAGAGGAGGGGTCGGGCAGCGTCGCGGCGAGGGCCTCCTCAACCATTCTCGAGGCGGGCGGCCAGGCGCGCCACGGTGTCCGGATCCGCACCGCGGACCTCGATACGGACGCCGTCCCGCTCGATGGTGACCTCCGGCGGCACGGACCGGGTGCCGCGCCACAGGGACACCGCGAGGATGAGGTTGGCCGTCTGGAATCCGCTGTCCACACAGAACTGGATCAGATCGAACGCCGCCCCCATGGCGCCCTCGACGGGCGGACCGGCCTCGAAGGAGAGCGCACCGGCTTCCCCGACGTACTCGTCGTCCCTCAACCACTGCGCCAGACGCCGCAGATCCTCGCCCCCGGAGTCGCCGCCGACCCGGATCGCATACGTATGCGAACTCACGTGCCCCCCTTGGATGCCGGATGCACAGCAGCTTGGCAGTTCGGATCCGACGGCTCCAGCCGTCGATCAGGTCAAGCCGTGGCTCGAACCGATCACCGTCGCCTCCGTGGCCGGCGGTCGGGCGAGTCCCCTGTGGTCGGAGAGCGAGCAACGCGACGAGTTGAAACGCCCATCCTGTTGTGCAAATCGGCATTTCATGGCCTCTCCCGGAGGCCAGTACGGTCGGATCCATGGAGTGGAACATGCAGACTGCAGAAGAACTCGCGGCCGCCTTACGTACCGGTGAAGTGACATCGGTGGAGCTGACCGACGAGGCAATCGCTCGTATCGAGCGCGACGACAAGGCGATCAACGCGATCTGCGTCCCGGACTTCGACCGTGCTCGGGCCGCCGCGCGCGAAGCCGACCAGGCGCGCGCCCGCGGCGAGGACCGGCCACTGCTCGGCATCCCGGTGACGGTCAAGGAGTCCTACGACATCGCCGGGCTCCCCACGACCTGGGGGATCCCGATGCACCGGGACTTCGTTCCCGCCGAGGACGCGGTGCAGGTGTCGCGGCTCCGGGCCGCCGGTGCCGTGGTGCTCGGCAAGACCAACGTGCCCTTGGGGCTGCAGGACGTCCAGAGCTTCAACGAGATCTACGGCACCACCAACAACCCGTGGGACCACGCCCGCACGTCGGGCGGATCGTCCGGTGGATCGGCGGCGGCCCTGGCGGCCGGCTTCGGCGCGTTGTCCATCGGCTCCGACATCGGCGGTTCGTTGCGCACCCCCGCGCACTTCTGCGGCGTCTACGCGCACAAGCCGACGCTCGGGCTGGCGGCGAACCGCGGGATGGTCCCGCCGACCACGCCGGCATTGCCGGTCGACCTCGACCTCGCCGTCGTCGGCCCGATGGCGCGCAGCGCCCGCGACCTGATGCTCCTGCTCGACGTCATGGCCGGGCCGGACCCGCTGACGCTCGGCATGGCACACGACCTCGCGCTGCCGCTCGCACGTCACCAGCGGCTGGGTGACTTCCGGGTCCTCGTCCTCGACGAGCATCCGTTCATTCCGACCGGGTCCGCCGTACGGGCCGGGGTGAACCGGGTGGCCGACGCACTCGTCGACGGCGGCGCCCACGTCGAACGGCACAGTCCGCTCCTGCCCGACCTGGTCGAAGCCGCGACTGTCTACGCGCAGTTGCTGTTCTCGGGCTCCGCCGCGCGCTTTCCCATCGAGGCGTACGAGCAGCTCCGGACCCGCGCCGCCGGACTCAGTGCGGACGACCGGAGTCTCGACGCGGCGCGGCTGCGCGGGATGGCGTTCAGCCACCGCGACTGGATCGAGGCGAACGACCGCCGCGAGCTCCACCGCCACGGCTGGCGGCGCCTCTTCGCCGAGTTCGACGTCGTGGTGTGCCCGATCACGCCGACGGCCGCGTTCCCGCACGACCACGACCCCGATCTGTTGGAACGCCGGATCGACATCGACGGCGTCGAGTACCCGTACCTCGATCAGCTCGTCTGGGCCGGTGTGGCCACCATGCCCGGCCTGCCCGCCACCGCCATACCGACGGGCCTGTCTCCGGACGGCCTGCCGGTGGGAGTGCAACTCGTCGGCCCGATGTTCGAGGACCGCACCCCGCTGCGGCTGGCCGAACTGCTCGAACAGAGGATCGGTGGCTTTCAGGCGCCGAGGTAGGGCGTACCGCCGGGTGTCCGTTGAGGATGAGGTGCTGAGGAGGTGCGGATGACGAACGCGGGTTGGGCCTCACGCTGACGCTCACGTTCGCAGCAGGTGGCGCCGGCGCCGCAGACGTACGTCAGCGCCGCCCGCCGCTTTCGGCGGCCCTCGTCACGGGCGCGTTTCGCGATCAGGCGGAAGGCGAGAGCTGATCGCGTACCCATTCGGGATCGGGGTTGGTGTGTGGCCGGCCCGCCACGACGACGGTCGGCACGGTCTCGTTGCCGTCATTGGCCGCCCTCACCGCTGCGGCACCCGCCGGGTCGCGCCAGATGTCGACCCAGTGCAACTGGCGGGCGCCGCGGCCGAGTCGGATGCGTAGCCGTATGCAGTACTTGCAGCCCGGCCGCCAGAAGACGACCGGACGGCCGTCGAGCGCGCTGCGGCGTTGTGCCTCCTCCGCACCGATCGACCTGGGGAAGACCAGGGGTGAGCTCACGCCGGCGAGCGCCAGGAACGCCAGAAGTATGGCTGTGGCCGTGCCGGGGCTCCCGTTGAAGAGCCTCCCGGCCGCGACGGCCGAGCCACTGAGCACGAGCAGCATCGGCAGGATCCAAGCGCGCATCATGGTGACGCATGCTATCGATGAGTCGAAATGCTCCTCGAACCAGGCCGCTCACCCGCAACGGCTCTGGTGACAGAGAAAGCGGATCGCCGCCAAACCCTGACCCCGGAGCTCAACAACGCCAGTGCCCCATCGGACTACGTCGCCGTGCGTGTACGGTCGGGACATGGACGCCGGCCGGCAGCCAACGCTCGACGAGATCGAAGAACGGTTCGCCGCGCTGGTCGACGGTCGTCTGTCCCGGGACGAGGCCGACCGCTGGGCCGGGCGGTGGGTGGCCGACGACGGACTGGACTGGGACGACACCTCCTCGTGGGCACTGAACCTCCTCCACGGCATCGACCTTCCCGCAGACGAGAGCGGCGTCCACCTGCACGACGACGAGCAGCTACGTTCGTGGCTGGCCGAGTTGAGAAAACGCCGCACGACGTGACGTGCGCACAGCCGCCTGCCGTCCCACAACCAGGCAGTGGCCCGCGACACCATTGCCCGTTACCGCCCGAACACCGCCGCCCCAGTTCCAGGACATGTGGCCCGAGCAGCGTGCCGAGCGCGCATTCTGCACCTCGCGCGCCCGTGCGGCACCGGGTATCCCGATTTCCGATGACGGGACGGCCATTCCGGCTACGGTCGTAGCGCCGTAAACGTGGTGCGCGAGTGAGGAGTGACCGATGCCGACGGTGGTTGTGGGGTTCCGGCTGGGTCACACGGTCACCAGTCGGCAGGTGACGGTCCTGGTCACGGAATCCGGTGTACTGCATCGCTCCCACGGGTCGTACGGGCAGCCGCCCACACTGGAACCGCCGAAAGCACCGCTGCGCTCCGCGGACCCCGACCTGCCGTGGATGAAGGGCGAACACATCCTGACCCGACCGATCAGCCGCCTGCGCGAACTCCACGCCACGGCCAAGGAGAAGGGCTACACCCAGGTCCTCATCGCACCGGCCTGCGTACGCCTGGACGTGGAAGAGCACCCGCTGCCCCCGGCGCGGAATCCACGCAGTGCCCGGCCGCACCCCGAACTGACCGCAGCCTTCATCGGGACCGCACCCGGGACCGTCCAACCCCTGGACGCCGCCGTCGACGAGTTCCGCACGGCGCTGGGGCTGCCCGTCCGACAGCACGATGTCACCCGGCGCCCCCGCCAAGCACACATCCCACCGCGCACCGAGGCCCTGCTGCGCACCCTTGCCCAGGGCGCGCCCATCGCTTCGCCCAAGCATCCCGCCG
This sequence comes from Streptomyces sp. NPDC002467, assembly GCF_042889825.1. Lineage (NCBI taxonomy): Bacteria > Bacillati > Actinomycetota > Actinomycetes > Kitasatosporales > Streptomycetaceae > Streptomyces > Streptomyces sp. NPDC002467. The sequence goes on along the minus strand of NZ_JBIARJ010000035.1, from coordinate 37,148 downwards.
TGGGCTGGACGGTCACGCCCCGGTCCGTGACCCTCCGCGTGGGCCGAACCGCCGAGTCCCTCGACCGTTCGGCAGTCCTCGAACTCCAGGCCGCCCTCACCGCCTGGCTCCGCTTCACACACCCGAACGCCCCCACCTCGCCGCCCTCGTGACGGCCGGAGCCCGCCGCTTCGAGCGTGGCGACCCGAGTCGAACGCGGTGAGATGATCGCCGTATGAGATCGAATGGCGACTTAGCCGGCATCCCCACCCATGAATTCCACCTCCCCGCTCCTGGCGGCGGCCGGCTGTGGGCCGAGCGGAGCGGCACCGGCACCGGGTCTCCGGTGGTGCTGCTGCACGGTGCCGGCATGGACTCGCGGCTATGGGATGCCATCGTCCCCGAACTGGCCCGCCACCACGATGTGATCCGCTACGACGCCCGCGGTCTCGGGCGCTCCACGCCCCCGGACCGGATGTTCTGCGACGTCGAAGACCTGGGAGCCGTGCTCGACCACTTCGGCCTTCACACAGCTGCGCTGGTCGGGTTGAGCATGGGCGGGGAGACCGCGCTGGACTTCGTCCTCGCTCACCCCGAGCGGGTCAGCGCACTGGGCCTGGTCGGCGCCTCGGTCAGCGGTCACGCGTGGCCGCAAGACGCGCAGCCGTCGGCCTACGCCGCTGCCCGCCGAGAGCAGGACGCGGCGGCCCTGGCCGAGTTGGAGCTGTCGATCTGGGCCTCCATGGGCCGCACGGCTCCCGGAGGCGAGCTGATCGAGACGATGGTGGAGCAGAACGCGCACCTGCGCATCTCCGGCGAGCAACACCTTGCATACTTCCCGGACCGCGTTGCCGAAGCCCGGCTCGGCGAGATCACCGCGCCGACCCTGGTCGTCCACGGCGACCGCGATCACCCCGAGATCGGCGTGATCGCCGAACGGCTCGTTGCCAGTATCCCCGGCGCACGTGGCCGGCTGATCGCGGACGCCGACCACTACCTGCCGCTGCGCACCCCCGGGCCCCTCACCGAGCTGCTGCTGGAGCACCTACGCTGAGGCCCGAAGCGGCAAAGGCTGGGCCACAGCTGCCCTCCAGCCGGTGCTCGCGACCGAATACGGGCGGCATCGTCGGCCCGAACGTACTCACCGACCACCCTGAACGAGTCGCCGGAATGGTCGTCGACGGCGCCCACGCGGAGCGGGCGGCGGTGGACCGGGCCGAGGCGCGACTCCGCGTGAAGCACGGTGTCCTGGCGGCTCCGGAGCAGCGGGTACGAGGCGGCCTGCGCCATCCGCGCCTACGCCCTCGGCCTCTACACGCGGCGCCTCGGCGAAGCCGCCCGGCGCCGGCTCGTCCCCGTACACGTCACCCTGGCGGCCAAGGCGCCGCGCCGGCACGAGGCCCTGGCCGAGCTCTACGGCACCCGGAACATCGACTTCGAGGCCCCGGACAGCTCGATCACCTTCCTCGCCCGCGACCTGAAGGCCCCGGCGCCACACGCCCAGCCCGGTCTGTCGGCGGTGCTCCGAAGACACGCGGAGCAGACACTCGCCGCCGCCGTTCCGTTGCGCAACTGGCTGGACCTCTTCCGCACCGCACTCGTCTCCTCCCACGACGAGGCCACGCCGGCGCTGTCCACGATCGCGCGCCGCATGGCCCTCAGTACGCGAACCCTCCAGCGCCGCCTCGACGAACACGGCACCACATGGAGCCGGGAGGTCGAGACCGTACGTCGTGCCCACATCACCACGCTGCTCCACGACACCGACCTCGGAATCGACGCCGTGGCCGCCCGGAGCGGATACGCCGACGCCCGCGCCCTGCGCCGCGCGGTCCACCGCTGGTACGGCACCACGCCCGCGGCCCTGCGCCGCATCGGCCCTGATGGAGCAGGAGCAGGAGCAGGAGCAGGAGCAGGAGCAGGAGCAAGAAAGTGAAACGGCGGCGGTTTCAGCGTGCCGAGCCGGGGATGGTGGGGGAGGGATCGAAGTGGATCTTCTGGGGTCCCTTCCCGTCACCCTTCCAGTCGAGGAACAGGATCACGTCCGTGTAGAGGCGCTCGCGGCTGGGCCAGCGCGAGGAGTACGAGCTCGGGGTGAACGATCCGTCCTTCGCCTTGTTCAGACGCTGGGCCAGGTCGGTGCGCCGGGTCACGGCAACACCGCCTCCGGTGATCATCGCGGTCACTTCGATGTTCGTACCGGTGGCGTTGAAGACGGAGCCCGCGTGGGTGGTCGATTCCGGCAGGTCCCACGAGATCGTCGCCCAGTGCCGGATGTTCGGGCCGGACTCGGTCACGCAGGCCTTGACCGTGAAGTCCCAGTTGTCGGGCCAGGGCCCGCTGTAGGCCGGATTGTCGATGGTCTTGGACGACACTTTGCAACGCTCCACCGCGTACGCGGGGCCGACCCCGGCGGCAGTCGAGGCGACGGTGGCCGCCACGAGTACCGCCGAGAGCCGCCGGGCGGGGGATGTCCTGAGCATGGGGGTGCCTCCGTGGATCGAGTGACGAATGACCGGCACAACGAGGAGACCCGGAGAAGGAAGCGCGCCGGTGCGGGGCGTCGACGCGGTGCGTCGACGAACCAGCCGGTTCGCGCGCTTTCCGCGAGTGGCCCCCGGACCCTGGCCGCGGCGATACCGTGGTGACACACGTCAGTTCCACCCTCCGGAGGCCTTGATGAGCGCACTGCCGGCCCCCGCAGTCACGGGCCGACCACAGCCGGAGGCCACGGCTGCCGAGGCTGTTGCCTGATGCCCGTCCCGCCTGGGGCCCGCCGGGCCCGCATAGCCTTCTCCGACTCCGCCGCCAAGCAGTTGGAGAACATCACGAGCGAGGCGGCGCTCCACTCCCTGGACCGCACCCTGGTCGTGATCTCGGTCGACCCCGACATCGGCGAGCCGCTCCCGGGTGACACGGCCGGCCCTCGGCTGCGCCAGTACGCCGACGAGGTCGAATCCGTTCGCGTCCTGTACTTCGTCACCGCACTGCGCACCGTGGTGGTAGTGGCGTACATCGAGGTCTGACCGGTCAGGCCGAGTCCGGTCCGTTCGCACCGCCGAGGAGCCTGTCCACGAGGAGTTGGGGGTAGCCGGTGGCCGGCAGGTCGATGCCGAAGATCGCCCGGATGTAGAAGGGCGCGATCAGCTGGTCGAGGATCTGCTCCAGCGGTGGAGGCTCCTCACCCCGGGCCGTGGCCCGCTCGCGGATCTGTTCGATGGAACGCATGCGGCGTCGGAAGTGCTGGGCGCGCTCGCTCTGCGCCTGGGTGTTGCTCGGCATGGACAGGATGACGGCGCGTACGAGGGCGTGCCCCTCGGGCGTGCGCATGCTCGCGACGCCGGCTTCGGCCCAGGCGATGAGGTCACCGCGCAGGGAACCGGTGTCCTTGAGCGGCGAGTTGCGCTCCAGGCGGGTGGTGACCGTGTCCGCCAGCAATGCGTCGAGGCTGCCCCAGCGCCGGTAGACGCTGGTGTGGTTGACGCCGGCGCGCTGCGCGATCGCGGGGATGTTGAGGTCCTCGCCCTCCGGGTCCGAGAGGAGGTCGACGACCGCTTGGTGGACGGCTGCGCGGACCTGTTCAGGACTTCTGCGGATGCGTGCGGCCGGTTGTTTCTGAGTCACACCACAATCATAAGCACAGATATTTGCTTCTGACCGCCCGAGGCCCTACAGTCGATCTCGCAAGCACAAATCTGTGCTTGTGGTTGTCGTCGAAGGAGACCGCCATGAAGCAGCTGCTGTTCCCGAACAACACCCAGTTCTGGTACGAGACCCTGCGCTCGATGAGCCACATCGCCTACGGCGGCGCCGACTTCGGCGAGGTCGTCTCCACCGCCGCACGGATCACCGAGGGCGACTACGACAGCTGGTACACCGAGTGGTTCGCCACCGCCGGCCGCGTGTCGTCGGAAGCCGAGAAGGCCCTGGCCGCCGGCCACCGGATCAGCGCCCGCGACGCCTTCCTGCGCGCCTCGAACTACTACCGCTCCGCCGAGTTCTTCCTGCACGGCAAGGACTGCGATCCGCGCCACGACCACGCCTACGACCGCTCCGTGGAGTGCTTCAAGGCGGCCGCCGCCCTCTACACCACCCCGCGCATCGAGCCGGTCGAGATCCCGTACGAGAACACCACGCTCCCCGGCTACCTCTACCGCCCCGACGAGTCGGGCGCCCCCCGCCCGACGCTGATCATGCACAACGGCTTCGACGGCACCGCCGAGGAGATGCACTTCTTCGGCGCCCTGGCCGCCGTCGAACGCGGCTACACCGTGCTCGTCTTCGACGGCCCCGGCATGCCCGGGCCGCGCCACCACCAGGGCCTCGTCTTCCGCCCCGACTGGGAGAACGTCATCACCCCCGTGATCGACTTCGCCGAGACGATCCCCGAGGTCGACAACAGCCGCATCGCCCTCCTCGGCCTCAGCATGGGCGGAGTCCTCGCGCCCCGGGCAGCCGCTTTCGAGCACCGGCTGGCCGCGCTGATAGCCGTCGACGGCCTCTACGACCTGGGTCAGACGTCCGTCCGCAACATTCCCGGCGACCGCGCGGAGGCCGAACGTCTCCTGCGGGCGCAGGACGCCCCGGAACTCGACGCGGCCCTCGAACAGATCATGGCCAAGGACCCGATCGCCCGCTGGGCGCTCAACCACGGCATGTACGTCATGGGCGTCGACACCCCCCGCGCCTTCAATGCCTCCTACCTCGACTACACCCTCGCCGGCGGGATCGCGGAAAGGATCCAGTGCCCCACCCTCGTCTGCGACGCCGCGGAGGACGAGTTCTTCAAGGGCCAGCCCGAGCAGCTCTACGCACACCTCACCTGCCCCAAGACCCTCATGCTCTTCACCGCCGAGGAAGGCGCCGGAGCCCACTGCCACCCCGGCGCCACGCGCCACGCCAACGCCCGCATCTACGACTGGCTCGACGACACCCTCGCCAACACCCGCTCCTGAGCCCCGTCCGAACCCACGCGAAGGACCCCGCATGCCCCGCACCGGCATCAAGGCCGCCCTCACCGACCTGCTCCTCAACGAGGACATCACGCTGACCGAGGCCGCCGACCGACACTTCACCCCCGACTACCGCCAGCGCACCGACGGCGAATGGGCCGACCGCTCCCAGTTCCTCGACCACATCGCCCACCTGCGCACCCTCGTCGCCGCAGGAGAGGTCGAGGTCCACGAAGAGCTCCATGACGGCGACAAGTACGCCGACCGGCACACCTGCCACATCACCAAGAAGGACGGCACGACCGTGAGCATGGAGGTCTACGTGTTCGCCGACATGGCCCCCGACGGCCGCTTCCGGCGCATCGAGGAGACCACCTTGCTGCTCAAGGGGACGGACGCCGATCGCAACCTCGGCAGCGCCCGCTGACCACCCCCACCCCGCGAAGAAGACACCGTGCTTCGCAGGTCACACCGCACCCGTGACGCTCCGCCGGGCGCCGGACCCCGAGTCCGGCCCCGCGGCGGACGTGCCGGCGAAATCGGGAGCGGGGATCAGGCGGACGGGCCTGCGCCCGCCCACACGGTGGGCCTGCGCTCCGCCCAGGGCGCGGCCTTCTCGAGCTGTGCGGCGAGCCGGAACAGTACGTCTTCGCGTCCGTAGCCCGCGGCGAACTGTACGCCGATCGGCATTCCGGTGGCGGGGTCGGACGCGAGCGGTACCGACATCGCAGGTGTGCCGGCGACGTTGAAAACGGCGGTGAACGGCGAGCGGTGGAACAGGTGCTCCAGCCAGCCCAGCCCGTCGGCATCCTCGGCGCCCCGGCCGTAGGTGCCCAGGGGCAGTGGCACCTCGGGGAGGGTGGGCGTCAGCAGCAACTCCTCCCGGGTCTCGAAGTGGGCGCCGATCGAGCGGGCGACCCGGTTGCGCACGTCGAGGGCGTGCACGAATTCCGTACCGCTCACCCCGAGTCCCCACTCGTAGCTCGCGAGCATGTGGGCCTCGACCGTGGATTCGTCCACCGGGCGTCCGAGCACCCCGGCAAGCCCGTCGATCCAGCGCACCAGGTTGGCGGACCACAGGCGGGCGTTGGCCAGTACGAACTCCTCCCAGGGCACGCCGAGGTCCACGGTGGTCACGTCGACCCGGTGGCCGAGCGATTCCATCAGCCGGGCGGCGGCCAGGACGCCCTCGACCACCGCCGGTTCTACGTCGCGCCCACCCCAGGGCGTGGTGACCAGGCCGACGCGCAGGCGGCTGGGCTCCCTGGTGATCTCTTCGCCGTACGGGCGACGGGGGCGCTCCGCGAAGTACGGGTCGCCGGCCTCCGGGCCCTGGATCAGGTCGAGCAGCGCCGCGCTGTCCCGCACGGTCCGGCTGAGCCCGCCGTGCACCGCGAGGCCGTTGAAGACCTCGTCGGCGTCCGGCCCCAGGGAGACCCGGCCGCGGGTGGGCTTCAGTCCGAACAGCCCGGTGCTCGCGGCCGGCACCCGGATCGATCCGGCGGCGTCGGTGGCGTGCGCGAGGGGAGTGATCCCGGCGGCGACGGCCGCCGCGGAACCGCCGCTGGAGCCGCCCGGTGTCCGGGAGAGGTCCCACGGGTTGCGGGTGGCTCCGTACAGGACCGGCTCGGTGGTGGTGCTGTAGGCGAATTCGGGTGTGGCCGTACGGCCGAGCGTCACCAGACCGGCCCGGCGGAAGCGCCGCATGAGGAACGAGTCCTCCCGGGCGACGTTGCCGGCGGCGAGGCGGCTGCCCAGTTCGACGCGCTTGCCCCGCATGGACACGGCCAAGTCCTTGATCAGGAACGGTACCCCGGCGAGCGGGGTGCTGCCCGGAACCGGGCTGTCCTCGGCGGGCCAGCTCTCCACGACGGCGTTGACCCGCGGATTCACGGCCGCCATCGCGGCCTGGGCCGCGTCGGTCAGTTCTGCCGCGGTCACCTCCCGCCGAGCCACGAGCCCGGCCAGTCCCACGGCGTCGTACTGCGTGTATTCGTGCAGCTCCACTGCACTCCACCCCTCATCCCGATCGGTCCCACACGATACCGATCGGTATCGCTTGAGGATGATCGGTAACGTAACATGGCCCGAGACGCCGGCAAGCGCGACCGAAGCGAGGCACACCATGACGAGCAGCCCCCCGAGACCGGGCCGCGACTCGCGGGTGGCCCGACTGCCCCCGCGCGAACGCATCCTCGACGCTGCCGAGGAACTGTTCCTCAGCGAGGGCGTCAGGGCCGTCGGGGTCCAGGCCATCGCAGATCGCGCGAACACCACGAAGATGGCTCTCTACCGTCACTTCGCCACCAAGGACGCGCTGATCGAGGAGTGGCTGAGGATCGTCGCGGCGGGGTACGCGGCCGCCTTCGACCTGGCCGAAGCCGGGCATCGTGACGACGGTCGAGCCCAGGTGCTCGCCGTGACGCGCTTCATCGCCGAAGGGCTGCCGGAGATCGCCCGGAGGGGCTGCCCCTTCGTGAACTCCATCGCCGGCCTGCCCGACCGCGGCCATCCGGCCCGTCGGCTGATCGAGAACCACAAGGCCGAACAGCGGCGCCGCCTCACCGCCATGTGCGAGCGGGCCGGCGCGCACGCACCCGATGACGTCTCCGCGGAGATCACCTTCCTCCTTGAAGGCGCGCAGGTGAGCGCGCAGAACGGCAGCGTCGACCGCGCGGGGGACAGGGTCATGGCCGCGGTCCAGGCCGTTCTCGACAGGGGGACGGCGACCGCCTGAGGGGTCCTGCGCTCCTCCGAACCGCGCGGGTTCCGGTGGATCGCCCGCATGCCCGGCGCCCGCCGCCCGCCGCCCGGACGATCGGCACATGGGAAACACGTTGGCCGGCTCTGCCGCGGAGCTGCGACGATGCTCCTGTTTCCCGAGTGGAGGACGTTTGTTCGTTTTCGTGTGCGTGCGCTGTGGCGCCGAGTTGACCGCCCCGTTGTCCCGGGTCGCCCTGCCGGCCCACGCTCGTCAGAAGTACGGGAACGGGCTTCAGCTCCCGGTGCTCATGGAACCGGGCACGTTCGCCGTGGACCCGGGGCTCTGGGGGCCGCCGCGGCGAAGGTGGGAGGAGATCGATCCGGATGGCGCGGCCGTCCGCGGCGTCGACGCGCCCGTCCACGCCCCGTCCGAAGACCCGGCCGCCGCGGTGGTCATCGCGCCGGGGGACACCCGTGGCACGGTGCTGATCCCGGAGAAGCGCGGCGGTGCCTGCTGCGGCTTCGACGGGAGTGACGGCCCCAACATGGCCTGCCTGGCGTGCGGTCTTCTCGTGGCGAGCAGGGTCGACGACTGCTCGCTCTGGCAGGCCGTGCGGCTGGCCCCGGACGCCGTGCGCCGCCTTCCCGTAGAAGGCGCCGACGCCGGGCTGTTGACGTGGGCGGAACTGCTCGCCGAGGGGGCGGGCGTGCCCCCGTCCGAGCCGATCGCCCGGTGGGGCGAGCCGTTCGGGGCGAGCGACCGGTGGCACTGGAGCCCGCAGTGGGTGGCGGCGGCCGGGCAGGCGCTCGCCCACCTCCTGGTGGCCTCGGAAGGCCGGGCGGTGGCGGTTCGGGACGGCCTGACCGTAACGATGTTCCAACGCGACCTCGACACCCTGCTGCCGGACGGCCCGCCGACGCGGCACGCCGTCCTGGCCGGACCGGGACACCCGGCCCGCGACGCGGACGCGGACATCCTCATCGTGCCGTCCCACCCGCAGACCGGGTTGGCATGGACCCCGCCCACTCCGGCGCACCTGGTCCCGTTGCCGTTCGGGGTGTGGCTCCGACTGGTCCTCCCCGAGCCGCAACTGTCGGTCCCCGCATCGGGTCCCCTCGCGAAGGACGTCCTTCGCGAAGACCCGCCCCCGCCGAGAGTCCATGACGTGTTCCGGGTCGACTGGGAGGTCTTCCGGGACACCCTCGCCCGGCTACCGGCGGCCCGCACCCCGTGGCTGCGCGAGATCGCCGAAGACCCCACAGGCCACAGCTCACGGCCTTGACCTGCCCCCACACGTCCGGGTCGGGACAGCAGGACAGCCGACATCTGCGGGCAGTACGAAGCGGCGTCCGCGCCGCGCTCCTCACTCGGCCGGGGCGGTTGCGTGGGACAGCGCCACACCGCCGATGATCAAGGCGAGGGCGAGGAGGCGGCCCGGGGTCACCGGGTCCTTCTGGACCACGGCGCCCAGCGTGATGGCGCCGGCCGCGCCGATCCCGGTGAAGACGGCGTACGCCGTGCCGACCGGGAGGCCTTTCATCGCCAGGGACAGCAGATAGACGGCGACCGCGGCGAGCGCGAAGCAGAGCAGCGTCGGCAGCGGGCGGGTGAACCCGGCCGTCGGTTTGATGCTCTGTGACCAGGCGACCTCCACCAGGCCGGCGGCGACGAGCAGGAGCCAGTTCACAGGGATGCTCCTGTCTTGCGGGCGGTCTCCAGCGTGGCCGCGCGGGACGCGTCGTGCGCTCCGCGCCTGCCGGCGAGGGCGGGATCGACGAGGGAGTTGACCAGTTCGGTGCCGAGGAAGGTCATGGCCTCCTCCGGCACCGCGAAGTGTCCGGCGAAGAAGTCGCGCAGGTAGCGCTCCTGGTGGTCGTACGGGTGGCGCGGGGTGCCCGGGCCGTACGCCCCGCCGCGGGCGTACGTCACGACGAAGCGCCGTCCGGCCAGGGACATGCGGGGGAAGGTGACCTGGTCGATCCAGGCCTTCAGGGCCGCAGGGATCGAGTAGTTGTACATCGGCGTGGCGATCAACACGGCGTCGGCGGCGACGAGTTCGGACAGCAGCGGCTCGATGACGGCCCAGGCGGTCTCTTGCGCGGGAGTGCGTACGGCTTCCCGGTAGCGGGCGGGGTCGGTGATCTCGTGCTCCAGGACGTAGTCGCAGAGCTCGGTCCATGCCTCGCCGATCTGTGGGACGGGCGTCAGGGCCAGGTCGCGGTGGATGTAGGTGCCACCGGGGTGGTGCGCGCGCCAGGCCGTGGCGACGGCGTCGCCGGCCTCCCGGCTGAAGGACTGACGGCGGGCGCTCGCGTCGAGGTGCAGCAGCGTGCTCATAAGGAGACCCCTCGGTATCGGTGGGAACACTAAGCGGACACGGTGTCCAGTTATACCCGACGAGAGGCTCAACCGGACACGGTGTCCGGTTATTCCGGTAGGCTGAGGTGCCATGGAGACGAGTGAACGTGACGAGTGAACGCGCGGACGCCGCCCGCAACCGGGCCAAGGTGCTCTCTGCCGCCGCCGGGCTTTTCGCCGCCGGTGATCCGCGCACGGTCACGATGGAGGACATCGCCCGGGCGGCGGACATCGGCCGCGGCACGCTCTATCGCCGCTACCCGGACGTCACGTCCATCGCGGCGGCCCTCCTCGACGAGCACGAACGCCGCCTACAAGAAGAGCTGTTGCGTGGCGCATCCCCACTGGGCCCCGGTGCGCCGCCCCTCGAACGCCTCACCGCCTTCTACGCGGCCATGGTCGACCTGCTGGACACCCACGGCCACCTGGTGCTGGGCGCCGAAAGCGGCGAGAAGCGCTTCACCGTCGGGGCGTACGGCTTCTGGCGCGTCCACGTCCTCGTCCTGCTGCGCGAGGCGGGCGTCCCGGACCCGGAGGCCCTGGTGGACAGCCTGCTCGCGCCGCTGGCACCGGAGGTCTTTCTCCAGCAGCGCGCGCAGGGAGTGACGCCGGACCGGGTCAAAGCGGCGCTGGGACGGCTGGCGAGCGCGCTTTCGGCCGACTGAACGGACCCGTGGACTCCTCGCGAACGGTCCGACGCGCCGCCATCGCCGGGGCGGCGACGCACGGACGGTGGACGCCAGGTCAGCGCCGGCGTGTGAGGATCCCGGTCGCCTCTCCGGTCCGGTAGCGGATCCGGTCGTCGTCCAGGAGGGTGAGCGTCTGCTCGCCGATGCTCTTGCACCTGCCGCTCGGGATGCTCTCGGTGACCATCGTGTCGAGTTCGATCGTGCCGGAGTCGGCGGCCACGAGGGTGCCCGTTCCCCTGCACTGGATCGAGCTGCCGGTCGCGTTGCTGGTGGTGCGCGTGGTGACCATCTCGTCGCCGACCTTCCCCTGCCGGATGGTCATGCGCCGATGGTGTTCCCCGGAGTCGTCACTGATGGTTCCTTCCCACACCCCCAGGAAGACCGCCGGTACGGCACCCGTGGGAGAAGGGGACACCGGGGGCGCCTGGTTCGGTGCCTGGCCGGGTGACGCGGCTTCCGCCGGGGTGGCTCGCGGAGTCCGGGCCGGGGTAGGGGAGGAGCTCGGAGTCTTGGCGGAGGTGGTCCACACCGTGGCTCCGATGCCCAGGACCGGTATCACGATGCCGATGACCCACCAGGCCCATCTGGGTGGATGACTTCCCGGGCCGCCTGACCGCGCGGGGGCTTGCCCGACTGGCGCCGTCTCCTCGTCACGCGTGTGGCTCACTTCTTCCAACTCCCCCTCCAGGAACGGACTCTGATCAAGGCTAGCCGGCAAGGCGCAGGTCCCCGGCCCGAAGGGCGGATTCGACAAGGCGCGGGTCGCCATCCGGGTGAATTCACATGTCACTCGTGTACGGGCGGGTCAGAACCCGGGGCGAAGGGGAAGGCCGGAGTCATCACGGCCTACTGCCGAGGGGTGCGGACATGCCCGTCATGGGTCGACTGACCTGTACCGAAGGCTGCCTCTCCCGCGCGCAGAGTGCCGTCGCCGCAGCCCTGTGGCCCTACACCGGCACTCCCATCGCGAGTCCGTACTACGTCCGCGGATGCATCCCCGAGCCGGACGATGCCGCTGTGATCGTCGCGCTGTGGACCGGCCCGAACGCACGGGAGAAAAGGAACCTCTTCCTCATCCTCCCCCTCGTGTCGGGCGGACTGCCCGTCCCGCCGAGGTCGGTCGTCGCGGGCCTGATGAGACTCGGCCACGGAACACGCCTGTTCGGTTCCGTCGGCCGGCGCTTCGACGGCAAACCCCTGCTCGACGGCGGTGGCCTGGTCGAGGGCGAGGGGCAGCCGTGCCTGTGCGACGGCGCCGCGGAACCCCCGGGGCCACGCGGGTTCTACTTCGAACGCCCTGGGGAACCGACGCGCTACCCGTGAACGCGTGCGGAGGGGGCGTGGATGAGGAGCGCCACCACTGGCCGTTCCCCGCAGACGTGCCGGCCAGTGCCGTGGCGCCCTGTTCACCGGGGGCGGGCGGCCCCGGCCCCGTGTGCCTACGATCGGTCCATGACGATGACAGGTGGCTCCCGCTGGTCCCTCTGCTCCCGGAACTCGTTCCTGTCGATCGGATCCGTCGGGTCGACGCTGTCGATCGGATCCGTCGGTTCGTTCCTGTCGATCGGGTCGGTCGGCTCTGCCGCGTCCGTCCTCTCGGTGGGCTCCTGGGCGAGCCTCGGCTCACTGCTCTCCGCCGAATCCCGGTGGTCGGTTCTTTCCTGGCGCTCCCGCTCCGGCGTCATGGCCGCAGGCACGGTCCTGGCGCTGGCGACGACACTGGCCTTCACCCGGCGCGGCACCGACTGAGGGCCGTGGTCCGGCGGGAAGTCGTACCCATTGCGACCGGTCCGGAAGCTCCGGGTGTTTTGGCGGCGCGGCAAGCCGAGGAGTTCACCCTGTCGATGTGGACCGCCGTGCCGCGGTTGCGGGGTGCACCTCGGAAGCCGCGCGTGACCGGACCATCGGGCTACCGTGCCGTCATGGACCACTTCTCACGTTCATGGACGGCCTTGCGGGCTGCGGTCGCCGGGCTCCCGGATCAGGACTTCGAACGGCCGTCCGGCTGCGCGGGCTGGCTCGTGCGGGACCTGGTGTGCCACCTCGTCATCGATGCACAGGACGTCCTGATCACCCTGGTCACCCCGGCCGGGGCCGCCGAGCCGACGGTGGACGCGATCACCTACTGGAAGCTCGTCGACCCTCCGACGGGCGAGGATCCGCTCGACGCGCTGGTCCCGCGGCTGGCGGCCGCCTACGGGGAGCCGAGGTGGCTCAAGTTCCACCTCGACGACGTCGGTTCGGCCGCCGGTCGGGCCGCCGTACTCGCCGACCGCACGGCCCGCGTCGGCACGCAGGGCGAGGTGCTGACCGTCGCCGACTACCTGTCGGCGTACGTTCTGGAATGGACCCTGCACCACCTCGACCTCATCTCGTACCTGCCATCCGCCCCGCCCCCGCCCTCCGAAACCCTCGTGGCGGCCCGGACGGCCCTGGAGCAGATCGCCGGCGCTCCCTTTCCCGCCTCGTTCTCGGACCGGGACGCGCTGCTGGTCGGCACCGGTCGCCGCACGCCGACGGCGGAGGAACGTGGGTCCCTGGGCGCCCTCGGAGCGAGGTTGCCGCTGGTGCTCGGCTGAAGCATCACCGGCCGTTGCGGATCATGGTCCTCACACCCCAATGAAGGATCACCCCCCGCCTCCTGGTCCCCGTAGCGCCGGGTGCCGAGCCGCAGCAGGACGTCCGGGACCGGCCGGAGCTCACTCGGAGTGGAGTCGGCTGCGGTGCCGACGGGATTTGAACCCGCGAGACGGTTGGGAGCAGGTCCGCTCCGTCTCCGTCAGTCGCCGTGGGAGGGACCTCGCCCACGGCGATCGCAATGGACCGCTCTGCCACGGCACCGCAGCCTGCGGAAACGCGCGCACTCCCGCTCCGGCCAAGAGTAGAGAACCCGTCCGCTGCGGACGAATCCTTATCCGGTCGTCCGCAACCGCCGCCACGGGTCCACACAGGTCGTGCCGGAATCGCACCCCATGAAAGGAGCCAACGGGGGGTCGACGCCCCCGGAGGCGGCGCGGCTGCAACGGCTCAACTCCCTTACCTCATCATTCGGTTCACACCCTGACGTACACCCGAGGATCGCTACCTTGGACGCATGCAGAACAACGAGAAGCCCCGCCTCATCCCGACCGGCAAGTGCTGGTGCGGCTGCGGGAAGGACGTCGGCCCGGGCAAGTTCTTCGCCGCCGGCCACGACAAGATCGCCGAAGCGGCGCTCATGGCCCTCAAGTACGACGGGTCCGTCGCTCAACTGCTCCACGCGCATGGCTACGGCTCGCACCACTCCGTCCGCCATGCCGCTGTCGCCGATCCGGACTGTTCGTGGCAGAAATGTGCCGAGTGCAACTACAGCGGCACCCCCGCGAGCATCGACGGCCACCGCAAGAAGGACCATCCTGAACACCACGTCCTCTCCCAGGCGATCCGCACCATCGGAGGCACTTGGGATCCACAACGCGCCATCACGGCCCTGAAGGACCACGGCTACACGTGGGGGGACCAACAGTCAGCGGAGAAGCGAGTCCGACAGATCCTGCGCGACCTGTGCGCGGACGGACTCATCGTCAAGACCGACCCCCAACGGGCCGTCTACGACCTCGCTCAGAAGTAGGGCCGTGGACATGGCGGGTACCGAGCGGACACAGGCCGGCCCCCGGGTACCCGCCCGCTGACCCGGGCGGCAAGTTCTGCGTTCCCGTCCGCGGGGTGCCGCGTCGCTTCTACAGTTGCGGCATGGATGTCAACCGCGGCGACTCGATCTGGGCACTGATGCTGGTGAAGCACCCTTCCGACACGTACCTTTCGCAGTCGAGCGATCCGGGCGGGAAGAGCGCGCTGGCGCGGGACGAAGACAAGAATCTCGTTACGCATGCCGTGCTGTTCGACGGAGACAAGGCGGCCCTGGGAATCCTCGGCGCGGGCGTCGTGTTGGGGATCGCCGCGGTCAAGGCCGCGCCGCGCGTCAAGAGCGGACTGATCAGCCTGAAGTCGAAGCTGAGCCGCCGGGCGGAGGAGACCGCCGACACCACGGTCTCCGTTCCCCTCACGGTCGTTGCAGAGGTCGAGCCGGAACAGCCTGACGCCCCTCGACTGCGCGTTGTCTGAGAGCAGTGGTGCGGCCTGGCCACACCAACCGACAAGCTCGACGTCTCCTGCCGGGCCGAACTCCACCTCGCCTGCATCCTCGTCCGGATCCGACTCCGACCAATGAGACAGCACCCAGCCGTTTTCTGATCGTGGCCTCGAAGCGAGAGCGCATACTGACCATGTGATGACGCCGCGCGAGTTGCGAGAAGCGTGCCCACCGGGAGGTGGGCCCTACGCATGCCCGTGTTGCCAATTTTTGACACTCGATGCCCGGTGCGCGTGGGACATCTGCGTGGAGTGCGGTTGGGAAGACGACGGGCAGGACGACCTGAATGCCGATGAGGTCTGGTACGGGCCGAACGGATCGGAGAGCTTGACCGCCGCCCGCCTTGTGTACGCGCAATACGCGGCTGGTGCTCGATCCGAAGACCGGCAATCGATGGCCCATGGCGGCATGGGCGCGTGGTGGCATGCGGCAAGGCAATTCCTGCCCGAGACCGGTGAACCGTCGGACAAGTGAAACCAGTCCGATGCAGGGGGTGCTCCCGGCGCGAGCCGACTCCGGCGGACGGCCGGCTTCCGTACGGGAACGCCATCTCGCCGTGAGCGTGGATGCCCTGTCGGCATTCTGAGTGACGCCCGGCTCGGTCGCCCGTTCACCTTCATCGTTCCGGCCTTGATGGTCCACCGCGGTTCTCACATGCACCGTCCAAGGCTCAGACCTGTTCGTGTCTGATAATCGATCACGTGGCCGTGGGGGGTGGAGCACGACTGTGTGACAACCGGTAGAGGACTGGACGGCTGCCACGTCGAGTCGTGGGGGACCACATGGTGTTGCGGGTTACGTCGGATTCTCTCGAGCGAAAGGACAGATTTGATTGGTTTTGCGACACGGTGTCAAGTGATGTGATGCCCATCGCACTCAACACCCGGCATGCGGACGACTTCCAGGCGAGCGTCATGTCCATGGACCTGGGTGTCGCGCAGCTCTCTTCTTTCGTCTGCTCACCGGTCTTCTCCCACCGTAGCCCGGCTCATGTCCGGCGCGGCGATCCCGAGAACATGCAGCTGGCCCTCATCACGCAGGGCTCCTTCAGGATCTCGCAGCGAGGCAATGACTCGGTGGTCGTGGGAGGCCTTGTGCTGACGGACACCTCGCGACCGAGCGAGGGGGCGTTCAAGGGCGGGCAGAGCGGGGCGCTGGTCATGCAGATTCCTCGTCAGGCCCTGGCACTCGGCGCGGACCGGGTGGACCGCCTTCTGGCGCGGAGCTTGGCCGCAGACGTCGGGTCGGGGGCGATCCTCGCCGACTTCCTCAAGTCGTTGGTCACGCGCGGCCCGCACTGTTCCCCGGAAGAGCTGCACGCGATGGGGGCCGTCACCCTGGACCTGGCCACCGCGTTCCTCGCCCGGCAGCTCGGCGACCTCGGCCAGGCGCCTGCCGAGGCCCGGGCACAGGAGACACTGCAGCGGGTCTACCGCTTCATCGAGAACAATCTCGGCGACCTGGGTCTGACTCCTCAGACGATCGCCGATCGGCACAACATGTCCGTGCGTCGTCTGCACGTCCTCTTCGGCGACCAGCCCCTGACCGTCGCGGCACGCATCCGTCAACGGCGGCTCGAACGCGCCCACGCCGACCTCGCGTGCGGGGAACTGAGGGGCTGGCCCGTTCAAGCGATCGCGCATCGCTGGGGCTTCGCCAGCGCCACCGGGTTCAGCCGGGCCTTCCGCGACGCGTACGGAATCACCCCCACCGAACATCGTGCGCTCTCGCAGGCCGCCCCGCGGTAGTCAGAGCACGGAAAGCCGACACCCGACGCGCACCAGGCTCGCCAAGAGTGCTGAGGAAGCTCCGCCTCGGGCAGCGAATGCCCGTTGGCCCTCTGCGGTGTGGGGCAGGGACCGGCGCCGCTCGTGGCGGGTGGAACACTGCGCCCCGTGATCGACGAGACATCCGCAGACCGCCCAGCTCACCAAGACCGCCAAGACCGCCCGGGCGCTTCGGCGGGTTCCCGGCCGCCCACAGCACTGACGGAACTCGCCGGCACCGCCTGGGAGGAGCTGCCGCACTGCTGCGCTCGCCGCCGACCCGGCGCGCCGGGTGCGGGCGGTGGGGGATCTGTACCGGCTGCTCCTCGATCAGGAGCGGGTGTTTCCGGCGACCGCCCCGGCGGCGCTGGTCCTCGCTCACCATCTCGGCGATCCGCGCACCCTTGCCGAGAGCGGCTGGGAGCGCCGGGCGGGGCGCGGTCGCTGCGTGCCGAACTGCTGAACTGGCTGGCTTCGTTCGCCGACATCCGTCCACCGACACCGAGCCGTACATGACGACCTTGCCCACGGGGCTCTCCTCTGCTTCGGGGCCCCAAGTCAGCGTGTCGTGAGCTGCCGCTCTGCGTCGGCGGACGGCCGGTCCGGATTCCGAAACCGTCCGGCCGATGGTCGGGGCCGGACGGGCGCTACGTCGTTTCTTTCGGATCTTGCCGGTCAAGCCCGTGTCGTTCGGTGTCGTGCATCGGCGCGTTGGCGGGGCGCCCTTGTACTGGACGTACTCGGGTGTCCCGCCGGCGCGGCGAGGTGCGGTGCCGGGCGGCAGGGGGCACCTCCCAGCCCCCTGGGGCTGGGGGAGGGGCAGACAAGATCCGGAAGAGACGACCTAGCCCGCGGCCAACGCCTTCTTCTGGCGGAGTCGTTCACGCAGGGTGCCGACCATGGGGAGCGTCAGGCCCGCGAAGAGGAAGAGCACCGACAGGCCGCTCAGGGTCGGGCTGATGAACTCCTCGGCCCTCAGCGACCACGGGCTGTCGAGGGTGAAGAAGATGATGTAGCTGCCCTTGGTCAGCGCGTACGCCAGTCCGAGGGCGGCCGCCATGGCCGACAAGGAGAAGCCGGCGCCGCTCCAGGGACGGATCCCCCAGTTGCGTCGTGCCGTCCTGCCGCACATGAACGCCAACTCCCCGCAGGTGATCATGACGTAGGAGAGGTAGAGCAGCAGATAGGCCGCGATCTTCGGGTTGTCGACGTAGGCGGTGGTGAACTCGACGTCCGGTGCGTTCGTCGCCAGGAAGAGCGGCACCATGATCGCCAGCTCGACCACGGCGGCGAAGCCGCGCTGGAAGATCGCCGACCTCACGTACTCGGGGCGGTAGGCCAGGTCCACCATGGTGATCTGCAGCGCGGCGCACCACAGGATCGCGCAGACGTGGGCCACGAGTTTGCCGAAGTTGGCGACGCCGGTGACGTCCTGTGCGGCCTGGGCGACCACGGGGACGGCGCACAGGACGCCCACGGTGCACACACCGAACGCCGTGGCAATGGCCCATGTGGAGATCCGCGGATTCCCCAGGGCCCGCCGCGTGCAGAGCACGGTGACCAGCAAGCCGGCCACCGTGCACGTCCCGAAGACTATGCCGTCCACTGCCTACAGCCCTTCCAGTGAATCAGCCGCATACCGCGCGGCCTCGTCCGTGCTCCGCCGTCGTCGGAGCTTGCTCGGCGGCGCCTCGGCCGCACTGCGCGGATCCGGGTCCAGACCGAGGTGGGCCCTCCGCCGTTCCAAGTCCGTGATGACGCCCGCCAGCTCACTTTGCGGGAGACCGCTCAGTAGTACCAGGACATGTCGCGCGAGAGGGTCCTCGAATGCCTCGAGCGCCTCAAGATCGTCATAGGCGCCGTGCGGGAGCAGGTGAGCGGGTGGGACGCCCAGAGCTTCGCACAGGGCCAGGAGCGTGCCGACGGTCGGGTTGTCCTGGGAGCCGTTGGCGATCTTGGCGATGGCGGCGAAGGAAACGGACGGATGGTCGCCGGGCAGGGCGTCGACGGACTTCGAGAGCGACCGCGATGTGTGGCCACGGGCACGGCCTCGCCGGCCGCCCATGAGGGCCTTGAGTTTGTCCGCGATCGACAGACGGCTGTTGCTCACCTCGGGCGCAAGGTGCCGTTCACGGCCCCCAGGAGGTCCCGCTGATGAATGCACACAACCACGTACCGGTCTTTCGCTCTGCCTGCCCTGTGCTTGTGTACTTTAGTTGACACGGTTGGGTGTGCAAGGCAGGATCCCGATCAGGAACGCAACCTTACGCACCCATGTGTGTGTACAGGCTGTCAGGCCTGCGAGCAGGGAATATCGAGCTGCCACGGTGGCCCTCGATCCGTGGCGGCCCGGCAGGTCGGACACGGCGGAGAGACCGGCCGGAAGCGGCCGTACATCCGGCAGTTCGCGCCTGCCTGCTCGGTGCTGCACCACACAGGGGGAGAGTTGAGTCCGCAGTTGGCATCCAGGGCCGACGGCCGCACGCCGGCAGCCGTGGCGCGGGAGGCGCGTCCTTCGGCGGTGGCGTTCCAGCTGCCGCCCCGCACGCCCGCACGCCCTTCGCGCGCAGTGCGTCGCGCGGGCGCGATGCCGCTTCCGTACGGGCGCTCCGTGCCGGCAGGAGATCGGGCGTGAGGTCGTGACCGGGGTGCCGATGCCGTCCTCGCAGGCGGCACGGGCACCCCGTGGGCGACAACTTCCGGACGGCTTAGAGGAGCGCGCGATGCCAACCCTGGGCGCACTGCCCACCCTGGGCACACTGCCCTCCCGCAACCCCGAACTCGAACTGACACTCGTCAGCCAGTGCGGCGCCGCCGCCCAGGCGGCAGAGGTGACGGGCGTCTTCTCCGTGACCCCGGAGAAGCTCCTGGAAGAAGGGGTACCGGCCACCCTGGCCGATGGCGTCGTGGTCCTGATCACGGGCTCGGTCCCCTTCCGACTGCGCGGCCGCATCACCACGGTGCTCGAAGCGCTGCTCCAGTGCATGAGCCGCCATCGCAGCGCCGGACTGATCGTCAGCGCCCAGCCCAGCTCCCGTCAGCCGTACCCCCAGTCCATCGTCGACCTGGCCGAGAGGCTCGGCATCCCCCTCCTCGCCACCACCGCGCCGGTGGAACGGTGGCAGGGGGTACACGAAGGCATCCAGCAGTTCCGGCTCATGTTCGCCGAGCGCCGGGCCGCCCAACTCGCCTCACTCGTACAGGAACTGCCCGCGCAGCTCGCCGACCAGCGGGCCATGCAGCGCATCGCCGACTGGCTCGCCCGGGCCCTCGACGTCCAGGTGATGGTCAGCGAACCCGACCGCGTCCTGGTCGCATCGCCGGCCACGGCCGCGGAGGAACTCGCGCAGGCCATCATCCGCCAGTCCGTGGACGGCAACGCTCCTGACGCCCGGTCGGGTCCGCACACCCAGCTCATCTCCCTGGGGCCGTCCTCCGCCGCGGACACCGTCCTCGCCGTGGCCCGTCGTACGCCCTTCGACGACGCCGATCTGCGACTGTTGCGCCATGCCGCCAAGCTCCTGGGGCTGGTGGACCAGGCGCGCCGCGAATACCGGGCGGCATCGGACGCCTCCCGGGCCGCGCGCAACGCCGCGGTGGAGCTCCTGCTGGACGGCGAGGTCTCCAAGGCCCGCCGGGTCATGAGGAACCTCGCGCCGGGGCTGCTCGACCCCGAGACGGCCCGTGTCTTCGTCGTCGAGACCTCGCCCGCCCGACGCGACGCCGCAATCAGCCGCTGTGAATCCATTACGGGCAGCCGAGCCCTGGTCGTCGCGGACTGGCGCCGCCACGACCGGATCCTGGTGATCCACCCGATCCGGGGCGGGGAGGCGGACGACAGGGTGGCCCTCGCACTCACCCATCTGGTCTCCGCGGTCGGTGCCGGGGCATCGCTGGGCGGCAGCGGGGTCTACTCCATGTCCCTGCTCGCCCACGCCCTCCACGAAGCGACCACCGCCCAGCGGTTCGCCCTGCACCAGCCGGACTCGGTGGCCCTCTCGGTGCAGGACACCGACCTGGTCAGCCTGCTCCCGGCGCATGACGCGCAGGTGTGGGCCCGCCGACTCCTGCATCCCCTCATGGAGACCGAAGCGCAGTGGGAGCTGCTGCGTGAGACCCTTCCCACCGCTCTCGCCTACCCCTACACCGTGGCCGCCCGGCGTCTGGACCTGCACCGCAACACCGTCACGCGGCGGGTGGCACGCGCCGCCGAACTGCTGCACATGGACTTCGCGGCCCTGGCCGACCGCGTCACCGTCGGCCTGGCGCTCGAACTCGTCACCCATCGGGAGCTGCCCGAGCCCCCCTCCGGGTGCCCGGAAGCCGATGCGCCCACACTCCGTGGGCTGCTCCACGGGCCGCAGATCCGGGCCTGGGCCGAGACGCTGCTCAGGTCTGCCGGGGAGGACAGGCGGGGGCTGCTCACCACGGCGACGGTCTGGCTCACGTCCGACGCGCACCTGGAGACGACCGCGCGCGAACTGGGCCTGTCGGAGGCAACGGTGCGCTCACACATCAAGGCGCTGGAGGGACACTTGTCCCGTGACCTGTCCTCGCTGACCGGCATGCGCGACCTGCTGTTCGCGCTGCACCTGATGACGGGTGCGCCCCAACTCCCAGAGGCATCCCGCGAACTGTGCGCGGCCGCCTGAGTCGAGAGCCGTACGGTCCGGAGCAGGCGGGTCCACGAGATCACGCCCCGGGCCGGGTGGTGCTCAGCTGAGCCTGACACGGCTCGGATATCGATCCTTTCCGCAGGCCCGGGATGACGCGGGTCAATGGTTCGGAAGAGGCGCAGGAGATTTCTTCGAAATCACCGCACCGTAGAGGTGGTGCGGGCATGCGCGCCTGCCCGATAGGGCCTTTCTGTCGATCGTTCGAAAAGCAGTCGATTTCATCTTGAGTGGGCTCCGCGCGCTTCCGGCGTGGAGGATGTGTGGACGCCTCGACCATTCTCCTCGTCGACGTGAAGATGTGGCGAAGGGTTCGGTGATATTCGGCCATGATGTGAGCCGCACCCGCGGTCGCTGGGCTGTGGCTGCAGTCAGCCTGGCGTGGGCAGGGGATCTCCGTGTGGCTGAAAATCGCCTCTAGATGACCGTAAAAAGGCGGCGCCCCGGGATTTCCCGCACCCTCTCGTGTTTCAGTGGGTCGCGAATTCGGGTACGTGGCCGAAAGCGGAGAGGTGCACCGCGTGGTGTGACGGAAAGAGCGGCGATGTGCAGTTCCGCAAAGCCGAAGCCGCGTCATGTGCATCTCTGTGGCACGCGCTCCGCGAGTGGTGCAGAACCCAAAGGTCATACCGCTTGGTTTGTGCACCCGTGCAGTGGTGGCTCTTTCTGTGAATGCATAGCGTTGTCGGTGCAAGCAAGGCCAGACCCGCATTCCGAGGTCCAGACGACCGGAGAACGAGAAGTCGCGCAGTGCCGGACCACGGGGGTGTACGGCACGGGAGCGGGCCCGGAAGAGGGCGACGGCGAAGCTTGCGGCGACCTGGTCGTCGTGAACACCGGTAGGCGGGTGCCGGTGGAAGTGGTCGAAACCACTTCCACCGGATCACCCGCCACCCGTGTGAACCAGGCCTTTGCCCCGACCCGCACACAGCGACCCACACGCGGCGACCCACACACGGCGACCTTCGGCCGACGAGCCCGGGGACGCGATCGCAGTACGTCGCCGCTTCCCTGGCCGGTCCCCGCAGCCGGACACGGCCGCTCGAAGTCCCCGTCGGGAAACCATGGCCGGCCCACCTGTTACCGTCCCGCCGAACGCGTCCGGGAGCACGGGTCGGCCAACGTACGTTGATCATTGCAGAGGACGAGGGAGTGGCGCGCACCGTACGGGTGGAGAAGTGGAGGCTTTGATGGGAGCGGCCGATGAGGGACGCCACTGGCCGGACGAGGTCAGTACCGACAACGCGAGGACGACGCTGGTACAGCTCCTCGCACGGGCGGGAGTCACCCCCGCCGACGCGTGGCAACTGATCGGGCTGATCGAGGCTGGTGCGCTGGCCCTCGCGCACGCGGAACTCAGCGGCGGCGCCCGCAGCGCGCCCGTGCACGGGGACGGCGCGTACGGGGCGGGCCGGCTCGACGGTGCGGAGGAGATCCTGAAGGGTCTGGGCGCCGTTGCCGAGCGGTCCCTGGTCCGGGCCGTGGGGGCGGCCGCGGAGCCGGGCCCCGTGGGGGAGCGTCAGCGGGTCCGCCGCATGGAGGTGGAACGGGCGCGGGTGGCTCTCACACCGCTGTACCTGTCGTTCACCGAGGCCTCCGACCTGGATCCGGAGGTGACCGAGGAGGTGCTCGTCGCCGTCCTCGCCACCATGACCCCGCGGGAGCGGGCCGGGTACCCGGGACGGTTGACGGAGTTCACCGCGGTCCACGGCACACGGCTGACACGGCTCTTCGACGCGTTCGGACCGGGGAGCACCATCACCGTGCACGGCCGCTATTCGCTCCTCCACTCCGTCACGAGCATCGCCGTGCTGGAGCGGCTCCTCGCCGTGCCGGCGGCGCTGCGGGCGGAGTGGAACGCGGCGGAGTTGCCGCCCGCGTGGCTGGACGGCCTGATGACCGCATGGGACGCCCCGGCCTGACGACCGGCGGCCGACGTCACGGTCGGCCACTCGTACCGACGGCCGCCCGGGTGTCGCGCGGTGACGCGTCACCCGGCGCCCGCTCGGTCGGTGGCGGCAACGCCGGTCCGGGCGTTCGCAGGCCGCGGCGGTCGAAGGCGTCCGCCGCCCGAGTGGAGTCCTCGGATGTCGCGGGCGGGTGATTCTGAAGCCGTCCACCGGTGCGGTGCCGCCTACTCGCAGCGGCCCTCGTCAAGGGTCAGGGGTCGTTGGCTCATGCACCCTTTGCGTCTCGGAGGATCGATGCTGTTCACCCGCCGGACCGTCGTCCAAGCCGGAGGCTGCGCCGCGGCCGCGCTGGCGGTCGGGAACGGCTCCGTGATCCCTGCCGCGGGAGCCACCGCCGCTCCCCGCCCCGGGGCCACGGGCGAGGCACTGCCCCTGCGGTCGGACACCACCACGCAGGGCGACGTCCTCGCCGGCTTCCGCAAGGACCACGCATGCCTCCTCTTCATCCGGTTCGGGCGTTTCGCCAAGGCGCGCCGTTGGCTGGGCGATCTGCTGCCCGAACTGTCCACCACGGAGCAGGTGGCCCGGTTCAACGAGCAGTTCCATCGTGCGCGTCAGCTCCGCAACGGCGTCGATCCCACCACCATGGCCGCGCTCTGGACGGGCATCAGCCTCACCCACGCCGGGCTCGGGCACCTCGCCCAGCAGGACCCCTTCCCGGCCGTCCCGCCCGGGGGCACCGCCGAGGCCTTCTGCGACGGCCCGGGAGCGCGCGCCGGGCAGCTCGGCGACACCGGCCCCAGCGCCCCCGATTCCTGGCGGTTCGGGGCGGCGGCGGACAGCGTGCACGCCGTGCTCACCCTCGCCTCCGACAAGCCCGGGCAGCTCCAGGAGGCCATCGGCCGGCACCGGGAATCGCTGCTGCGCGCCGGTGCCGACGTCGTCTTCCAGCAGGACGCGGCCACGCTGCCAGGGGCCATGCACGGCCACGAGCACTTCGGGTTCCTCGATGCCATCAGTCAGCCCGGCGTACGGGGATTCCACAGCGCGGACGCGACCGGCACGGATGTGCAGGGCAAGCCCGGCACCCGCCTGATCCCCGCCGGTGAGTTCATCGTCGGGCAGCAGCGGGTGGGACAGCGCCCCGCCGGGCTGCCCGTCTGGGCCACCGGCGGTTCGTTCCAGGTGATCCGGCGCCTCGCCCAGGACGTTCCGGGCTGGTGGGAGCAGGCCGGTGTCCTGCTGAAGGAGCTCCAGAAGTCGGGGGCGGCTCCGGCCGACGCGACTCCCCAGTGGCTCGCCGCACGCTTCGTCGGTCGCTGGCCGGGTGGTGCCCCCGTCGCCACCTGTCCGATGGCGGAGAAGGCCGTACCGCCCGGGGCGGACCCGGGGAACGACTTCGACTTCCACGACGACCCCCAAGGGTGGACCACACCCCTTTTCGCGCACATCCGCAAGGCCAGTCCGCGCGGCGGACTGGTCACGGCCCCCGGACGACCGCCCCTGCCGGCCTCGGCGCTCGACAACCGCCGCATCATCCGGCGGGGCATCCCCTACGGCCCGGCGCACCGAGAGGGTTCCAGGCCCGCCGACCGAGGACTGGTCTTCGTGAGCTACCAGGCCGACCTCGTCGAGCAGTTCGAGTTCATCGCCCGCAAGTGGTGCAACAGCACGGACTTCCCGCCCGCACGGCACCCGCAGCCGGGCTCCGACACGGTCATCGGGCCCGCCTCCCCCGTCTGCTTCGAGTCCGCCGCTCCCACGGGCAGCCGCGCCACGACCCTCGACTTCCAGAACTTCGTGCGCACGGAGGGGGCCCTGTACGCCTTCACGCCGTCGATCCCCACGCTCCGGGAGCTGGCGGAAGGCTCGCTCGACAACGCCATCGAGGTGCATCCGGGTACGGTCCTGCGCCCCGGCGACAGTCTGGACGCGGGTCCGGTACGCCTGCGCTTCGATGCCGCCGGTGGACTGACGCTCCAGGCGGAGGACGGGCGGACGCTGTGGACCGCCACGACGACCGGGCCCGGCGTCGACGCCCTGTTCGCCGCGAACGGCGAACTCAGCGTGCGCGATGCCGCCGGCAAGCCGCTCTGGTCCTCCGGTACAGCCGGCGCACCGGGCGCCCGCCTCCTGATCCGTCCGTCGGGGGACGCCGTCATCCTCCGGAACGGCAGTCCCGTGTGGAGGGTGTCCGGGCCGTCGTCCTGAGGAGACGCCCGACTCGAATCGTCCCGCCGTTCGGGAGGCCGCCGGCCGGAGGCGGTCGGCGGCCTCCGTGAGCGGGGGACGCTCAGGCGCTGACCGCGATGACGGTCTTGCCGCGGGCGCCGCCCCGCTCCACCTTCTGCAGGGCCTCGGAGGCCTCGTCGAGCGGGAAGACCGTCTCGACGATCGGCCGCAGCCGCCCGGACTCCACCAGGCCCGCGAGGTGGGCGAGCTGCTCGCCGTGCGGGCGCATGAAGAAGCTGCGGGCCTCGACGTTCCACCGGGCCTTCTTGGCCTCGGCGTCCGCGATGGGAACGATCGACACCAGGGTGCCGCCGGTCTTGAGCACGCCGAACGACCGCTCCTGGGTCTCGCCGCCGATGGTGTCCAGGACGACGTCGACGTCGGAGACGACCTCGTCGAACTTCTCGGCCCGGTAGTCGATCACCCGGTCGGCACCGAGCTCGCGGACCAGTTCCACGCTGCCGGCACTGGCGGTCGCCACGACCTCGGCGCCGAGCTGCTTGGCGATCTGCACGGCGGCGGAGCCCACGCCGCCGGCGGCGCCGTGGACGAGCAGGCGGGTCCCGGCCCGTACGTCGGCCTGCTCGGTCAGCGCCTGGAGGGCGGTCAGTGCGACCAGGGGCAGCGAGGCGGCCTCCTCGAACGTCAGGCCGGACGGCTTGGCGGCGACCAGCGACTCGTCCACGGCCGCGTACTCGGCGAAGGCGCCGCCCACGCGGGGGTCGACGCGGGAGAAGACCTCGTCGCCCACCGCGAAGCGCGTGACCTCGGAGCCGACCCCGGACACCACGCCGGCGAGCTCGTTCCCGATGACGAGCGGCTGAGCCGGCTCACCCGCGCTCATGAAGCCCTTGACGATCAGGTGGTCCACCGGATTGACCCCGGCCGCGCGGACCTCGACGAGCACGTCGCGGGGGCCGATGGCGGGGACGGGCGCGTCGGTGACGCGGACCACGTCGCGGACCTGGCCGTACTGGTCGATGACTGCTGCCTTCATGGGAAGTTCCTTGATCGAGTCCGTGCCGGTCCGCCGAGCGGCCCGGCCGTGTGAGAGAGGGGGAGAGGGGGAGGGGGGAAGAGGTCAGGCGGTGGGGGCGGGGCGGCGGTCGGCCGCGGCCCTCTCCAGGGCGCCGAGGAGGACCTCGGGGCTCTGGGCGCCCTGGAGCACCAAGGTGCCGTCGATGACGAAGGTGGGAACCGCCGTGACACCGAGGTCGGTGGCCTCGGCCAGTTCGGCGCGGACTTCGTCGGCCCCTTCGGGCGAGGTGAGGAAGGCCAGCGCCGCCGCGCGGTCGAGACCGGCGGCCTCGGCGAGCCCCGCGAGCGCTTCGCGGTCGCCGAGGTCCCCGCCGTCGGTGAAGTAGTGCCCCAGCAGGCGCTCCTTCATCTCGGCCTGTCGTCCGTGCCGCCGGGCGAACCAGAGCAGCCGGTGCGCCTGGAAGGTGTTGGTGGCCAGGGCCTCGTCCATCCGGAAGGTGATGCCCTCGGCGGCCGCGGCCCGGGTCAGCGGCCCGAAGATCGTCTCGGCGGGGCGGCCGAACTTGCGCTCGTAGACCCGCGCCGAGGGCTCCGGCGTCTCGGGGGCCGCGGGGTTCAGCTGGAACGGCCGGTAGACGACCTCGACGCCCGCCGCCTCCGGGAAGGCGGCCAACGCCTTCTCGAAGCGGCGCTTGCCGATGTAGCACCACGGACACACCAGGTCCGAATAGATCTCGACCTTCACGACGCTCGCTCCTGACGGGTCTGTCTCACGGATGGGCCGGTTTCACCTCGTGGGTTCCGGACCGCTCGTTCCATAACTTAACCGATTCTGGAACGAGCGGTCAAATACGTGCTGCGGGGGCTGCCGACCTTCGCTACCGTGGGGTGCATGGCGAGACCACGTACGTTCGACGAAGAAGCGGTCCTGGACCGGGCGATGATCCTGTTCTGGCGCAAGGGCTACGAGGCGACCGCGATGAGCGACCTCGTGGAGGAGCTGGGGCTGGGGCGCGGATCGATCTACGCGGCGTTCGGGGACAAACACCAGCTGTTCATCCGGGCCCTCGGTCGCTACCTCGACCACCAGACCCGGCTGCTCGGCACCGCGCTCGACGAGGAGGGGCCGGCGCTCGCCACGCTGCGGGACGTCCTGGGCCGGCTCCTGGCGGCCGACGCGGCCCCCGGCAGCTCCGGGTGCTTCAGCGTCAACAGCATGGCCGAGCTGCTGCCGCACGACGAGGAGGTCGCGAAACTGGCCCGTGGCAACCTCCAGTACGCCGAGAGGGCGTTCACGGCGCAGTTGGAGCGGGCCGCACGCGACGGGGAACTCGCACCGGCCGTCACCCCGCGTCAGGGCGCGCTGCTCCTGCTCAACCTGGTCCAGGGCCTGCAGATCATGCGCAAGGTAGACCCCGACCCGGCGAGCGCGGCCGCTTGCCTGGACTCCGCCTTCGCCCTCCTGGGCCGCCCGCCGGCCACCACCGAAGCGCCCGACGACCCGGCCATGGTCTCGGCGGCGTCGTAGCGGCCGCGCTGTGCGCCGCGGGCGCAGTGGTGTGCGTACAGGGCCGGCTGTTCAGTGCGGTGGCGGCAGTGGGTGCAGGGCGTTGGCGACGGTGCAGCCGCCTTCTCCGGGCATCCGCTGGATCCGGGGCGGCGACCAGACGTCGGTGGCTCCCGGGGCCACACGGGCCAGAAGGCAGTCCTGGGCGTCGAAGCCGTTGCCCTTCACCGCCAGGAGAACACCGACCAGGCCGGCGTCCGCCTTCACCTCGGTACGGATCGCCGGATCCATGTCCAGGGCGGCGAGCGCGCGGCGCACCTCGGCCTCGTCCACCCGGCCGCCCTCCGGTACCCGGGGGAGTTTGGAGCGGAGCTCCTCGTAGGGGAGTGCGGGCGGTGCGGGTGGCGGGGCGAAGGTCAGCGCGGGACCGTCCGGACAGTCCACGTCATCGGGCTCCTCGCGCCACTGCGACTTGGGCGACACCCGTATGAGGAAACAGCGCCGCACGACGATCTGCTCGGCGTTCATCCATCCTCTGTACGCCGACCCCGACGTGCGGACGACCACGCGCACACCCTCCCCGTCGTGCGTCGAAGTACCGGTCACGCGCAGCACCTCCACCCCGGCGATGCCCGAAGCGGAGAGTCCGACCTCCTCGGCCGTGCGCGGGCGTTGGCTGTAGAGCCGCTCGCCCGCCGTCCGGGCCACCTCCCGTGCGGCGTCCGTCGCCTCGCCCTCGGAGGACTGCAGCACCCCGCAGCCGACGGTGAACAGCAACAGCGGGGCGAGCAGGAGCAGTCGGCGCACGCGTCCACCTTCGTCTCGATACGGCACGTGCACCGAGGGTATGGGCCGGCACCGACAACGCGGCTCGCAGGGCGGGGCGTTGACCACTGCTCTGCCGGGGGACGGGAGCGTGAAGGGTCACCGGGCAGGTGACCCGCCGGTCGGCGCCTCCTCCGACCGGGCCGCCGGCCCGTGGCGGGCCCGGTTCAAGACCAGGTCCACCGTGGCGGTCACCAGGTCGGGATCGTGGAGCTGCACGTAGTGGTCGCTTCCCGTGGCCAGGACGTGCGGCGTGTTCGGACCCAGCGTCACGAGGCCACCCTGCAAGCGCGGCCAAGCCGCCTCGACCGCCTTCATCAGCGTGCTCGGAGTGCCCGGCGCCACCGCGAAGGGCTCGGTCTTGCTGATGACCGCCATGGGTACCGGGGGCAGGCGCGGCCCCTTCTCCACCGCCGCCATCGCGCCGTCGAGGTCGATCGTCTCGAAGTCCGGATCCTTCTCGACGGGCACCCCCGGTCGGTTGACCAGGCGGGCGTACGCGGGCCAGTCGGCCCCCAGCCCGTCCCGGATCTCGGGGCCGAAGGCATCGACGAACACCAGGCCCGCCGTCCGTTCGGGGTGGGTCTGCGCGTAGAGCCGGGTGATCATCCCGCCGAAGGAATGACCGACGAGCAGGTACGGGCCCTTCTCCCCGGCCGCCGTCAGGGTCTGGTCCAGCTCGGTCACCAGCGCCGGCAGGCTGCGCGGCATGGCCACCGGGGTGCTCCGGTCGGTCAGCGTGGGCGGCGTCGTGTAGCGGATCGTGCCGGGCCGGTCGTACGTGCACACGCGCGCACCGCGCGCGATGCCCGGCAGGGTGGCGGGGGAGGAGGGCACGGGTGGCCGGGTCTCGGTCAGGCTCCAGACGTCGGAGGAGTCGTGGATGCCGGACTCGAGGACCACGGTGGGGGAGCCGTGCCCCCGGCAGTCCACGTAGATCTTTCGACCGTCGGGCAGGGTCACCTGCCGGCCGCCGTCCACACGACCGGAGGTGGCGGGAGGGGTGGTCGGGGGAGGAGCCGCCGGGGCGCCGACACCCGAAGGACCGAGCAGCAGCAGCCCACCGACCGCCACCGCCGCCGGACCGCGCGGCACTCGCACCAGGCGCCCGCGTCCCATGCGTCCAGTATTGCCCCGCGCCGCGGGCCCCTCCACCGGACCGGCGCCGCCCGGAGGCTCGACCGCGCCGTCCGCCTCCGCGCCGTCCGCCTCCGCGCCGTCCGCCTCCGCGCCGTCCGTTTCCGGAGCGTCCGTTTTCGCGGCGGCGTGCCGCCGGTCCGGCAGACCGGGCACCGCCGACGGTGCGCCCCACCGGCACCCGGCTCGGTGCCGCGTAGCGTGTGGTCGACGTTGGCTGACCGATGGCTGAGGGGCAGGTGGTCGTCCATGCGGCGAGAACGTGGTGCCGACGACGCGGTGATCGTGATCGGTGCGGGCGCCGCCGGACTCGCCTGCACGGCCGACCTGCTCGCCGGAGGCATCAAGGTCATCCTGCTGGAGGCAGGGGACGCGGTCGGCGGGCGCATGCGCACCGACCGCGTCGCCGGCTTCGTCACCGACCGCGGGTTCCAGGTCCTCAACACGTCGTACCCCCAGGTGAAGCGACGTCTCGCGCTCCGTCGGCTCCGCTTGCGGCCCTTCACCCCCGGAGTGCTCGTACACACCGGTGAGGGACGGCTGCGCCGCTTCGTCGACCCCACCCGACGCCCGCGCCAAAGCGGCGACCTGCTTCCCGGCAGGCTCGCCTCGGCCCGTGACCTGACCGCCCTGGGGATCCTGACCGCACGGGACGTGCTCCTGCCACCCCGGCGACTGCGGGCACGCCCCGAAAGGACCACCCTCACCGCACTGGCGGAAGCGGGCCTGTCGGACGAACTGGTCCAGAGCTTCTTCCGGCCTTTCCTGTCCGGAGTCTTCCTGGAGGACCAGCTCGAAACCTCCTCACGTGTCTTCGACTTCGTGTGGCGCAGCATGCTGCGCGGCACCCTGTGCCTGCCCGCCGACGGCATCGCGGCGGTACCCGCCCAGCTCGCCGGGCGCCTACCGGCCGGTGTCCTGAGCCTGGAGACGCCGGTCGCCCGACTGACCGAGGACGGCGTGGTGCTGGCGGACGGCACACCGCTGCGGGCACGCGCGGTGGTCGTCGCCACCGGTCAGAGTGCGGCGGCCCGGCTCGTGCCCGGACTCGACGTCCCGGCCGGACGCACCGTCACCACCCTCTACCACGCCGCCGCCCGTTCCCCTCTGCGCGAGCCCACCCTCCTCGTCGACACGCGGCGCCGGTTCCTCAACACCTGCGTGGTGAGCGAGGTGCACCCCGGCTACGCCCCCGTCGGCCGGGCGCTGATCTCCACATCCGTCCTCGGCGCACCCGACCCGGCGCAGGAGGCGGTGGTCCGGGCTGCCCTGGCCGAGGCCTACACCGCCGACACCGACGCCTGGGAGCTGGTGCACCGGTGCACGGTACGGGACGCCCTCCCCGCCATGCCCCCACCGATGCCGCTGATCAGGACGACCCGCCTGGGCGCCGGCCGGTACGTCTGCGGGGACCACCGGGCGACCGGATCGCTCCAAGGCGCACTGGCCTCGGGGACGAGAGCCGCCAGCGAGGTCCGTGCGGACCTCCGGGGCTGAGCACCACGCCTGAGTTCCGCCGAAATCAGCACGCCGGACGCAGACCCGCTTCCCGTGCATCCGTAGCCCGCTCCGCATCGGAAGACGAGAACGGAGACCACATGCGAGGACGGCCATGACACATGCGGGAGACAGGACAGGCTCCGCAGACGCACGGGGCCGGGACCCGGGCCGGGGGCAGGGCTCCGTACGCCTGCCCCCGGCGGGCTGGCGGACCGCCCCGGACGGAGGACGGCCACGACCACCCGCCTGCCGGCACCTCGACGAGGAACGGCCGACCCCGTCACGGCTGCCGGTGACCGGCTGCGCCGAGTGCACGGCCGCGGGCCGGCAGGACTGGGTCCACCTGCGGATCTGCCTCGACTGTGGCCACAACGGCTGCTGCGACAGCTCCGCCGGGACCCATGCCTGGCAGCACGCCGCCGACACGGGCCACCCGATCGCCGTGGCGGTCGAGGAGCCCTGGGCGTGGTGCTACGCCGACGAGGTCTTCCTCGTTCCCGACAGTGCCGGACCGGTTCAGTAACGCAGAGCCGTTCCGACGCTCGCCTGCACGTCACCGGAGAGGCTGCGGGTGCTCCGGGCGGTGCCCTGTCCCGTGCCCCCGGCGGCGACGTCGGTGATGGTCACGACGACCGTGTCGAGGAGGTTGCCGCCGGTGTCGCGGAAGTTGACCTGGACGGCGAACGACTTCTGGTCCTTGGCAGTGTTGGACACCGTCACGGGCACGGTGCTGCGCCCGTCGGAGTCCTTGGACGGTGTTCCGAGGCGCACATCGGACTTCGCGTCCGCTCCGTCCTTCACACTGTCGAGCTTCTTCTTCGCCTCGCCTGCCGCGGCCTCCAGCTCCGCCCCGGCCGACTGCACGGCGGAGGCCGCTTTCGACGCGACCTCGGACGGTGAGCCGCCGTTCGAGCATCCCGCGGTGCCGGTGGCGAGAGCCGCCAGAACGGCGACCAGGGGCAGCGTGCGCGTCCACGCGGAGTTCATGCGGGCCTCCATGGGTTTCCCTGGGCCGCCGTCCGCGGATGTGCCGACGGACCGTCAGCATCCCATGATGCCGCCTGCCCCCCCGGGGCGCCGATCGCCACCCCGATCGGCCCGCCGTTCCGAATGATTTTCGTCCGGCTTCGTCCCGAAGTGACATCGGTTCCGGAGCCACCCGAACGCGAACACCCCTGGTGCCGACGAGTCACGCCGCCGCGGGAGCGAACGTGTGCAACTCGTCGGCGCCGGCGTGCACGACGCCGTAGGTGCTCTCGGGTACCGCGTTCCAGGCGCCGGGCAGATCACCGAGGGGTTCGGACACGACCAGGCGGGTCTCGTCCGACACTTCCTGGAGGAAGCTCATGTCGGGGTGCAGTCTGCGCAGCGTGTCCACCCGGGTGCTGTAGAACAGCGACCTCGAGTCACGTTGGCTGGAGTAGCGGAAGGCCCAGAGGCGTTCGCCATCGCTGACGGCGAGTGTCATCTGGAGGGGGAACTCCACTCCGTGCCCGCGACCCGCGGCCTCCACCGCGCCGGCCATGCGCGCCACCGCGCCCGGCGGGTCGTCTTCGAGGCCAAAGGTGAGTGCCAGGTAGAACATCACCTCGGAGTCCGTCGTCCCCTCGATGTGCGCGAACAGCGCGGGGTCGATGAGGAGTACGAGGTCGCGGCGTACGAGGTGGAAGTCGGCGATGGCGCCGTTGTGCATGAACATCCAGCGGCCGTATCGGAAGGGATGGCAGTTCGTCTGCTGCACCGCCGTACCGGTCGTCGCCCGGATGTGCGCGAAGAACAGGGGCGAGCGGACGTGGTCCGCGATCTCCCGCAGGTTGCGGTTGCTCCAGGCGGGGCCGATCTCCCTCAGGATCGCGGGACCGCCGGTGTCCTCCTCGGTGTACCACCCGACACCGAAGCCGTCCCCGTTCGTCGTCTCCACGCCCAGTTTCGAGTGCAGGCTCTGATCGATCAGAGAGTGGGCCGGCTTGTAGAGGATGGTGTCGAGCAGCAGAGGCGTTCCCGAGTACGCGAGCCATCGGCACATGAGCGACCACCTGTTGTTTCTGGTGCACGTGCGGCGAAAACCACGCGCCGCTCGGTCCCGGGCCGGCCGGGTAGCGCTCGTCCGGCCCATCTCATTCTCGTCTCCATCAGGGTGCACCGCCACGCGGACACGGACCGTACGGCCCTCGCTCCGGTCTCGGGATGAAGGCGGGCCGGCAAGCCGTCGCCGACATCGCCCTCGGCCGGGCTCTGACACCCATCTCCGCTGATCTCGACCAGGACTGACCCTGCCCGGCCCGAGGACGTGGGCGGGCAGGATGGCAGAGTGGCTCCGTGCAGATCCGGATCGAGGGATTCGACCTGCCGGGCCTCGCCTGTCCGGCCGGCCCGGGCTTCCCCGGGTACGACGCCATCGACGTCGCCGTCCAGCCACGCGCGCGGGACGGGCAGCCGCTGGACCCCCGTCCCGGCGATGCGGGCTCGGTGGTCTGGACATTTGACTGCACCGTGCGCCGTGGCGCGGCGGGCGTCGACGTGACGGGCCCCTGGATCCAGGGCCGTCCCGGGCGGCGGTTCGTCTACCTCGCGTGGAGCGGGGTCGACGGCGCCGGTGTCCGCACCATGTTCCGTCGGGCGAAGCTCATGCTCGACGCCGTCGACCCTTCGGTGGCCGACGCCGCGGCGAACGGCGGGCTGCTGGTCGCCCGCCTCGGCCTGACCGACGCCCATGGCCGGCCGCTGTGCGCAGCCGTCCGGCCACCAGTCGTCGGCTGGTCCGCCGGGGCCGCGGACTGACTGCCTCAGGACCGGTGGGCCCGGTGGGCGTACAGGTCCCGGAGCAGGGAGATCTCCGCTCCGTGGTGGATCACCTCGCGGTTGATGTGCAGGACGAGCGTCGCCATCGGCTCCCGCGCGTAGGCGCCCTCCGCCTCGCCGCAGGGCCGCGCCGGCCCCTCCGTGCCCAGGGCGCGCACTCCGGTGACCCACCGCGCGTACGAGGCGTCGAGCTGCTCCAACGCCTCCGCAGCGGTGCCCGGATACGCGAACGTCATGTAGTCCACGGGCGGTCCGCCGAAGTGCGAGGCGCTGCGCGCCCCCAGCACACCGACGAGGATGTGGCCGAGGCGCCAGGCGATCGTGGTGACCGGCGGGGGAACCGGCTCCGGATGGGCCCAGTCGATCGTGAAGTCGCCGGAGCCGGCCCGCACGGGGGCCGTACCGCTGCCGCGAGGCCGCACTGACCAGCAGTCCGGGACGGGTTCCCAGAAGTACTCCTGGTCGGTGAGGCCGTCCAGCCGCGCGCGCAACTGGTGATGCCAGTGCCAGTCGAGCTGGTCGGCGAGGAGGGTGCTCCAGTCCAGTGCCATGGGTTTCCCTCGCTGGGACGTCGGTCATCCTGATCGAGTGTTGCGTGCGCCGGTCGCGACCCGGGGCTATCCGTCTGCGCCGGTGCGCGGTGGGAAGGCGAGGCCCGTGGGGGTGTTGAGGCCGGTGGGGTTCAGTACGGTCTGGGTGCCGTTCGTGCGGAGGCGGAGCACGCGGTTGTTGAAGCCGTCGGCCACGTAGAGGGTGCCGCGGTGGTCGAGGGCCAGACCGAGCGGGCTGCTCAGACCGGTGAACGGCACGGTGGTCTGCGCGCCGGTCACGGCCGCGATCCTCACCACGCGGTTGTTGCCGCTGTCGGAGACGTACAGGTCTCCGGTGGCGCTCAGAGCGAGCCCGGTGGGCTGCGAGAGTCCTTCGACGGGGACGGTGTTCTGGCGGCCGGCGGCGGACACCCTGACGACGCGGTCGTTGACGAAGTCGGAGACGTAGAGGTCCCCGTTGGGTGCCAGGGCCAGTCCCCAGGGGTGCAACAGCCCGGTGGTCGGGACCGTGGTCTGGCCGCTGCCGTCGGCGGGAACCTTCACGACGCGGTCGTTGAAGCTGTCGGCGATGTAGAGGTTGCCGGACGCGTCGACGGCGAGGCCCAGCGGGCGCGAGAGCCCGTCGGTGGGAACGGTGACCTGCCCGCCCCCGTCCGGCAGCAGCCGCAGGACGCGGTTGTTGCCGGTGTCGGCGATGTAGAGGCTGCCCGCCCGGTCCCACGCGAGACCCGTCGGGCGTACCAGGCCGTCGAGGACGAGCACGCTCTCGCCGCCGCCCCGGGTGGGCAGGGTGACCACCCGGTTGTTGCCGTAGTCGGACACGTACAGCCAACGGCCGGTGGACGGGTGGTGTGCGTCGTGCGGTTCGGCGGCGTCCACGGCCTGCGCGGGCAACACGCACAGGAGCAGCAGCCCGGCGAGGGCGGCGCGTCGCCGGATCATCCGCCGCCGGATCTGGTTTGAGGGGACCAGCGGTTCGTCTTCGTACGGCCTGACCGTGATGCGTTCCACGATTCACCCACCCGTTCCGTGACCGGCCGGCAGCCCTCCGTCGTGCCGGCCTGCTCCCGCCGACCCTAGGCAGCGGGTGCGGGCGTCAAGAGAGCCACGCCATCAACGGCGCCGCGAGCCACTCCGATGCACGGATTCCGACCACGCCGTGACGCGCACCGGGCCCGCCCACAGGGGGTCAGTGGGGTCGGGGGTCGCCGGGTTGGTGGCCGGGCTCGTGGGGCGGTCGGGTCAGCCAGGCGCGCAGCTTCTCTTCACAGTGGAGGATCGCCGCCGTCTCCACTCGTTCGTCACGCGTGTGGGCGAGCAGGGCGTTCCCCGGCCCGTAGTTGACGGCCGGTACGCCCAGGGCGCTGAACCTCGCGACGTCGGTCCAGCCGAACTTGGGCATGGCCCGTCCGCCGACCGCCTCCATGAAGGCCGCTGCCGCGGGGTGGGAGAGTCCGGGCAGCGCGCCGGTGCGGGCGCTGAGGAGGGTGAACTCGTCCACGTCGCAGTCCGCGAACACCCCACGGACGTGCGCTTCCGCTTCTTCGACGGTCCGGTCGGGGGCGTAGCGGAAGTTGACGGTGACCGTGCAGGCATCGGGTTGGACGTTGCCGGTGACGCCACCGTCGATCCGTACGGCATTGAGGCCCTCGCGGTACTCCAGGCCGTCGACCACGGGTTTGCGCGCCTCGTACGCCGCGAGCCTGGCCAGGATCGGGCCGGCGGCGTGGATGGCGTTGGTGCCCGTCCCGTCTCGGGCGCAGCGGTCCCGCCCGCCCTTGGCCGTCAGCCTTGCTTGGAGCGTGCCCTGGCAGCCGCCCTCGACATGGGCGTTGGAGGGTTCGAGCAGGATCGCGAAGTCACCGGCCAGCCAGGCCGGGCGGACCTCGGCGAGGCGACCGAGGCCGTTGAGGTGAGGGGCGGACTCTTCCTGATCGTAGAAGACGAAGGTGAGGTCGCGGTTGGGCTCGGTCACGGTGGCCGCGATGCGCAACTGGACGGCGACGCCGGACTTCATGTCGGTGGTGCCGCAGCCCCACAGCACGCCGTTCTCGTCCAGCCGGGAGGGGACGTTGCCGGCGATCGGCACGGTGTCGAGGTGCCCGGCGAGCACGACGCGCTCGGCGCGGCCGAGCATCGTACGGGCCACCACGTTGTTGCCGTACCGGTCCACGACCAGGTGCGGCAGGGCGCGCAGCGCGTCCTCGACCGCGTCGGCGAGGGGCTCCTCGGTGCCGCTGACGGACGGGATGTCGACGAGCCGGGCCGTCAGTTCGGCCGCGTCGAGACGGAGGAGGTCGAGCGCGAGGGGAACGGGTCGCATCCCTCGATGAAACCAGGCTGCCCAGTCTCATCGAAGTCGGTCAGGACGACATGATGAAGCGCAGGGCGAGGCCGGAGGCCGGGATCCAGTAGGTGACGCGGGCACCGTCGTCGAACGCGACCTTGCCGGG
>NZ_JBIARJ010000034.1:0-60062 GCF_042889825.1 Streptomyces sp. NPDC002467 | reverse complement strand
AGTTCGCGGATGATCTGCCACATGTTGTGGCGGGAGCGCGGGTCGAGGCCGGTGGTCGGCTCGTCGAGGAAGATGATCCGCGGGTTCCCGACCAGTGTCATCGCGATGTCCAGGCGCCGTTTCATGCCGCCGGAGTAGGTGGACGCCGGCTTCTTCGCGGCCTCGACGAGGTCGAAGCGCTCCAGCAGTTCGGCGGTGACCTTGCGTCCTTCGTGCTTGGACAGGTGGTGCAGGTCCGCCATGAGGAGCATGTTCTCCTCACCGGTGATCAGTCCGTCGACCGCGGAGAACTGACCGGTCACACCGATCGCCGCACGTACTCCGTGCGGTGACGCGGCGACGTCGTGGCCCGCGACCTGTGCCCGTCCGCCGTCGGCGCCGATGAGGGTGGACAGGATCTTCACGACGGTGGTCTTGCCGGCGCCGTTCGGCCCGAGCAGGGCGAACACGGACCCGGCCGGGATGTACAGATCGACGCCGTCGAGGACGGTCTTGTCGCCGTACGACTTGCGCAGGCCGACCGCGGAGACGGCGGCGGGCGGTGGGGCGTGACCCTCACGCCTGGACGTGGGCATGACAGAAGAAGGCATGTGGTCCTCCCGTTCGAAGGCTGGAGCGGCTGCGGGAATGGGGGAGTGGGGGAGTGGGGGAGTGGGCCGGCGCCGGTTCGCGCGGGGTCAGTCCTTGGCGCGGCGGACGTCGATGTTGCCGTACCGGGTGCGGGCGCGGACGTGGACGGTGTCCTCGGTCTCGTCGGGGCCCTCGGACGGAGCGAGTGAGTTGCGGACCTGTCCGACGCCCGAACTGGCGTCGAGCCAGGCGGCCGTCCCCTCGCGGACTCCGACCTCGATGGAACCGTAGGAGGTCTCCAACTGGACGGTTCCACGGGACACTTCGCCCACGCGCAGGGTGCCGTGGGCGGTCGTGGCGGTCACCGGGCCACCGGCACGCCGGATCTCGATGTCGCCGTTGGCGCCGCTCACGCGCAGCTCGCCGGTCGCGGTGCCGACGGTCGTGCTGCCGTGCGAGTTCTTGAGGACCGCGGAACCGTCGAGGACGCCGACGCGCAGGCTGCCGGAGCTGGTGGTGATCTCGGCGGCGCCCTCGATCCGGTCCACGCTGATGGAGCCGTGCGACGCGACCAGCTTCAGCGGGCCGGTCGTGTCGAGGCGGACGTCGCCGCTGGAGGTCTTCACGCGGACTGTGCCGAGCCGGCCCTCGCCGACGACCTGGGCCCAGGCGCCGGTCACGTCGATGCTCGAACCCGTCGGCAGTTCGACCGTGACGTCGACGCTGCCGATGCGCCCGAGGCCGAGCAGATTGGACTTGGGTGTCCTGACGGTCAGTTCGCCGTTCGCGTACGAGACCTCGGTCTGGTCGGCCGTCCGCACGTCCCGGTCCTTCTTCGGGTCGCGGGGCCGCACCTCGACGACGGTGTCGGGGCGGTCGGTCGCGGTGAACTGGATGGAACCGGCCTCCACGTGCGCCGTGGCCGAGACCGGTTCGGGAGTGTCGTAAGAAGGCATGGCTGTCCCGTCCTCTTGGGTCTACAGGACGTCCCCGCTGGTGGGACGTGGTGTGGGTGAAAGGTCTGGGTGAGGGCCCGGCAGGCCCGGCAGGCCGGGCCTGCTAGCGCACCCAGCCCGTGAAGCTCTGTCCGACGGTGCGGCTCTTCTCCGTCGCGCGCGGCCGGGCGCCGCCCTCGACCGCGGCCGACACGGCTCGCACCAGCCACGCGTTGACCGACAGGCCCTCGCGGCTCGCGCTCTCCTCGGCGCGCGCCTTGAGATGGGCCGGCAGGCGCAGGTTGATGCGGGCGGTGCCGCCCTCGTCGCCGTCGGAGACCGCCGGTGCCACGGGCGGTTCGACGGGCGGGGCGGTGGCTTCGACGGGGCCGCTGTCGGCGGGCGGCAGCGTCACGACGAAGTCGGGGTCGAGCCCGCGCAGCCGTACGTCGACCGAGCCGGGGGCGAGTTCACGGGTGATCTCGTCCATCGCGGCGGACAGCACGTTGAGCATGGTCAGACGGGTCGCCGACTCCAGGGGGGCGGTGAGCCGCTCTGCCAGCTCGCGGGCTGCGTCGCCGCCGGCTTCGGCGGCCACTGCGAGTTCGCGGCGGAGGTTGTTGACATACGGCGTGAGATCCATGACACCAGTATGGTGCCACTATGGCGCCATGCGCAAACATCGCAGGGGTTGTTTCGCGTCGACGGACGCCGAAATCGCCCTGACCAGCAGAAACGTGCGCATGCCCATCGCGGCTGTCATGGTGCCATACGTGTTCGCGTGGCTCCCGGAATGGCGATTGGTGTCACCTGGCGCCATGCGGTGCCATGTAGTGCCACGTGGCGCCACGGATAAATGCCTCGACACGGGTCTCATGATCGGGAACGCTTCGCGCGATGACCAGAACCGATGACACACCGCCCGCGTGGGACGAGCGCACGCAGCTCACCACGTTCCTCGACTACGCACGCGACACCGCCCGCGCCAAGTGCGACGGCGTCTCCGCCGGCGACGCGTGCAAGTCGCTCCTGCCCGGCTCGCCGCTCATGACCGTGAGCGGGTTGATCAACCACCTCCGCTGGGTCGAGTACTTCTGGTTCCAGGTGATCTTCCTCGGTGAGGAGGACCAGGGTCCCTGGACCGAGGAGGACCCCGACCGCGAGATGCGCGTCGCCGTGGACTTCCCGCTCGCGCGGTTGCTCGACGAGTACGCCGAACAGAGCGCCCGCTACCGCGAGCTGGTCGCCGGGCGCGCGCTGGACGAGAAGGCGCAGCGAGCCGTCCGCGGCGGCCTCCACGTGGACCTGCGCTGGATCCTCCTCCACCTCACCGAGGAGACGGCCCGCCACAACGGCCACCTCGACATCCTGCGCGAGATGCTCGACGGCGCGACCGGCTCGTAGGCCGCGCGGGCCGGTGCCTTCACTCGCACCCATTGCAACGGGTCATTGCATTCAAATTCAATCCATTGCATCGATTTACCTGCATTGACCTGCGAAAACATCTCTCGACTAATTGACCGAATCCTGAATGCAACGTAGCTTTCCGATCGAGTCAAACACGTGCTGTCGCGAGATGAGGAATGGTCATGAGTGAATCCGTCCACACCGTCACGACGATGCCGACGGAGCGCCGGCCCGGCTGTCCGTTCGACCCGCCGGCCGAACTGGTCGACGCCCGTCGGCACGGCCCCATCAGCCGCTACACCCACCCCGGCGGCAAGCCGGGCTGGCTGGTCACCGGATACGACCTGGTCAGGTCGATCCTGGCCGACCCGCGGTTCAGCTCGCGCAAAGAGCTCCTGAACGTGGTCGACTTCGAGATACCCCCCGCCCCGCCCGGCGAATTCCTGCTCATGGACGAACCGCAGCACGGGCGCTACCGCAAGCCGCTGGTGGGCAAGTTCACCGCGCGTCGGATGCGACTGCTCACCGAACGCATCGAGCAGATCACCGCCGACTGCCTGGACGCCATGGAGCAGGCCGGGCCGGAGGCCGACCTGGTGACCGCGTTCGCCAAGCCCATCCCCACCATCGTCATCTGCGAACTGCTGGGGGTGCCGTACGAGGACCGGGCCTCCTTCCAGGAGCAGATCGACAAGTTCATGAACGGGGAGACGAACGACGAGGACCTGCTGGCCGCCTACACGGCGACCCAGGAGTACCTCGCGCGCCTGGTCGCCGCCAAACGCGCGAACCCCACCGACGACGTGCTCAGCGAACTCACCGACGGCGACCTGACCGACGAGGAGCTGAAGGGGATCGCCCTGATCCTGCTCGCGGCCGGTTTCGACACCACCGCGAACATGCTGTCCCTCGGGGTCTTCGCACTGCTGCAGAACCCGGAGCAACTGGCCGCGCTGCGCGACGATCCCAAGCTCATCGACCCGGCCGTGGAGGAACTGCTGCGGTACCTGAGCGTCGCCAAGTCCTTCATGAGGACGGCGCTGGAGGACGTCGAGGTCGGCGGCCAGACCATCGAGGCCGGCACCACGGTCGTCCTGTCGTACAACACCGCCAACCGCGACCCCGAGCGGTTCGCCGAGCCCCACGCACTCGACCTGCGGAGGGAGGACGGCGGACACCTGGCCTTCGGCCACGGGATCCACCTGTGCCTGGGCGCGCAGCTGGCCCGCATCGAAATGCGGGTCGCCCTCACCGCGCTGCTCGGCCGCTTCCCCACGCTGCGCCTCGCCGTACCGGCCGAGGAAGTCGCCCTGCGCCCGGAAACCGCGGACATCTACGGGGTGAAGAGCCTCCCGGTCGCCTGGGACGTGTGACGCGGGGCCGGCAGCCCCGTCAGTACACGAGCTTGTACGTCACGTCCTTGGGGACGGGGGCGGGCGAGGTGTCCGTATACACGAGCCGGATCGTGGCGTAGCGCTGGAGGCCGGGGTTCTCCGGCCAGACCTGCGGATTGCTCAGGGTCACCGACACCGGGTAGGGGCGGAAACGGCCGGCGGCGCAGTACGGGCGGCAGTCGTTCACCATGTCGACGCCGGTCGCGGTCGCGGTCTTCGCGCCCCAGCTGTCCCAGCGCAGTCCGACGAGGCGGTTGTTCCCGTCCCCGCAGGCCAGGAGGTACTCCTCGGGGCGGATCTGCGGCTGGGAGGAACAGTCGACGACCACGACCGGCGCCGCCGGATCCGCCGGGCGGCCGGTTGCCGGGGCGGCGGAGTACGCGGAGACCGGGATCATGGCGGCGGCCAGCGCCGCCGTCGTGCACAGCAGGGTGGCCGTCCGCGTCCTGCGCCTGGACGTGCGTGCGGGGCGGTGGGCTGCGGATGCGTTCACGGAAGTCATTCCTCCCCGCCGTCGGTGTTGCGGCCCTCCCAGCTTCCCTCATCCCCGTGGACCCCGCACCCGCTGGGAACCCGGGGCCCGCCGGCGCGGGGCGGCACGGGGACCGCCCGCGCTCCGGCCCGGGAGCCCGTCCCTTAGGGTGGCCACCGCGTGGACCGTGCACCGCCGGTCCGCAAGTGAGCAGGGGGGACGGGGGAGTTGGTGGAGGTTCTGCTGCCCGGCGACCCGCCGGAGATCGGGGGGTACCGCCTGCTGGCGCGCCTCGGCTCGGGAGGCATGGGCGAGGTGTTCCTGGCCCGGACGGCATCAGGGCGGGCCCTGGCGCTGAAGACCGTGCACCGGGAACTGGGCGTGGAGCCCGACTTCGCCGACCGGTTCGCCCGCGAGATAGCCACCAACGACCGTGTGCGCGGTCCGTGGACGGTCTCCGTGGTGGACTTCAGTCCGCCGGGAGCATCGCCGCAGTGGCTGGCGACGGAGTACGTCGCCGCGCCCACGCTGGGGGACTGGGTGCACCGGTACGGCCCCCTTCCCGCGCCCGCCGTGGAGCGCCTGGCCCGGGAACTGGCGGCCGCGCTGGTCACCGTACGGGCGACCGGGGTGGTCCACCGCGACATCAAGCCGGCCAACGTACTGCTCGGGCCGGAGCGGCCCTTCCTCATCGACTTCGGCATCGCCCGGGCGGTGCGCGACCCGCGCCACACACAGACGGGCGCGGTCATCGGCACTCCCGGCTACCTTTCGCCCGAGCAGGCGACAGGCGCCGTGGCGTCGGCGCCGGCGGACGTCTTCTCCCTGGCCGCCGTCCTCGTGTACGCGGCCACCGGCCGCGGTCCGTTCCCGGCGCACGGCGAGGACGTGGGCCTGCCGGCCCTCCTGTACCGGATCGTTCACGACGAGCCCGTCCTCGACGGCGTGCCGCAGAGGCTGCTTCCGCTGCTGAGCCGGTGCCTGGAGAAGGATCCGGAGCGGCGGCCGACGGCCGAGGAGGTACGGGCGAGCCTCGGCGAACCGGCGGAAGAGGAGGAGTGGACCGGCGTGATGCCGGCGGCGCTGGTGGCGGACGTCGGCCGCCGGGAGGCCGAACTGCGGCAACTCCTGGCCGCGTCGCAGCCGTCCGCCCAGACCTCGGCCGGGTCCGGCGCCCCACCGGTCCCCCCGGCCGCCCTCCCGCTCCCGCCCCCGCCGCAGTCCCCGCCCGGGCCGGCGGCCTTCGGGTCCGCGCTCCCGTCCACCGCGCCCGCCTCCGCGCGGGCGGTAGGCGGCCCGGCCTCCCGCCGGTCCCTGCTGATGGGGGCGGCCGGCGGCGCCGTGGTCCTCGCCGCGGTCGTCGTGCTCGCGGTCCGGTACGGGGGAGGGGGCGCCGGCGGCGGGGCGACACCGTCCGCCACGCCGCCCGCCACGACGTCGTCCGCGCAGCCGTCCTCCGCGGTGGCGCTGCCGCAGTCATGGGTCGGCACCTGGTCCGGCACCGGGCCCGGGACGCCGGAGGCGGACGGCATCTCCCGTGCGCGGACGGGGCGGTTCGACGTCACCGTCACCCTGCGCGCGGGGGCGGTGGGCGAACTCGTGGGCCGGCAGGTCAGCGACGTCAAGGAGGTCTCCACGGGCCGGAACCTGGGATGCACGGAGGCCCTCGAACTGCGCCAGGTCGGCCGCGACACCGCGGTCTTCGCGGCGGTGACCAGCCACCCGACCGACCGCGGGGCCACCTTCGACTGCCCCCAGGGCAATCTCTACGTACTGAGCCTGGCGGAACCGGACCGCCTGGCCCTCGAGTCGGAGGGAGCGCAGTCGGTCGGCGCCCCCTCCTCCCTGACCCGCCACCCCTGAACCACGGCCCGCCCCCCCCGGGGGACCGCCAACGGAATATCGCGTTGCCTTCCTAGGGCCCCTAGGTAGAAACTAGGGGTCCTAGGATCACGGGGAGGGCGCATGGCGCGGGCAGGGCTGACGGCGGAACGGGTGACGATCGCGGGCGCCGAACTGGCGGACGAGGTCGGACTCGACCAGGTGACCATGTCGCAGGTGGCGCGCCGGCTCGGCGTGAAGGACGCGAGCCTCTACGCGCACGTCCGCGGCCTGGAGGACCTGCGCGGACGGATCGCCCTGCTGGCGGCGGACGAGAAGACCATCCGCATCGCCGAGGCGACCTCCGGGCTGGCGGGGAAGGACGCGCTGGTCGCGTATGCCGACGCCTGGCGGGAGTACGCCCACGCGCATCCGGGCCGCTACACGGCGACGCAGACCCCGATCCGGATCGATCCCGCGCTCGCGGCCGACGCCCCCGGACCGCGGCGGGCGGTCGAGCTGACCTACGGCATGCTGCGCGGCTACGGACTCGCCGAGCCCGACCTGACCGACGCCGTCCGGTTGCTCCGCAGCACGTTCCACGGGTTCGTCGCCCTGGAGGCCGCGGGCGGCTTCGCGCACGAGCGCACGCCCCAGCAGACCTGGGTCCGCGCCCTCGACGCCCTGCACGCCCTCCTCGAACACTGGCCCCCGTCCCGAGAAGGAGACTCCGCATGACCTCCCCGACCACCGGACGCCTGCGCGTCGACGGCGCGACCCTCCACTACGAAGTGCGCGGCGACGGCCCGCTGCTGCTGCTGATCCCCGGAGGTTCGGGTGGCGCGGCCTCCTTCGACGCGATCGCCGACGACCTGGCCGCCGAGCACACCGTCGCGACCTACGACCCGCGCGGCATGTCCGACAGCACGCTGGACGACCCCGAGGCCGAACAGCGCGTGGCCCAACACGCCGACGACGCCCTGCGGATACTGGACTT
This sequence comes from Streptomyces sp. NPDC002467, assembly GCF_042889825.1. Lineage (NCBI taxonomy): Bacteria > Bacillati > Actinomycetota > Actinomycetes > Kitasatosporales > Streptomycetaceae > Streptomyces > Streptomyces sp. NPDC002467. The sequence goes on along the minus strand of NZ_JBIARJ010000034.1, from coordinate 52,466 downwards.
GCTGTCGCCCGGCCGACCCGCGCGCGTGTTCGGCTCCAGCTCGGGCGCGATCGCCGCCCTGCACCTGCTCGCCACCCACCCCGAACGCGTCGAACTGCTCGTGGCACACGAGCCGCCGGTCGTGGAAGTCCTCGCGGACGCGGCCGAACACCGGGCGCTCATCGCGCGCGTACGGGCGACGTTCCAGGCGGAGGGGCTCATGCCCGCGATGGCCGTGTTCGCCGAAGGCCTGAAGAAGGACGGTGACACCGCCGCCCGGCCGAAGGCCGAGGTCAGCCTGCCGCCGCAGGCGGCGGCCCGGGCCGAGCGGACGATGGCCAACCTGCCCTTCTTCGTCGGTCGCATCGTGCCGGCCTTCATGTCCTACGCCCCGGACGTCGACCGGTTGGCGGCACTGTCGGACCGGCTGGTGCTCGCCTGCGGCCGGGACTCGCGCGGCGAACTGCCCTACCGCCCGGCCGCGTTGCTGGCCGAGCGGCTCGGCAGCGAACTCCTCCACTTCCCCGGCGGGCACACCGGCCTGACCACGCACCCGGCCGAGTTCGGCGAGCTCCTGGGGAAGGTGCTCAGCCCGCGATGACCGCGTCCCACCGGTCGCGGGTCGGGCCGTCGTACGTCGGCGAGAAGTCGGGGCGGGCAGCCAGCCAGGCCGTGACGCGCCCGTCCACTTCGTCCGCGCCGTAGGCGTCGTCGGCTGGCCGCAGGAGGTGGCGCACCTGGGCCCGGGCCCGCATGACGACCGGGTCCTCGAAGGCACAGACGCCCCGCGCGGCAGCCCGCCGGTCCGAGGGCGGTGTGCTCTCGGCGAGGCGTCGTCCGGCGGCGTGATCGGCTTTCACCTGCGCGTCGAACCACGGGCGCAGGGCCCCCGCGGCCCAGGAGTGGTAGTCGGCGGGGTCCGCGACGATCTCGTCGACATGGGTGGCGAGGCGCTGGGCGGCGTGCAGGCCGAGGGCCACGCCGTGGCCGAGCGTGGGATTGGTGTGAACGAGGCTGTCCCCGGCGTTGACCAGGCCGGCGACCACAGGACCGTCATCGTCGGTGAGGGAGGTCCAGCGGTTGTCCAGGCCGGCCATCGCCAGGACGGCCGACCGCGGTTCGGGGTCCAGGTCGAGCCAGGCGGCGGTGGCGGGGAAGAGGCGGGCGGCGGCCTCGAACACCGCGGGATCGGTGAGCGCGCCGCGGGTCGGATCACCCGTGGAGAGCACGAGGTGCAGGGCGAAGGTGTCGTTGTCGGAAGGAAAGACGCCGGCGAGCGCGTAGGGCGCGTCCGAACCGGTCTTCACCCGCCCCGGGTCACGCGGACCGTCGGCGCGCAGACGGTACCAGCGGCACAGGTACGCGATCCCGGTGCGGTGGCTCTCGATCACGGGTGGGCGGCAGCCGGCCGCGGTGAGCCAGGCCGGCACCGGCGAGCGCCGCCCCGACGCGTCGACGACGAGCTCCGCCGGGTGCGTCTCCCCGCCCACCCGCACGCCGGTGACCCGGGGAGGGCGCCCGTCCTCGAAAGCGAGGCCGCTCACCCGGGAGCCGCGACGCACGTCGACGGAGGCTTCCCGCCGCACGGCCGCCGTCAAGGCGGCCTCCAGCACGATCCGGCGGGTGCGGAGGGTCACCAGGTCCTCGTCGCCCGCCCGGTACGAAGGGTGCTCGCCGAACCAGTCGAAGTCGTGGTACTCCCGGGCCCCGCGCGCCAGCAGGTCCGCGTACACATCGGGGGCCTCGGCGCGCAGCACGGTGCGGACGGGCGCGAGGAAGGAATGCGGCTGCACGGCCTGCGGGACCCGGGGCCGCTTCCAGTCGTGGAAGTCCTCGTCCAGGTGGTCTCCGGCCTCCCGCGCGTCCTGTTCGAACAACGTGACCGTATGGCCCCGTCGGCCGAGCATGAGCGCCGTAGCCAGCCCGCTGATACCGCTACCGATGATCGCAACCCGCGCCACTCGAACTCCTCTTCGCGTCGTGTTGCGGGCCGAGCCTACCGCCTGGTGATCTCCGGTCGACAACCGGCTACCGGCAACGGACGCCCGATAACCGGTCAGTTGGGCCGTCGGCCCTCCCAGGCCCGCCCGTTCCTGGCACCATCGGCACCACCGGACAAGGGGGGTCCCATGCGTACGCACGCCCGATTGCTCACCGCCGTCACCGTGGCCACGATCGCCACCGGAGCGCTGCTCACCGGGTGCGGTTCGAGCCCGTCCGAAGACCTGAAGGACTGGTGGTCCTCGGGCGGCGAGGGCGGCATCAAGGCACTCGCCGACACCTCGGGCCGGGTCAACGACGTGAGCGTGCGCCCGACGGACACCTGGGGCCCGGCCTGCCAGGAACTGCTGGCGGCGGTGGCGAAGGCCAAGAAGCAGGGCGCTCCGCCGAGCGACAACGCCCGGGGTTTCTGGACGGAAGCCATGACCGCCTTCGAGCACGGAGGCAACGAGTGCGTCGACGGGGCCGGGAAGAAGGACTCGCCCCGGGCCTCCGAAGGCATCCGAGAGGTACAGACGGGCATCAACCGGCTCGCCTCCACCACCTCCATGATCAGGAACGATCTGAAGGCCAAGTGACCCCGCGGCATCAGCGCCGCGGGGACAGCGACTCCCTGAACACCCGCGCGGATTCCGGGTTCTCGCCGCACTGCCACACGCCGTGCGGGCAGTAGTCGGTGATGCTGTGGTACAGCGGTTCGTGCTCGGCGATCCATGCCAGCATGCGCCGCACGTACTCGGGGTTGTCGCCGTTGCGGAACAGCCCCCACTCGGGGTACGAGATCCGCTTGCGGTGCGCCTTCGCGAAGTCGACCTGCTCCTGGAGCCCGAGCGGCTGGCGGACCTGGTCGTCGAAGTCGTCGCCCGGCGGCTGGTCGTAGCTGTCCATGCCGACGACGTCGACCACGTCGTCGCCCGGGTAGCAGCGGGTCCACGCGATCGCGTCGCCGCCGCGGTTGGGGGCGAAGTCGAAACGGAACCGCTGCCCCCGCACCGAGCGCATGGCACCGACGATGCGGCGCCAGTACCGCTTCCAGCTGTCGGGGTCGGGCCGGCAGCGGTGGGTGTAGTTGAAGCCGTTCATCTCCCAGCCGAGCACGACCACCGTGTCCGGCACCCCGAGCGCGACCAGACGCTCGCCCAGCCGCCGGAAGTGGTGGTCGTAGTCGCCCCGCGCGCCGGAACGGATCAGCCCGGCCACCTGGTCGTCGGGGACACCCGCCTCGTTGCGCTCCAGCATCGGCACGTTCAGGACGAACAGCCGGTCGGCCCGCGCCCTGCGCCACTGCGCCCAGGTGCGCAGCGAATCGGGCGCCCCCTCGATGTTGGCCCAGGTGTCGCCGGGCAGGTAGGTGTGCCCGGCGCGCAGCTCCGTACCCCCGAGCCAGCGCGAGAACTCCCGCATCCTCTCGACGCCGGGCGAGCCGTAGTGGAGGTAGGCACCCACCGCGATCTCGGTGCCCGGACTGCCGCCCGAACCCTCCCGAGGCCGCGTCGCGTGGCACCCGGTCAAGAGCAGGCCGACGGCGATGGTGCTCGTACAGGCGCGCACCAGCCGGCGGCCCAGACGGGACATGGTGCCTCCACACGCTTCGCGGACCGATGTTCCTGCCGCGACGTTAGCCGGCCCGCCCGTCCCCGGCCCGTCCGGTGCCCCCGTACTGGGCCGTTCGCGGCAGCCGGCCGCCCCGCCTTGGCCCGGTCGGGCGAAGCCCGCCACGAGCCCCGCTGCGGGCCCCGCCACGAGACCGCCGTGGCCGGGGTCAGAACCAGTGCAGGCAGTGCGGGGAGCGCTCGGTGCGGAACAGGGCGTCGGCGAGGGCGGCCGCGCCCGGGTGGTGGGCCCTGATGTGCCCGGCGCGCACGAGGGTGCTCGGGGCGGTGCCGCCGAGGTAGACCGAGGCCAGGTCGCTCACGTCCAGGGACAGGTCGGGCTTCCGGTCCGTCGGGACGCAGTCGGCCTTGCCGTCGCGGACGGTCAGCAGGTGGCGGCCGCGCTCGCCGAGGAACCGGTCCTCGACGTCGAGCACGATCTCGCCGTCCGCGAACCAGCCGCGCGCGGTCAGCGCGCCGGGAACGTCCAGCAGCCGCACCCAGAGCCAGTCGCCGACTCCCGTCACCTCGCCGCCCCGGAAGTCCTCGAACCGCCAACGCAGCGGATGATCGGTCGGGACGTGCTTGAAGGAGACCTGGTGGACGAGGTCGTGCTCCAGCAGGAACCGGGCCAGGGCCGTGTGGACGGCGTCGTCGACGGCGATGGTCTCGTCCACCTTCATGGTCCTCGACGCCCCGGGCTCGATCGTGTAGCTGGCGTACCCGTCCGGGACGCCGTCGGCGTCCCGGTGGATCGCGACGTAACGCGGCGCGGGGGAGATCGGGGGCTGTCCCGCGCGCAGGGACCACCAGCGGTGCGGGCGGGACAACGCGCCGGGTTGTGAGCGGCGGTACCGGTCGTAGACCTCTTCGAGGACCTCTGCGCAGTCGGCACTGCGCACCACCTCGACCGAACCGGTCGCCGCGCCCGCGTCCCGGTCGCCCTGCCCCGCGCCCGCCCGGGGAAGGGCGAGGGCCGACCGGTGGCGCGGCACCGTCAGCCCCGCCGTGTACGTCGCCGGTCCGTAGCCGAACCTGCGGTAGATCAGTGCCTCGGAGGCCAGCAGCACGGAGAGGAACTCCCCGCGGGCGCGCAGCTCGGCGAGCTGATGCCGCATCACTGCGCTGAGTACGCCCTGGCGCCGGTGGGAGGGCAGGACGCCGACGGCGGTGACCCCGGAGACCGGTACGAGGTTCCCACCGGGCAGGGTGAGCTCGAAGGGGTACGCACCGGCGGTGCCGACGGGCTTCCCGTCCTCCGTCACGGCGAACAGGCACCGGTCCATTTCGAGCGCCGACCACCAGTGCCCGCCGCCGTCGACCGGGGTTTCCGGGAAGAGTCCGAACGCGGCGAGCATCGTGCCGACGAAGACGTCGAAGTCCTGGTCGGTCGTGTTACGGATCTCCATCTGCGCGGCCGCCGCCTTCCCCGTATGCCGACACCACCGTTCGCGATGCCCCGCCACAGTCCAACCCCGGCCAAAGTCAGGGTCAAGCGAATTACCCGACGGCGGGCAGTTCGACGCGGACGGTGAGGCCGCCGCCGGTGCGGGGGGTCGCGGTGACCTCGCCGTGGTGCTGCGCGGTGATCGCGCGGACCACGGCCAGGCCCAGCCCGGACCCCTTGCCCCGGCGCCGCGCGCCCCGACGGAACGGCTCGAAGAGGGCGGGGACCTCCGCCGGTTCGACGACCGGTCCGGAGTTGACGACCTCCACGAAGGCCGTCGCGCGGGCCGTACCGGTGGTGATCGTGCCGGTGGTGATGACGGCGGTGCCGCCGGCGTGGTTGTGGCGTACGGCGTTGGCCAGCAGGTTCAGCGCGGTCTGCCGCAGCAGCGCGGGATCGCCCGCGACCGGCGCGGACCCGGCCCGCACGGTGATCCGCACACCTGCCGTACGGGCCTCCTCGGCGAGGTCGTCACCGGCGCCGACGGCGGCGTCCGCGAGGTCGAAGGGCTGAGCCACGAGCTCCTCGCCCTCGGCCCGGGCCAGCGTCAGCAGCGCCCCGATGAGCTGCTCGGTACGGGCGTTGGCCTCCAGCGCGCGGTGCAGGGCGGGCTTCAGCTCCTCCGGGACCCGGCCCCGCGCCAAGGGGATCTCCAGGGCGGTGCGCTGCACCGTCAGGGGAGTGCGCAGCTCGTGCGAGGCGTGGGCGGTGAAATGACGCTGGGCGGTGAAGCTGCGGTCCAGCCGGTCGAGCATGGCGTCGAAGGTGTCGCCGAGTTCGCGCACCTCGTCGTGCGGCCCGGCGAGGGCGAGCCGCTCCTCCAGGGTGCTGCCCGCCCCGATCCGGCGCGCGGCCGCGGTGACCTGGCTCAGCCGGTGCAGGGAGCGGCGGGCCGCCCACCAGGCCAGCAGCGCGGCGAGCGCGGTCAGGGCGGCCAGCAGGAGCGAGGAGCGCAGCAGCAGCTCGGACAGGACCCGGTCCTGGAAGTCGGCGAAGGCCTCGGCGGCGGGAGTGGTCGCCATGGCGGGCATCGAGGCGCCCGGCGGCAGGGGCTCGGGGGTCGACAGGGGCCCGGTCACCGCGGGCTCCAGCACCGACGCGTCGAGCACGAGGTGGCGGTTGCGCTCGATGAGCTGACGCGAGCTCAGCCAGTTCAGGAGGAGCAGAGCCGTACCGAGGACGGCGAAGACCGCGGTGGTGACCAGGGTCAGCCGGGCACGCAGGGGCAGCCGGTGGCGCGCGGCCGGCCGGCGGCTCACAGCCGGTACCCGAAGCCGGTGTCGTGGCTGATCAGCGGCGGTTCGCCCAACTTGCGACGCAGGGAATGGACGGTGACCCGGACGGCGGTCGTCGCCGGGTCCAGTGCGGCGTCCCACAACCGGTCCCGCAGTTCCTCGGTGGCGACGGGCGCCCCGTCCGCCGCGAGCAGCAGTTCCAGTACGCCCAGTTCCCGGGGCGTCAGCTTCAGCGGACGCCCGTCCCGCTCGGCCGCCCTGCGCACGGTGTCCAGGCTGATCCCGCGACGGCTCAGCACGGTGGCGGAGGCGGAGCCGCCGGGCGCGCGGCGGCCCAGGGCGCGCAGCCGGGCGATCAGCTCCAGGTACGAGAACGGCTTGGCCATGTAGTCGTCGGCGCCCTGGCCGAGCCCGTCGACCAGGTCGGAGAGCGTGCCGGCGGCGGTGAGCATCAGGATCCGCGCCGGGTATCCGGCCGTGTTCAGCGCCCGGCAGACGGCGTCCCCGCTGAGCCCGGGCAGGTCCCGGTCCAGGACGAGGACGTCGTACTCGGCGGCGGCCGTCGACTCCAGCGCGCGAGCACCGTCGTGGACGACGTCGCAGACCATGCCCTCGGCCCGCAGCCCGTCGGCGAGCATCTCGGCCAGTTCCGTCTCGTCCTCGACGATGAGTACCCGCATTGCCGCGCCCGTCCCGCTCTCCACTCGTCCCGCCCGGCGGCCGATGCCGGGCGAACCCACAGGTCAAGCATGCCGCGAGGGGCGTTAGCCGGCGGTTAGGCACACGCTCACGGACGGCTCACCGCAGGCTCCGTAGAACTGCTCGACGTCAGCGTCATCGTCGAGAAGCAGCTGGGAGCACACACATGCGCAACCGAACCGGACGGGCCGCCCTGGTGGCCGTCGCCGCGGCAGCGGCACTGGTGTCGAGCGGATGCTCGGCGGGGGACTCCGTGCCGAGGGTCGCCGGGGACGGCGGCTCGGGCCCCCGCTCGGGCAAGCCGCAGGACGACAACGCGGTCCGGCGCGACTGGGTGAACTGCATGCACGGGCAAGGACAGAACGGCGTCCAGCAGGACAAGGACGGCAACATCTACATGCCGGCCACCGGGCTCGGCGGCGACGCCTCCGACCCTGCCGGCTACGAGACGGCCTCGAAGCTCTGCGACGCCAAGGTGCCCGGCATCCACCAGGCGCAGGAGAAGGGGAAGCAGAAGTTCGTCGAGGAGGCGCGCGCCTGGGTCGCGTGCGGCCGGAAGAACGGCTATCCGGACCTCCCCGACCCGGACCCGAAGGACGGCATCGTCGTCATACCGTCGGGCTCCTTCGACGCGGCCAAGTGGGACGCGATACAGCCGGCGTGCAGCAAGCTGCCGATGCCCGGCTACCGGATCGGCGAGTGACCGTGTCGTACTCCGCGGACGAGCCGCACGCCGAAGTCGCCGCCGGCGCGACCGGCGATGCCCCCGCCACCCCCGGCCACCGCCGGCGCCGCCGTCGCCGGATCGTCGTACCGCTCGTGCTGGTGGTGGCGGTCGGAGGGGCCGGCGTGCTCGGCCTGACGCGCCCCTGGGAGACGGGCGGGCCCGCCACCGGGCAGGAGGCACCGCACCACGGCACCGCGGCGGTCGAGCGGGGATCGCTGTCCAGCGGCATCCAGGTCGCCGGGAGCCTCGGCTACGACGCACCCACCTCCGTCGTCGGTGCCGGATCCGGCACCCTCACCGCCCTTCCGGCCGTCGGCGACGTGGTCAAGGCGGGCGGCAGGCTCTACGAGGTGGACGGCCGGCCGGTCGTGCTCATGACGGGGAACCGGCCCCTGTGGCGCGAGCTCGGCCCGGGCGTCCCCGACGGCCCCGACGTACGGCAGCTCAAGGGCAACCTCGTCAAGCTCGGCCACGCCGGCGGGCTGGGGCTCGCCGACGACGAGAAGTTCACGGAGGGCACCGCCACCGCCGTCAAGCGGTGGCAGAAGGCCCTCGGAGTCCGGCAGACCGGGACGGTGGCCCTCGGCAGCGTCGCGATGCTGCCCCGGGCCGTCGTACAGGTGCAGAAACTCGGGGCGCAGCTCGGCTCCGCGCTCGGACCGACCGCGGTCATGACGGTGAGCGGCACCGACCTCGTCGCGGTCGTACAGCCCGCCGACAACCAGGTGTCCCGGTTCAAACCGGACGGCAAGGTGGTGGTCAGGCTCGCCGAAGGCGGCACCGTCACGGGGCGCGTCCGCTCGCTGGTCCGCGGCGGCGCGGGGGAGGGCGGCCCGGGCGGGAGCGGTGCGGGGGCCGGCGGCGAAGGGGGCGGCGCCCCGCAGAAGACCACCGTCACCATCGTCCTCGACAGCCAGGACCCGGTCCGGCAGGCCGGTCCCTCACCCGTGACGGTCAACGTCGTCGGCGACACCGCCGCCGACGCGCTCATCGTCCCCGTCACCGCGCTCCTCGCGCTCAGCGGCGGCGGATACGGCGTCAAGGTCGTCGACGGCCCCGGCACTCGGCTGGTCCCGGTCACCCTGGGACTCGTCGCGGACGCCCGGGCGCAGATCACCGGTGACGTGAAGAGCGGCGACCAGGTGGTGGTCCCCAAGTGACCCGGCGGCCGACCGGGGGCGCGGCCCCGGTACTGGAACTCAGGGGCGTCACCAAGGAGTACCCCGGATCACCGCCGCTGCGCATCCTGCACGGCATCGACCTCACCGTGAGCGCCGGTGAACTCCTCGCGGTCGTCGGCCCGTCCGGTTCGGGGAAGTCCACCCTGCTCGCACTGCTCGGCTCGCTCGACCGGCCGACCGGCGGGCGACTGTACTTCGAGGGCCGCGAACTGTCCGGGCTCCACGACCGGGAGCTGGCCGAGCTGCGGGCGCACCGCATCGGCTTCGTCTTCCAGCAGTTCTTCCTGCTGGCCGGTCTCACCACCGTCGAGAACGTCGCCACCGGGCTGCTCTACGCGGGCGTGCCCGCCGCCCGACGACGCGAAGCCGCCGTCGAGGCGTTGCGCGAGGTGGGCCTCGGGCACCGGCTGCGCCACCGACCCGAACAGCTCTCGGGCGGCGAGAAACAACGCGTGGCCATCGCGCGCGCCCTCGTGGGGCGGCCCGCGCTGCTCCTCGCCGACGAACCGACCGGCGCACTGGACAGCGCCTCCGGCGCGGGCGTCGTGGAACTGCTGCGGACCCTGAACGCCCACGGCACCACCGTCGTCGTGATCACCCACGACCGAGAGCTCGCCGCCTCCTTCCCGCGGCGCATCGGCATCCAGGACGGACGCATCGACTTCGACGAACGCCGACCCGCCACCGCCCCCCATCCCTCCGGAGCCGCCCGATGACCGTCGCGCCACCGCCCTGCGCCCCTTCGCGTCCCCGCCGCTCCCGGCTGCGCCCCGCGGACCTGCTGCGCCTGGGCCTGCTGGGGCCGCGTACGCGCCGATTGCGTTCCGCGCTGTCCGCGCTGGGCATCTGCCTGGGCATCGCCGCCGTGATCGCCGTGACCGGGATCTCCTCGTCCAACCAGGCCCACCTCCTGGCCCGCCTCGACCGGCTCGGCTCCAACCTGATCACCGTCTCCCCGGGCAAGGACATCGACCAACGGCCCGTGCCGCTGCCGGCCACCGCCGAGCGGATGCTCGCGAACATCGCCCCCGTGGAGCGGGTCACCGCGACCGGTGCGACCAAGGCCGAGGTGTACCGCAACGCGCTGGTGCCCAAGGAACAGACCGGCAGCATCAGCGTGTTGGCCGCCCGGCTCAACCTCCTCGACGTACTGCACGCGAGCCTGCTCAGCGGCACCTGGCTGGACCGCGCCTCGGAGAACCTCCCCGTCACGGTCCTCGGCGACCAGGCAGCGGAACGCCTCGGCGTGACCGCGCCCGGCGAACGGGTCTGGCTGGGCGGACAGTCGTACCAGGTCGCGGGCATCGTGGCGGCGAACGAACTGGCCCCGGAGCTCCGCACGGCCGCACTGGTGGGCTGGCCTCAGGCGAGCGCGCACCTCGGCGCGGACGGCACGGCCGCCACCGTCTACCTGCGCTCCCATCCCGAACGCGTGCCGGACGTACAGGCCGTGGCGGCGGCCACCGCGAACCCGGCGGCCCCCGGCAAGGTGGCGGTGAGCCGCCCCTCCGACCTGCTGACGGCGCGCGGCGAGGCGAAGGGCGCGCTGACGGGCCTGGTCCTCGCGCTCGCCGCGGTCGCCCTGCTCGTGGGCGGCGTCGGCATCGCCAACACCATGGTGGTGGGGGTGATGGAGCGCCGAGGGGAGATCGGGCTGCGGCGGGCCCTGGGCGCGAGGGGCGGGCAGATCGCCGCGCAGTTCCTGCTGGAGGCCGTCCTGATGGGCTTCGTCGGAGGCCTCGCCGGACTCGCGGCGGGCGCCCTCACCGTCTACGCCTACGCGCTCGCGCAGGGCTGGCCCGCCTCGATCCCGCCGTACACGCTCGTCGCCGGGCCCGTGGTCTCCGTCCTGGTGGCCGCCCTGGCCGGCATCCACCCGGCGACCCGCGCGGCCCGAGCCTCCCCCACGGAGGCCCTCCGCTCGGCCTGAACAGCGGTTCTGATCGCCCTCTAGGGCTGGGGTGTTTGGTCGAGCGGCCGAAGGAAGCGACGCTCGTACCGGCGAATGCATCGAGTCCGACGAGCCAGCTCGAACGCCTCCTGGCACTCGGGGTCACTCGCGCTGTCCGCGCGGTACTGCTCGTACACGGCAAGGCTGGGGAAGGAGAAGAGTGCGTACGCGATGTCGCTGTCGCCCTCGCTGGGCAGGAAGTAGCCGTGGTGCGCGCCCCCGAACCGGTTGACGAGAGCGACCCACCGGCGGCCGTACTCCTCGAAGTCCTCCATGCGGTCGGGATCGATCTCGTACTTCAAATGAACGGTGATCATGGGACGACATCATGCCTGAACGGCGTCAGTGGGCAAGGGGAGACGGTACCGAGTGCGGACACTCAAGATCCACTTTCGATCCACGCCCCACAGCGTGACTCCTCAGGGCCGCCGGGTCGGTACCGGCCGGAGTGCCGGCCAGCGGTCCAGCATCCGGTGACGCATGGCGCCGGTGAGGACGCTCGCGCGGCCCAGGGGAGGGTGGTCGGCGGTCATGCGGCCGACCACCCCGAGCCGGTGGGCCAGGCGTTGCCGGGCCGTCGCCGTACCCCACTTCCAGTCCTGGCGCGGAATCCGGGCCAGGTGGTCCCCGCTCTCCCGGTGCGCCCGTTCGACCAGCGCGTCGCCGCGGAGCAGCCAGCCGGCGCACGCGTCGGCGAGGCCGTCCCGGACCTCGGAACCGGTCGCGGCGCGCCACGCCGTGCGATAGGCGCGCTCCGCCCGTTCCAGCAGCGCCTCGGACGCCGAGGTGACGCACCAGCAGGTGGGGAAGCCCATGCGCAGGTAGGCCAGTTCCATCAGGCCGCTGCCCAAGGACGCCTGCTCGAAGTCGACGAACCTGATGCCCCCGGCCGTGTGGAGGTCGTTTCCGGGGCACGGATCCCCGTGGAGGAGCGCGTCACCGGACGCCTCGCCGAGCCGGTCCACGAGGTCGGCGAGTTCCTCGGCGACCCCGGGCACGAAGGGGACCCCGAGAGCCGTTGCCAGCGCAAGGAAGGCGTCGACGTCGGACCGGTCCGGACCCCGCCACCGGGGAAGCGCGCCGGCGTCCGCCGGACCGGCCGCGGAGTGCAGCCGCGCCAGTGCGGCCGCGTAGTCGACGATCCAGTCGTCGGCCGGGCGCCCGTGCTCCAGATGTTCCAGGACCAGCACCCGCTCGGCCGGGTCGGTGGCCAACAGCGCAGGGACCATGGGGGTTTCGGCCCGGGCGGCGAGCCGCAGGGCGGTCACCTCGCGTGCGTACCGTTCGTCGGCGTCGGGCCCGTCGACGATCTGTTTCACCACCGCCGGGGTGTGCGGTAGTTCGACGCGCCACACGCGCGAGCGCGGGCTGCTGCCCAGTCTTCGGGCGCGTCCGGGTGATCCCAGTTCGGCCCGTAACCCGTCCCCGAACGTCAGCCGTGACCACATGGGTGCATGGTGCCACCCTCACGCGGAGAGGTCGATGCGCACCGACTCCACCCAGGCCGGGGGCGCGGGCGGATCCTCCCCGACCAGAGCCGCGATCAGCCGGCAGGACGGCGTCTCTTCCGGCCACGGCGTGTACCCGTCGGTCAGCACGATCACGACGTTCGGCCGGTCGGGCAGGGCCAGCGCCGCTTCGACGCCGACCCGCATGTCCGTGCCCCCGCCGCCCGCCAGGGTCACCTCGCCGGCGCTGCGCACCCGGGTCACGGCGTGTACGTCGGCGTCGCAGGCGAGGACCGCGACCCGGTTGCCGCCGACGCCCACCTCCCGCAGGACACCGGTGACTTCGGCGAGCGCGGCCGCGAGGTCGTCGGGGCCCATCGAGCCCGAGGTGTCGATGACGATCGCCACCCGGGGCAGCGGCCTGCGCAGGCTGGGCAGCACCACCCGGCCGCCGAGCGCGGGAGTGCGGCGCGAGGGGCGCCGGTACGTGTAGTCCACCGCGCCGGCAGCCCAGGCGGCGGCCTCGCGGACCGCCCCCGACAGGACCTCGCGCCAGTCCACGGTGGGTTCCAGCAGCTCCTCCGCCCACCGGGTCCAGCCCTCGGGGATCCGGCCCCGGGTGCGCTGGTGGGCCCGTACGGCCTGGGCGGTCTGCCGGCGCAGCGCCTCCGCCTCCACGGAGCCGACCCGGGCGGGGCCGGCGTCCTCGCCCAGCTCCCAGGGGCCGGGGACGCCGTGCGCGCCGGAACCGCAGTCCGGCCCGTGCGGTGTCGGCGGGATCGCCGGCAGGTAGCTCTCGAACAGGCCGCCCGTGGGCAGGCCGTAGTGCCTCGGCTCCACGCGGCTCTCCGGCAGCGACAGCCCGTCGGCCAGCAGGTCGTCGTTGATCTCGCAGTCCTGCGCGATGTTGACCCGGACACGGTCGCGCTGGTCGGCGGCGGGCAGCCGCTCGGCGCGGCCGTGGTGGTCGCGCAGCAGGTGCGCCACCTCGTGGATCCACACCCCGGCCAGCTCGACGACCGGGGTCGCCTCGACGAAGGCGGGCGAGACGTAGCAGCGCCAGTACCGGTCGACGCCCATCGTGCGGATCCCCTCCGAGGGGACCACGGTCAGCGCGTACAGGGCCGAGGCCAGGTACGGACGGGACTCGGCGGCCTTGTAACGGGCCGCCAGCAGCTTCGCGCGGTCCAGCTCCGGGCGCACGGCGGACCCGCGCTCAGTTCCCGCCCGGCAGGGAGCCGGACAGCTGGAGCAGTTCCACGAAGGCGTCGATCCCGGCGGGCACCGGCCAGTCCAGGTCCCGCATCGCCGCGAGGTCGGCGGCGGCGCGGGCGGCGACGTCGGGCACGCCCGCGTCCACGGCCTTGGCCAGCACCGCCCAACCCGCCTCCCAGCGGGGGCGCGTCAGTTCGCTCTGCACGGCGGCGACCACGGCGATCAGGAAGGCCAGCTGCCGGTCGCCGCGCTCGGGCAGGGCGAAGGCGTCCGGGTCGGCCAGCACCCGGTCCGGGTCCGGCAGATCGAGGTGTTCGAGGTACGAGAGCAGCTCGATCCCGGCGGCCTCGCCCACGGCCCCGGTGAGCGCGGCCGCGAGCGCCTCCCGGCCCGTGGAGGCCGCGTACCCCGTGGCCAGCAGCCGCAGGGCCATCTCCCAGGTGCGCGGGGAGGGCCAACCGCGGCCCCGTCCGGCCGCCTCGGTGGGCATGTGGTGGACCAGGCCCGGCCGGGCGGTGAGGAAGCCGGAGACGACGCCGCGGGCCCGGGCGACCGCACCCGAGGCCTTGGCGGGATCCACGGCCGGGATCGCCACCTCGGGCCAGGTGCCTGCCATGCCGCGGGCCACCGTGCGCGGGTTGTGCGTCCAGTCGAGGTGGACGAAGCGGTTGGCGAGCGGCGGGCTGAGGTGCCAGCCGTCGGCGGCGCTGGCGGGCGGGTTCGCCGCGGCGACGATCCTTACCGCGGCCGGGAGCTCGAGGCTGCCGACCCGGCGCTCCAGGACCACGCGCAGCAGGGCCGCCTGCACGGCCGGCGGGGCGGAGGACAGCTCGTCGAAGAACAGCAGCCCGTGCCCGGTACGGGCCAGGCGCACCGCCCAGTCCGGCGGCGCCATGGGGACACCGGTGGTGGCGGGGTCCTCGCCGACGATGGGCAGCCCGGAGAAGTCGGAGGGCTCGTGGACGCTGGCGATGACCGTCTCCAGCCGCACGCCGAGCGCGGCGGCGAGCTGCTCCATGCCGGCGGACTTCCCGATACCGGGCTCACCCCACAGCAGCACGGGCTGATTGGCCGTCACGGCCAGTGCCAGCGCCTCCAGTTGGGGGTTGCCGGCGGGCTCGGTGCGGGTGGCGCCGAGCCGGGCCCCCAGGGCGTCGGCGGCGGCCAGGGCCCGAGAGGGCTGGGGCTGCGGCTGTCCCTGCTGCCGGGTCGCACTCATGCGTCGTCGTCCTCGTCGTCCTGGTCTTCGTCTTCCTCTTCGTCTTCCTCGCGGTACTCCATGTGCTCGTCGAACCAGTCGGCACCGATGTCCGGGAACTCCTCGTCGACGCGCTCCTGGAGGAAGGCGAGGTCCTTGCGCTTGTAGCGGCGGATCTCCTGGGACAGGGACAGGTCCATCTCCTCGGTGACGTCGATCCGGGAGCCGGCCGCCACCAGGGCCCTGACCAGATCCGCCGAACCGCCCCAGTGCACGGCGGACAGCAGCGGCGTGCGCCGGTTCGTGTCCCGTGCCTCCAGGTCGAGGCCGGCCTTCAGCAGCCGGGGGAGCAGCACCTCGTGGTCGAGCAGGTGGAGGGAGTGCAGAAGGCCGCGGCCGCGGGCGTCCCGGATGCGGGGGTCCACGCCCGCGTCCAGCAGGGCCGTCACACCGGGGGTGTCGCCGTGCTGCACGCGCAGGAAGAGCTCACGCCGCTGGTCCTGGAGGGCCCGGGGCAGCCGCCCCTCACCCGTGGTCCAGCTCTGCTGCACCGCGAAGCACCCGGAGACCGCGCCGCCGAACGCCCGCATGGCGCGCTCGCGTTGCTGCTCCTCCGGGGTGTGCGGTACGTCGAGCACCCCGTCGCGCGAGCGCACCTGGTGCCACACGCCGTGGCAGCGCACCCGTACCGGCCCGCCCGCGTCCGGGCCGGGCGGGCCCTCGGCGGGCCCGGAGCCCGGGAACAGCGCGGCGGCCACCAGCGGGTGCAGCTCGCGCGGCGTGATCCGGCCGGTGCGTACGAGTTCGGGGTCGGGCAGCGACTGGAAGGCGTACCGGGGCATGGGCGGGACGGGGAGTGCCTCGGTCCGGTCGATGATGCGGGCCCGGAGCCGGTCCGGACCGGCGTGCTCCAGCAGGAGGTGGGAGTACCAGCCGGTCGGGATCCGGTACCGGTCGCCCGCCCCGGCCGCCACGAGCCGCGTCACTTCCCGTGCGAGCCGGCGGAGGTCGACGGGCAGGCGCGCGAAGGTGCTCTTCGCGTCGTCCGGGCGCCCGTACGGCGGCGCGGGGGGATCGGTCAGGTCGCACTCGATGCCCGCGGCCGCGTAGGCCTCGACGATCTCCCCGTCGGCGCGCAGCCGGGCGATCCGCTCGGCGAGGCCCTCCGGGACGGCGAAGTGCGCGGCCAGGTCGGGGGCGCACCGGGCGTCCCAGAACGGCCGGACCGCGTTCCAGTGCTCCCGTACGAATCCCTGCCCCGTGTACGCGTTGCGCTTCTCGGCGACGAGCAGCGGCTCGCAGTGCAGCTGCAGCCGCTGCGAGCCCTCCGTCAGGAGGGGGGTGGTGACCGACAGGGTCGGGCCGTCCGGGCCCCCGTAGGAGGCGAGCACGACGCGCAGGTCGGTGGTGAGGGTGGTGCGGCCGCCCAGGTACCGGGGCAGGTGCCAGCGCAGCAGGTCCGGGGCGAAGTGGCGCAGGTCCTCGGAGATGGCCTCGGCGGTGGCGGCGCCGTGACGGGCCTCCAGTTCGGCCGGGTCGAAGCGGACGTCCACGGCCGCGGCCGCGCAGGCGGCCCGCCAGTCGCCGGCCAGCCGGTGCGCGGTGGCCCGCTCGATCATCCAGCCGGGCACGGCGTGGCGGCGGATGCGCTGCCACGCCGGACCGTCCTCCCACCGGGAGTCGCCGGGCAGTTCGGTGTCCTCGACGCTCACCGGTACACGCTGCCGATCGCGCGCAGGTCCGGGTGGGCGGCCCGGGCGGGGCGGAGCCGTTCGGTGAAGGAGCGCTTCACGCGGCGGGGCAGTCCGGGCCCGAGGCCCACGTACTCCAGGGGGCTGTCGGCGGGCACCGCGGCGAGCAGGCTCTTCGCGCCGCGTCCGGTGAGGCCGGTGTGGCGCAGCTCCAGGCGGCGCAGGGGGCTGCCCGGGAGGGCGGCGGCCAGGGCGTACGCGCCTTCGTCGCCGGGCTCGTTGCCGGGAGCCCCGAGGCTGCGCTCGGACATGGTCCGACCGAGGTCGAGGGCTTCGATGCCGCCGAGGGAGGCGGCCAGGGAGCGCGCTCCGGCGGCGCCGATGCCGTTGCCGCCGAGTCCGAGGCGGACCGGGTGCGCGGAGTCGCCCGCGGCGGAGGCGAGCGCCGCGGCGCCCTCGTCACCGAGGTGGTTGGCCGGAACGTACAGCTCGCGTACGCCGGCCTCCCGGATCAGGGCGGCGAGCAGCGGGGCCGCGTCGGGGCCGAGGCCGTTGCCGCCGAGGAAGAGCCGTTCCAGGGGCTGCCCGCGGTCCAGCAGGGCGTCGAGCAGGAGGCGTACGCCGTCGGTGCCGATCCCCGTGTTGACCAGGTCGAGGGTGCGCAGGGCGGAGTTGCGGCGCAGCAGCGCGGCCAGGGTGCGGGCGCCGTCCGCGTGGAGCGGGTTGCGCTTGAGCCAGAGGGCGCGGACGGTGGTGTCGTCGGCGAGGGCGCCGGCGAGGGCCTCCACCCCGTCGGGACCGATCCGGTTGCAGCCGAGGTACAGGGTGTGCAGCCCGTGCCCGGGGGTGAGGGTTCCGGCCAGGGTGCGGGCACCCGCGTCGCCGATGGCGTTGGTGCCGAGGAGCAGGTGGGTGGCGTGGGCTGAGGCGGCCGCGACCGGCAGCAGCCGGGCCGCGCCTTCCGGCCCGAGACCCTGCTTGCAGAGGTCGACCCGGCCGTCGGCGCGCAGCGTTCCGAGCGGGAAGGTCTCGTCGGTCTCGACGGGCCGGTCCGCGGCGAGCCGGGCGAGCAGCGGGTCGAGGCCGGCCGGGTCGGCCGGTGGCATGTCGGGGTGCTCGATCGCAGGGCAACGTACGGGTGTCGGCTGTGTCATCACCACTCCACCGGTTCCTTCGCCGGTGCCCGGCGTCCAACACGACTTGAGACCAGAACTGCACAAGTAGACGCAAGACCGGTCGGATTCGAACCGACGTCCTCCAGCTCGATGCGTGGGCGCGACGACCTCTGCGCTACGGCCTTGCTGTCGGAGATCATACCCACCCGGCGGCCGAAAATCGATCACCAGTTTGAGGTGCCGTCGAACGGCCCGCGGCGTACGCCGCCGCCTCAGTCGAGCGGCCGCGCCGGCCCGTACACCACGGGGAGTTCGACGAGTCCGCGGGCGCGCAGGGACGGCCGCCACCGGGGTTCGGGCGCGGCCGGCTCCAGGCTGCCGAACCGCTCCAGCAGGGCTTCCAGCGCGATCTCGGTCTCGGCGCGGGCCAGCGGCGCGCCCAGGCAGTAGTGGATGCCGTGCCCCAGCGCCAGGTGCCCGGTCGTGTCCCGGGTGAAGTCGAGCCGGTCGGGGTCGGGGAAGCGGTCGGGGTCGCGGTTGGCGGCGGACAGCGACAGCAGGACCGTCTCTCCCGCGGGGACGGTCACCCCCGCGATGGTCACGTCCTCGGTGGGGAAGCGGCGGATGGCCAGGAGCGCCGGCCCTTCGAGGCGCGCGAGTTCCTCGACCGCGCGGGGGATGCCCGAAGGGTCGAGCCGGAGCGCGGTCAGGAGTTCGGGACGGTCGAGCAGGGCCAGAACGGCGTTGCCGATGAGTTGGACGGTGTTCTCGTAGCCGGCCATGAGGATGAGGAAGGCGAGGGACGTCAGCTCGTCCTCGCCGAGCCGGTCGCCGTCGGTGTCGCGGACCGCGATCAGGTCGGAGAGCAGGTCGTCCGCGGGGTGCTCGCGCTTGTGCGCGATGAGCTCGGTGAAGAAGGCGAGCATCGCGACCACCGCCTGCTTGGCCGCCTGCGGGCGGGCGGGATCCGGCGAGATCAGCTCGGTGGTCCAGGCGCGGAAGTCCTTGCGGTGGTCGTCCGGTACCCCGAGGAGGTCGCAGATGACGGTGATCGGCAGCGGCGCCGCGTAGGCCGTGATGAGGTCGGTGCGGCCGTGCGTGCCGAGCGCGTCCAGCAGGTCGTCGGCGGTCCGGCGGATCGGACCGCGCAGTTCCGCCACGCGCTGGGGGGTGAACGCCCGGCCGACCAGCCTGCGCAGCCGGGTGTGGTCCGGAGGGTCCATGTTCAGGAGGTTGGCGTCGAGGGCCGGTGGCAGGGACAGGCCGCGGTAGGAGCCCTCCGCGGCGTGACGCTTGTCGAGGGAGAGCCGCGGATCCGCGAGCGCCGCACGAACGTCGTCGTACCGGGTGACGAGCCAGGCCGGCGAGCCACCCGGTCCCGTGACGCGCTGCACGGGCGCCGTCTCCCGCAGTCGACGGTATGCCGCGTACGGCCGGTTCACGAGCTCGTCCTGAAGATCCATGCCTGTAAGCCTAGTTCGCCGCACCGGGGTGTCCGAAGGGCGGCCCCGGGGAGGCATGGAGCCTGGATTGCGCCGGGTTCTTGCATTTCCTCCCTCCGTCCGACGGTCGCTCGCCAGGCTGAACGCGCTGTCACGGGAACGCCGTCGCAGTTCCGGAAGGCCGCCCCGTCCTGCCGCGGCCACCAGAGGAGGACCCGCTGTCATCGACCTGCGACCCCCGGTACGCGCCCGCGGGTGACGTGAGTGCGGCGCTCCCGGTGATCGACTCCCGGCTGAAGGCCGTCTACGACGGCAAGGGCCGGCGATGATGCGCTCGATGCCCCGCAGCGTCCGGCCCGAGGCCATCCCCACGACGGCCGGCATGGTCATCGCGGCGGGAACCGGCCTCAGTCCGAACCTGTGGCGCATGCAGTACGGGGAGTGGACCGAGGAGGAGATGAATCCCCTGGAGGCCACCGCCCTCCTGCCGGCCGAGCACATCAACCGGCTCACCGACGACCGCGACTACGCCACGCGCCTGATCGCCGACGCCCTCGCCGGCGTGGCCCGCGACTGACGCACGGCGCGGTCGGCGCGGGTCGGCCCCCGGTCAGCCCCGGTTGCCCAGGTCCAGCCGGTCGATCAGCCCGGCGGCCGTGAACGCGGCGACCAGTTCGTCGCGCCCCTCGGTGAAGTGCCCCCAGCTGTCGTAGTGGACGGGAACCACCCGGCGCGCACCGAGGATCCCGGCTGCTTCGGCCGCCTGCGCGCTGTCGAGGACGAGCAGCCCGCCGTCGAAGAGCTGGGGGAAGCGCGGCGCCCCCGCGAACAGGATGGCGGTGTCCACCGGGCCGAACCGTACGGCGATCTCCTTGACCAGGTCGACGGAGGCGTTGTCGCCGCTGACGTAGACCGTCGGCAGGTCCTGTCCGGTGAGGACGAACCCGACGACCTGACCGGTGAACGGCTCGACCTCCTCGCGCGTGCCGGGCCCGTGCAGGGCGGGCACGCCCGTGACCGTGATCGTGCCGCCGTCGGGGCGGTCGAGGTCGACCGACTCCCAGTCGGCGAGCCCCTTGGCGCCCGCTCCGAGGCGCTGTCCGCCTCCGGGAGTGGTCAGGGTCAGGGGAACGTCGGCGAGCAGGGCCCGGCCGGACTCGTCGAGGTTGTCGGGGTGTTCGTCGTGGGAGAGCAGGACCACGTCCACGCGGCCGAGGTCGGCCGGTGCGGCCGAGGAGGCGGCCGTCTTGGTCAGCCGCCGGCCGCTCGGCATCGGGTACTCGCGCGGCGCGTCGAAGGTGGGGTCGGTCAGGAACCGCAGGCCGCCGTATTCGAAGAGGGCGGTCGGGCCGCCGAACACGCGGACGGGGATCTGTTCGACGGGCGTGCTGGTGTCAGCCATCAGTACCTCACGGATGAGTGGTTGGTTATCCGTGATGATCATAGGGGTCTCTCACGGATGGGCGCAATGGGTACCATGAGAACCATGAGTGAGATCCCGGCCGTCGAATCCGCGCCACCACCCGCGCCGGGGGCGCAGGACCACCTCGCCCTCGACTTCGTCAACAGCGCCGTCGCGCTGCCCGGGGGGCAGTTCATCGACTACCTGGGCACGCCCGAGAGCGCGAACCGGTGGCTCACCGCACACGGCCTCGCGCCCGCCGACGCCGGGGTCCGGGAGATGTGCGCGACGCAGCTGCGCTCGATGCGCGAACACCTCCGGGCGCTGTTCGCCGCCCGCGCCGACGGGGTGCCCGCCCTGCCCGCGGCGCTGTCCGCCGTCAACGACGCGATGAGCAAGGCCCCCTCGGCCGCCCTGCTGTACTGGGACGAGAAGAACGGGCCCTACCGCGTGGCGCCGTGTCCCACCAACGAGATCCTCGACCGGGCCCTCGCGACGCTCGCCGCCGATGCCGCCGATCTCCTCACGGGCCCCGACGCCGACCGCCTCACCGGCTGCGGGTCGAGCCCCTGCAACCGCTACCTGCTGCGCAACGGCCGCCGCCACTGGTGCTCGACCCGCTGCGGCGACCGCGCCCGGGCCGCCCGCGCGTACGCCCGGCGCACCCAGCCGAAGGCGGACTGACGGGGCGGCCGGAAACGACGAACCCGCGCTCCGGACGGTGATGCCGTCCGGAGCGCGGGTTCGGGTTTCGGGGTTTCGGGGTCCGGGCGTCAGCCGGTCGCGGCCGACAGCAGTACGTCGACGAGCCGGTCCGCCGCGTCCGGCCGTCCGTACGCCCGGGCCCGCTCCGCCATCGCCGTCCGCAGGGCCGGGTCGGTCAGCAGCGGGCCGACCGCGCCCTGGAGGGCCTGCGGGGTGACCTCGCCGAGCAGGGCGACCGCCGCCCCCGCGTCCGCGAGGTACTGGGCGTTGTGCGCCTGCTCGTTCCCCGCCGACGAGGCGAGCGGCACGAACACGGCGGGCTTGCCCAGCGCGGTCAGCTCGGCCAGGGTGCCGGCGCCGCTGCGGGACACCACGACGTCCGCCAGGGCCAGGACGTCCGGCAGCTCCGGCCCCACGAACCCGGTCAGGTGGTACCGGGAGGCGAGCACCGGGTCGAGGGCGGAGGCGGCGGCGCGCAGTTCGTCCACGTTCGCGGGGCCGCACTGGTGGATCACGTTCGCGTGGCTCAGCAGCCACGGCAGCACGTCCCGGATCACGCCGTTGATCTGCTGGGCGCCCTGCGCCCCGCCGGTGACGTAGACGGTGGGCAGGCGCCGGTCGAAGCCGGTGAGGTTCAGCGCGTGCAGCGCCTTCTCGCCGTGGCCGGTGAGGACCTCGGGCCGGACCGGATTGCCCGTGACGACCGCGCGGTCGCGGACCTCGGCGGGCAGCAGCGGCAGCGAGGACTCCGAGGACACCGCGATCCGGGTGGCCGAACCGGCCAGCTTCCGGTTGGCCAGCCCCAGTCGGACGGTCTGCTCGTGCAGGACGAGCGGGCGCCGGCACAGCCGGGCGGCGAGCCCGGCGGGGACCGCGACGTACCCGCCCGTCGCGAGGACGACGTCCGGCTGGAACTCGGACACGATGGCGCGGGCCTGGGCCACCCCGAGCGGCACCTTCGCCATGTCCTTCACGTTCGCGGCCGACAGCATCTTGAGCGGGTTCGCCGAGCGGCGGATCTTCCCCGTGGCGACCGTCTTGAAAGCGATGCCCTCCGCCGGGGCGACACGGGCCTCCAGGCCGTCGGCGGTCCCGATCCACAGGACGTCGAGCGTGCCGCCCGAGGCTGCCAGGCGGCCCTGCAGCGTACGGATCGCGGTGAGGGCCGGGTAGGTGTGGCCGCCCGTCCCTCCGCCCGTGACGAGCAGCCGGAACGAATGCGGGAGCGCGGAGGAAGTGTTCATTCCGGCACCCTACTTCCTGCGCCTTTCCGGCCCCCGGCCGCCCGCCGGTCGCGTTGCCGGTCGGGCGCCCGCAGGTCAGGCGCCCGCCGGGCGTACCGCCTTCGTGAGGGCGGCGCGCAGGGCATCCGCGTTCGCGACGGTCCCCGGGTCCGAGGGGTCGATGCCCGGTCCATCCGTGATGGTCATGTACGGGACGGTACAGGCAGGTACATCCCGCTGTAAGTGCCGGCCGTCGGCCAGGCTTCCCGAGACCATTCCGACCCGCCGGGCCGAGCTCCCGTGCGCGGCGTACTCCCCGAAGTCGACTTTGTGCGGGGTGAGTTGGGGCAGTACGCGGGTATGGGCAAGACCGCGCCGGTCCCGTAGCGTCTGCGGCGCGCATGCCCATCACCACGACCTCGGGGGCGGACCATGGAACGGACCGGGCGCGGATTGGCGGGCCTGGTGCTCGCGGCACTCCTGGGGGTGACCGGGCTCGGCACCCCGGCCTCCGCGGCACCCGCGGCCGGGGCATCCTCGTCCGGGGCCGACGAGGGCGCCGCGCCCTCCCGGCCCTCGTACGGCGCGGACCTGCGCGCCGACGCCACCGGCGACCGGTGGACCGGCCGCGAGACGGTCACCTTCGGCAACCGCTCCGCCGAGCCGCTGCGCGAGGTCTACGTCCGTCTCTGGGGCAACGGCACCGACGGCTGCGGCACCCCGCAGAACCCCTCCCCGGTCCGGATCGGCCGGGTGACCGGAGGCACCCCCGACGCCCCGTCGGTCGGGTGCACCGCGGTGCGGATCGCGCTGCCCGCCCCGCTGCCGCCCGGCGGCCGGGCCACCGTCGGCTTCGACGTCTCGATCACCGTCCCCGACCGGCTGCACCGCTTCGGACGCGACGGAGACCACCGCTACCTCGGCAACGCCCTGCCCGTGCTGGCCGTCCGGGACGCGCGGGGCTGGCACCTGGACCCCGACGTCCACCGGGGCGAGAGCTACTACGCGCTGGCCTCCGACTTCCGGGTGACCCTCGACCACCCGACCGGGCTGAAGGTCCCGGCGACCGGTACCACCACCACCCGGCCGGGCGCCCCCGGCCGCAGCGTCACCACCGGCACCGCGCGACAGGTGCGGGACTTCGCCTGGGCGGCCGGCCCGTTCCACAGCGGTGCGGCCACGTCGCCGGGCGGCGTCACCGTGCGCACGTACTGGACCGACGGCACCCCGGAGGCCTGGGTGGAGACCGCCCGCACCGAGGCGCTCCGCGCCATCGACGACCTCGGGAAACGGTTCGGCCGCTACCCGTACGGTGAGGTCGACGTGGTCCTCAGCGACCGGTTCGAACCCATCGGCAGCATGGAGTTCCCCGGCCTGGTCCTGGTCTGGGCGGACGAGTGGGGCGGCGCCGTCGTCCACGAGCTGGCCCACCAGTGGTGGTACGGGATCGTCGGCAACGACGAGTATGCGTCGCCGTGGCTGGACGAGGCCTTCGCCATGTACTCCGGCGACGTGCTCGCGGGTGACGACGGCGCGTACTGCGCGGAGTTCGTCAACTGGGAGAACGACACCCAGGCCGTCACCAACTCCATGGGCTACTGGGCCGCCTACGGCCCCGGTTGGAGCCGTTTCGTCTACACCTACGGCGGGTGCGTGCTGCACGACCTGGAGAAGGTGCTGGGCTCCCCGGCGATGGCCGACATGATGAGGCGCTACGTACGCGACCACTGGTACGGGGTCTCCACGACCGAGGAGTTCCAGCGTGCCGCGCAGGCGGCGACGACCACCGACCTCACCTCCTTCTGGCGCGAACACCGGGTCCGCACGGGAGCGGCCTCGTGAGGCGCGGCGGCGCATTCTAGGGTGCGGGCGATCGTTTTCCGCCGAATACCCGTTCTTCCCGACCCGCCTGACGCCCAGTGGGTAGCGTCTGCGCTCATCACCCGGCGAGAGGTTCCGAACTCCGCCGGGGCCGTCAAGAGTCGAGGGAGCGAGTACTGATGGTGAGCGTGGAGACGTCTCTGAAGGAGGCGATGACCTCGATCGAGGGGAGCGTGGGGGTCGCGCTGGTCGACTACACGAGCGGCATGGCCCTCGGGACGCTGGGCGGGGGCAAGGACCTCGACCTGGAGGTGGCCGCTGCCGGCAACACCGACGTCATCCGGGCGAAGACCCGGACCATGGACATGCTGGGCATCAAGGAGGACATCGAGGACGTACTCATCACCCTCGGCAGCCAGTACCACCTCATCCGGCTGATCAAGGGCCGAGGGGGCAACGGCCTCTTCCTGTACATGGTCCTGGACAAGGCCAGGGCGAACCTGGCCATGGCGAGGCACCAGCTCAAGCGCATCGAGGCGGAGCTGGAGCTCTAACTTTTCGTCCCGCTTCCCGGCTCCGCACGCCCACGAGTTGAAAGAATCTTCAACTCGGCACATCTGAAAGTGATCAGCCGCGAGTGGGCCGGGGCCGGGAGGCGGGAGGATGGCTGGAGCTGGACGTCGCCGGTTGGGCAGGGGCCGGCCGATGGACCATGGAACGGGCGAACCCGGGTGGGAGTGTTGTCGCATGCAGGTGCCGCTGTACCAGGCCAAGGCGGAGTTCTTCCGCATGCTCGGACATCCCGTTCGGATCCGCGTACTGGAACTGCTTCAGAACGGCCCTGTTCCGGTGCGCGAACTGCTGAACGAGATAGAGATCGAGCCGTCCAACCTCTCCCAACAGCTCGCGGTACTGCGCCGGTCCGGCATCGTGGTCTCCATCCGCGACGGATCCACGGTCAGTTACGCCCTGGCCGGCGGCGACGTGGCGGAACTCCTGCGGGCCGCGCGGCGCATCCTCACCGAGCTGCTGGCGGGGCAGAGCGAACTGCTCGCCGAACTGCGCCACGCGGACACCTCGGTGCACACGGGACCGCCCACGCTGTGACGAAGTCCGCCTCCGGGCTCAGAAGGCGATGACGGGCCGGGTGGAGAAGGAGTCGTACAGACCCTCGCCGTCCGGCCCGTACACGAACTCCGCGACGAACGGGTTGCGGTTGGCCGTCGCCAGCGGCAGCCATCCCAGCAGGTTGCCGTAGCCGCCGCAGACCGATTCACCGCCGTCGCCGCCGTGCACCGCGGTGACGTCGCTCGTCAGCTCCGTCCGGTACGTGTCGTAGGCGATGTGCAGGCCCAGGGCGTTCAGGCCGTGCTGCGGGCCGGCCGGATCGGTGTACGGGATCCGGTCGAGCGGGCAGTCGCCGCCCCACCGGAACAGGGTGCTCGCACCGGCTCCGCAGGCGTGCTCCCATTCGTCGGAACTCGGCATCCGCAGGCCGCGCGCCGCGAGCACGGCCGGCATGTCGGCGGGGGCCTCGGTCAGGTTCTCGTCCTCCACGGCCATGAGGACGGTCTCCAGGGCGACGCGCCGGCGGGGGCTGAGCACGTGCGCGAGGTACTCGCGCAGATCGAGGCCGTACCCGTAGCCCTCCTCCTGGCTCTCCAGGTAGTCGGCGGCCTGCTCGGGCGTCGGCCGCCAGGAGTCGAGGTCGAACCCCAGCGTCACGGCACCGCCCGGAACGAGCGCGAACTCCCGGGCGTCCCGCTCGATCCGGGCACGGTGCATCGGCGCACCGAGGTGCTCGACCGCCTCCACGGCGACCAGGCGACCACCCGCCGCATCGGCCGCCTCCTGCGCGACCCGGCGGGCGGCCGCCAGGTCGAACGACTGCCACTGGTCAAAGGTGAGGTCGGAAAGAGCCATGGGCCGCAGTCTTCCACGGGGGACCGACAACGCCCGCTCCGGGGGCGTCCGTCCCGCTACTCGCCGACGGCCCCGTCGATCGCCTCGCGCAGCAGGTCGGCGTGGCCGTTGTGCCGCGCGTACTCCTCGATCATGTGGGTGAGGACGTAGCGCAGCGAGATCGTCTCGCCGCGGAAGTCGACGGCGTCGTCGAGCGAGTCGACGGAGTCGACGACGGCCCGGGCGCGGGCGCACTCCTCGCGCCACGTCTCGAAGGCCTCGCCGACATCGGCGTCCTCGACGTGGAACTCGGCGAACGTGCCGTCGACCTCGCCGGGCCAAGGCGGCCTGACGGCCTCGGCGTTCACGACGAGGCGGAACCAGCTCCGCTCGACCGACGCCGCGTGGCGCACCAGGCCGAGGAGCGTGAGCCCCGACGTCGGGACCGCCTTCCGCTTCAGCTGCTCGCCGGTCAGCCCGGCGCACTTCATGGCCAGGGTCGCCCGCTGGTAGTCGAGGAACGAGGTGAGCGACGCCCGGTCGTCGGCCACCTTCGAGGGGTGTGTGCGCTGATCATCGTTCATCGGACGATGATGGCAAACACGCCCCCTCCCGCGCCGCACCGGCCTTGAGGACGGCCAGGGGGGCGGCGACGGCGCCGCCGCCACCGGCGCCCGGGCCCAGCCGCGAGGCGAGACGGCGGCGCAGCTCTTCGGCGGCCTCGCGGACCTCCGCCGAGCGGGTCTCCTCCCAGAGGATGCCGAGCAGTACCAGGACGGCCCGTGCCTCGTCTTCGCTGATGAGCTTCAGCCGACCGTTGGCGGGGCGATCGAGGAGTACGTCGAGAAGCTCTTCATCGCTGTCCATGTGGGGAACAACGCCGCGGCGCGCGGTGCGTCACCGGCGGACCGGTACGTCGGCCCGCGCCCCGGCCGCGATCACTGACCCGCGGTGAGTGCCCCGGTGCGCAGGAACTCCAGTCGGCGCCGCACCGCCTCCGTGGCTCCCGGCCGCCGCCCCGGGACGCGGCCCCGCAGGGAGGCCAGGCGCGGCCCGAGTTCCGACGCCGGACCAGGGTCCCGGAGTTGTTGCCACTGGTGGTGCGCCCGGTCCACGGCGGCCTGGACGCCCGCGCTGTCCGGGGCCTGGTGAAGGGCGAGGCGGGCATCGGCGGCCGCCATCCACAGCTCGCAGCTCGCCTGCGCGTCGCCGGAGACGTGGGCCAGATCTGCCCGCACCTCCAGCCAGTGGACGGCCTCGACCGACCCCGCGCCGCTGGTCCGCACGGCCCAGCGCTCCCACTGCGCCGCGAGCGCCGCGGCCTCGCCGTGGCGGCCGGCGTGCGCGATGGAGAGGATCGCGGGCAGCGGGTCCTCGGCCGGCGCCGCAGGGGCCGGTGGCGTGGGAGCCGGAGCCGGAGCCGGAGCCGGAGCCGCGTGCGCCGGTACGGGAGCCGGCGCACCGGCCACGGAGAGGAGCAGGGCCCCGTCGTGGCCGGCCTGGGCGGCGGCCCTGGCGTGGAGCTCGCCCGGCGGCGGGTTCAGTCCGCTGCGCCAAAGGGTCGCCACGGCCTGGAGGTAGGACGGTTCCGCGGCAGGTCGGTTGCGGGCCGGCGGCGGTGCCACCCGGCCGTAGAGGGCGATCCCGGGCCCGAGCGTGAGACCGTACGCGGCGATCTCCTGCCAGGCGTCGGGGGCGGCGACCAGGTCGACGATCACCCTCGTCGAGTCGGCTCGCCGCGGCTTCAGTTCGCCGACCAGCCACTCCCACGGCAGACCCGTGTACCGCAGGGTCGCGGGAGTGGACCGGGCCAGGGCCAGGTGCAGCCGGTGCTGCCGCGCGTCGAGTTGGAGCTGCCCGGTGACGAGGAGGCTGAGCGGTCCCGGGGTCGCGGCGGCAGCGCGCACGCGGGTGAGCACGGTCTGCTGGTCCATCGGATCGGCGAGCTCGACGATCGTGCCGGCCGGGGTTCCGGTGAGGGTGCTGGGTGGGACGGCCGCGAGGGTGGGCAGGACGCCGGTGGCGTTGATGAGCCGGCTCTTGCCCGTCGGCGCGGCCGCGAGGAGCAGTGCGGTCCCCGTCGTGTTCTCGCCTTTGATCACATGAGCACCGTACGCTCTCCCGGCTCCGGCGTGTCCCGGACGGGGAGGCGGACCGTGACGAGCAGACCGCCGGCGGGCCGGGGGACGAGCTCGAGGGTGCCCTCGTGGGCGCGGACGATGCTGTGCACGAGGGCGAGGCCGAGGCCGACGCCCGCGTGCTCGTCGGTGCGTACGCGTTCCGTTCCGCGCCGGAAGGGTTCGGTCAGGGTCGGCACCAGTTCCGGTGGCACCGCGTGGCCGGTGTTCTCGACCCGCAGCACGCTCGCGTCGTGCCGTGCTTCGGTGCGGACCGTCACCGCGCCGCCGGACGGGAGGTTGTGGACGACGGCGTTCTGGACGAGGTTCGTCACCATCCGCAGCAGGAGCTCCGCGGAGCCGCTGGTCCACGCCGGTCCGCCCGCGACGTCGAGCGCGACACCGCGCTGTTCGGCGAGGGGCAGCAGGGTTTCCGCGGCCTCCTCGGCGACGAGGGAGAGGTCGACGCGCTCGTGGGTGAAGGTCCCCCGGTCGCTGCGGCTGAGCAGCAGGAGGGCCTCGGTGAGGCCGATCGCACGCGCGTTGACGGCCTGGAGGCGTTCGAGGACCTCGTCGCGGTCGCGGGTCGGGTCCCTGCGGGCCACGTCGAGCAGCGTCTGCGAGATGGCGAGCGGGGTGCGCAGTTCGTGGGAGGCGTTCGCGGCGAACCTCCGTTGCTCGGCGACGTGCGACTCCAGCCGGCCGAGCATCGTGTCGAAGGCGTCGGCGAGCTCGCGGAACTCGTCCCGCCGGCCTTCCATGCGGATCCGGTGGGACAGCGATCCCTCCCCGGCCGTCCGCGCCGCATCCGTGATCCGGGTGAGCGGGGCGAGCATCCGCCCCGCGAGGAACCAGCCCCCGACCAGGCCGAACAGGAGCAGGAAGACCATCGCCACGGCCGCGGCGGGCGCGAACATGTGCACGAGGAGGTAGCGGTTGGGTGAGATCCCCAGCAGCCCCTGGGAGTTGTCGGGTACGTAGCGCAGCAGGAACACCCACACCACGGCCAGCAGCAGGGCCCCGGCGACCGCGAGGAACCCGGCGTAGCTGAGGGCGAGCTTCAGCCGGGCACTGAACCCCGGGCGTCTACGCACGCGTACCACCGGCGGGAGGGACGCCCGGGCCGGTGTCGATGCGGTAGCCGACGCCCGGCACCGTGACGATGACCCACGGCTCGCCGAGCCGTTTGCGCAGAGCGGAGACGGTGATGCGGACGGCGTTGGTGAAAGGGTCGGCGTTCGAGTCCCAGGCCCGCTCCAGCAGTTCCTCGGCGCTGACGACCCCGCCCTCGGCGGCGACCAGCACTTCGAGCACGGCGAACTGCTTGCGGGTCAACGCCACATGACGGCCGTCGCGGAACACCTCCCGGCGGAAGGGGTCGAGCCGCAGGCCCGCGATCTCCCGGACCGGCGGCCGGGCGTGGGCGCGCCTGCGGTCGAGCGCCCGCAGCCGCATGACGAGCTCCCGCAGTTCGAACGGCTTGGTGAGGTAGTCGTCCGCACCGAGCCCGAACCCCGACGCCTTGTCGTCGATCCGGTCGGCGGCGGTGAGCATGAGGATCGGCATGCCGCTGCCCGAGGCGACGATGCGGCGGGCGACCTCGTCGCCGGAGGGGCCGGGGATGTCGCGGTCGAGGACGGCGAGGTCGTAGGAGTTGACCCTCAGCAGCTCCAGGGCGGAGTCGCCGTCGCCGGCGATGTCGGCGGCGATCGCCTCCAGCCGCAGACCGTCACGGACGGCCTCGGCAAGGTACGGCTCGTCCTCCACGATCAGTACGCGCATGTCCGAAGCCTAAGCAGCCCGGCATATCGCCGACGTATCCGACGTTCGTGGCGACACCGCTCAGCCCACCGGCTCCAGTGCCGGTTCCGAGGCGGGGTGAGGCCGGTCCGACGGGGCGGGCGCCGCGGTGCGCCACCAGCGGCGCGACGCCAACCCGGCCAGCACGGCGCCGACCGCGTTGACCAGTACGTCGTCCACGGAGGACACCCGGTCCAGCCGCAGGACGTACTGCGCGACCTCCACCAGGACGGAGCAGCCCGCCCCCAGCGCCAGGATCCGCGGCGGGGACGCGAGTGCCGCGAACCGCATCGGGGCGAAGAAGCCCAGCGCCGCGAAGACCAGCAGGTTCCCGACGATCCCGAGCGGGCCCATCGTGACCAGGTCCCGCAGTGGCAACAGGCTCACCCGGCCGGGGACGACGCCCGCCCCGGAGCCGGGCATCATGGTCAGCCACACGAACGGCACCGTCCCGTGCACCATGCCCACTTCGGCGAGCGACAGCCGCCAGGCCGATGCGACACCGGCGGCGCGCCGGCGGTGAGCCAGGAGCCACGCCACCAACGGGGCCAACGGCAGCGCGACCAGCGTCATGAGCACCACGCCGTTGAACGTGTCGAAACAGCCGTGCCACCGCCCGGCCGTGCACATCGGGGCGGACATCATCAGCGGCCGCCGCACGACGAACAGGGCGCCCGCCACGCCCAGGATCGCGATGCCGGAGAACACGATCCGGCGCGTGCGGCGGGCCGGTGCCGGTGGGGATGCGCTGTGGTCCATGCGTCCATGGGAGCCGGACGGCCGTTGCGGCGGCGTATGCGATTTTCCATATGCCCGCGATACACCGCCCGGCCGTGCGCGATCATGATTGAATGGACACTCGATTCCTCGGCATCCCCGAACTGGCCGAAGCCCCGTCCGCGGCGGTCGTGGTCGACGTCATGCGCGCCTTCACGGTGGCCGGCTGGCTCTTCGACCGGGGAGCGGAGAAGATCGTGCTCGCCGAATCGCTCGACGAGGTACGCGAGCTCAAGGCCCGTCACCCGGACTGGGTGGCGCTCAAGGACGGACCGCCCTTGCCCGGGTTCGAGATGGTCAACTCGCCGGGCCTGCTGCGCTCCGCCGACCTCGGCGGACGGACCGTGGTGCAGAAGACCACCGCGGGGACGGTCGGCGCCCTCGCGGTCAAGGACTCCCCGCTGGTGCTGTGCGCCGGCTTCGTGGTGGCGGAGGCTACGGCCCGGCTGCTGCGCGCACGCGGGTGCGACAGCGTCACGTTCGTGGTCACCGGCGAGGACGGACGGGCGGAAGAGGACCTGGCCTGCGCCCAGTACATCGCGGGGCGGGCCACCGGGGCCGGGCCGGATGCGGCCGGGTTCCTCCGCCGCGCGGCAGGGTCGCGCGCCGCCGCCGAGCTGGCCGAGAGGGTGCGCGAAGGGACCCACCCCGACGACGTCGCGCTCTGCCTGGAGCTGGACCGGTTCCCCTTCGCCATGGTCGCGGCCCCGGAGGACTCGCTCATGGTCCTCCGCCGGTACGACGTGCCCCGGGTCGGCTGACCCCCGTCACCCCGAACCCGTCCGGGTGGTCCTGCGGACGGAAGCCCGTGGCGGGGGAGTGTCGCCGGTGCGCTCCACCCACCCGGCTTGGTCAAGTCGTGCCATGGCACTTCCTGGACTTCGCCCGACCCGGGCCTCGTGGCGCCCATGGTTCACCGTCATGGCGACGGCGGCGCTGCTCGCCGCGGCCCCCTCGTACGCCGTGGCGGCGGAGGCGCCCCCCAGCGGACCTCCGTGCCCTCCGGCCGGCTCCCCGCACGATCCGCACGGCCCGCACGACTGCGACGGCCCCGGCCTGCCCGAGACGGGTGCGGTCACCGTGATCAAGGAGGACGAGCTCACGGGCCTGCCGCTGCCCGGCGCCGTCTTCCGATTGTGGGAGGAGACCAACGGCATCCCGGGTCTCCAGACCACCGGCGCAGACCCGGACACCGACATCGGGGGCCCCTGCACGACCGGGGCCGACGGGGTGTGCTCCCGGAGCATGCCGCTCGGCGTGTACTACTGGCTGGAGACACAGGCTCCGCCCGGGTACGAGCTCCCGGTGAACCCTGCGGTCGGCCCGCTGGTGCTCTCGCCGGAAACCGTCGAGGAGGGCGTGACGGTCATCGTCGACAACCTCCCGGCATCCGGCTGACCCGGAATCCACTCCTCCGGCACGAAGTATTCGCACGTACGAGCCGATCCGGTTTCTCTGTCGGATTTTCCGACGGGGCCGAAGTGACGATCCGGCATTTCGCGCCCGGCGCGCGCCCGCCGCTGCGATGCTTCCGCAGTCGTCACCGGGCCGCCGCTCCGCGAGCGGTCCTCGATACCGGCTCCGAGGGGGAGACTTCATGTCATCGATCGCCGTGCCGCGCGGACCGAGACCCTGGTGGCGGGGCCGCCTCCTGGCGGTGGCCACGTCGTCCGCGCTGGCCGCCGGCGGCCTGACGGTCCTGGCGGGTCCGGCGGCGGCCGAAGGGGTGTGCGCCGCGCCGGTCGTGGCGGATGCCGTCACCACGATCACTTGCACGGCCGGCGGTTCCGGAAGCCTCACCGTGCCCGACGAGATGTCCGGTGCCGTGGTCACCCTCGACGGCGCCGGGGGCGGCAACGCCTACGACGGCACACCGGGCGGCAAGGGCGCGCACCTCGTGGCGACCGTACCCGTGACTCCCGGGCAGACCTTCAACGTCACCGTCGGCAAACGCGGCGCCAACGCGGCCGCGAACGCGCAGTTCGGCGCGCCCGGCTCCGGTGGCGCCCTCGTCGCGGTGACGACGGACGCAGGCGCCCCCCTGCTGACGGCCGGTTCGGGCGGCGGCGCGGGCGGAGCCGGCATCGGCTCCCCGGCCTACCCGGGAGCGGCCGGCGGTGACAGCGGCGGCGCGGGCGCCAACGGCAACGGCCAGGTTCCCGACGCGCAGGGCGGTACGGGCGGAGGCCCGGGCACCGACACCACCGGCGGAGCGGCGGGGACCGGAGGGTTCGGCACCGACAACGAGGGCGCGAACGGCTCCCCGGGCGGCTACCCGAACGCCGCCGGAGGCTCGGCCGCGCAAGGGGTCTTCAGCCCGACCGGCGCCGGCGGGCGCGGCGGCGCCGGGTACGGCGGCGGAGGCCGGGGCGGAGCCGGCGGCCGGTACGGAACAACCGGCGGCGGAGGCGGCGGCGGAGGCGGCGGATCCAGCCTGGTCTCGGGCACGGTCCCCGGCGCACCGGTCACCCTGGCCAACGGCGCCAACGCCGGAGACGGCCGCGTCGTGTTCGCGTTCCACCGGGCGCCCACGGTCACCGCCGTCAGCCCGGCCACCGGACCCGCCGCGGGCGGCGCCGCGGTGACGGTCACCGGCACGAACCTGGCGGGCGCCGTCATCACCTTCGGCGCGGGCGATCCCGCCACCGGCGTCACCTGCACCCCGACCTCCTGCACCGCCACGGCACCCGCCGGGACCGGCACGGTCGACGTACGGGCCACCACCCCCGGCGGCACCAGCGCGCCGTCCGCAGCCGCCCGCTTCACCTACATCCCCGTACCCGCGGTGACCTCGCTCAGCCCGTCCACGGGCACGACGGACGGCGGTACCGTCGTCACGGTGACCGGCACCGGCCTCGGCGGCGCCACCTCGCTCACCTTCGGCCCCGGCAACCCGGCCGGTGCCCTGTCCTGCACCGCCACGGCGTGCACGGCCACCGCACCCGCGCACGCCGCGGGCCCCGTCGACGTACAGGTCACCACGCCCGGCGGCACCAGCGCCGTGGCCGCCGCCGGACGGTACACGTACCAGCTCCCGCCCGCCGACATCGACGTGGACCTGACCGCGCAGCCGGGCCTGAGCCTCCTCGTCCCGTACCTGACCTACACCCTCACCGCCCACAACACCGGCCCCGGTACGGTCACTTCGGCCACCATCACGGCGACACTGCCGCCGGGCTCGTCCGCCGGATCGCCGTCCCCGGGATGCACCGCCCTCGGGACCACCGTGACCTGCGTCTACGGCACGATCGCCGCCGGCAGCGCCTCGGCCAAGACGTTCCGGGTACCGCTGAGCCTGCTCTCGTTGGGCCGCGTCTCGGTCACCGCCACCCGGACGGCGTCCGCCCCGACCGACCCCAACACGCTCAACGACAGCGCGACCGCCTCCTGCACGGTCGTCTCCGTCCTCCTGGCCACCTGTCCCTGATCCTCCCCGGACCGCACCTGGTCCCGCACGCCCCCGCGGCCCCGCGAGCCCACCGGCTCGCGGGGCCGCGGCCGCGCGGGGGATGCCTTGACTTCGTCGGGCCGCTGCCCGACCCTCGGGCGCACCCCGGCCCGCTACGCCAGGGCCCACAGCGCGGAGGACGACGTATGGGACAACTCGACGGCAAGGTCGCGGTCGTCACGGGCGGTTCGTCCGGCATCGGCCTGGCGATAGCCGCACGCTTCGTCAGGGAGGGCGCGCGGGTCTTCCTCACGGGCCGACGGGAGACGGAACTCGCCCGGGCCGCAGCCGCGTTGGGAGACTCGGTGACCGCCGTCCCGGGTGATGTGACCAGCGAGGCCGACCTGGCCCGCCTCTACACGGCGGTGGCGGATTCGGGCAGTCCCCTGGACGTCCTGGTGGCCAACGCCGGGGGCGGCCGGCCCGCCGGACTCGCCGATCTCACCGGGGACCAGTTCGACCTGACGACGGACCTGAACTTCAAGGCGGCCTTCTTCACCGTGCAGCGCGCACTGCCCCTGTTCCGGGACGGCGGCTCGATCATCCTGCTCGGCTCGGCGGCCGGCTCCGCCGGGTCCCGGCGCTTCGGCGTCTACGCCGCGACGAAGGCCGCCGTCCGCTCGATGGCCCGCAGCATGGCCCTGGAACTGGCCGGCCGCGGCATCCGCGTGAACACGCTCAGTCCCGGCCCGATCGCCACCCCGTCCCTGGCGCAGGCCCCCGCCGAGGTCATCGAGGAGGCGACGGCCCGTGTCCCCCTCGGCCGCCCCGGCCGCCCCGAGGAGGTCGCCGCCGCCGCACTGTTCCTCGCCTCACCCGAGAGCAGCTACATCACCGGGATCGAACTCTTCGTGGACGGCGGCGCGCGCCAGGTCTGAGGCGGGCGGTCCGTTCGACCCGGAGGAACGATGCGGCAGGATCACATGGTCAGATGCCCGAAAACCCCCGCGACCAGGACTCCGGCGCCGAAGACGAGGAAGCTGACCACCGTCATGACGGCGAGCTCGCGGCGGCCGACCCCGGCCCGCATCGTGCCGTGGTCGTGCCCTCCGGCCGCCGCGGGGCCCGGCCCGCCGGAGAGCGTCGCGCCGGCCAGGGCCGCTCCCGCGGCAAGCGGCACCGGCTCCGCGTCGCGGACGGTCATCATCCCGTGCTTGAGGCCCCGGTCCACCAGCCACCAGTTCATGGGCAGGGCCACCAGGAAGCCGGCGCACAGGGCGATGGACATGATGAACCAGAAGGTGGGCTCCGTGGGGCTCGGGTGGGGCATGGTGTTCGTCATCCAGGGGTTCATGACGGCGGTCATGCCGCCCATGACCGCGTTCATGGACAGCAGCTCCGCCATGAACGTCTTCCTCAGGGATGTGCGGTAGCCGCCGAACATGTCCTTCATGAAGAGGGCCTGGAAGACGGTCCAACCGAACAGGAAGCCCAGGGCGTACTCGCACAGCAGCTCCGCCCACGGCTGGAGCCCCAGGTTGTAGGTGATCACCGCCGCGACGAGGATGCCGACGCCGTCGCCGGCCACGCAGTGCATGGTGGAGCCGACGACCTGACGCCACTTGGCCGCCACGTACTGCTCGTGCGTGCCGGGCAGCGGCTCGCGGCAGCTCAGTACGTACATCAGCGCTCCGAACAGGCTGCTGAAGGCGGTGATGATGACGAAGCCCCACTTCATCACCGTCGCTTCCGGCGTCCTGCGGATGTCGACGGCGACGAAGACCACGGCGACGGCCACCTGCAGGAACCACAGCAGCATCACGCCTTCGAGCAGCACGGACGCCTCCTGTCGATCACTCCCGACAGCCTGTCAGGCCTCCGGGCGACCGGCCACTCGGAGCCCGGCGGCCGTGGCGGTGCCCCCCACGCGGATCCGGACGCCCGAGGGCCCGGGACGTGCCGTGGCGGTGATGGTGGCGGGGCTGCCCACCGCATCGCCCATGTCGACGGCGATGCGCGTGGTGCCCCGCCGCGCCAGGAGGGCGGCCAGGCGGGCGGTGCCGTTCGCGTTGGCGTTGTCCTCCGGGACCCCGATGGACGGTGCGAACATCCGGGCCGCAAGCCCACCCGTCGGCGAGGGCGGCGAATGGGCGTACGCGCCCGGCAGGCCGAGCCGGTCGCACGCGTCCCGGAGCCCGTCGAGGTCCGGGTCCAAAGCGGCGAGCGCGGCGCGGCTCGCGACGGCACCATCAGCCGCTCCCGGCCCACCCCCGCCACCCGTCCCCCCGCGGCGGCAGCCTCCGCGGCGGCGCCGAGCGGCGCGAGCGCGAGGTCCGGCTCGGCAGCCGTGGGAGTACGAAGTCCGACGGGGCCGGGGTCGAAGCTCGCGGAGAAGTACGCCCCGTTCCGCACCACCCAGCCGTCGAACGCGCGAGCGGACGTACGGAGGGTGGCCCGGTACCCGGGCCCGGGCCCGGCCCCGGTCCCCGCTCGGGAGGCGAGGAAGGCCGGCGCGGCGACCGTACCGTGGCCCGCAGGCAGGCAGCTCGCCCTCGGAGGTGAAGAAGCGGACGCGGACCCCGGACGGCCCGGGCGCGCCCCGGCGCGGCACACGCGGGAAGACCGCGTGCGAGGTTCCCCGCTCCGCGGCCACAAGCCGGCGGTCCTCGTCGCTCGGCGCTCCGTCGTCCTCCACCACGGCGGTGGGGCTGCCACCGACGCCGTCGCGCAGACAGGCGCGGACGAGGTTCATGCGCGGCCCGCGGCGAAGCGGACGTCATAGCGCCCCTGCTCGGGGAGGAGCACGTCGAAGGGTTCCTCACCCCGCCTGACTCGTCCCAGGGCCCGGAAGTATCCGAAGCGGTCGACTCCCGGGGTGAGGAGCACGAGCAGCTCCGCTTCCCGTCCCGGGGCGGCCCCGAAGGCGTGGACGGTGTCAGGCGGGACCACCACGAGTCCACCCGCCCCCACGGTCTCCACCCGGTCGTCGTCCGTGCCGTCCGTGCCGTCCGCGCCGAACAACCGGAACCAGGCGGTGCCGGCCACGACGTAGAACACCTCGGTCGACCGGGTGTGGTGGTGCGGGCCCGCGCCGTCGGACCCGGCGGCCAGCTTCAGCAGATTGGCGCCCACCGCCCCGCCGGTGTCGGCGGCATCCGCGAGCAGCAGGAAGCCGGCTCCTCCGGGCAGTGCGACGGGTTCGGCCTCCTCGGGCCGTACGACGAACGGGTTCACGGTCGCTCCTCCTCGAGCACGACGGCTGACGACCCCATTCGACCCCGGGAACAACCGTGCGGCCAGAACCGGTTGAGGATCACGGCCATCTGGGATCGAGATGGCCGGCCGGGGAGGCCTCGTCGTACTGGGGGAGCGCGAGCGTGGAACTGCGACAGCTGCGGTACTTCGTCGCGGTCGCCGAACAGGGCGGCTTCGGCCGGGCGGCCGACAGCCTGGGCATCGTCCAGTCCGCGGTCAGCACCCAGGTGCGGCGCCTGGAGCGACAGCTCGGACTGGTGCTGTTCGACCGGGGCGCCCGGCAGACCGTTCTGACGGCCCACGGCGAAGCGCTCCTGCCGCAGGCCCGGACCGTACTGGAGGCGGCCGACCGCACCCGGACCCTCGCCGCCGAACTCGCCGGCGGATCCGCCGGGCTGCTCCGGCTGGGCCCCGTCAGGGGTCCCGGCGAGCGGACGAACCAGCTCCTCCACCGCCTCGCGGACGACACCGCGGCTTTCAGGGTCGCCCTGCGCCACGTCCCGGCGGCCGAACGGCTCCGGCTCCTGCGCGACGGCGAGCTCGACGCGGCCTTCGTACGGGGCGAGCCGCTCGCGCCGCCCGGCGTCAGCCTCCTGGAGGCCTGGCAGGATCCGCTGTACGCCGCCGTTCCTGCCGGTCACCCCCTGGCGGCGCGGCCCGCCCTCACCCTCGCCGACCTCGCGGAACTGCCACTCCGTCTCGTGGAACGGCCGGCGAACCCACCGTTCCACGACCTGGTGACGGACCTGCTGCGCGCGGCCGGCAGCGGGCGGCCGCCACTGGGCCCCCGCTTCACCACCCTGACCGAGACCCTCGCGGCGATCGCCTCGGCGGCCGAACCGTCTTGGACCCTCTTCTACGAGGTGACCGGGCTTCCGGACTTCCCCGGCATCGCCGTACGACCCCTCGCGGGCCCCGCCCTGACGACATGGCTAGCCGTTCCGGAGGGACCGCCCGCCCCCGTACTGCGCAGGCTGCTGGCGGCCTTGCCCGCCGCCGGGTCACGGCCTTGAGTCTCCAGTGACTGGAGACTGCAGAGTGGGAGACATGGACGCCACGACCCTCTGCTCGATCGGGGAACTCTCCCGACGCACCGGCCTGCCCGTCAGGACCATCCGGTTCTACTCCGACGCGGGGTTGGTGGCGCCGACCACCAGAAGCCCCGCCGGATACCGGCTCTACGGCCTCGACGCACTGCTCCGTCTGGAACTCCTGCGCACCCTGCGCGAGCTGGGCATGGACCTGGCCACGAGCCGGCGGGTGCTGGACCGCGAGCTCTCGGTGGCGGAGGTCGCCGCGGCGCACGCCGATGCCGTGGACGCCCGCATCCGGGCGCTGCAGCTGCGCCGGAGCGTTCTGCGAGCCGTCGCCGCGAGCGGGGCCGGACCCGAGGAGATCAAACTCATGCACAGGCTCACCCGGTTGTCCGGCGAGGAACGCCGCCGTCTGATCGACGACTTCATGGACGACACGTTCGGCAGTCGCGACAGCGAGGAGGGCACGAGGACCGCGACGTCCATGCTCCGCGCCGCCACTCCCGAACTCCCCGACGACCCGTCCGGCGAGCAGGTCGCCGCGTGGGTGGAGCTCGCCGAGCTGGTCGGTGACGAGGACTTCCGGGCGCGGATGCGCCGTACGGCCGTGCACCAGGCCACCGGAGGCGGGTCCGGCATCGAGGGCGAGGCCGGCGAGGAGCTGATGGACCTCGTCCGCCGGGAGGTCGCCGGGGCCATGGAGTCGGGCATCGACCCGCTCGGCGAAGGCGCCGGACCGATCATCGACGACCTCGTGCACCGCTTCGCCGAGACGTTCGACCGCACGCCCGACGCCGCGTTCCGGGACTGGCTGGCCCGGCGGTTCGAGGAGCTCCACGATCCCCGGGTGGATCGGTACTGGCGGCTCGTGTGGATCGTCAACGGCTGGCAGGTGGTCCCGAACCTGACCCCGGTGCACCCCTGGCTCATCCGGGCCCTGAGGGGCGGTCAAGTGGCATAGCCGCGGCGGGCCGCATGGCGCTCCGGCCGGCCGATCAGTCGATGATCTTGTTCATCCGTACCCAGGTCCCCACGCTGCCTCCGAAGCGCAACGTCCCGCGTGTTGACGGCAGAACGGGGGTGCGGATGTCCAAGGCGGTCTCGTCCGAGCGGAACACTCCTGTCTGGGCGGCCTGGGAGGCGACTTCCTCCCGGGCCAGGACCACGGTATCGATCCGCACGCCCTCGCACCCGTGCTGACGGCCTTCTTCCACACGGGGCGGCCGGGCTGAGGGCGTTCGGCCCCGGGGTTCAGCGCGGTGGCGGGTGCGTCGTGAGCCAGTGGCGGGCGATCTGCTCGCGCGTCGCGAGCCACGCGCCGCCGCGCCGCTCGACGTGCTTCAGGAAGCCTTCCAGGGCGCGGATGCGGCCGGGCCGCCCGATGATCCGACAGTGCATGCCGACGCTCATCATGCGCGGGCGGTCGGCGCCCTCGGCATGGAGCGCGTCGAACGCGTCGACGAGGTAGGCGAGCATGTCGTCGGCGGTGGTGAAGCCGTGCACGATCAGGAACTTGAAGTCGTTGGTGTCGAGGCTGTACGGAAGCACGAGGTGCGGTCGGCCGGCCGCCTCCACGTAGAACGGCAGGTCGTCGGAGTAGTCGTCCGAGTCGTAGAGGAAGCCGCCCTCCTCGGCGACGAGCCGCCGCGTAGCGCTGCTCGTGCGGCCGGTGTACCACCCGACGGGCCGGCGTCCGACGAGCCGCTCGATCCTACGGACCGAGCGGGCGATGTCGGCGCGTTCCACGTCCTCGGGGGCGTGCCGGTAGTCGATCCACCGCCAGCCGTGGCCCGCCACTTCCCACCCGGCACCGCCCATCGCCCGCGCCGCGTCCGGGTTCTGCTCCAGTGCCCGGCCCACGGCGTGGACGGTGAGGGGCGCTCCGTGCGCCGCCAGGGTGCGGTGGATGCGCCAGAAACCGGCGCGCGAGCCGTAGGCGAACATCGACTCGACGTTCAGGTCCCGTCCGCCGACCACGGGCGGCGCGCCGACGATCTCGTGCAGGTACCCCTCGGAGGCGGCGTCCCCTTCGAGGACGCTCTGTTCCCCGCCCTCCTCGTAGTTGAGTACGAGACTGACGGCGACCCGGGCGCCACCGGGCCAGGCGGCGTGCGGCGGCTCGGCGCCGTAACCCGTGAGATCGCGCTGATGCTCGGACACGGGGCGCACCCTACCGCCGATGGGGCGCGCGCCCACGGGTGGCGGCCCCGACTCGGCCGTTCGCTCCCGGACGGAGCAGGCGTGCGGTCAGTGGGAGTGCCCGCCGGGCTCATCGGCGGTGGAGCCGGTGGAGCCGGTGGCTGCGGGCGCGCTCGGGGCGCCGGCGGGCCCGCCGGCCTGCACGGTGAAGGCCGCCGTCCGGACCTTGCCCTCGTGCTGGAAGTCCAGGAACAGACGGTACGTCCCGGCGTTCGGGGCCGTGGCGGTGAAGGAGACCTCGGGCCCCGGGCCGCCCGCGTTGGGGTGGACGTGGAGGTAGGCGAGGTCCCCGTCGCGCAGGGCGACGAGGTGGCCGTACGCACCGAGGTAGGGCTCCAGGTTCGTGACGGGCCTTCCGTCCTTGCCGACGGTGAGCCGGAGTTCGCCGGCCTTGCCCGGGTCCAGGGTGCCGCCCAGGGTGACGTCGTAGCCATCGACCTCCGCCGTCCCGGTCGCCGGTGGCATCGGGGCGGGAGCGTACGTGCCGGGTACGGCGAGATCCGCGCCGAGGGTGACGCCCTTCGCGCCGTCGGCGGCCGGGGTGAAGTCGGCGAAGGCCTTGTAGCCGCCTGCCGCGGGCAGGTCCACCGGCGTCGACCAGGTCCCGTCGGCCTCCCGGACCGGGTGGAGGTGGCGATAGACCGTGAGGTCGCGCGAGGCGA
This sequence comes from Streptomyces sp. NPDC002467, assembly GCF_042889825.1. Lineage (NCBI taxonomy): Bacteria > Bacillati > Actinomycetota > Actinomycetes > Kitasatosporales > Streptomycetaceae > Streptomyces > Streptomyces sp. NPDC002467. The sequence continues at coordinate 11,260 of NZ_JBIARJ010000034.1, read as the reverse complement.
CGATGAAGTGCAGCTCCTTTCCGTGCTCGGTCTTGTACGCCGTGACCTTGCGCCCGTCCCGGTCCTTGATCGAAAACCTGATCTCGGCGGGGCCGGGCCCGACCTGCCTCGTGTCCAGGGACAGCGTGTAGCCGGCGTCCGAGACCTGTAGCCCGCCGGGTGCGGAAGCCCGGGCCGCTTCCGGGTGGCCGCCATGCCCGTCCGCGTCCGCGTCCGCGTCGGCTCCGGCGCCCGCGCCCGACGCGCCCGGCGCGCTCGCCTGTGCCGAGTGACCCGGGTGTTCCGCCCGCTCCGGGGTGCCCATCGGGCCGACGCCCTTGCCGACTCCGTACGCGGTTCCGAAGACGGTCGTGAGGGCGGCGGCGAAGGCGGTGATCTTCAGTCCGGTGTTCATCTCTGCTCTCCCGTGCGAGGGGTGGGGGTCCGGCGGCTGCCGACGCTCGTCACCATACCCCCCAGGGGTATCAAGTCAAGCGATCGGGTCCCTTGTGCGTGATACCCATGGGGGGTATACCTGAGGGCGTCCAAACCGATACCCCCTCCAGGTATCAGAGCGAATGGAGAGAACCATGTCCTGCTGTACTCCCGAAGGCACCTGCGGCACGAACGCCGGCACGACCGCCGGTGCGGCGACCGCCGTGGCCGTTGCCGTCGCCGACCCGACCGTCAGCACCGCGTACCGCGTTTCGGGCATGACCTGCGGACACTGCCGCACGGCCATCACCACCTCGGTCGGAGCCCTCGACGGCGTCGTCTCCGTCGACGTGGACCTGGCCGGCGGCCTGGTCACGGTGACCACCGTCGGCGAGCCCCACGACGACGCCATCGCGGCGGCGATCGACGACGCCGGCTACGAGCCGACCGGCCGCGCCGCCTGACACCCGACCCGACCGTCCCCTCGCCGGGGCCCGTCCGCCCGGGCCCCGGCCCGTTCCCACCCCTCCCGCGCACGAACGAGGAGCAGCACCCATGACCACCACCGTCGGCGCCGCCGAGATCGAACTCGCCATCGGCGGCATGACCTGCGCCTCGTGCGCCGCCCGCATCGAGAAGAAGCTCAACCGCATGGACGGGGTCGAGGCCACCGTCAACTACGCGACGGAGAAGGCCAAGGTCACCTTCGACGCCGACGGCGTGTCCGTCGCGGAGCTGATAGCCACCGTCGAGGCCACCGGCTACACCGCGCACGAACCCGCCCCGGTCCGTACGGACGAGGCGGGGGACGCCGCCGACCCGGCGGGGGACCACGACGAACTGCGCCCGCTGCGGCAACGCCTCGTCACCGCCGTGTCCCTGGCCGTCCCCGTCATCGCCATGGCGATGGTCCCGGCGCTCCAGATCGAGTACTGGCAGTGGCTCTCGCTGACCCTGACCGCGCCCGTGGTCACCTACGCGGCCTGGCCCTTCCACCGCGCCGCCTGGACCAACGCCAGGCACGGCGCGGCCACCATGGACACCCTGATCTCGGTGGGCACGACGGCCGCGTTCCTGTGGTCGCTGTGGGCGCTGTTCTTCGGCACCGCCGGCACTCCCGGCATGACCCACGCCTTCGAGTTCACGATCGCCCGGACCGACGGCGCGGGCAACATCTACCTGGAGGCGGCGGCCGGAGTCACCGCCTTCATCCTGGCCGGCCGCTACTTCGAGGCCAAGTCCAAGCGGAAGGCCGGCGCCGCCCTCAAGGCGCTGCTGGAACTCGGGGCAAAGGAGGTCACGGTGCTGCGTGGCGGCCGCGAAGTCACCGTGCCGACCGCCGAACTCCAGGTCGGGGACCGCTTCCTGGTCCGCCCCGGTGAGAAGATCGCCACCGACGGCATCGTGGTCGAGGGCTCCTCCGCCGTGGACGCCTCCATGCTCACCGGCGAATCCGTGCCCGTCGAGGTCGGCGTCGGCGACCCCGTCACCGGCGCCACCCTGAACGCCGGCGGCCGCCTCGTGGTCGAGGCCACCCGCGTGGGTGCCGACACCCAGCTCGCCCGGATGGCGAAGCTCGTCGAGGACGCCCAGAACGGGAAGGCCGCCGCCCAGCGCCTCGCGGACCGGATCTCCGCGGTCTTCGTACCCGTCGTCATCGGCCTCGCGCTGGCCACCCTCGGCTTCTGGCTCGGCTCCGGCGCCGGACTCACGGCGGCCTTCACGGCGGCCGTCGCCGTCCTGATCATCGCCTGCCCCTGCGCCCTGGGCCTGGCCACCCCCACCGCCCTCATGGTCGGCACCGGCCGCGGCGCGCAGCTCGGCATCCTCATCAAGGGCCCCGAAGTCCTGGAGAGCACCCGCAAGGTCGACACCATCGTCCTCGACAAGACCGGCACCGTGACCACCGGCAGGATGACCCTCCTCGCCGTCCACACCACCGACGACACCGACGCGACCGAAGTCCTGCGCCTCGCGGGCGCGTTGGAGCACGCCTCCGAGCACCCCATCGCCCAGGCCGTCGCCGCAGGCGCGGCCGCCAAGGCCGGCACCCTGCCCACCCCCGAGGACTTCGCCAACGTCCCCGGCCTCGGAGTCCAGGGCATCGTGGAAGGCCACGCCGTCCTCGTCGGGCGCGAAAAGCTCCTCGCCGAGTGGGCCATCGACCTGCCGGTGCACCTGGAGCGCGCGAAGGCGCGGGCCGAGGCGGCCGGCCGTACCGCCATCGCCGTGGCCTGGGACGGCGAGGCCCGCGCCGTCCTGGAGGTCGCCGACGCCGTCAAGGAGACCAGCGCCGAGGCGATCCGGCGGCTGCGCTCCCTCGGCCTCACCCCCATCCTCCTCACCGGCGACAACCGGGCCGTGGCCGAAGCCGTCGCGGCCGAGGTCGGCATCGAACAGGTCATCGCCGAGGTGATGCCGCAGGACAAGGTCGACGTCGTCAAGCGACTCCAGGCCGAAGGTCGCAGCGTGGCCATGGTCGGCGACGGCGTCAACGACGCGGCCGCACTCGCCCAGGCCGACCTCGGGCTGGCCATGGGCACCGGCACCGACGCCGCCATCGAGGCGGGCGACCTGACCCTCGTACGAGGAGACCTGCGGGCCGCGGCCGACGCCATCCGCCTCGCCCGCAAGACCCTCGGCACGATCCGCTCGAACCTGTTCTGGGCCTTCGCCTACAACATCGCCGCCCTCCCGCTCGCCGCGGCCGGACTGCTCAACCCGATGATCGCCGGAGGGGCCATGGCCTTCTCCTCGGTCTTCGTGGTCGGCAACAGCCTCCGCCTACGGAGCTTCCGGGCCGCCGGCAACTAGGACGGCCCAGAACACCGCCCCTCCGCGGCACGAACTCCGCGAAGGGGCGGTTCGCCGTGCCCACCCCGCCGGCGGGAAGGTCAGCGGGATGGGCGGTCCCAGTGGACGAGTTCGGCCATCATCCGCAGCCGGTCGGCACGTGCCGCCGGCCGGCTCGTCCGCGCGCCCCGCGTCCGCGCCGCGGCCGCCCGCAGAGCGGGCAGCAAGCCGCCCAGTACCGCTCCCGCCTCCGGGTTCGGCCGGTCCGCCGACAGGTAGGCGTCCACCTGTGCGACGACTGCCCGTTCCAGGTCGGTCAGCCCCTCACGGCGCAGCTCCGCGGGCGGAGGCGCGGGCAGGCACGACCACCGCAACACCATCGCCCGGTGGGCACGGTGCAGGTCCGGCCCGGGCCACCGGGGAGCCGCCATCCAGGCCCGGTCGGCGGCCGACGGCGTACGGCGGTGCTCCTCCTGCTTCTCCCTGCTCCGCCGGTGGGAGAACTCCGCCCACTCGGCCGTACGCGCGTCCCTGCTGCGCTCAAGGGCGGCCAGCGCCGCCACCATGGCCCGCGGGTCGCGGCGAGTGTCCCCGAACCGGCTCAGGTAGGAGTGGGTCCAGGTGAAACCGAACGGGCCGTACAGGACGATCGCACTGCCCAGCGCCGCGCCGCGCCGGGCGGGACTCAGACGCTCGTCACGGACGCGGCGGGCATGCACGGTGAAACTCATGACCCCCATCCTGCACGGCCATGTCGTACAGGACCCTCGCTCGTTGGGAACGAGTGTCGCCCGCCCGTCGTCCTTCCGCCGGACCTTCCGCCCCGCCTCGACCCCACCTCGTCGTCGCCGCCATGGGCTGCGCCGGGGGCATGGTCATGCTGGACCAGCCCGTCGTCGCCGTCGCCCTCGACCCCGTGGCGCGGAGCCTGGGCTTCACCACCTTCGTCATGCACGCCGTGGTGCTCGTCTACAGCCTGGCGATGGCCGCGTTCACGCCCGTCGGGGCCATGGCCTCACGCCACTTCGGCCTCCTGCGCACCTTCCGGTGCGGGACCGCCGTGTTCGTGGTCGCCTCCGGGCTCTGCGGCCTCGCGCCGGGTGGTGACGCCGCCGAGGCGTACCTGCTCACGGCCAGGGCCGTGCAGGGCATGGGCGCCGCGCTGATGCTGCCGGTGGCGACGACGCTGATCGCGGACGTGTACGAGGAGCGGGAACGCGGCCGGGCGCTCGCCGCGTACGCGGGTCTGGCACAGATCCTCTTCGTCATGGGGCCCGTGGTGGGGGCGGTCCTCATCGTGTTCTTCGGATGGCGGTCGGTCTTCCTCGTCAACGTGCCGGTCGGCGCGCTGACCCTCTGGGTGATCGGCCGGGCGCGCGTACGCAACGAGGCCGGGAGCGGCACGCTCGCCGCGGGCCAACCCCTCGCCGTGATCCTCTCGCTGGGCCTGCTCGTCTGGGGGCTCTACCAGTGCGGAATCCGGGGCGTCACCGATCCGAGGACCCTCACCGCCCTGGTGACGGGAGCGTCGGCGCTGGCCCTGACCGTACGGCTCGTCCTGCGCTCCCCGGAGCCCCTCGTGGACCTGCGGCTGCTGCTCATCCGCCCGTACGCCGTGGAAGTGGCGCTCACCTTCCTGGTGCAGGCCGCGCAGCTGATCGTGGTCGTGCACGGCACGCTGTTCCTGCGGCAGGCCCTGCACCTGTCGCTCCCGGCCACCGGGACCGCCCTGATCCCCCTGGTCGCGTCCCTGACGACGGGCACCTTCCTGTCCGGGTACCTGCTGGACCGCTCCCGGTCGATCCGGGTGCCCGTCCTGCTGGGCCTCACGGCCGCCACATCGGGTGCTGTGGCCTGGACGGCCGCGCTGCCGACGGGGGAGTACCGCTGGCTGGTCCCCGGGATGATCCTCGCCGGGCTGGGGATGGGGCTGCCGGTCCCCGCCCTGAGCGCCGAGATGATGCGCGCGGTCCCCGCGGACCGACGGCCCGACGCGTCCGTCGTCCGGCAGACGCTCCGCCAACTGGGCGGGGCGCTCGGCCTGGCCGGCGCGGGAGCCGTGGTCCTCGGCATCAACAGCGACGCGGCGGACGAGGCCGGCATCGTCAGCGCCGAAGCCACCCCCGGCGCCTTCGTGGTCGCGAGCTGCGCCCTGGGCATCGCCCTCCTTCTCGCGGCCACGGCCCTGCCGAAGGGCCGGCCCGCCGCCGCGCCGCCCCGCGGGTGAATGCGGTCGATCCCCGTGCGGGCGGGGTGGGATGACCGGATGCGGCGTGCCGGGCGCCAGTGACCAGGCCGTCGGCGAGCGAGTGCCCTGCCGGACCGAGGTGAGCGGGAGGACCCCGACATGCCCGTGGCGAACCCCGAGGCGAACAAAGAGGCGAACAACGAGGCCGACATCGAGGCCGACATCGAGGCGGACGTGCTGATCGTCGGCGGGGGGCCGGTCGGGCTCACCGCGCGGGCGCTCCTGGAGCGCTGGGGCGTACGGACCCTGCTCGTCGAGAAGCACCGGGAACTGTCACCGTTCCCCCGGTCCCGCCTGGTCAACGCACGCTCGATGGAGATCTTCCGCCGGCTCGGCCTCGAGGCCGACATCGCCGCCCGCGCGTTCCCGCCGAAGTTCGGCCGCGTCCGCTTCCGCGACACCCTCTACGACAGCGACTTCGCCAGCGCCGCGATGGTGGGGGTCGACGCACCGATCCCCGAAAGCCCCGTGATCGGCGTGGTCACCTCGCAGGACCGCCTGGAACCCACCCTCCTGGCCGCGGCGGACGGGCCGCTGCGCTTCGGCACGGAGCTCGTCGGCCTGGCCGAAGGGCCCGGGAGCGTCACCGCCGTACTCGTCGACCACCAGCGCGGCGAACAGAGCCGCGTCCGCGCCCGCTACGTACTCGCCGCCGACGGCGCGAACTCCACCGTCCGGCAACGGCTCGGCATCGAAACCAGCGGACCCGGGGCGATGGCGGCCTTCACCACGGTCGTGTTCGAAGCCGATCTCGGCCGCTGGTCCGACGGACAGCCCGCGGGCGTCTACTTCACCGCGCACGGGGCGTTCGCCCCGCTCTACCCCGAGGGCGGCTGGGCCTGGTTCGGGCCCACGCCCGAGGACACCGGGAGCACCGACTGGCCAGGCCTAGTCTCGCGCGCCCTCGGCCCCCGGGCCGACGTACGGGCCGATGTGCTGCGCGTTCAGCACTGGGTGATGAACGCGTTCGTCGCCGAACGCCTATGCCACGGCAGGACCCTGCTCGCCGGAGACGCCGCCCACGCGATCCCGGTCTTCGGCGGCATGGGCATGAACGCCGGCGTCGCGGACGCGCACAACCTGTGCTGGAAACTGGCCGGTGTCCTCCGGGGGTGGGCCGGACCGGGTGTGCTGGACACGTACGAGACCGAGCGACTGCCCGTCGCCCACCTGACGCTCGGTCAGGCAGTCGCCAACACGCAGCTCGCACTCGAAGTGCAGAGCAGGCGCCGCGAGGAGCTCCGAGCGGGAGCGGCGACGGCTTCCAACCAGGTCGAACTGCCCTGGGCCGAGGAGTACTTCGCCCAGCTCGGCCTCGTGCTCGGCGTCGCCTACCGCTCGGAGGCCGTCCTCTCCGGCGATGGCACCCCACCGGAGCCGGCCGGCACGAGCACGACCGCGGACTACGTCCCCACGGCAGAGCCGGGCCACCGCATGCCGCACCTGTGGCTCACACCCGAACGCTCCACCCTCGACACCCTCGGCGAGTGGTTCACCCTGCTCACCGCCGACCCCGTCCCGTGGGAACGGCAATCCGCCACCCCATGGCCACTGCGCATCGAGACCCTCACCGACGGGCACGGGCAGGCCTGGGGCCTCCCGACGCAGGGAGCACTCCTCGTCCGCCCCGACGGCCACGTCGCCGCGCGCTGGCACGACCGCCCGCCGAACGACCACACCCTCCACGACGCCCTCGGCGCCATCACCGCTACGACCGGCCGGCGTTGACCGGCGAGCCGTACGCCCGACACGGCTCGGTCAATGCGGGATGCGGCGGGCGCTGTCATGGCGCTCATTGTCCGGGGCCCGGAGCGACGGCGCCGCCGGATTGTCCGGCGCTGAGCTGCCGTGCGGAGCGCCGGCCCGATCCGCCGACCACCCTCCGGCGCGCAGTTCCTACGCGAGCATGCGGGGAAACAGGCCCGAGCAGAACGCCGATCACGAAACGGACGAGCAGGACGAGCCGTAATCGAGCCGATCGCCCCCCGCGACGATGCCGCCCCCTCAGCCCGGGTATCCCGCCGAGGGGGCGGACCGCGCTAATCGCGCCCGTTCCCCATCAGCACGGAGGCCTCGGCCTCGCGCTGGTGGGGGACCGACGCACCCCACGACTCGACCGAGAGCGTCTGCTTGGGCGCGGGGATGGAGATGCCCTCGGCCCGGTACCGCTCGTGCAGCCGCTTGATGAACGCGTGCTTGATCCGGTACTGGTCGCTGAACTCGCTCACGCCCAGGATCACCGTGAAGTTGATCCTGGAGTCCCCGAACGTGTGGAAGCGGACGAGGGCCTCGTGATCGGCGACCCCGCCCGACACATCGGCCATCACGCCGTCGACGACCTCCAGCGTGACCCGCTCGACGTGCTCCAGGTCGCTGTCGTACCCGACGCCCACCTGGACCAGGATCGACAGCTTCTGTTCCGGCTGGGTGAAGTTGGTCATGTTCGTCCGTGCGAGACGGCCGTTGGGGATGATCACCAGGTTGTTCGACAGGTTGCGCACCACGTGTTGCGCCAGTTGATGTCGACGACGTACCCCTCCTCACCGCTGCTGAGCCGGATGTAGTCACCGGGCTGCACCGTCTTCGACGCGAGGATGTGCACGCCCGCGAAGAGGTTGGCCAGGGTGTCCTGCAGCGCCAGGGCGACCGCCAGACCACCCACGCCGAGTGCCGTGAGCAGCGGCGCGATGGACACGCCCATGGTTTCGAGGGCGACGAGCACACCCATGGTCAGTACGACGACACGGGCGATGTTGACGAAGATGGTGGCCGATCCGGCCACTCCCGTGCGGGACTGCGCCAGAGACTGCACGAGCCCCGCGACGCCCCTGGCCGCCGAGACCGTGGCGATGAGGATCAGCACGGCGATCAGCGAATCGTTCACGAGCCCCGTGACCCGCGTGGTGAGCGGTAGGGCCGACGCCGCCGCGGCCGCGCCCCCGATGACGGCGGCCCACGGCACGAGCGTGCGGAGCGCGTCGACGATGATGTCGTCCCCGCTCCAGGCCGTCCTGCTCGCGTGCCCGCCCAGCCACCGCATCAGCACGCGCAGCAGCAACCCGGCCGCGACACCCGCCGCCATCGCGATGGCGGCCACCACCCAGTCGTGCAGGACGAGGTCCCGGCTCACAGGGCCCCCTCCGGAGTGAGGGGGATCGGGCGCACGGCGAGCGGGGCCGCCGGCCGACGTATGTGTCGTGTCGTCACTTCTTCACCTGTCAGATCGTGCTGTACGGAGCCCCGTTCGAGCAGGTGTGCGCACTCGACCCGGGCTGCCATCCTGCCCCACGGGCAACACGCCCCCGCACGTGGGCCCGGACGCCGATGTCAAGGAATTCTTGACAAGTCGGCGACGTCAAGGTTTCCTTGACGCATGTTGATCTTGAATTCAAGGGCCCGACACCGGGACCTCTTTCCGGCCACGACGTCCATGGCTGCCGTGCTGCCGCTCGCCGTGAGCCTGCCGGCCGTGACGGTGATGTTCGACGACCGGCTCGGCCCCTGGGTCACCGTCGTCCTGATCGTCGTCGGCCTCGCACTGATCGCCTGCACGGCCGGGGCGGCCGCCCGAGCGGCTGCCCGCAACACCGCCGAGCAGGCGCGCCGCGACGAGGCGGTCCTCGACGCCCTCGAACCCCTTGCCGGACTGCGCCGATGAGTGACGAACCGTTGCTCCACCCGGCGGAGATGGACCGGATCCGGGAAGGGATCGCCGCAGCCGTCCTCGGCGCCCCCGAGGGGCTGGCCGACTCGCTCGAACACGACGCCCACGGGTACCTGCGCCTGGTGGACGCCTCGCGCGTCGGTGCAGAGGAGGCGAGCCGGCTGCTGCGTGAGGCGGTCCAGGGCGCCAGGGCCGCCGGCCACAGCTGGGACACGGTGGGTCGGGTCCTGGGAGTGAGCCGCCAGGCCGCCCAGCAGCGCTTCGCGGCCAAGGTCGCGGGCGCGACGGCGCCGGCCGCCGGGGGACCGAACGCCCCGAAGCGTCGCACCCTCGGAGGATTGACCGCGTTCAACGAGATGGCCGCCCTGGACGAGGCGGGCCGCGACGGCTGGCACATGGTCGGCTACGGTCCGTTCTTCCACGAGGTGGAGGCGTCCGGCCACCCCTGGGAACACTGCCGAGTCACGCTCCCCTCCCTCGCACGGCACCGGCGAATGGAGTCCGAAGGCTGGATCCCGGTCGGCGCGGGATGGTTCCCGTGGCGGTACTACAAGAGGCCCGTGAACCCCGGCTCCTAGGTCGTCACCACGGTCGGCGCGCACCGGCGTGGCCCGCTTGACCCGTCGGGCCGGGGGCCGCAGAGTCGGGACGCGGCACCACGCAGGCGCCGGAACCCCTGCTCGCCGGGCACGCCCGCGCGAAATGCCCGTCCGGGGACACCGGGCGGCCTTCACCCCCGGGAGTGGCCGTGCCGATGGTCGTCGACCTCGTCGTGATCGGCACGGCCATCACCCTCGGCCCGCTGCACAACAGTGGCTTCATCCTGCTGCTCGCGTCGCGCCGCGGCGTTCGCAAGGGCCTCACGTTCCTGCTGTCCTGGCTGGCCAATCTGGTCGTGGTGATCGCCTGCGTCGTGCTGCTGACCGGCGGGACCCCGCCCGTCCACCACAGCACGCCGTCGACCGCCGCGGTCGCGGCGAAGCTGGCGATCGGCGTCGGCCTGGTGCTGTTCGGCGTCCACCACTACCGGCAGCCGCCGCGCCCGCGCAAGCCACCGGCCTGGACGGCCCGCATCGACGACGCCTCGCTCGGCACGACCGCCGCACTCGCCTGGCTGCTCCAGCCCTGGGCCTTGGTGGGCGCCGGCGCCGCCACGGCCGTCGACGCCGACCTCTCCTCCCTCTCCGACTGGCTCGCCCTGACGGCCTACTGCCTGCTGGCCACCCTCAGCCTCCTGGTGATGGAGCTGTACGCCGTACGGGCGCCGGACGCCGCCCAGGCCCGGCTGAACGCACTGCGGAGCCGGCTCGAGCACCACCAGGACCAGCTGATCGTCGCCCTCTCGCTGCTGGCCGGTCTTTGGCTGATGGGCAGCAGTATCTACACGCTCGTCGCCTGACCGGTCCGCTACAGGTCCGAGGATTCCGCCACGTCGCAGTCGGTGAAGGCGGGCGGCCGCGTGGAGAGGGCCGCGAGCTGCCTGGCGAGCTCGGCCGTCTCCGGGGCGTTGCTGTTGGCCATGGCGTCCTCGTACGAATCGAACTCGACCACTGCCAGAATGCGGTTCGGGTTGGACCGGTCGCGCAGCAGGGTGCGGTGCGTGGGGGCGTGCTTGCGGCCTTCCGTCCGGGCCGTCTGCTCGTACTGACGGATGAGGTCGCGCATCTCGTCGGCGCGGTCGGTCTCGAAGTCGATGATCTGCGCGAACTTCATGGGTCCTCCTGGTACGAGGCGGCCCCCGCGGTCCGGGGGCTCTACCCGTCCAAGCAAGCACTGGCCGAAGGGCCCGGCAACTCCGCGCTCGGCAGTCGGCCGAGCACGCCGGTGCAGATGCATCGAGCGCCCCCTGAAGGTGTGCGACTTGTTGCACTCGGTGACATTCGGGTCCCCTGGCGGTGAGGCGCCCCACAGGACCCACGTCACATACGAACCGGGCTAGTAGTCCCGAGACGTCCCGCCCGGCCCCCTCCTCGCCGTCTCGTGGCATGGTCGTCGGGCCGGTGCTGCGAGGCAGGCTAGTAATCGGGGTCGTTGCCAGGGCCCGGGGCCGTCGGTAGAACTGGATGAGTCGCCGGGCGGCACGGGTGCTTCACCCGCCGCCCACCGATCCCCTCTCCTTCGCGTGAGTGGCTCACGCATGC
>NZ_JBIARJ010000033.1:0-60558 GCF_042889825.1 Streptomyces sp. NPDC002467 | reverse complement strand
CCCCGCCCGCGCTGGTGGGCCCCCTCATCCGGCGGGCGGCGGCCGGCCGGGGCGGGGGGGGGCGCCCCCCCCGGGGGGGGGCCCCCCCGGGGGGGCCCCCCCCCCCCGGACCCCTCTTTCCCGAGCGGAGACGCGATGACGCGCACCAAGATCGCTTTCCCGGCCGTACGGGCCGCCACGACCGCCGTATTCGCCGTACTCGGCCTCATGTTCCTGACACCCGTCGCGGCCCACGCCCACGGGGACACCGTGAAGGTGGTGGTGACGGGGCAACGGGAGGGCCGGGTGACCACCGAGATCACCTGGGAGAACGACGGGGACGCCATCGAGGAGGCCGTCGCCGCCACCGTGAACGCGACGAGCCCCGACGGCTCGCGCACGCTCGGGCCCTGGCGCCTCGTCCGCGCCGCCGGCGCCTCGCGGACCGCGTGGACCACGGCCGAGGCCCTGCCGCCGGGTTCCTGGAAGGTCACCGTGGACGTGGGCTTCCCGTCCCTCGGGCACGGGGAACTCGACGTGGCCGTACCTGTGGTGGACCCGGCGCCCGCCACCGGCGCGCCGGCGCCCACGGTGGCGATCTCCGCTCAGCCCTCGACCCAGGCCACCGCGGCCACGCCCGGAACCGCCTCCACCCTCGCCGGTGGCCAGGCCGGCGCCGGGGCGACCGAGCCGGCCGGGGACGACACCGATTCCGGCCTCTGGTGGACGACGGCGGGCGTGGCGGTGCTCGCCCTCGCCGGGGCGGCCACCGGGATCCTGATCCGGCGCCGTCGTCGGCTGCGCCTCAGGTGACGTCCGGGTACGGCCCCAGGTAGCGGTACGCGCCGGATTCGACGCGGTAGAGGTGCGACACCCGCGTACCGGTCAGGTCGTGGGTGTCCGCGTCGAAGGCCAGCGGTTTGGCCAGGCCCTCGTAGGTCTGCCGGGGGAAGCGGCGGGCCAGACCCGCCCTGTCCCGGGTGTCCTCCCCGAGTCCCGTCAGGCAGGCCGCCAGGAGGCCCACGCCGTCGTACGCCTCGGCGGCCCAGCGGGCGGGCGCCTCCCCGTACGCGGCCCGGTACGCGGAGACGAACCCGGCGGCGGCCGGCACGGCCGTCGGGTCGGTGAAGAAGGCCCCGATCTCCCAGCCCTCGGCGGCGGGGCCGGCGGCGGCGAGGAACTCGGGCTCCATGATGGGCTGGATGCCCGCCCGGGGGCCCTTGAACCCGGCGTCGGCCAGGGCGCGGGCCAGGAGCCCCGCACGCTGCGGCGAGGTCCCGGCGTACACGACCGCCTCCGCCCCGGCGGCGGTCAGGTCCCGTACGGCGCCCGCGAAGTCGGAGCCGTCGGCGGGTATCCGGTGGACGCTCACCGAACCCCCGCCCGGGGGGCTCTGCTGGAGCTCGCGGGAGATCCGCCAGCCCGCGTCTCCCCCGGCCGCGTCCCCGACGGCCGCGTCCTCGACGACCGCGGTCCGGTGCGAGGGCCGTACGTTGGTCAGGTAGTGGATCACGGGGTTGACGATGTAGTCCCATGCGGGACGGGTCGGGCAGAGCGTCCGCCATTTGCGGAACTGGGCCTCCTCCAGGCCGTTCACCGACACCAGCAGCAGCGTGAGTCCGGCCGCCGTGCACGTCTCCGCGAGGTCGGGCACGGCGGCCTCCCAGGTGGGTCCGGCGAGCGCCAGCACCGCGGGGTCGGCGGCGAGTTCCTTGACGGTCTGCGCGGCGCGCGCCCGGTCGCCGCCGTCGTCGGCCACGCGCAGGGCCAGCCGGAACACGGCGTCCTTGGCTGCGTTGTGCCGGTCGACGGCCAGCCTCATGCCGCGCTCGTGGGCCCGGCCGCCGGCCTTGCCCGGTCCCGTCAGGTCGGCCTGGAGACCGAGGGTGAGCACGGGCAGGTCCCGCCCGGAGCCGGCCCGGGGCGTGTCGCCGGCGCCGCGCCCCCGCGTGCCGAACCAGGCGACCGGTGCGCCGACCGCGAGCAGGGCCCCGCCCGCCGCGAGGAGCCGCCTGCGCGTGAGCCTCCCCGTGCCGGCCTCCGGGGTGTCGATCCTGGTGGGTTCGGGGGCGGGGAGCTCCAGGGCCCGGGTGGAGCGTTCGGCGATCAGCCGGGGCAGCGGGGCCGGCAGCCAGTCCCGGCCGTCCTCCTCCCCCGCGCGGCCCCCGGTGAGGAGGGCCGTGAGTTCCGCGAGGGTGGGCCGGGCCTCGGGCTCCTTCAGCAGGCAGGCGCCGACGGCCTCCAGCAACTCGGCGGGCAGGTCTTCCAGTTCGGGCTCGTCGTGGACGGTGCGGAAGACCACCGCGGCCGCGTGCCCACCGCCGAAGGGACCCCGCGCCGTCGCCGCGTACACGAGGACGCAGCCGAGCGAGAAGACGTCCCCGGCCGGGCCCGGCACGGGGCCGCCCGCACGGGCCAGCTCCGGCGCCAGGTAGCCGGGGGTGCCGACGACCGCGTCGGCGGCCGTCAGGGTGGTCGCGCCGGCCGCCCGCGCGATCCCGAAGTCGATCAGGCGGGGGCCGTCGGGGGCGAGCAGTACGTTGCCCGGTTTCACGTCGCGGTGGACCAGCCCGGCCGCGTGCACCTCCGCCAGGGCCTCGGCGAGCCGCGCCCCCAGGATCCGTACGCTCCGGGCGGGTAGCGCACCGTACCCGGACACCGCCTCCGACAGGGACGGGCCGGGGACGAACGGGGTGGCCAGCCAGGGCTCGCGGGCCTCCGGGTCGGCCGCGATCACCGGCACCACCCAGCGCCCGGTCAGCCCCGCCGCGGCCTCGGCCTCGCGGCGGAACCGGGCGCGGAAGGCGGGGTCCGCTCCGTGGTCGGCGCGGATCACCTTGACCGCGACGAGGGTCCCGGCGGGGGAACGGCCGAGGTAGACCGTGCCCATGCCGCCCGAGCCGAGGCGGCCCAGCAGACGGTTTCCGCCGATCGCGGCCGGATCGGCGGGCAGCAGGGGACGCATCGGCCGCTACGCCGGTGGGGCCTGGCCGGCCGGGCCCGTGTACCGGATCCGGCCGCCCTCCACCCGGTGGGCGAAGTACGTGTTGCCCTGCACCTGCCGGTACTCGTCGAAGGTGTACTCCTTCGTGAGGCCGCGGAAGGTTCCCTTGGCGAGGGCGGTGAGCAGGTCGGCGCGGGCCGGCCGGGCGCCGCCGGCGGCCGCCGTCACGAGCCGGTCGATGACCAGCCGGGCCGCGTCGTAGGCTTCGGCCGTCCAGGCATCGGGCGCCGTGCCGTAGGCCGCCCGGTGCGCGCGGGCGACGTCCGCGACCTCGGGGGCTTCCGGCCCGGTGTAGGGGGCGAGGAACTGCCAGCCCTCGGCCGCCTGACCCGCGGCGGTCAGGAACTCGGGGCCCACGACGGTGAAGTCGACGGCCCGCGGGCCCTTGAATCCCGCGGTGGCGAGCAGGCCGGCCACCTTGGCCGCACCCGCCGGGGTGCCGGTGTAGAAGAGGGAGTCGATGCCGTGGGCCAGCATGTCGTCGACGATCGGCGACAGGTCCCCGGCGCCGCGCGGCACGACCCGTCCGTACGAGGTGGCCTGCGGGGAGACGAGGGTGAGGCTGCGGTTGCCCTGGAGGACCGCCTGCCAGCCCTCGACGTCGCCGGCGCGGTCGCAGAGGGCTCCGAGCCGGCGCGCGCCCTGGACCGCGGCCAGTTGGAGGCTGACGGCGAAGCCCTGGCCGAGGGAGAGGGCGCTCGTCTGGAAGAAGCTGCGCCGGTCCGTGACGCCGAAGGAGGTCGCCAGGGCCGAGACGGTGAGGAGGGGCAGCGCGGCCTCCCCGTACAGCTCCAGGCAGGGGGTGACCGTGGCGTTGCCGGTCGGGCCGATGACGGCGAGCACGTCGCGGTCGGCGATGAGACCGGCCGCGGCCGCCGCGGAGCGATCGGCCCGGCCGGCGTCGTCGGCGGTGGCGACGGTGAGCGTGAAGGGCTTGTCCTTGCGGGAGTTGAAGGCGTCGACGGCGAGCCGGACGCCGCGTTCCTGGGCCTGCCCGAGGGCCTTCTGCGGGCCGGAGAGGTCGGCCTGCACACCGATCACCCATGTGCGGGGCGCGGGCGCTGCCGCCTGCTTCGGCTTGCCGTCGTCGCGCAGCGCGAGCCAGGTCGCCACACCGCCGCCGGCCGCGAGCACGGCGCCCGCCGCGGCGAGGCCGAGGAAGCGCCTGCGCGAGGGTGCGGGCTCGGCTCCGGGCGCGGGGGCCGCGTCCGGGTCGGCGGCGGTCTCGTCGATCCCGGGCAGGGCGAGCAGGGCGGCGGCGCGTTCCGCGATGGTGGCGACGACCGGGTCGGGCAGCCAGGCGGTGCCCTCACCGGGGGTGTCCTCGGTCAGTGCCTCGTCGAGTTCGGCCGCGGTGGGGCGGATGTCGGGGTGTTTGGCGAGGCAGGTGCGCAGCAGCGCGGTGAGTTCCGGGTCGGCGAGGACCTCGGGGCCGAACTCGGGCTCGTCGTGGACGGTGCGGTAGAGCACCGCCTCCACCGTGCCGCCCCCGAAGGGCAGCCGGCCGGTGGCGGCGTAGGCGAGGAGACAGCCGAGCGCGAAGACGTCGCCTGCCGGTTCGGCGGGGCGGCCCTCGGCCTGCTCGGGCGGGATGAAGCCGGGGGTGCCGAGGACGGCGTCCGCGGAGGTCAGGGCCGTGTGTTCGCCACCGCGGGCGATCCCGAAGTCGATGAGTCGGGGCCGGTCCATGCCGAGCAGCACGTTGCCGGGTTTGACGTCGCGGTGGACGAGGCCCTGCCCGTGCATCACTCCGAGGGCCTTGGCCATGGCCTTGCCGAGGACCCGTACGGCGCGCAGCGGGAGCGGCCCGTGGGCGGCGACGGCCTCGGCGAGGGAGGGGCCGGCGACGAAGGAGGTGGCCAGCCAGGGTTCGTGGGCGTCCGGGTCGGCTCCGGTGATGCGGACGGCCCAGGGGCTGTCCACTTCGGCGGCGATCTCCGCCTCGCGGCGGAACCGCGCCCGGAAGTCGGACTCGTCGGCGTACTCGGCGCGGATCACCTTGACGGCGGCGAGCGCGCCGTCGTCGGTGCGGCCGAGGTAGACGACGCCCATGCCACCGGCTCCCAGCCGCCCGAGGAGGCGGTGGCCGCCGATCCGGGAGGGGTCCGAGGGGTGCAGCCGTTCCATCAGCCCGCCGCCTTTCCGAGCTGCTGCTTGGCCTGGAGCATCATGCGGGCGGTGCCCTGGACGACGAGTGCGCTCAGTGCCTCCTGGGTGAAGCCCTCCGCGGCCTTGCCCGCCACGGCGATGGTGACCGGTCCGAACTGCCCCTGGGACCACAGGTAGGGGTGGGGGCCGCCGTCCTCCTCGCTCACGTACCGGCCGGATTCGGTGAAGGCGTCCTCGGTCCAGCCGTTCAGCTGCTCACCCTGGTAGAGGGAGGCTCCCCACAGGCCCTTGAGCTCCTCGCCCTCGCGCAGTTTCTGGTCGGGGCAGCGCAGGACCTCCTCCATGGCGTGGGCGGTCTCCCAGCCGGAGTCCTGGCGGTTGCGGTGCACGGTGACGGTCACGTTGATCCGCACGCGTCCGCGGCCCTCCTGTGCGGGGAGTTGGAAGTAGCGGGTGCTGGTGGCCAGTACGTCCTCGGGCAGTCCCGAGGTCTGCCATACGCAGGCCTCGTCGAGGACGGGCCAGTGGCTCGGATCGCTCTCGAACGGGGTCCTGCGCACCATCTCGGGGCCGAACGCCTCCCGGTCGACGACGATGCGGCCGAGCAGGGCGCGGGCTTCGGCGGCCGTCCGGGGCTGCTTGGACTCGTCCACCTCGGGGACGAGAGGGGCGGCGGCCGGTTTCGTGGGCGCGGGCGCGGCGGACGCGCCCGCGCTCCCGCTCGCCGCGCCGGCCGTCGCGGTCGCCGTCGCCGTCGCCGTCGCCGTCGCCGTCGCCGTCGGGGTGCGCTCGTCGGCGCCGCTCTTCGCCCCGCCCCCGGCCGAGCAGCCCGTCAGTACCAACAGACCCGCCGCCGCGCACCCGCAGGCGCGCAGCGCGGAGCCGCCTCCGTATGTCATGTGTCCCCCTCGGCAGCGATCGTACCCACCGACGCATTGGATCAACTGCCTTACCCGAAAGGGATCTTGGAGTGGAACAATGCCGCTCATGCGCATTCGAGCAGTACGCCGGGAGGAACTGACGGACCTCCAGGACATCGAGAGGGCCGCCGGGCTGTGCTTCCGGGACATCGGCATGCCGGAGATCGCCGACGACGAGCCGCTGCCCCTCGGGGAACTGGCCGGGTACCTGGCGGCCGGCCTGGCCTGGGTCGCCGTGGACGACGAGGACGCGCCGCCGGTCGCGTACCTGATCGCCGACCGGGTGGACGGGGCCCTGCACGTCGAGCAGGTTTCGGTGCACCCGGACCACGCGCGCCGCGCCATCGGCAGGGCCCTGCTGGAGCACCTCGCGGACCACGCCCTGCTGGAGCGGGTGCCCGCCCTGACGCTCACCACCTTCGCCGAAGTCCCCTGGAACGCCCCGTACTACGAGCGCTGCGGCTTCCGGCGCCTGGACGACGACGCGCTCACTCCGGGCCTCCGGGAGATCCGAGCGCGGGAGACGGAGCACGGCCTGGACCGCTGGCCGAGGGTCTGCATGCGCCGCGCCCTGTAGCCGTGGCCGTTGCGTGCCGTCGTCAGAGGCGTGGCCTCGTGGCCACGACGGCGGTGAGCGCGGCCGGCTGCTCCCAGGACGTGGTCTCGACCCGGGAGAACACCGACTTCGCGAGCACGTCGGTCAGGTCTTCGAGACGGTCCGCGGAGGTGATCACGGCGACGCCGCCGCGCGGGGCGAGCACGGTGTCGAGATCGGCGAGCACCCGTTCGCCGTCCATCTCGTGGAAGGCGCCGCCGATGACGCACAGGTCGATGCGCGGCAGGCAGAGGCGGGTGACCGCGGAGGCGTCGCCCTCCAGCCAGGAGACGTTGGGGCAGCCGCGCTCCTCGGCGAGCCGGCCCGCCTCGGCGAGCACCGCCGGGTCCGGGTGGACGGCGTAGACGTGGTCGGCCGACGGGGACAACGACAGGGCGAGCACGCCGGGTCCGGTGCCGGCGCCCCTCGCGCCCAGTTCCAGTACGGTCTGCGAACCGTCGAGCACGAACCGGTCCGCGATCAGGGCGTGGAGCCGCGCCGGGTACGGCGTCCCGGGACGGGCGGGGTACGCGGCGGCGGACGCGAAGGGCGTGGTCATGGGGCCTCCTTGGCCGGGTTGCTCCGCCGATCGTGGAGCAGTTCCGGATGCGCGGCGGAGGTTGACAGCTGATGTCCCCCATATGGATTGCACGTTACGGCATCGGAGGGGCGGTCAGCGCGGCAACCGGCCGAGGAACTCGCGGATGAGCGAGGCGATCTCCGGCCCGTGGCTCTCCAGGGCGAAGTGGCCCGCGTCGAGCAGGTGGATCTCGGCGTCGGGGAGGTCACGGGCGAACGCCTCCGCGCCCGCCGCCCCGAAGATCTCGTCGTTCTTGCCCCAGGCGACGAGCAGCGGGGGGCGGTGGGTGCGGAAGTACTCCTGGAAGGCCGGGTAGCCGTCGAGGTTGAACTGGTAGTCCCAGAAGAGCTGGAGCTGGATCTCCTTGTTCCCGGGTCGGTCGAGGTAGGCCTGGTCGAGGGTCCAGGTGTCGGGGCTGATCCGCGCCAGGCGGTCGGCCGGGACACCGTGGGTGTACTGCCAGCGGGTGGCCCGGACCGTCAGGAGCTCCCGGACCTCGGCCTCGTGGGACTCGCGGTCCTTGGCGTGGGCGAAGAGGACGTCCCAGAAGGGGGTGAACCCCTCGACGTAGGCGTTCCCGCTCTGACTGATGATCGCGGTCACCCGCTCCGGGTTGCGGGCGGCGATGCGCAGGCCGATCGGGGCGCCGTAGTCCTGGATGTAGAGCGCGAACCGGTCCACGCCGAGGGTGTCGAGCAGCGCCAGGGTGATCTCGGTCAGCTTCTCGAACCCGTACGCGAATTCCTCCACCGGCGGCATGGCCGACTGGCCGAAGCCCACGTGATCGGGAGCGATCAGGTGGTAGGAGTCGGCGAGTTCGCGCAGCAGGTCGCGGAACATCGCGGAGCTGCTGGGGAAGCCGTGCAGCAGGACGAGGGTGGGACGGGCCGGGTCTCCGGCCTCCCGGTAGAAGACCTCGACGCCTTCGATCTCGACGGTGTGGTGCCGTACCTGGGTCAGGGTGTCGCTGAACATCTGCTTCTCCCGAATGGGTGTGGCGGTCTCGACGCCCCAAAACTAAACCGATCGGTTCAGTCATGTCAACTGAACAGTTCAGTCTTGACAATGAACCGATCCGTATAGTTCATTCGGCGCATGGAAACCACCACGGAACTCAGGTCCACCACCCGCGTCGTCCGGCCGTTCCACACCTACGAAGGGGAGGGATTCCCGGTCCGCCGGCCCTTCCCCCAGCCCGAACTGCCCTTCCTCGACCCCTTCCTGATGGTCGACCAGGTCGGCCCGCACGAGCTGGGACCCGGCGAGGCCAAGGGCGCCCCTCCCCACCCGCACCGCGGCTTCGAAACCATCCAGTACGTGATCGACGGGCCGATGGAGGACATCGACTCCGCGGGCCACAAGCGGGTCGTGAATCCGGGCGAGGTCCAGTGGCTCACCGCCGGCTCCGGCCTCGTGCACCTCGCACGCCCCACCCCGGGCCTGCTCTCCGAGGGCGGCCCCCAGCACCTGCTCCAGATCTGGGTGAACCTCCCCGCCCGCCTGAAGGCGACGCCGCCACGGGTCCAGTACGCCTCCCCCGCCGAGATCCCGACCGCCCGCACGCCGGAGGGCTCCGAGCTCAAGGTGATCGCGGGCACCACGCACGACGTCACCGGCCCGTTCGCGACCCACACCCCGGTGCTCGTGGTGCACGCCCGGATCGCGGCGGGCGGCCGCGCGGAGTTCTCCGTTCCGCGCGGGCACAACGCCATGCTGTACGTGCTCTCCGGGGAGGCGGCCACCCCCGACGGGCCGCTGCCGGACGGACATCTGGCGGTACTCGGCCACGACGCGGACCGCTTCGCCGTCCACGCCCCGGGCGCCGCGGCCGAGGTCCTGGTCCTCGCCGGCGAACCGATCCGCGAGCCCGTCGCGCGCGGCGGGCCGTTCGTCATGAACACCGCGGCCGAGCTCCGGCAGGCGCAGCGCGACTACGAGCGGGGTCTCATGGGGAGCGTCCGCATCTGAGGGGCTGCTCTACGAAACCGTTCAGTTCATATACTGAGGCCCCGCTCGAGATGCGAAGGACAGCCCCGATGGACGCCGACACCAAGAACGCCGCGAGCGACGCGAACGCCACGGAGGACACGGACGACACGGACGCCTACGGCATCCCGATCATCCCGGACCCCTCCGACAGCGCCCAGCGCAAGCGTCGGGCGATCATCGACGCGGCCGTCGCGGAATTCCTCGCCGAGGGCTACTCGGCGGCCTCCATGGACACGATCACCAGCCGCTCGGGGGTCTCGAAGGCGACGATCTACAAGCACTTCGGCAACAAGGAGCGGCTCTTCCTCGCCGTCATCGCCGGAATCCTGCCCAAGACGTACGCGGACCTCGAATCCTGCAACGCCAACCTGTCCCAGGCCGCCGACCTGCGGGCCGCGCTGATCGGGTTGACCGCCGACTTCGCGACCGTGCTCCTGCGCCCCGACATCATGTCGCTGCGGCGCCTGGTCATCGGCGAGATCGACCGCTTCCCGCAGCTCGGGCGGCTCTGGTACCAGGTCACGTACGACATGAACAACGGGCCGCTGACCGAGGCCATCACCGAGCTGGACGGGCTCGGCAGGCTGAACGTCCCCGACCCGGAGCTCGCCGCCCAGCAGCTCGTCGCGAGCACCGTCGGCATCCTCCAGCTGGTCCGCACCTTCAGCCCCGACTCCGAGATCGACCGGGCGGAACTCGGCCGCGTGGTCGCCTCGGGAGTCGACCTGTTCCTCGCGCGCTACGCCGTCCCGCCCACCTCGTAGCCGTCCACCTGGTAGCCGTCCATCGGCAGCAGTTCGGGGCGCTTGGCCGTGCGGCCGTCACCCGAGGAGCGACCGCGCAGGCGGCGGCCGAGCCAGGGACCCAGGAAGCCTGCCAGCCAGCGCGCTTCGTCCACCGCCGTCCGCAGCCCCGCGACGGGCGGCGGGGGCGGCAGCGGGTCCGCCCAGCCGCGGTCGCTGCCGGGCAGTCGCAGGGAGTGGGCGAGGGCCGCGGCGATCCGTTCGTGGCCCAGGGGGCTTGCGTGGAGCCGGTCCACCGCCCACAGGCGCGGGTCGGAGCCGACGGCCTCGCGGCCGGTTTCGGCGACGGCCACGCCGTGCCGCTCGGCCGCGGCCCGGATGAGGTCGTTGAGCTCGAACACCCGGGGGCGCAGGGGCCGGGCGAGGGGGGCGATCCTGCCGATGTCGGGGAAGGTCACGGTCACCACCTGGGCACCGGCCTCCGTGAGCGCGGCGAACATCGATTCCAGGTGTCCGACCGTCCGCGCGGCGTCGAACGACGGCCGGAGCACGTCGTTGACCCCGCAGACCACGCTGGCGAGGTCGGGCTCCATGGCCAGCGCCGGCGCCAGCTGCTCGGCGTGGACCTGGGCCGCGACGCGTCCCCGTACGGCCAGGTTCGCGTACCGCAGGCGCGGTTCGACGGCCGCGAGGTGCTCGGCGAGCCGGTCGGCGAAGCCCCGGTGGCCGAGGGTGTCGTCGCCGTCGCCCAGTCCTTCCGTCTGGCTGTCGCCGAGGGCGACGTAACGGAGGTACGCGCGGTGCTCACTGCTCGGCACGGGCCGTCCGCCTTTCCTTCAGTACGGTCGCGGCGCGCAGGCACCACTCCCGGTGGCCCTGCTCGAAGGCGCGTCCGCGCAGGGCGGTGAGGTACCCGCCGACTCCCCTGCCGCAGAGCAGGAACTCCTCCTCGTCCGCTTCACCGCGCATCTGGAGCAGGAGCGCGTCGAGGAGCCCGATCTTCGCCTCGGCCGCGGCCGCGCGTTCTTCGAGCTGCGCGATGACGGGCGCCGTGTCGATGCCGTCGGCGGCCTGGACCTTGACGAGGAGGTCGTCGCGGATCACGGAGGGCTTGGACGCGGCCTCGGCGAAGGCCTCCAGCTCGGCGAGGCCGGCCTCGGTGACGCGGAACAGCCGCTTGTTGGGCCTGCTCTCCTGCACCACCTCGCGGCCGGCCACGAGGCCTTCCTTCTCCAGCTTGGCCAGCTCGGCGTAGAGCTGTTGCGGCAGGGCGTGCCAGAAGTTGGCGACGCCTATGTCGAACCCCTTCGCCAGCTGGTAGCCGCTGAACTCTCCGCCCAGCAGCGACGCCAGCACGGCATGTCTCAACGCCATGGGAGCAGCCCCTTCCCTTTCCTCGCCCTTGCCTGCATCCTACTCATGAAATTGATTACTCATATTCATGAGTAGGGCACGACTTCGAGGAGGGGCCCGTGGAGACTGCCGAACGCTTCCGCGACGCGGTGGAGAAGCGCGATCTGAGCCTGTTGGACGACCTGTTCACGGATGACATCCGGCTCTACAGCCCGGTGAAGTTCAAGCCCTTCGAGGGCAAGCCGATGGTGTTGGGCCTCTTCGGGGTGCTGCTGCGCACCTTCGAGGACCTGCGGTACGTCGGACACTTCGAGGGCGCGGCGGAGACCAGCGGGGACGGGCAGGAGGCCCCGTCGGCGATCCTGCCGTTCCGGGCCACGGTGGGCGGCAAGCAGGTGCACGGGATCGACCTGCTGCAGTTCGACGAGGAGGGCCGGATCAAGGAGTTCACGGTGATGGTCCGCCCCCAGTCCGCGGTGCACGTCCTGGGCCAGGCGGTACTGGCCGGCCTGGTCGCCGACGGCCTCGTCCCCGACCCCGCCGGCGCCTAGGGCCTGACCGGAGACGTTCACCGGGCCCGGTGGGTCACAGGGCCCGGCTGAACTCCAGTCTGTCGGCGAAGTTCTCGTAACCGGCCCTGGTGAACGCCTTCGCCATGGCCCCGTTGGCCGCGTCGCAGTCCCCGCGGATCTCGACGGCGCCGTTCGCCGCGAGGAGGCGCGTGCCGCGGACCACTGCGGAGGCGGCGTAGCCCTTGCCGCGGTGGGCGGGCGCGACGCCGACGAAGCCGATGACGTGGACGCTCGGGTTCCGCGCCGGCAGGCTGATCACCGCGGCGGTGCCGTCCTCGGCGTAACCGATCTCCCACCATCCCGGCTCGTGCGCCAGCTCCGCCGTCTCCTCGAAGAGCCGCTCGGCCGCTCCCCGTGCGCCGAGGTCCCGGACGTAGGCGGCCAGGCGGGCGTCCGAGGTCAGGGCGAGCAGCTCTTCCAGCAGGTCGACGAACGGCTCCGGTCCGAGCTCCGGCAGGGAGCGGAAGGTCAGCCGGGGGTCGTCGGCCGGCAGCTCGGCGGGGACGCGCAGTCCGAACCGGCGCCCGTCACGCACCACTCGGAAGCCGGAAGCCCGCAGCAGCTCGCCGCGGCGCTCCGGTTCCCGCTGGAACTGCGGTGCCTGCGCGGGCGAGTCGACGACGTGCTCCAACTCGTCCGCGCCGAGCTCGCGCGCCGCGCGGGCCGCCGCGTCGAGCAGCGCGGATCCCACCCGTGCGTCCCCGGCCGCGGCCTCGAAGAGGACGAAGGCGTAGGGAACCGCGTGTCCCGGCAGGGTCCACAGCACCACACTGCCCACGAGCCGCCCCGCGTCGTCCTCGGCGACCAGGCACCAATCGGGCCGGGTGCACTCCGTCTTCAGCAGCTCGTCGAGGTACGCGCGGGTCGCGACGTTGCGCTCGTGGTCGTCGGGATGCTCGAACAGGGCGGGGAGTTCGTGGGGGCGGGCGGAGCGGATCAACGTCACCTGGCAGCCTTCGGGAAGGGGGACGGTCGGAATCGCACCGAAGGTACCCCCCGGACCCCGACCCCGGCCGGCGATTTACCCACGGGACGGGCGGACCGGCCGGGGCCCTGGTGCGGGCCCCGGCCGCCGCCTCATGCCGTGGGGGCGCCGGCGAGGGGGTCGATCTCGCGGCGCCGGCGGCTGATCGAGTCGGGGTCCCAGCCCGGTCGCGGTACGGAGGCCAACAGCAGCCTCGTGTAGGGGTGGTGGGGGTCGGTGAGCAGCTCGGAGACCGGGCGGTGCTCCATCGTGCGGCCCCGGTACATGACGAGCGCCTCGTCGCACACGTAACGCACGACGGCCAGGTCGTGGCTGACGAAGACCAGGCCGATGCCCGTGTCCCGGCGGATGTCCGAGAGCAGGTTCAGCACCTGTGCCTGTACGGACACGTCGAGCGCGGACACCGCCTCGTCGAGCACGAGGACGGCCGGTTCGACGGCCAGCGCCCGGGCGATCGCCGCCCGTTGGCGCTGGCCGCCCGAGAGGCGGCGCGGCAGGGCCGCGGCCTCTCGGTCGCCGAGGCCCACCTGCCCGAGCAGCTCGCGGACCCGGGCGGCGCGGGCCGTGCGGTCGGTCGTGCCGTGCAGCCGGAGCACCCCGTCGATCGTGGCGCCGATGCTCAGCCGGGCGTCCAGCGAGAGGTAGGGGTCCTGGAAGACGATCTGGACGGCCTTGGCCCTCGCCAGCCGCGCCGGCCTCCCCCGTACGGAGGCCGCGAGCGGTGTGCCCTGGACGAGGATCTCGCCGGCGTCGGGGCGTTCGAGGCCGATCAGCATCCGGGCCGTGGTGGTCTTCCCGGACCCGGACTCCCCCACGATGCCGAGCGCGCCGCCCGTACGCAGGGAGAAGGACAGGTCGTCGACGGCGACGACCTCCGTGCCGGCCGTGCGGTAGGTCTTGCGAAGGCCGGTGACCCTGAGGAGTTCTCCGCTGCTCATCTGTCCTCCTGGCGGGTGAGTTCGGCGGCGAGGTGGCAGGCCACCTCGGCCGGGCCGTGCGGCCGCAGTTGCGGCGGGGCCTGGTCGCAGCGCCCCGGTTCGGCGAACCGGCAGCGGGGTGCGAAGGCGCAGCCGGGGGCGGATTCCAGCAGCCCCATCGGGGCGCCGGGGATGGGGGTGAGGCGGGCCACGGGACCGGCGAGTGGTGGCGAGGAGCCGAGCAGGCCCGCCGTGTAGGGGTGCCGGGGGGAGGCGAAGAGTTCCGCGACGGGCGCCGTCTCCACGATCCGGCCCGCGTACATCACGTAGATCCGGTCGCTGACGGAGGCCGCCAGCTCGATGTCGTGGGTGATGAGCAGGAGCCCGAGGCCGCGTTCCCGCTGGAGCCGCCCCAGGATGGCCAGGATCTCCGCCTGGGTGCTGACGTCGAGCGCGGTGGTCGGCTCGTCGCAGAGCAGCAGTTTCGGTTCGGTGGTGAGGGCCGCGGCGATGACGACGCGCTGGAGCATGCCGCCGGAGAGTTCGTGCGGGTACTGCCCCAGGTGCCGGACCGGGTCGGGGAGACCGACCGCATCGAGCAGTTCGGCGGCCCGCCGCTCCGCGCGCGCCTTCGTCCAGCCGTGGACCAGGCGCAGCGGCTCGGTGAGGAAGTCACC
This sequence comes from Streptomyces sp. NPDC002467, assembly GCF_042889825.1. Lineage (NCBI taxonomy): Bacteria > Bacillati > Actinomycetota > Actinomycetes > Kitasatosporales > Streptomycetaceae > Streptomyces > Streptomyces sp. NPDC002467. The sequence goes on along the minus strand of NZ_JBIARJ010000033.1, from coordinate 46,135 downwards.
GACGCGGCGCACCGGGTTGATGGCGGCGCGGGGATCCTGGTAGATCATCGCCGCCTTGTTGGTGCGTACGTCGCGCAGGCTCGCGGGGTCGGCGCCGACCAGGTCGGTGCCGTCCACCAGGACCCGTCCGCCGATTTCGGCACCTTGGGGGAACAGCCCCAGGGCGGCGCGGGCGGTGACGGACTTGCCGGAGCCGGATTCGCCGACGAGGGCGACGACCTCCCCGGCGGCGACCCGCAGGCCGATCCCGTCGAGGACCGGGCGGGCCATCGCGGGGAGGGTGACGCGCAGGCCTTCGTATGCCAGCAGTGTCATCAGGAGTCCCTCCCCGCGAGGCGGTCGCCGAGGTCTTCCCCGACGATGTTGAAGGCGACGACGACCAGGACGACGGCCACGGCCGGCGCGATCGCGGACAGGGGCTGCCCCTGGAGGACGGCCGTCTGGCCCTGGTTGATCATGGCGCCCCAGTCGGGTGTGGGGGGTTGTACGCCGAGCCCGAGGAAGGAGAGCGCGGCGAGGTCGAGCAGCGCGTAGCCGAAGTTCACCGTCGACTGCGCGAGCAGGGTCGGGGCGATGTTGGGCAGCAGCCTGCGGACGGTGACGTACAGGGCGGAGTGGCCCTGCACCCGGTAGGCCGCGATGTAGGGGCGGGACTTCTCCCGCAGGGCGAGTCCGCGCACCACGCGCGCGGTGTACGGCATGTAGGCGATCGCCATGGCGAGCACCGGGGCCGTCATCCCCTTGCCGAACAGGGCCACCGCGAGGATCGCGAGCAGCAAGGCCGGGAAGGCGAACAGGACGTCGAGCGCCCGGCCGACGGCGGTGTCGATCCAGCCGCCGCGCCAGGCGGTGAACAGGCCGACGGCGATCCCGAGGACGGTGGAGAAGAGGACGACGGAGAGCGGGCCGATCAGGCTGGTGCGGGTGCCGACGAGGAGCGCCGAGAGGGTGTCGTGTCCGCCCTGGTCGGTGCCGAGCCAGTGCTGGGCGCTCGGTCCGAGCAGGGTGTCGCCGAGTGCCCCGAAGGTCGGGTCCTGGGGCGCGATCCAGGGGGCGAACAGCGCGACCAGGACGAAGAGGACGAGCAGTGCGAGGCAGGTCCGCTGGAGCGGGCCGCCGCCGAGGCGGCGGAGCCGGGCGAACCGGTCGGGCCGGGTGCGTACGGGGCGCGGGGTGTCGGGGGTGCGGGCGCCGGCGCCGGTGCCCGCTTCGCGGAGGGTGTTCATCGGGCGCTCCCCGCCGCGGCGGAGCGCGGGTCGATCAGCGGTTGGACGAGGTCGACGAGGGCGTTGACGATGACGAACGCGGCCACCACGAGCAGCACGATCGCCTGCACCACCTGGAAGTCCAGTTGGTCCACGCACTGCACGAGCAATGAGCCCACTCCGGACATCCCGAAGGCGGTCTCCACGATCGCGGTGCTGACGAGCATCCCCGAGACGAGCAACGCGGAGACGGTGACGATCGGCCCGAGCGCGTTGCGCAGGACGTGTCGCCTGATGACGGTCCGCCGCGGGGTTCCCCGGCTCAGCGCCACCTCCACGTGTTCGCGGCGCAGTTCGTCGAGCATGGCCGAGCGGGTCACCCGAGTCACCAGGGCCGTGAAGGTCACGGACAGGGCGGCGGCCGGGAGGATGACGTGGTGCAGCCGGTCCAGGACGCCGGCGCCGTTGCCGATCGTCGGGAACCAGCCGAGTCGTACGCCCAGGACGGACCTGAGCAGCAGCGCGGCGACGAAGGCGGGCGCGGCGGCGCCCACCGTCACCAGGAGCATGAGCGAGCGGTCGGTGCGCGAGCCGCGGCGCAGCGCGCCCACGATCCCGGAGCCGATGCCGAACACGGCGATCATCAGGGCGGACACGCCGATCAGCAACAGGGACGAGGGCAGTCGCGACCAGATGACCGAGCCGACGTCCTGGTGGAAGAGGTAGGAGCGGCCGAAGTCGCCGTGCAGCACTCCTTCGAGCCAGTTCCAGTAGCGGACGAGGAAGGGCTCGTCGAAGCCGTACTGCCGGCGGATCTCGGCGAGTTGCTCGGGGCTGGGGCTGCGGCCCTTGGTGAGGAAGCTCGCCGGGTCGCCGGGCGCCAGGAAGAGGGAGGAGAAGACGAGGAAGGAGGTGACGAGGAGGGTCGCCGCCATTCCGGCCAGCCGGCGCAGCACCCGTCCGGCGCGGGCCAGGGCGGCGTTCGCCGCCGGGCCCGTCATCCCTTGGCCCCGATCTCGGCCGCCCACGGGTAGTAGAGGTAGGCGATGGAGGGCTGGACGCCGGTGATCTTCTTGCCGAGGAAGACGCTGACGGGCTGGGTGTACAGGGGCAGCCAGGGCAGTTCCCGCAGGGCGACCTTCTGCGCCTCGGCGTTGGCATCCGCTCGCAGGGCCGGGTCGGAGGAGGCGATGGCCTTGTCGACGGAGGCGTCGAAGGCGGGATTGGACCAGTTTCCGTAGTTGCTGTAGGCGCCGGTCTGGAGGGAGCTGTACATGTCGAGCGGGTCGGTGATCGACGTGTACCAGAAGGTGAGGAACAGGTCGATGCCCTCGCGGGCGGCCGGGTCGGTGAAGAGGGTGGTGTACTTCTCCGCCGAAAGGGAGTTGATCTCCGGCTTGAGGCCGATGGCGGTGGCGGCCTGGGCTATGGCCTGGGTGATGATCGTCGTCTGGGAGTCGAGCGGGCTCGTCGCGATGACGACCTTCTGGCCGTTCACCCCGGCTTCGGCGGCGAGCGCCTTGGCCTTGGCCGGGTCGTACGGGTACTTGGGCAGGTCCTTCGCGATTCTGTCGCGGGTCGCGTCGGGGGCGTCGGCCCAGAGGTTGTCGGTGACGAGCGAGTCTGCGACCTCGCCGACCCCGCCGGCACCGGCCTTGACGATTCCCTTGCGGTCGGTGGCCATCAGCAGGGCCTGGCGCACCCGGGGGTCGCCGAGGGGGCCCTTGAGGTTGCTGACGACCTCGTCGGCGACGGTGGTGTTGCGGCCGAAGTAGAGCGTTCCGGCCGGGGTCTTGCCCAGTTGGGCGTACGCGTTCGGCGGGACCATCCAGCCGCCGTCGACCTCGCCGCTCTGGAAGGCGTTGACGCGGGTGGTGGCGTCGGCGAGGAAGACGAACTTGGCCTGGCCGGACTTGGCCTTGAGCGCGGGGTTCCAGTAGTCGTCGAACCGCTTGAGGGTGAGCGACTGGCCGGCGGTCCAGTTGTCGAAGGCGAACGGGCCGGTGCAGTTCACGCCGGTCTGCGGGTTTCCGTAGTTCTTGCCGGACTTGGCGAGGGTGGCGGCGGACTCCACGGTGCCGGGGCCGGCGGCGAGGTACTTGTTGAACTTGGAGTCGGGCTGCGTGAGGGTGACGGTGACCTCCAGCGGCCCCGTCTTGTCCACTGACTTGACGTTGCGGAAGGGGCTCGCCCAGACGCTGGCCGTCTCCGGGTCGAGGTTGCGGCGCAGGGAGGCCACGACGTCGTCGGCGGTGAGCTTCGTGCCGTCGTGGAAGCGGACGCCGGGGCGGATCTGGTAGACCCAGGTGGTCGGCGTGGGGTTGGAGTACGAAGTCGCGAGGTTCGGCGAGGTCGTCAGGTCCGGGTTCCAGCGCAGCAGGCTCTCGCAGACGTTGGCGAGGATCTGGTTGGGCGGGTAGTCGAACGAGTAGGCGTAGTCGATGGTGGTCGGCTCGGCGAAGATCGACCAGGTGAAGGAGTCCAGGTTGCCCGCGGCGGCGGGCGTCTGGTTCGTGATCTTGTAGGCGGTGGCCTGGTCCTTCTCGGGGTGAGCGGTGCCGCTGCACGCGCTCGTGACGAGCATCGTGGCGGCCGCGAGGGCGGCGGCGGTGAGGGTGCGGCGGATCAGCGGGGTTCTCGTACGGGCTGATGACATCGTCTGACTCCCTGAGGGATGAGCTCTGCGGGGTGGGTGACGCTCGGCCGGGCGGGATCGGCCGTGATGCTCGGTCGGGGGTGGCCGTGCCTTGGGGGAGGCTCAGTCGGTGGCGACGAAGACCGCTTCGCCGTCGATGTACGTGCGCAGCACGCGGGTGTCGGCGATCTCCAGCGGGGGGTGCTCGAAGGGGTTCCGGTCGAGGACGACCAGGTCCGCGTACTTGCCGGGCTCGACGGTGCCGGTGACGTGGTCGAGGTGGTTCACCCAGGCGCTGCCGGCGGTGTAGGCGGTGAGGGCCTGCGAGAGGGTCAGGGCCTGCTCGGGGAAGAACGGTGGCGCCGGTTCGAAGGTGTCGGGCGAGTTGGGGGCCTCGTCCGGTACGGAGCGGTTGACGGCCACGTGGATGCCCCACAGCGGGTTGGGGCTGCTGACGGACCAGTCGCTGCCCGCGACGAGGCGGGCCCCGGCGCGCTGGAGGTCGCCGAACGGGTACTGGAGGCGGGCCCGTTCGGGGCCGAGGAAGGGGATGGTGAGCTCGTCCATCTGCGGTTCGTGCGCGGCCCACAGCGCCTGGATGTTGGCGGCGGCCTCCAGGTCCGCGAAGCGGGCGATGTCGTCGGGGTGGACGACCTGGAGGTGGGCGAGGTGGTGGCGGTTGTCGTTGGAGCCGTTGGCGGCGCGGGCCACGGCCAGCGCGTCGAGCACCTCGCGGACGGCGCGGTCGCCCAGCGCGTGGAAGTGGATCTGGAAGCCCGAGCGGTCGAGGCGGGACACGGCCTCGGTGAGCACCTCGGGGTCGATGAAGCTGAGCCCCGAGTTGCCGGTGGAGCAGCCGCAGCCGTCGAGGTAGGGCTCCAGCATTCCGGCGGTGAAGTTCTCGGCGATGCCGTCCTGCATCATCTTCACGGTGGTGGCGTTGAAGCGGCCGACCTGTCCGGTGCGGCGGCGCTCCTCCAGGTCGGGGATCTGTTCCAGGCCGCGTTCCCGGTCCCACCACAGGGCGCCGACGACGCGGGCGCGCAGGGAGCCTTCGCGCGCCGCGCGCAGGTAGACGCCGTAGTTGTCGGGGTTGCCGGGGAAGGCTCCGATCATGGCGTCCTGCCAACTGGTCACGCCGAGCGAGAACAGGTGCTCCTGTGCGGCGAGCAGACCGGCGTGCGCCTCGTCGGGGGTGGCGATGGGCACGTGGCGGGCGACCAGTTCGACGGCGCCCTCCTGGAGGGTGCCGGCCGGGCTGCCGTCCGCCTCGCGCTCGATCCGGCCGTCGGCCGGGTCGGGGGTGGCGGCGTCGACGCCCGCGCGTTCGAGCGCCCGGGTGTTGACCCAGGCGCCGTGGCCGTCCCGGTTGGTGAGCAGCACGGGCCGGTCGGGAACGACCGCGTCGAGCATGGCGCGGGTCGGGGTGCCGCCGGGGAAGACGTCCATCGACCAGCCGCCGCCGCGGATCCAGTCCGTGTCGGGGTGGTCCTTGGCGAAGGCGGCGACGACGGCGAGGTAGCCGTCGATGGTGCGCTCCTCGCTCAGGTCGCAGCCGAGCATCTGGACTCCGGCCACGGCGGGGTGCACGTGGGCGTCCTGGAAGCCGGGGATGAGGAGGCCTCCGGCGAGGTCGACCACCTCGGTGGCGTCGTCCGCGAGGGCGCGTACCGCCGCCTCGTCGTCGACGGCGAGGATCCGGCCGCCGGCGACGGCCACTGCCGCGTCGATCGGGGTGGATGAGGTGCCCGTGAAGACCCGCCCTCCCACGAAGAGGGTGTCGGCCCGCTGGCTCGTGTTGCCCATCAACGCTTCCTCCGGCTCGGCGGGTCGAAACCCGCACGGCTTGTTCGTTGAGGAGGAGTGAACGGGAGCGCAACATTGTTGTCAACGGTGTTGCGCTGCCTCTGTTCCAAATCGATACACTGGCCGCACCATGCCGAAGTCATCTGAGACCACCACCCGGTCCAAGCGCGCGGGCAGCCACCTCACACCCGACGCGATCATCGAAGCGAGCCTGCGCATCGCGGCCCGCGGCAGCGAGGACGCCTTCACCGTCCGGCGTCTCGGCGAGGAACTCGGCGCCGACCCGACGGCGATCTACCGGCACTTCCGCGACAAGGACGACCTGCTGCTCTCCGTCGCCGACCGCACCCTCGGCGAAGTGCTCGACAGCATCCCCGAGGGCCTCGGTTGGCAGGACCGGCTGCGGGCCCTCGCCGACGGCTCCCTCGAAGTCGCCCTCAAGTACCCGGTGGTCGGCTCCACCATGGCCAGCCGGACCACCCGCCGACCCAACGAGTTCCGGGTCGTCGAGCTGATCCTCGGCGCGGTGACGGAAGCCGGACTCGAAGGGGCCGAGGCCGCCGTCCACTACCGGATGGTCGGGGACTCGCTGCTCGCGTACGTCGGCCAGCGCGCGGCCTACCTGCTGTTCGCCCCGGAGATCCGGGAGGCCGACGAGACCTCCTGGAGCCGCGAGTACCGCCTGGTCGACCCCGAGGGATTCCCCAACATCACCCGACTGAGCGGCGAACTGGCCGAGGTGACGGACGCACAGATCTTCCACGCCCGGGTCGAGGCCCTGATCACCTCCATCGAGACCCGGGTCCGGACGCTGCGCGGAGCCTAGGGCCTCCACCACCCTCCTTCCGCAATTCCGCACGCCCAATGTGGCGCAACACCGTTGACAACAGTGTTGCGCCAGCGCTTCACTCCCCCTCAGTCCGAATCCGTGCCCGTCTCCGCAGGATTCCGAGAAGAGGGATCACATGCAGCACGTGCCCCAGCCCGCCCATCGCGCCGGCATCCCCGACCCACTGCGCCGCGCGTTCTCGCTCCACGCCGAAGCCCGCCGCCGCGGCATGCCCGTCGCGGAGGTCGCCGGCGAGAACGCCGAGCGGACCCGCCGCGAACGCGCCCGCCGCACCGAGGAACAGAACTCAGGCCGCTCCTCCATGCCCAGCCGTCGCCGGATACTCGGCGCCGCGGGCGCGGCCGCCCTCGCCTCCGCCCTCCCCGGCGGCCTGCTCTCCCCGCGCGGGGCGGCGGCCGCCACCGGCCCCACCGCCCCGCGCATCGTGATCGTCGGCGCGGGACTGGCGGGACTGCGCTGCGCGCACCGGCTCTGGAACGGGGCGAACCCGGTCGCCACCACCGTGTACGAGGCGGACCCCGCCCGCATCGGTGGCCGCTGCTGGTCCCTGCGCGGCTATTTCGCGGCCGGCGCCGTCCACGAGCACGGCGGGGCCTTCATCAGCTCCACCGACACCGCCGTCCTCCAGCTGGCCCGGGACCTCGGCCTCCAGCGGGAGATCGCGAACGGCGGCGAACTCCACGCCGGGGACTACGCGGCCTGGGTCAACGGCGGCTCCTACCCCGGGCTCCGGCAGCAGGACGACTGGATCGCCGCCGCGTACGACGCGTTCAGCGCCTCGTACGCGGCCGCCGGCACGGCCCGCTACGACGCCCACACACCGGAGGCGTACCGGCTGGACCGGCTCTCCTGCCTGGATTACCTCGACGAGATCGGACTGGCCCCCGGCTCCCGGCTCGGCCAGCTGATCCAGACCCTCCAGCTCCAGTCGGGCGGCGAACCGGGCGAGGCCTCCGCACTCGGCATGATCGGCTTCCTCGGCTCCTCGTCGATCTTCGGCGGCGGGCGCGGCTTCGACGAGAAGTTCCACCTCGTCGGCGGAAACGACCAGCTCGTCAGCGGCATGGCGGCCCAACTGCCGGCCGGCACGGTCCGTCAGGGGCACCAGCTCATCGCCCTGCGCCGGAACGGCGACGGCTCCTACACCTGCATCTTCGACCACGGCGGCAGCACGGTCTCGGTGCCCGCCGACCACGTGGTGCTGGCCCTGCCGTTCAGCACACTGCGCGACGTGGACCTGTCGGGGGCGGGCCTGTCCGCCCGCAAGCTGACAGCCATCCGGGAGCAGGGCATGGGGCAGAACGGGAAGATCGTCACCGAGCTCTCGGTCAAGACCTGGCCCCAGCTCGGCTACAACGGCATCAGCAACACGGGCCCGGTCGGCTACCAGACCGCCTGGGACGGCTCGGTCGCGGGCGCGCCGAACGGCACTCCGGCGCTGCTGGTCGACTTCCCCGGCGGCAACACCGCCCGGGACGTGCTCACCGGCACCGGGCACGGCCCGGCGCCCGCGGCCGACGTCGACTGGTTCCTGAACCAGATCGAGCAGGTGTTCCCGGGCACCAGGGCCGCGTTCACGGGCCGGGCGTACGAGGACCACTGGTCGCGGGCACCGTGGCAGCGGGGCGCCTACCACTACTACAAGGTGGGCCAGTACACCTCGATCGCCGGGTGCGAGGCGCTCCAGGAGGGCCGGATCCACTTCGCGGGCGAGCACACGGACGTGGAGAACGCCACGCTGAACGCGGCGGTCTCCTCCGGCGAGCGCGTCGCGGCCGAGATCGGCTGCCAGATCTAGGCCGTCACCTCTGCGGGGTCAACCGCTCCCACAGGAAGGTGTGCACGAGTGCCTCGTTGAAGGCGGTCTGCCCGTGGTCGGTGGCACCCGCGTGGCCCCCGCCGAGGTGCTCGTGGAAGAACACCGGATGCCCGTGCTCGCGCAGTCGGGCCGCCATCTTCCGGGCGTGGCCGGGGTGGACGCGGTCGTCGCGGGTCGAGGTCAGCAGGAGCAGCGGCGGGTAGGCGGGCCCGTCCGTCCGGACCTGGTGGTACGGGGAGATCCGTTCCAGGTGGGTCCGGTCGGCCGGGTCGTCGGGGTCCCCGTACTCGGCGATCCAGCTGGCGCCGGCCAGCAGCTTGTGGAAGCGGAGCATGTCCAGCAGCGGCACGTGGGCGACGACCGCCCCGAAGAGCTCGGGGGCCCGGGTGAGCATCGCGCCCATCAGCAGCCCGCCGTTGCTGCCGCCCTCGATGCCCAGCTGGGCGTGGGTGGTGATGTCCCGGGCGACGAGGTCCCGGGCGACGGCGGCGAAGTCCTCGTACGCCCGGACCCGGTTCGCGCCGAGGGCCGCCTTGTGCCAGGCGGGCCCGTACTCGTGCCCGCCCCGGATGCCCGCGACGACGTACGTGCCGCCGCGCGCGAGCCAGGCCCGGCCGGTGACCGCGCTGTAGCCGGGGACCATGGAGATCTCGAATCCGCCGTACCCGTAGAGGAGGGTGGGGGCGGGGCCGGGACCGTCCTCGGGGCCGACGACGAAGTACGGCACGCTCGTACCGTCCGCGGAGGTCGCGAAGTACTGGCGTACCGCGAGGCCCGAGGTGTCGAAGAGGGCGGGCTCCTGCTTGAGGCTCTCGCTGTCTCCGCCGGCCGTGCCCCGGTAGAGGGTGGAGGGCTGGAGGAAGCCGGTGACGTGGTGGAAGTACTCGTCGCCCGCGTCGGGGTCCGTGCAGGTCACCGAGGCCGTGGACAGCGGCGGCACGCCGGGCAGGGGTGCGCGCCGCCAGCCCTCCGGGCCAGGGGTGAGGAGTTCCATCCGGGAGGAGACGTCGGCGCGGGTGCCGAGGATGAGGTGGTTGGCGGTCCAGCTGTAGCCGGCGAGGGCGGTGCGCTCGTCCGGGGTGAACAGCACCTCGGCCTCCCGGTCGCCCGCGAGGAAGGCCTCGAACCGGAAGGCGAGCAGGGTGCCCTCGGGATGGCCGAGCCACGGCGACTTGGTGGTGACGGTCAGCCAGTCGCGGTGGACGTGCGCGCCCGCGTCGTCCGGTACGTCGATCTTCACCGGCGGTGCGTCGGCCTCCTCGGGGAGGAGGAACAGCTCCTGCTTCCAGAAGTCGATCTGGCGGTGGACGAAATCGCGTGCGAAGCCGGGGGTGTCGTCGTGCCAACCCGAGGCCGACAGGTCGGTGTCCCGCCCCTCGTAGACGAGCTCCGCTTCGGCGAGCGGCGTGCCGCGCCGCCAGCGGCGCACCTGGAGCGGGTAGCCGGACCCGGACATGGAGCCGGGGCCGAAGTCCGTGCCGATCCAGAGCCGGTCCCGGTCGATCCACCCGATCCGGGTCTTGGCCTCCGCGACCGTGAACCCTTCCTCGACGAACTCCAGGGTTTCGAGGTCGAACTCGCGCACCACGCAGGCGTCCGCGCCGTCGCGCGACAGCATGACCAGCGCGTGCCGGTATGCGGGGGCCAGCACGGCCGCGCCCGCCCAGGCCCACTTCTCCCCCTCGGCCTCGGCGAGGGCGTCCAGGTCCAGGACCGTTTCCCAGGCCGGCCGCTCCGTGCGGTACTCCTCCAGCGTGGTGCGGCGCCACACCCCGCGCACGCGGTCGGCGTCCTGCCGGAAGTCGTACAGGTACGGGCCCCGGCGGACGACGTAGGGGATCCGGCCGTCGTCGTCGAGCACCTCGCGGATCTCACGTTCCAGCACCTTGAACCCGGGGTCCGCGGTCAGCGCGGCGACGGTCTCGGCGTTGCGCTCCCGCACCCACGCGAGGGCTTCCTCGCCGGACACGTCCTCCAGCCAGAGGTAGGGGTCTTCATCACTCATCCGCCGATTGTGCAGGATGCCGGGCCCTGATCCGGTCCTCGCGCAGGGCCGTGTGCACCGACCAGACCACGGAGACGAGGGGGACCGCGACCACGGCACCGACCACTCCGGCCGCGATGGTCCCCGCGACCACGGAGATCGCCACCACCAGCGGGTGCAGCTGGACCGCCCGGCTCATGACCAGCGGATGCAGTACGTGCCCCTCCAACTGCCCGATGACCACGATCAGCGCGACCACCACCCCCGCGACCAGCGGCCCCTTCGCCGCGAGCGCGACCACGGCGGCGACCGCCAGCGCCACCGGGGATCCCACGAGGGGGATGAAGGCGGCGAGGAACTCCAGCAGGGCCAGCGGAACGGCGAGCGGGACGCCGAGGAGGTAGAGGGCCAGCCCGACGAGGACGGCGTTGACGGCCGCGACGATGACGATGCCGTGGGTGTACCCGGTGAAGGTGCGCCAGGCCGCGCTCCCGGCGATCCCCACGCGCGCCCGTGCCGAGACGGGCAGCTGCTCGCGGAACCACGACCACTGCCGGTCGCCGCCGTAGAGGAAGAAGACGGAACAGAAGATCGCGAGAGCCATGACGGTGAGCACGCGGACCACTTGCCCGGCGCCGCTGACCGCCTGGTTGAGCAGGGTGGAGCGGTGGGTGGACAGGTACTCGCCGATCTTCTCCTGGAGGTTGGAGAGCGTGTTCGGGTTCACTCGGAACGGCGGCCCGCCGAGCCATTCCTGGATGCTGGCGAGCCCCTCGCGGAACTCGCGGACCAGGGTGGTGCTCTCCCCCGCCACCGCCTCCCCGACCAGCGTCAGCACGCCCAGCAGCAGCACCGCGCTGCCGACGAGGCTGAGGGTGACGGCGATCGAGCGGGGCACCGCGCGGGCGAGGCGTCGGGTGGGCGCGGACAGCAGCGCCGACACCACGAGGCCGAGGAAGAGCGCCACGGCGATCTCGTGGAACCGGCCCAGCACGACGAAGACCGCGTAGACGGCGGCGCCGACGACCAGCAGGCGCCAGGCGTACGACGCGGCCGTACGCAGGAGGGGTGACACCGGCTGCATGGTCCATGGCTGCCACGGCGGAGCCGCGTTGCCACGCACGGGGCACCGGATTCCCCCGTCCGTGGCGAATCCCGGACGAACCCGGCGCGTGGTCCGCGCCTGCGGCGGACGCGGATATTCCGTTGCCCGCCCCGGGCGGGGCGGGGAGGATGGCCGGTCGTGAGCAGATCCCGTTTGGCCGCCGTACTCCCCGACCTCTCCCCGTGGCGGTCCAGCCCCGATTTCCGGCTGTTGTTCTACCAGGGCACGGTCACCTTCTTCGGCTCGTTCATGGCGATGATCGCGCTGCCGCTCCAGATCAAGCACCTGACGGACTCGCCGCTGGCGGTGGGCGCCATGGGCGCGGTGGAACTGGTGCCGCTGGTGGTGTGCGGGCTCTACGGGGGCGCGCTCGCCGATGCCGTCGACCGGCGGCGGCTGATCCTCCTGACCGAGGCCGGGCTCGGGGTGCTCGCGCTGGTGCTCCTGGTGAACGCGCTGCTGCCGGAGCCGATGCTGTGGCCGCTGTACGCGGTCGCGGCGGGCGTGTCGGCGCTGACCGGGTTACAGCGACCGGCCCTGGATTCCCTGATGGCGCGGATCGTGCCGCACGACCAGCAGACGGCCGCCGCCGCGCTCAACGGGCTGCGCTACCAGTTCGGAGCCATCGCCGGGCCCGCCCTGGCCGGAGTGGTCGTCGCGTACGCCGGCTACCCCGCGGCGTACTCGGTCACCGTCGCGGGGTTCGTCGTATCGGTCCTGCTGTGCCTGCGGCTGCGTCCGGCCCCGCCCGTGGAGGGCGCCGGGCGCCCGTCGCTGCGGGGGATCGCGGAGGGGGCTCGGTACGCGTGGAGCCGGCCCGTACTGCTCGGCACGTACGCGGTCGACCTGGCGGCGATGTTCTTCGCCTTCCCGAACGCCGTCTACCCCTTCCTCGCGGACGAACTCGACGCGGTGTGGGCCCTGGGCCTGATGTACGCGGCCGGCGCGGTGGGCTCACTGCTGCTGGGGCTTACCAGCGGCTGGCTGTCGCGGGTGCGCCGGCACGGGCTGCTCGTGGTGTGCGGTGCGACGGTGTGGGGGCTGGCCGTCGCGGGCGCCGGTTGGTCACCGGGCATCTGGCCGGCGCTGCTGTGCCTGATGGTGGCGGGCGCCGGGGACATGCTGAGCGGGCTGGGGCGCGGCACGATCTGGAACCAGACGATCCCCGAGGAGCTGCGGGGGCGGCTCGCGGGCATCGAGGTGCTCTCGTACAGCGTCGGGCCGCAGCTGGGCGGGGTCCGGGCGGGCGCCGTGGCCGGCTGGACCGGTACCCGTACGGCGTTCTGGAGCGGCGGTCTGGCCTGCGTGGCATCGGTGGCACTGCTCGCGGCGCTGCTGCCGAAGCTGGTCTCGTACGACTCCGCCACCGACGAGGACGCCCGGTCGCGACGCGCCGAGAAGGAGCGGGAAGAGCCCGTCTTTCAGCCGTAGTGCGCGGTCGCCGTCGACGCCCGAACTGGCCCCGCCGCAGCGCGAGCTGACGGATGCTGACCTGTTCGGGGCCCGCTTCCTACGCCCGTAGACCCCTTCGCGGTTACTCGCGAGGAAACACGAGCTTTGGCTATGGTGAGCGCCCCGCCGATCAGGCGACCTTCGGATCACATGAACAAACATGGATTCGACGCCACGATCGAAGGAAGTCCCGCCAATCCGGGACGCAATCGCACAGTGCGGAGCGACGCGGTGCCGGCAACACCGCCCGGCGTCGGCTCGGCACGATCCGGCCTGCCCTCGCCCTGCCATCCAGGGCTCGAGAGGCGGCGGTCTTCTCATTCACCTACCTCGCAAGGCAAGGCAGAGATGGCACGCATCACCCGACCGTCCTCACGGCGGTCCCACCCGCAGCAGTCCCACCCCGTCGACGAACTGCTGCCGGTCCCCCGGCTCGCGCTCTACGGCTTCCAGCACCTCCTCGCGTTCTACGCGGCGGCGGTCATCGTCCCCGTCCTGGTCGGCAACGCGCTCGGCCTCTCGCACCAAGAGCTCGTCCACCTCATCAACGCGGACCTCCTGACCTGCGGCATCGCCACGATCATCCAGGCCCTCGGCGTCTGGAAGGTCGGGGCCCGGCTCCCCCTGGTCCAGGGCGTCACCTTCACCGCGGTCTCCCCCATGATCGCCATCGGCACGGGCGCGGGCGGCGGCACGGCCGGCCTGCTCGTCGTCTACGGAGCGGTGATCACGGCGGGCATCGCCACGTTCGCGTTCGCCCCGGTCTTCAGCAAGTTGGTCAAGTACTTCCCGCCGATCGTCATCGGCACGATCCTCACCATCATCGGGATCACGCTGATACCCGTGGCCCTCCAGGACGCCGCGGGCGGCGCCCACCTGATCGGCACCCCCGCCTACGGCGCCCCCAAGAACCTCGCCTACGCCCTGGGCACCCTGCTCTTCATCCTCTCGATGGTCCGGATCGGCAAGCCGTTCCTGTCCAGCCTCGCCGTCCTGCTCGGACTCGTCTGCGGTACGGCCGTGGCGTGGGCCTTCGGCGACGTCGACTTCTCGGCGGTCGGCGAGAGCGACTGGTTCGGGGTGACCACGCCCTTCCACTACGGCATGCCTCGCTTCGAACTGCTGCCGATCGTCGCGATGCTCGTCGTCATGCTGATCACCATGGTGGAGACCACCGGTGACGTGTACGCCATCGGGGAGATCACCGACAAGGAGGTCGACGCCGACACCGTCGCCCGGGCGCTGCGCGCCGACGGCGCGGCGACCGTCCTGGGCGGGGTCCTCAACTCGTTCCCGTACGTGGCCTTCGCCGAGAACATCGGCATCGTGCGCATGTCCAAGGTGATGAGCCGGTACGTGGTCGTCGCGGCCGGGCTGTTCATGGTCGTACTGGGGCTGCTGCCGAAGGCGGGCAGCCTGGTCGCCTCGATCCCGCATCCTGTGCTGGGCGGGGCCGCCATCTCGATGTTCGGCATCGTCGCCGCGGTCGGGGTCCAGATCCTGGGCAAGGTCGATCTGCGGGAGGAGCGCAACACGCTCATCCTGGCGGTCAGTCTGGGCGCGGCGCTGCTGCCGACGACGGTCGCGCCGTTCTTCGACCGGATGCCGGACGACGTACGGGCCGTGCTGGACAGCGGGATCACCCTGGGCGCGCTCACGGCGATCGCGCTGAACCTGCTGTTCAACGTCTTCACCAGCCGCAGCACGATGGAGATCGACTGGGACGACATCGGGGAACCCGCCCACTGAGGCACCCGCGCTTGGTGTTCACCCATCAATCCGTCCCTCCTCGCACGCCCCTCCGCGTCCGAGGGTGTTGCGAGGTGTCTCGTACGTGTACAGCACTCCGTTTTCCCCCGTCGAGGCCAGATCCGCGCGTGAGCGCATGGGTCTGACGTCCGAACAGGTGGCGCAGTCCATGGCGGCCTGCGGCGTCCCCGTCCACCCCCAGTTCGTCGTGGCCTGGGAGCGCGGCTCCCACGTGCCCACGGACGAGCAGCTCTTCGCCCTGGCCGCCGCCCTGTGGTGCGACACGACCACGCTCATGGGCATCCGGCCGCGCACCCTCGCCGAGCACCGGCTGGCCCGGCAACTCACCGTGGAACGGCTGGCGTACCGCATAGGCATGGATCCCTTCGAGTACCGCGCGGCCGAGGACGCGCGGCAGTGGCACGGCGACGCGCGGCAGACCAGGGCACTCGTCGACGCGCTGGGACTGTCCCTGCGGGGGCTCGTCGGGATCATGGGACGGGTGGAGGAGCTGGAGGAGTGCCTGCGGGCCGCCGTGGCCGGGCGCTGGAAGACCTACGTCGAACCCGTCGCGGAGATCGTCGTCTGCGACGAGACCAGCGTGGGCGACGCGCTGCGCACGATGAACGCCGAGTTCTCCGGGTTCTCGGAGCGCTACATGGGCCATCTCGTCGCGCGCAACGGCGACGCCCGGCTCAAGGAGATCGCGGCCGAGCGCGCCGTGTTCCTGCGCCGGCTCGTCGACCACTTCTGGGAGTTGATCGGGGAGGCGGGAGAGGCCCCGCCGTTCCCGGCGGGCGGCTGAGGGCGGCGCGCCGCGCGCCGGGAGGGGGTCCCGGCGCGCGGCCCGCGGAGTGACTCGCGGAACGGCTCTCGGAACGGCCGCACAGCAGTCAGGGCAGGGGGACGCCGCGGGCCGTGGTCCAGAGTTCGTACCACTCCTCGTGCGTGAGGTCCGGTTCGCGCGTCGCCGCGTCGCGGCAGGCGCGGATCCGCTCCGGGCGCGAGGTGCCGAGGACCGGAGCGATGGCGGCGGGATGCCGGGCCAGCCACCACAGCAGCACGGACTCGGGGGTGGTGCCCTTGCGGCCGGCGAGGTCGGCGAGGAGCGCCGCGGTGGCCCGTTCGGCGGGCGTCTCCTGGAGGCCGGTGTACCGGCCGTTGGCCAGCGCCCCCCAGGCCTGGAGGCGGATGCCGTGATCGCGGCAGTGCTCCAGCGTCCCGAAGGGGAAGCCGTTGCCCACGAGGTGGGGCGTGTTGAGCAGTACGCCGGCCTCGACCCAGTCGCGCCGGTACAGGCTCATCTCCAGCTGGTTCGCCACCAGCGGTACGTCGAGCTTGGCCTGGAGGTGGGCGATCTGCGCGGCGCCCATGTTGGACACGCCGAAGTTCCTTACGAGGCCCTGCCGGTGCAGGGAGGTCAGGGCCGACGCGATCTCGTCCGGATCGGCCAGCGGGTCGGGGCGGTGCAGCAGGAGCACGTCGACGTGGTCGGTCCGCAGCCGGACCAGGCTCTCCTCCACGCGCCGCGTGATGCTCCGCCCGCGCAGGTCGTACATCCCGGGCCGGTCCCCGTCGGGCAGCCGGATCCCGCACTTGGTCTGGAGGGTGATGCGTTCGCGCAGACCGGGCGTCCGGGCCAGCACCTCGCCGAAGACGGCCTCGGACTTGCCGCCGCGGTAGATGTCGGCGTGGTCGAAGGCCGTGATCCCGCTGTCGAGTGCGGCGACGACCGCGGCCTCGGCGGCATCGATGTCCCCGGCGCCGTACGGCTCGGGCCCCCAACTCCCGCCCAGCCCCATGCACCCGTACAACACCCGTTCGCCCACACCCGTGCCCACCGTCATGGCGCCCACCCTAGAGGCCCTCGCGATCGGCGCTGCCGGCACCGTGCGACTCCCCGAGAAAGCGGCTCCGGAACGGCCCGGAACAGCCCCGTGGCGGGCCTGGGCGGGCCCTGGAACCGCCTCGCGCCCCCGAGGAGGAGGGCGGGTGCCACCACCCCGGACAGGGGCCGCCACGCGGCCCCACAAGGCCCCCGCGCATGCCCTCTGACCTGGGGTTTCTCCTCTTTCCGGGATACGATTCCGGTCTCGGAAAGGGGACTTGATGGACCAGCACACGGACCAGCGCACGGACCTGCACCTCGACCGCCGCATCCGCACGATGGAGGACGTGCTCGATCTGCTCGACGGCCTGTTCGCGCCGGAGGCCGACCGTTGGACCTCCGATGGCGCCTCCTGGTGGGACGGCTTCTACGCCGACCGCTCGAAGCCGGTGCCCTTCTTCGTCGCGAAGCCCGACGAGAGCCTCGTGTCGTACCTCGACCGCGGGCTGGTCTCCCCCGGCCGCGCCCTCGATCTCGGCTGCGGCCCGGGCCGCAACGCGCTGTACCTCGCCTCCCGGGGCTTCGAGGTCGACGCCGTGGACCTGTCGCCGACGGCTGTGGCCTGGGCCGAGGAACGCGCCCGCGAGGCGGGCGCCGCCGTCCGTTTCCACTGCGGGGACGCCTTCGCCCTCACCCGGGCCGAGTTGAGCGGCCCGTACGACCTGATATACGACTCCGGCTGCTTCCACCACCTGCCCCCGCACCGCCGCGTCAGCTACCTCGACCTGCTGGAACGGTCCCTGGCACCCGGCGGTCGTCTCGCCCTGTCGTGCTTCGCGGCCGGCGGCATGGGATCCGAACTGCCCGACGCGGACTTCTACCGCGCGTCCGGCCTCCAGGGCGGCCTGGCCTACACCCCGGAGTCGCTCCGCTGGATCTTCTCCGACTTCACGGAGGTCGAGCTGCGCAGGATGCGCGACGAGCCCGCCGAGTCGGCTTCGTTCGGCGAGGACTTCCTCTGGACGGCCCTCTTCCGCCGACCCGCCGCCTGACGTCACGAACCCGTTCGCACCGGGCGGGGCAGCAGTGCGAGCAGCTGCCCGTGCAGTGCGGCCGGGGCGGCGACGAAACCCGTCGCCCCGGCCCTCCAGTACGCCCCCGACGGGTCGGTGACCTCGGCCCCCGCCTCGCGCGCGAGCAGCGCTCCGGGCAGGAGGTTCGAGTCGTCCCGGCCGTACTCCCAGAAGGCGTCGAGCCGGCCGGCGGCGACGTCCGCGATCTGCCACGACGTCGGCCCGAGGTTGCGGACCGCGCCGACTGCGGGCGGCACGGCGCTCAGCGAGCGGCCCGCGAGCTCCGCCGCCTCCGGCCGGCCGGCCGCGACCGGCTCGCCGTCCTCGACCAGCGTGATGCTCACGCACCAGGCGGCCGGCCCCTGGAGGTACTGGACCGCGCCGTCGACGGCGTCGACGACCCAGGCCGCTCCCTCGGCGGGCAGTACGGTGTCCATTTCCTCGACCCAGACGGCGTCCGGCCGCAGGGCCGACAGCCGGCTGCGCGGCCTCGCCGACCTCTACGCCTTCCTGACCCGGGACATCGGCGGGCTGGGCATCCCGTCCGTCGACACCTTCCTGGTCGGCCGGGCCGTCAAACGCCCGTCGGGCTCCGGGGCGGTCTCCTGAATCCGTGTGACCTCGTACTACCTGGGGAGTACGCCGGAAACGCCACTCCGGGGTGACGCGGGTGACGGCGGGTGCGTTCTAGCGTGGCTGTATGGACGAGCAGTACGGGCGCCCGGGCCCTCCGTGGCGGCGATGGGTGGAGCGGACCGGGCGGAGCCCGGCCTGGCGCTCGGCGCTGTTCGTCGCCGTCGTCGCCCAGGTCGGCTCCGGATGGGCCGAGCGGGCACAGACCGGGCGGGTGTCACTGGACTGGTTCGGGCGGCTCCTGCTGCTGCTCGGACCGGCCCTGCTCGTCGTACGGCACCGGCACCCGGTGGCCGTGGTGTACGCGGTCGCCGCCGTCAATCTGGTGTACATCGGGGCCGGGTACCCCTACGGCCCGGTCTTCGTCAGTCTGGCCGTGGCCTGCTTCGCCGCCGTCATCGCGGGCCGCCGAAGAGCCGCCTGGGGCGCCGTCGGGCTGCTGTGGGCCGGGCACCTGCTCATCGGGCACTGGCTCTACCGGTGGCTCCCGCCCGCCGGGGACGGACCGACGCCCTGGGCTCAGGAGCTCGGCATCACCGCGTGGGTGCTGGCGATGCTCGCCCTGGCCGAGGTGGTCCGCGCGCGCCGTGAGCAGTGGGCCCGCGAGCGGGCCGAGCGGGCGGCCGCGGAGAGACGTCGCGTCGGGGAGGAGCGGCTGCGGATCGCCCGCGAACTGCACGACGTCCTCGCCCACAGCATTTCGGTCATCAACGTGCAGGCGGGGGTCGGGCTGGCCCTCCTCGACACCGATCCCGAGCAGGCCCGTACGGCGCTCACCACGATCAAGGCCGCCAGCAAGGAGGCGCTCGGCGAGGTCCGCCAGGTCCTCGACACCCTGCGCGCCCCAGGGGACGCCCCCCGCACCCCGGCCCCCGGTCTCGGCCGGCTGCCCGAGCTGGTGGAGCAGGCCGCGGCGGCGGGGCTCACCGTCGACGTGTCCGTGGAAGGGGCCCCGCGGCCGCTCGCTCCAGGCTTGGACCTGGCGGCCTTCCGCATCGTCCAGGAGGCGCTGACCAATGTGGTGCGGCATTCGGGCTCGCGTACCGCCCGCGTCCGCATCGGCTGGCGGCCGGGGGCGCTGGAGCTGCGCGTGGACGACGAGGGCCCGCCCACCGGGGACCCGTCGGACGGCAGCGGCAACGGCCTGATCGGCATGCGCGAGCGGGCTTCCGCCCTGGGTGGCGGCATCGAGGCCGGTCCGCGCCCGGACGGCGGGTTCGGGGTGGTGGCACGGTTGCCCCTGGAGGCCGATTCGAATCGGGAGGATCCGTGATCCGCGTACTGCTCGCCGACGACCAGCTGCTGGTGCGGGCCGGGTTCCGGGCGCTGCTCGACGCCCAGCCGGACATCGAGGTGTCCGGCGAGGCCGGCGACGGGGACGAGGCCGTGCGGCTGGTCCGGGAGCTGCGCCCGGACGTGGTGCTGATGGACATCAGGATGCCGGTGCTGGACGGGCTCGCCGCCACCCGCAGGATCACTGCGGACGAGGTGCTGGCCGACGTCCGGGTGGTCATGCTCACCACCTTCGAGCTGGACGAGTACGTCTTCGAGGCCATCCGTTCCGGTGCCTCGGGCTTCCTCGTCAAGGACACCGAGCCGGCGGAACTGCTGCGCGCGGTCCGTGCGGTGGTCGGCGGCGACGCCCTGCTGTCCCCCGGCGTCACGCGCAGGCTGATCTCCGAGTTCGCGGCCCGCTCGAAGCAGCCCGCCGCGGCGGCCGGACTGGAGCGGCTCACCGACCGGGAGCGGGAGGTGATGGCGCTGGTGGGCATGGGCCTGTCCAACGAGGAGATCGCCCGCCGGCTGGTGGTCAGCCCGCTCACCGCGAAGACGCACGTGAGCCGGACGATGGTGAAACTCGGCGCCCGCGACCGCGCGCAGCTGGTCGTGCTGGCCTACGAATCGGGGCTGGTGCGGCCCGGCTGGCTCGGATAGGCGGCCCCGGGCCCTTCGCCGTACTCCGCCGGAAGCAGCCGAGGTACAGCCGGCCGTACGACGACCCGGGGCCCCTCCCGGAGCGACTCTCGGAGCAGGACGAGAAGTCCACGCTTCCAGAGGAGTCGAACCGCGATGAACACCCTCAACACCCTTGCCTACGAAGGGCCAGGCCCGTGGGTCCTGCTCTTCCCGCTGATCTGGGCGGCGGTCGTGATCACCGTCGTCACCGTCCTGCGCCGCACGGTGTGGCGCGGCCGCCGAGGGCCGTGGCAGAACCGGGGCGCCGCCTACGGCGAGCACTCGCCGATCACGATCCTGGGCCGCCGCTTCGCCTCGGGCGAGATCGACGAGGACGAGTACTGGCGCCGGCTGTCCGTCCTGGACGAGCAGTTCGGCCGCTCCCTCAAGGACGGTCCGGCATGAGCACCGTGACCACCTTCCCGGGCGGCGGGGGGACCGTCGCCGCCCGGGTCGTCGACGCCCTGAAGGTCTACGGCCGGGGCGACACGGAGGTGCGGGCCCTGGACGGGGTGAGCGTCGACTTCCCGGCCGGCCGGTTCACCGCGATCATGGGGCCCTCCGGGTCGGGCAAGTCCACTCTGATGCACTGCGCGGCGGGGCTCGACACCCTCACCTCCGGGTCCGCCTGGATCGGCGGTACGGAACTGGGCGACCTGGACGACCGCGGGCTCACCCTGCTGCGCCGCGAGCGCGTGGGATTCGTCTTCCAGGCTTTCAACCTGGTGCCCACCCTGACGGTCGCCGAGAACATCACGCTCCCTCAGGACCTCGCCGGCACCCGCACGAACGCCGCCTGGCTGGAGACCCTCATCGACGTCGTGGGACTGCGCGACCGACTGCGCCACCGGCCCGCCGAGCTGTCGGGCGGACAGCAGCAGCGCGTCGCGGTCGCCCGCGCCCTCGCCGGCGGCCCCGACGTGGTCTTCGCGGACGAGCCGACCGGCAACCTAGACTCCCGTGCCGGCGAGGAGGTGCTCGGGCTGCTGGGCCGCGCGGTCCGCGAGATGGGACGTACGGTCGTCATGGTCACGCACGATCCGGTGGCCGCCGCCCACGCCGACGAGGTCGTGTTCCTCGCGGACGGGCGGCTGGTGGACCGGATGGAGGCGCCGACCGCCGACCGGGTCCTGGACCGGCTCAAGGCCTTCGACACGCGCCCGCTCCGAGCGGTCACGGCTCCCGCGGGAGCGGGGTCATGAGCTCGACCCGCACCCTCTGGCGGCTCTCCTCCGCCTCGCTGCGCGCGCACGGGCGCCGCTTCGCCGGGACCTTCTCGGCGGTACTGATCGGCGTCTCGTTCCTCACCGGGACGCTGGTCATGGGCGACACGCTCCGTACGAGCTTCGACGGCATGTTCGCGAGCGCCGCGAGCGGCAGCGACGCGGTCGTCCGAAGCGCCCGCGTCGTCACCGTCCCGGGCTCGGCCCAGGGCAGCCGGGAGCCCGTGTCCACCGCGCTCCTGGAAGGGATCCGCCGCACCCCGGGCGTGGCGGCCGCGGCCGCCGTCGTCGAGGGCGCGGGACAGCTCCTCGGCGCGGACGGCGAACCGATCGGCGGCCAGGGCCCGCCCACCCTCGCCGGCAACTGGATCACCGACCCCGAACTCAATCCGTACCGGCTCGTCGAGGGCCGCGCCCCCGAGCGCTCCGGCGAAGTGGTCGTCAACCGGGGCGCCGCCCGCGCGGGCGGGCTGAAGGTCGGCGACACGACCGTGCTGCGCACCCCCGACCCGGTCCGGGTGACGGTCGTCGGCCTGGCCACCTTCGGCGGCGCCGACGGCATGGGGCAGGTCACGTACACGGGCATGACCGAGGCGGACGCGTCGAAGTACCTGACGTCCGGCCCCGACCGGGCGGCCTCCATCAACGTGCGGGCCGGCCCGGGCACCAGCCCGCGGGAACTGGTGGAGGCCCTTGCCCCCGTGCTGCCGCGAGGCGTCGAGGCGATCACCGGCCGGGAATCCGCCGACGAGAACGGCGACATGGTCTCCGGACGCTTCCTCTCGCTCTTCACCACGCTCCTGCTCGTCTTCTCCGGCATCGCCCTGCTCGTCGCGACGTTCGGCATTCACAACACCTTCGCGATCGTCGTCGCCCAGCGCACCCGCGAGAACGCCCTGTTGCGCGCCCTCGGAGCCTCGCGCCGGCAGGTCGTCGCCGGCACGTTGGCGGAGGCCGCCGTCGTCGCGGTGCTCGCCTCCGCGGCGGGGCTGGTGGGCGGCATCGGGATCGCCGCGGGACTCCAGGCCCTGTTCCCGGCCGTCGGATTCCCCTTCCCCGAAGGGGACCTGGTGATCAGCAGCCTGTCGATGACGCTGCCCTTGGCCGTGGGCGTGGTCGTCTGCCTCGGTTCGGCCCTGCTACCGGCGCTGCGGGCCGGGCGTACGGCGCCGCTGGCCGCGTTGCGCGAGAGCTGCGTGGACCGCGCGGGCACCTCGCGTACCCGCACGGTGATCGGCGCGGCCCTGGGCGCGGCCGCCGCCCTGGCCCTCGCGGGCGGGACCCTGGCGGTGCCTTCGCTGTGGCTGTCGGGGGCGGGCGCGGTACTGGCCACGACCTCGTTCGTGGTGCTGGGCCCGGTCGTGTCCTCGTACGCCGTACGGATCCTGGCGCGCCCGCTGGAACGACTGCGCGGGGTGACGGGGCTCCTCGCGGGCCGGAGCGCGCTGCGCAGTCCACGGCGGACGGCGTCGACCGCGACCGCGCTCATGATCGGGGTCGCCGTCGTCTCGTTGTTCACCGTGTTCGGAGCCTCCCTCAAGGCCACCATGGACCGCACGGTGTCGCGTTCCTTCGCCGGTGACGTGGCCATCAGCGCGCCCGCCTTCGGCGCCGGCGGCAGCGGCCTCAGCCCGGGCCTGGCCCCGGCCGTCGCGGCGCTCCCCGAGGTGGCGGGTGCGGTGGGTCTGGGCAAGGGGGTAGCCGAGGTCGACGGATCCGGTCGGGCGCTGACGGTGACCGACCCGGCCGCGCTGGCGGTCGGCCTGGACCTGGGCCGCGTCGACGGACGCCTCGACGCACTCGGGACGGACGGGATCGCCGTGGCCGGGAAGGAAGCCGACCGGTACGGGTGGCGGCCGGGCAGCCCGGTCGAACTCGCCTTCGCCGACGGACAGAAGCAGACGTTCACGGTCCGCGCGGTCTACGCGAACGCGGATCTCGCGGGCGACTACGTCATCACGCGCGCGGCCTGGGCCCCGCACCGGGCACAGGACTCGGACAGGCTGGTGAGCGTGTCCTTCAGGGAGGGTGTGCCGCTCGCGGACGGCGTGGCGGCGGTGAAGCGGACGGCCGCGCGGTTCGGCGGGCCGGAGGTCCAGACGCGCGAGGCGTACGCGAAGAACTCGGCGGCCGGGATCGACATGATGCTCACCCTGGTCTACGCGCTGCTCGCCCTCGCCGTGCTGATCGCCCTGCTGGGCATCGCCAACACGCTGACGCTCGCCGTGCACGAACGCACCCGCGAGCTGGGGCTGCTGCGGGCGGTCGGCCAGAGCCGGGCACAGTTGCGGGCCATGGTCCGCTGGGAGTCGGTCCTGGTGGCCGCCTTCGGCACGGCCGGGGGCCTGGCCCTGGGGGCACTGCTGGGGTGGGTGCTGGTGAAGGCCTCGGACGGGACGGGCGACAGCGCCTTCTCGTTCGCCTTCCCGCCGCTGCAACTGGCCGTGGTCGCGGCGGTGGGCGTGGCGGCCGGAGTCCTGGCGGGATGGCGCCCGGCCCGCCGTGCGGCCCGGCTGGACATCCTGCGCGCCGTCGCCGCGGAATAGCCGTCGGTTCGTCGCGTGCCTGCGGCTCGGCCGGGCCGGTCCCCGACGCGCGAGACCGGCCCGGCCGAGCGATGTTCCTCAATCCGCCCGGCCGCCGCATGCGGCGGCCAGGCGGGTCAGCGTGGTGCGCATCCCCGCCCGGTTGATCTCGACCCGGCGCTGCGGGTTCGTCCCTGCGAAGACGGAGCCGAGGAGGTCGGTGAGCCGTGCGCCCCGGCCCCGACGCAGGTCCTGCCAGGTCTCCGTGACGAGCGTGCCGTCGCCCTCCGGTTCGCAGCGGTAGCCCCACCGGGCGATCGGCAGCCCGAAGATGCCCACGTCGAAGGTGAACTCGCCGTGCCCGGATGGACCTTCGGGTGCCCGAAGGGCCGCGATGCGGCCCACGGTGAACCAGAGGAACGGCCCGCGCCGGTTGAATCCGACGAACCGGCCGCCGATGCGGGCCGGTGGCCGCGGCACCCAGACCTTGCGGCATTCCGGGCTCCACCGGCCCATGTTCCGCAGGTCGGACACCATCCGGTGGACCTCGGAGGGGGTGGCGTCCACCAGGATCCGCTCCTGAAGGCTCCACCGGCGCTCAGACACGGGCGTGAGCGACGAAGAGGCGATTGATCATGTCCATGCCCGGAGTTTATGGCCGACCGGCCGGCCGGTCAGTGGACCGTGCGTGCGGCGTCCGCCACTTCGAGGATGGTGTCCATGAAGAGCCGGGCACGGGCGGATTCGCTGCCGGTGGGCCACATCAGCCCGTACCGGATGGGCGGCGCGTCCCGGAAGGGGACGAACGCGACCCCGGGGTGCATGTGGTGGTGGACGGCTCGCGCGCAGACCGTGGTGACGCCCTTGCCCGCGCTGACGTCGGGCAGGACTTCCTGCCAGTAGGTGACGGCGCGGCCGCGCGGGACCGGCTTGCCCGAAGGAGTACGGGAGGGGAAATGCTCCTCCAGCCAGTAGTCCGGGACGGCTCCTTCGACGGTGATGAGCGGGGCCAGGGCGTAGTCCTCCAGGGACACGGTCTCCTGCCGGGCGAGCGGGTGGTCCGCGGGGACCAGGAGCGCGCGGGGCTCGTTGAGGACGACGGGGCCCATGGTGATGTCCGGCTCGACGATGGGGAACTCGGAGAGCTGGAGATCGAGTTCCCCGGCGCGCAGGGCGCCGATGGGGTTGTGGATGAGCACCTCTTGGATGCGGACTTCGACATCGGGGTGCCGCATGCGGAAGACGTCCGCGGCCCGGACGACGAGGTCGCCGCACCACAGCGTGGTGTAGCCGACGCGCAGGGGGCCGCTGACCGTGCCCGTGGCGGCCATCGCCTTCTCCAGGGCGGCCCTCAGCTGGTCGTAGGCGGGCCGGAGGTCGTCGTGGAGCTGCTGCCCGGCGGGGGTGATGGACACGGAGCGGCTGGTACGGGTGAACAGCGGGGTCCCGATGCGGCGCTCCATCTGCTTGAGCGTCTGGCTGACCCGGCCGGTGCTCACGTGCAGCCGCGCCGCCGCCCGGCCGAAGTGCAATTCGTCGGCCAGGGCGAAGAGCGTCTCCAGCTCGAACCGTTCCAACATCCGACGCCCCCGTCGTTGAGTCTGCCTAAAGGACCTGTTCCATGATCGCTCCTTGATGAGTCGAAAACCAACCAGCAAGGTATTCAAGGGTGTTGCGCGGACAGGGCTCTGGCCGAAAACACCCGTCGACCCCTTTCTGGAGGCATGGGCGTGAGCAAATTGGTGGCGGTGATCTGCCTGTCGATGGACGGGGTCGCGGAGGAACCCTCGTGGACGACGCCGTTCTGGAACGACGACCACGGCAAGTTCCACGCGGGACAGTTGGCCCGCAGCAGGGCGCTCGTGCTGGGCCGCAGGACCTTCGAGGAGCTGTCGAAGGTGTGGCCCACGCTGGGGGACGCCGACGAGGGAGCGGCCCGACTCGTCAACATGCCCAAGTACGTCGCTTCGACGACCTTGGAGAACCCGCAGTGGAACGCCGCGGTGCTCAAGGGGGACGTCGCCGAGGAGGTGGCCGGACTCAAGAGCGAGCCCGGCCGGGACCTCTTGATCTACGGCAGCGGCCGGCTCGTCAACCACCTGCTCGGCCACGGCCTCGTCGACGAACTCAAGCTGTTCCTCCACCCCGTCGTCGTGGGCGGTGGACGGCGCCTGTTCCCCGAGCACGGCGGTTCCACGACCTGGACCCTCGCCGGGACGACCACCTTCGAGTCGGGCGCGGTCGTCCTCGACTACCGGCCGGCCGCGGCGGCCGGCCCGGCGACCGGGCCCGCGCCGTGACTCGGCCGCACCGGCACCCCGAGGCGCACCGGCACCCCGAGGCGCACCGCGGACCCCCGGGACGGGCTCAGCGGGTGGCCTCGCTGATGTGGTGGGGGTCGAACTCCTCCGCCGTCCGCACGAAGGCCCGCAACAGGGCGCTCTCGTCCGCGGCGGGCCAGACCAGCGCCCATTCCGTGACCGGGGCGTCGTGGATCGGCAGGAAGGAGATGCCGGGCGGGGTGTAGTAACGGGGGACGTGCGCGTTGACGGGACAGGCGATCTGCCCCGCCACGACGAGGGCGAGCACCTCGTGGAAGGTACGGCCGACCGGCCCGCGCGCGATGCGGCGTCCGAGCGGGGTGCAGCCCGGCACCATGGCCTCGAACCAGTACCTGGGCACCTCGGGGCCGGGGTCGAGGACGCGCAGGTCCGCGAGGTCCTCCAGGGACACGGTCCCCCGCTCCACGAGCGGCGAGTCCGTGGCGATCGCGAGCACGCGGTCCTCGGTCAGCAGGGTCGGGCCGACGCTCAGGTCCGGTTCGTGGACGGGCCGCCACATCAGCTGCACGTCGGTCCTGCCGGTGCGCAGCGGGGTGAACGGTTCGCTGAAGTGGATCTCCAGCACCTCGACGTCGCACTCGGGGTGGCGCTCCCGGAAGGCCTCGATCACGGGACGCATTTCCTGCCCCATCACACCCATCACGCCCAGTCGCAGTGTCCCCCGCACGCCCAGCGCGGCCTCGCTCGCCCGGGCGAGCCCGCCCTGGATCAGGTCGTACGCCTGCTGGAGCTCGGCGCGCAGGACCTCGCCGACCGGAGTCAGTTTCACCGCGCGGCTGGTCCGGTCGAACAGGGCGGCGCCGATGCGCCGTTCCTGCTTCTTGATCGCCTGGCTCACCCTCGGCGCGGAAACCCTCAGCCGTTCGGCCGTCCTGCCGAAGTGCAGTTCCTCGGCCAGAGTCAAGAAGATCTCTATGTCCCTCAGTTCCATGGCCGCCCCCGTACCTCGATAACCGCGAGGTTATTGATCAACCAGCGGATTCTACGTTGATCGCGCGGTCACGCGGGCGGAGGCTGTAGATGCCCGGCGCGTGCCCCGTCCGACGGCGGGCACCCGCTTCACCGCCCCGCCCCGCTCCGCCTACCCCTGGAGGAATCGATCATGCTCAGCCGCCCTTTCGCGGGAGGAGAGAGACAGCCGTGAGCGACAGGCTCGACATGACGGTGATGTACGCGACGCACAACAAACTGCGACGGGAACTGACCCACATCACCCGGGCCACCGCCCGGTTCGACTCGGATCCCCGGTACGTCCTGCGGGTGGGCGCCGACTGGGAGGTGTTCAGGCGGGCCCTGTCCGCGCACCAGTCGGCCGAGGACGACGCGCTGTGGCCGCCGCTGCGCCGGGCCCTCGCGGGCAACCCGTTCGATCTGGCGCGGCTGGAGGCGATGGAGGCCGAGCACGCCGCGATCGCCTCCCTCGTGGGGGCCGTCAACGGGGCCCTGACCGCCCCCGGCATCGAACTGGACCTGTTCGGTGAGCTCACCGAATCCCTACTGTCCGGGCTCGTAGGACATCTCGACCACGAGGAGAACTCCGTCTTCCCCCTGGTGCAGTCCGCCTTGGACGCGGACCTGTGGGAGCACTTCAGGCAGGTGCACGCCGTGCGGGTCGGCCCGTACGCGCCACAGCTGCTGCCCTGGCTCCTGGACGGCGCCGACGAGCGGACGGTCTCCTTCGTACTGGCCTCGTTCCCGGCACCGGCCCGCCAGGCCTACGAGCGCCGGTGGCGACCGTCCTGCACGGCACTCGACGGCCCGCACGCCCCGTCCGTCGTTCCGGCCCGGCCGGAGCCGTCCTGACGGTCCGGCAGGCCACAGGACAGTCCGTCCGCTCTCCGTCCGGTTTCCGTTCGTTTCGACCTCAAGGAATTCCTCATGTGCAAGCGCTTCGACCTCGTCGTCCTCGGTGCGGGACCCGGCGGTTACGTCGCCGCCATCCGCGCCGCCCAGCTGGGCCGGCGGGTGGCGGTCGTGGAGGAGAAGTACTGGGGCGGCGTCTGCCTCAACGTCGGTTGCATCCCCACCAAGGCGCTGCTGCGCAACGCCGAACTGGCCCACCTCTTCACCCACGAGGCCGAGACCTTCGGCATCGAGGTGGAGGGCAGCGTGTCCTTCGACTACGGCGCGGCGTTCCGGCGCAGCCGCCAAGTGGCCGACGGACGGGTCAAGGGCGTCCACTACCTGATGAAGAAGAACGGGATCACGGAGTTCGACGGCCGGGGCACCTTCCTGGACGCGAACACCCTGGAGGTCGCCCAGTCGGACGGCACGATCCGCACGATCTCCTTCGACAACTGCGTCATCGCGACCGGCGCCACGCCCCGGCTGCTGCCGGGCACCCGGCGCAGCGAGCGCGTGGTCACCTACGAGGAGCAGATCCTCAGCGACGGCGTCCCGCGGTCGATCGTGATCGCGGGCGCCGGCGCCATCGGCATCGAGTTCGCGTACGTCCTGCACAACTACGGCGTGAAGGTCACCATCGTCGAGTTCCTCGACCGGATCGCCCCGCTGGAGGACGCCGACGTGTCCGCCGAACTGGCCAAGCGCTACCGCAAGCTCGGCATCGACGTACTCACCTCGACACGGGTCGAGTCGATCGACGAGTCCGGGACGCAGGTGCGGGTGACGGTCACCGGGAAGGACGGCGCCCAGAGGGTCCTGGTGGCCGACAAGGTGCTGCAGGCGATCGGCTTCGCGCCGAACGTCACGGGCTACGGCCTGGAGGCCACGGGCGTACGACTGACCGAGCGCGGCGCCATCGACGTCGACGGGCGCTGCCGGACCTCGGTGCCGCACCTGTACGCGATCGGCGACGTCACGGCCAAGCTGATGCTCGCGCACACCGCCGAGGCCATGGGCGTCGTCGCCGCCGAGACCATCGCGGGCGTCGAGACGATGGAACTGGACTACCCGATGATTCCCCGGGCCACCTACTCCCAGCCGCAGATCGCGAGCTTCGGCTGGACCGAGGCCCAGGCGAGGGAGAAGGGGTTCGACGTCGCCGTCGCCAAGTTCCCCTTCACCGCCAACGGGAAGGCGCACGGCCTGGGCGACACGGCCGGCTTCGTGAAGTTGATCAGCGACGCCACGCACGGCGAGATCATCGGCGCCCACCTGATCGGGCCGGACGTCACCGAGCTCCTGCCCGAACTCACCCTGGCCCAGCAGTGGGACCTGACCGTGCACGAGGTAGCCCGCAACGTGCACGCCCACCCGACCCTGGGCGAGGCGGTGAAGGAGGCCGTGCACGGCCTCGCCGGACACATGATCAATTTCTGACGGACCCCGCCCCCCACTACGCAGAAGGCAGGAACCCACCATGCACACCTCGGACGGAATCGCCGACCGGGTCTGGTTCATCACCGGCGCCGGCCGGGGCCTCGGCCGCGCCTTCGCCGACGCGGCACTGGCCGCCGGCGACCGCGTGGCGATCGCCGCCCGTACCGTCGGACCGCTGGAGGAGACGGCGGCCGCGCATCCGGGGCGGGTACTGCCCCTCGCCCTGGACGTGACCGACCGCGACGCCGTGTTCGCGGCCGTCGCCGAGGCGGTGGAGCACTTCGGGCGGCTCGACATCGTCCTCAACAACGCCGGCGCGCTGTCGATGGGCATGGTCGAGGAGTTCACCGAAGCGGAGGCCCGGGCCCAGCTGGACCTCAACTTCTTCGGTGCGCTCTGGGTGTCCCAGGCGGTGATGCCCACCCTGCGCGCCCAGGGGTCCGGGCACATCGTGCAGACGTCCAGCATCGCCGCCCTGGGCGGTTTCCCCTCCACCGGCCTCTACAGCGCGAGCAAGTTCGCCCTGGAGGGGCTGAGCGAGTCACTGGCGATGGAGGCGGCCGACTTCGGGGTGAAGGTCAGCATCATCCAACCCGGCGGCTACTGGACCAACCTGTATTCGGCCATGCACTCCACGAGCCCGCTGGAGGCCTACGCGCCGCTGCGCGCCGAGCTGGAGCGGCAGTTCGCCAAGGGGTCGGTCGACAGCGACCCGAAGCTCGCCGCCGAGGCGGTCCTCCACCTCGTCGACAGCGACGATCCGCCGCTGCGCCTCCTGCTGGGCACCACGGCCTACGACCTGGCCTTCGACATCGCCCGCAAGCGCGTGTTCACCTGGGCCGCGTGGGAGCACGTCAGCCGCGCCGCGGAGCACGCGATCCCCGCACCCGGATCCCCGGCCGGGAGCCAGGCCGAGACCGAGGCCGCGGCGAGCTGAGCGCCGTCCGGGATCCCGGACGGATCCCGGCCGGTCCACGACCCCGCGCAGGGGCTCAGGGGCGGCCACCCACGGGGGTCGTGGCCGCCCGCTGTGACGTGACGCGGAACATCGAAGGGTCGGGGTACGTCGCCTTCTCCGCCCGCAGCACCTCCTCGATCGCCTCCCCGAAGGAGGGTTCGAAGAGGTCCACCGACCGCAGCAGCCGCAGCCCGCTCACGGTCGGGTCGAGCAGCGGGCGGGCCATCCGGGCCGCGCCGCCCGACAGGGCGCCGAACCCCTTGCACGCCGTCTCGTACCGGCCGGCGACACGCTCCTCGAAGCCCGCGCTCGCGTAGCCGACCACCAGCGCGAGGTCGGCGAGGAACTTGCGGGCACCGCGGGCCATCTCCTCGGCGCCCTGGAGGGTCTGGACGGAACCGCCCGCCACCTTGAAGTCGTCGCCGTTGCGCTGGAGACCTCGCGCCTCGTACACGGCAAGCGCCTCCTCGAAGAGCCGGCCCGCCTCGTCGACGCTCTTCATCGCCGTCACGAGCTGCTCGATGTCGATCTCGCGCTTCACGCTGCCTCCTGGTCCGGGACTGTGCTGCACCGACCGTAGGAGGCGGGGCATCGGCTACGGAACACCCCTGCGCGGACCAGATCTCCGGGCCTCACGGGCCAAGCTGCTCCCCTCCCCCGTCCAGGGCTCCCAACTCGCCACGCGGTCTTGCGGGTTGGGGCGGAGGTCTCAACAATGCGCATGACAACCGGAGGATCTTCGGTTGCGTTTTCGTCCTCAGAGGGGAACCCCCACATGAAGAAGCCTCTCGTCGGCGCGTCACTCACCCTGCTCCTGATCGGAGCCGCCGCCGCACCGGCCGTGGCCGCTACCGGGGAGACCGCCGTCGCGGTCGACTTCGCGGGCACCGTCGCGCTCAGCAACTGTTCCGGATCCGTCGTCCGCGCCCCCGGCTCCCAGCCGAACGACCCGGCGCTCGTCCTGTCCAACGGGCACTGCCTGGAAACGGGCTTCCCCGCGGCCGGCGAGGTCATCAAGGACCAGCGGTCCAGCCGCTCGTTCTCGCTGCTCAACTCGGCCGGCTCCAAGGTCGCCACGCTCCGGGCGAGCAAGGTCTCGTACGCGACGATGACCGACACGGACATCTCGATCTACCAGCTGACCAAGACCTACGCGCAGATCCAGAGCCAGTACGGCATCGGCGCGCTCACCCTGAACGACGCGCACCCGGTGCAGGGTTCGGCGATCAGCGTCGTGTCCGGGTACTGGAAGCGGATCTACAACTGCGACGTCGACGGTTTCGCCTACCGCCTCAAGGAGGGCGACTGGACCTGGAAGGACTCGGTCCGCTACACCTCGTCCTGCAACACCATCGGCGGCACCTCCGGGTCGCCGGTGATCGACAAGGCGACGGGCAAGGTCGTCGCCGTCAACAACACGGGCAACGAGGACGGCGCGCGCTGCACCGAGAACAACCCGTGCGAGGTGGACCAGAACGGCAACGTGACGGTCCGCCAGGGCATCAACTACGCGCAGGAGACGTACATCATCGTGCCCTGCATAGGCCCCAAGAACGTGATCGACCTCAACCGCCCCGGCTGCACCCTGCCCAAGCCGTAGCGGCCCCCGCCCGGCCCCGAGTCTCCCCGCCCGGCCCGAAACGCCCCACGGCCGGGTCCCGGGCGGGGATACTCGGACGCGTGGAACTGCACATCGATCACCGCTGGCTGCTGGAGCGGCAGGAGGCCCTGTTCAAGGACGTGGCCGTGGCCGACCACTCCGCGCTGGTCGCGGCCGTCGCCCGGCACCGCGTGAACACGCCCAGTCTGGGGGTGGACGATCCGGACGCCTACTGGCGCGCGGCCGCCCTCCTGGAGGCGATCGTGCTGCTCCGTCCGCTCCCCGGTTCCAACGAGTACTTCGCGTACGGGGTCGCCGTCGCCTACATCGAGGCGTCCGGCCGGACGGTCGAGGCCCCATACGAGCAGTGGCGCGAGCTCATCACGGACATCCGCACGCTCCGCGCCACCGTCTACGAGGTCGCCGACCGCCTGCGCTCCTGGCGCACGGCCTGACCGGGCTCAGCGCCTGCGCTGGGCGGGTGTCCCCACGAGGAGCGCGTCGCTGACGAGCCGGGCACCGCGGGCGAGACGGCCCAGCTGTTCGAGTTCCACCGCGTACATGCGGATCGTGTTCTCTATGACCGACTCGGCCATGCCCATCATCGGCAGTTCGGCCCGGCTGGTCTGCATGGCCACGCGCACCGCGCGCATCTCGTGCTGCAACTGGAGCTGGACGTGCCGGGCCAGGAGCGCGTGATGGCGGGTCAGGGTCAGATAGCTGCCGTAGCGGGCCGGGAGGAGGTCCCGCAGCCAGCGCGTGGCGCTGCGTTCCCAGTCGTGGGTCCCGGGGGCCTTGACCTGGAGGGGCCAGTCCGGGCTGCGCGTGAGGGTCGCGGTCTGGGGCATTCTCGTCACTTCCGAGTGGTGTCGAACTCTGATCGAGACGTTGCTTGGGGGCGGCCTCGGCCCAGGGGTTGACCGAGGCCGCCATGGGCGCTCTGCGGGATCCGAAAGCCTGGACTCGGCGCCCGGCCCGACGTGAGGAGGTTCGTCGTGCCGGCCGCCCGTTCAGGAGGACCTGGGGAGGGTCTTCCTTGGCATCGTGGTGGATCCGGAGCGCCGTCGTCAGTAAACATATATACCGTCGAGTAAGCAAGGGTATGAAAAATTTCATGCACCTCGCGGCATGTATATGTCCAGGTCCAAGCCGTTTCGAACGGGGGAAGCCGGGATTCCGGCGGGATCGCGCGGGCCTACAGGAAGAAGTGGTGCTGCTCCGCCGCGTGCTCGTACTGTTCGAGCCGGGCCTGGGTGCGCTCCGGGTCGGCGTCGGCCATCGACTGCAGCAGGGCCGCGGAGAGCATCCCGGGGGCCGCGTAGGAGTCGAACACCAGGCGCGAGCCGGTGCCGGCGGTCAGCACCACGTCCGCCTCGTCGACCATCGGCCCCACCGTGGGGTCCGTGATCAGCACGACGCGCAGCCCCGTGCTGCGGGCGGACCGGAGTGCCGCCAGGGTCTCCTTGGCGTGCCGGGGCATGGCGAAGGCCAGCACCCACGTGCCGCCGGCCTCCCTGGACTGGAGCAGGGCGTCGAAGGCGACGCTGCCGCCACGGGTCACCAGGCGCACGTCGGGGTGGATGCGCCGGGCGGCGTACGCGAAGTACTCCGCCAGCGAGACAGAGATGCGCAGGCCCAGGACGGTGAGGGGCACCGAGGCCGCCAGATCGCGGCCGATGTCGAGCACCTGGTTGGTGTCGGCGAGCAGTCGGCGAACGTTCTCCAGGTTGTCGATCTCCGCGTCGACGGCCGCCTGCAGTTCGTTGCGGCGGATCTGCTCGCGGATGTCGGGGGCTCCGGCGACCGCGCTCAGCGCGATCGGCTGGAGCACGTCGCGCAGGGCCGGGTAGCCGCTGAAGCCCAAGGAGACCGCGAAGCGGGTCACCGACGGCTGGCTGACGCCGACCCGTTCGGCGAGCTCGGTGATGGAGAGGAACGCCGCCTCGGTGAGGTGGTCGATCAGGTACTGCGCGATGCGGCGCTGGCCGGGGGACAGTCGACGGCCGTCGAAGAGCGCGAGGACCCGGTCGGCCGGGGGGCGGACCTCCTCGGACGACTGGCTGCTCGGCTTGATCGCCGCTGCCTGCGCGCGTGCCTGCTGCCCCGATGACACGGGAGGGCCTCCTTCTCACCACACTCGCGCTCAAACATAGCTCACCGGCCGTGCCACGAAGATCAATCCTGGGTCCTGGCGGTCACCGGGGCGTCCGTGCGGTCGCCGAGGAACTCGTACCAGCGGCGCTGCAGGCACAGGTAGCGGGTGTCGGCCTCGACGAGGTCGAGGAAGGAGCCGATGGTGGCGCCGAGCCGTTCGGCGAGTCCCAGGTCGGCGAGGGAGCCGTCGTCCTCGAAGGCGTGGTGGGCGCCCGCGAGGCTGAACATGTCGGGGTACACGCGGGCGCCGAGGTGTTCCAGCGGTACCCGCAGGGCCCAGAGCCCGCGGTTGCCGCCGACCATCGAGGGCGAGGCGGAGACCAGCAGGGCCTGCTTGTCCTTGAAGGGCTGCGGGCGGTAGCGCGAGACCCAGTCGATGGCGTTCTTCAGTACGCCCGGCACGGAGGCGTTGTACTCCGGCGAGGCGATGACCAGCGCCTGCGCGGCCTCGATCCGCGCGCACAGGGCCAGCGCGCCCGGCGGCAGCCCCTCGTCGACCTCCGCGTCGCCGTCGTAGGGCGGCATGGGGAAGTCGCCGAGCGCGGCGGGGTCGGCGACCGCCCCGGCCCGGCCGATCCGGGCGGCCACGAGGGCCGCGAGCCGGGCGTTGACCGAGCCGGTGCGGGAGGACGCGGACAGGACGAGCACGCGCAGCGAGCCCCGGCCGTGGTCGCCGTCGTGCGGACGGGCCGGATCCGCCGGGAAGTGGTCCTCGCCGTGGTCGTTGCCGCTGCCGTTCGGGGTCATCGCCGTCTCCTGGTCTTCCGGTCTTCCTGCGGGGCGGTGGCGGGAAGCGCGCGTCTTCCCGCGGGGCGGTGGGGCGGTGGAGGGGGAAGCGCGGCGGGACCCGCACACACGGGTGTGCGGGTCCCGTCCGGGCCGCCGGGTCACTTGGCGCGGGGGTTCTCCCAGCGGTAGAACTCGTGGGCCATCGCGTCCTTCGGACTGCGCCAGGTGTCCGGGTCGTGCGCACT
The DNA here is from genome assembly GCF_042889825.1 of Streptomyces sp. NPDC002467. Lineage (NCBI taxonomy): Bacteria > Bacillati > Actinomycetota > Actinomycetes > Kitasatosporales > Streptomycetaceae > Streptomyces > Streptomyces sp. NPDC002467. The sequence goes on along the minus strand of NZ_JBIARJ010000033.1, from coordinate 10,982 downwards.
GACGTACGCGGTGAGCCGGTCGCTGAGCTGCCGGAACTCGGGGTGCTCGGTGACCTTCGCGATTTCCGGGCCGGGGGGCCGGTCCGACTCGATCAGGTGGAGGTACACGTCGCCGAACTGGAACAGGCTGCGGTGGGTGACCCCGACCAGGTGCGGGAGTTCACCGGCGTCCGAGTCCGCGAACAGGCCGGCGATGTCGGGAGCCGATCCCGGCGCCATGCGGGCGACGATCAGTGCGCGGTGCTTGGTGTGCATCCGGGTGTGCGCCTTTCGTTCCTACTGGTTCCTACTCGTTCCTGCTCGTCCCTGCCGGCTCCTACCGACGGCTGGTGACGGAGTCGCGGCTCTCGCGCTCGCGCTCCTCGATCTTGTCCCGGATCAGCGCCATCTGGATCTTGGAGTTCTTGTTGATGTTGTCGGTCATCCACGCGTCGTCGACCGGGGCCGTCGGCTTCATCGCGAAGTCCTGGGTCCACTTCATCCGTGTTCCGCCGCCGGGGACTTCGGAGTACTGCCAGTGGATGTCCATGTGGGCGAACGGGCCGGTCTCCACGCGCCGCGCCTTGACCTGGAGGCCCCTGCGGTCGACGGTCCGCTCCGAGACCCAGCTCCACACCGTGCCGTTCTCGTCGGGGTGCATGGTCAGTCGGAAGCGGGTGGTGTCCCCCTCTTGTTCGAGGATGTCGAGGGAGGCGTACTCGCTGAAGAGCTTCGGCCAGTTCGGAAGGTCGTTGGTCACCTCCCACACGAGGTCGACGGGCGCGTCGACGTGGATCTCGTTCTCGGTGTGTCCTGCCATCTCATGCTCCTGTCATCAGGCTGTTGTTGACGAGGTCGAGGAATTCCCCGGGGGTCTTGCAGCGGTCGGCGTCCGTGGGCAGCGCCCGTCCACGCCGGTTCTCCAGCTCGCCGACGATGCCGAGCAGGCCCAGCGAGTCGAGGCCGAAGTCGTCGAAGGCGGAATCGCGACGGTTCGCCATCTCGGAGGGGTCGACGGTGATGCCGGCGGTCTTCATCAGGGCCGCCAGCTCCTCCAGGGTCAGTCGGTCGGACATGGTCGCTTTCTCTCTTCCTGGAAGGGGACTGCACGAGTCCCTCCGGACTACTGGGGCGCCGAGGAGCCCTTGCGCAGCACGAGGGCGGAGTTCGAGCCCATCCGGCCCCGGCTGAGCACGAGCGCGGTGCGCAGCTCCGCGGGGCGGGCGCTGCCGGTCACCACGTCGAGGTCGTGGCACACGTCGAAGACGTTCGGGGTCGGCGGGACCACCCCGTGCTCCAGTGCCAGGACCGCGGCGGCCGTGTCGAGGGCGGGCGCCGCGCAGTAGGCCCGTCCCGTACCGGACTTGGGCGCCGTGACCGCCACCCGGCGCCCGTGCGCGCCGAGGGCGGCGGTGATGGCCGCGGCCTCGGCGGCGTCGGCCTCCGGGGTGCCGAGCGCGTCCGCGAAGACCACGTCGATCTCCTCGGGGGCGCAGCCGGCCTCTCGCAGTGCCCCGCGGATCGCGTGGGCGAGGCCCTCGCCGGACTCCTCCGGCCGCTGGGTGCCGCTGAAGGTGGCGGCGTGGCCGGCGAGCACGGCGCGCGCGGTGGCTCCGCGGCGCCGCGCGGCCTCCTCGTCCTCGACGACGAACATCGCACCGCCCTCTGCGGGGACGTACCCGCAGGCCTTGACGGTGAACGGCCGGTAGGCCCGCTCGGGGTCGTCCTGCGTGCTCAGCCCCTCGTACTGCAGTTGGCAGACGATGGAGTACGGCGCGAGCGGCGCCTCGGTGGCTCCGACCAGCATGGCCCGGCTGCCCTGGCGGATGGCCCGGGTGGCGTGGGCGAAGGCGTCCAGTCCACCCGCCTCGTCGCTGGCCACGACCCCGCAGGGGCCCTTGAGGCCCCGCCGGATGGAGATCTGGCCGGTGCTCGCGGCGTAGAACCAGGCGATGGACTGGTACGGGCCCACGTAGCGCGGCCCCTGCTCCCAGAGGTGCTGGAGCTCGCGCTGCCCGAACTCGCCGCCACCGGAGCCGGCGGCGGTGACGACCCCGATGGAGAAGGGGTCGCCCTCGTAGTCGGCGCGGCCGAGGCGGGCGTCCTCCAGCGCGAGGTCGGCCGCGGCGAGCGCGTGGTGGGTGAAGCGGTCGGTCTGGACCAGGAAGCGGTCCTCGACCAGGCTGCCGGGGTCGAAGCCCCGTACCTCGCCGGCCACGCGCAGCGGCAGGTGCTCGCACCCGGCCCTGGTGACCCGGTCCAGCACGCTGGTGCCGGACTGGGTCGCCTTCCAGAAGGCGTCGGCGCCGATGCCGTTGGGCGCGACGACCCCGATGCCCGTGATGACCGTACGACTGCTGGTCATGACACCTCTTCCTTCGGCCGGGACATGACGACGGCGGACTGGAACCCGCCGAAGCCGCTGCCGACGGACAGGACGTTGCGCAGGGTGCGGGCGCGGGCTGTGCGGGGGACGTAGTCCAGGTCGCACTCGGGGTCGGGCGTCTCGTAGTTGGCGGTCGGCGGGACCACCTGGTGGTTCATCGCGAGGACGCAGGCGGCGAGTTCGATCGCGCCGATGGCACCGAGGGAGTGGCCCACCATGGATTTGATGGAGGTCATCGGCGTCTTGTAGGCGTGGTCGCCCAGCACCCGCTTGACCGCCGCCGTTTCGTGGCGGTCGTTCTGCTTGGTGCCGGAGCCGTGCGCGTTGACGTAGTCGATCTCCTCGGCGCCGACCCGGGCCTGGGCCAGGGCGGTCTCGATGGCCCTGGCCATCTCCAGGCCCTCGGCGGTCAGCCCGGTCATGTGGTGGGCGTTGCCGAAGGTGGCGTAGCCGCCGATCTCGCAGTAGACGGTCGCACCGCGGGCGCGGGCGTGTTCCATCTCTTCGAGCACGAGGACCGCTCCGCCCTCGCCGAGGACGAACCCGTCCCGGTCCGCGTCGAACGGGCGGGAGGCGTGGGCCGGGTCGTCGTTGTTCGGCGAGGTCGCCTTGATGGCGTCGAAGCAGGCCACCGTGATCGGCGATATCGGCGAGTCGGAGGCGCCCGCGATGCAGACGTCCATCCGGCCCTCCGCGATGGAGTGGACGGCGTACCCGATGGCGTCGAGTCCGGAGGTGCACCCCGTGGAGACGGTCTGCACCGGGCCCCGCGCCCCCGTCTCCTCCGCGACGGCGGAGGCGAGGGTGGCGGGCGTGAACGCCCGGTGCAGGTGGGGTCCGGCCAGCTTGTGGTCGACGTCCCACCAGGCACCGGACTGGCTCACGGCGACGTAGTCGTGCTCCAGGCGGGTGGTGCCGCCGACGGCGGTGCCGAGGGAGACCCCGGTGCGCCAGGCGTCGTCCGCGGTGAGGTCGAGTCCCGAGTCCCGCAGGGCCTCGCGGGCGGCGACCAGGGCGAACTGGATGTAGCGGTCCGCCCGGGCCGCGTCCTCCTCGGTGAGGCCGTGGGCGGCGGGGTCGAAGTCGACCTCGGCGGCTATCCGGGAGCGGAACCCCTCCGGGTCGAAGAGGGTGATGCCCCGGGTCGCCGTGCGGCCGTTGGAGAGCAGGTCCCAGAAGGCCGAGACCCCGATCCCGCCGGGGGCGACGACGCCGACCCCGGTCACCGCCACCCGGCGGCGGGTCACGAGACGACTCCCGTGCGGTCCGGAGGCTGCTCCCAGGCGGTGCCCTCCGGGTGCGGTGCCTCCTCGGTGTCGACGTGGCCGAGTTCCGGGCGCGGGGCGAGCGGGCCGAGGTGGAAGACCATGCGGGCCTCGGTGTCGCCGATGTTGCGGAACCGGTGGCGCACGTTGAGCGGGACGAGGAGGCCCTGGTCGGTGCGCAGCGGATGGGCCTCGCCGTCGAGGTCCACCTCCAGCCGGCCGGCGACTACGTACACGAACTCCTCCGAGTACGGGTGGTAGTGCTCGGCGATGGACTCCCCGGGCGCCATGATCGCCATGCCCATGAAGCCGCTGGTGGAGCCCACCGAGGTCGGGGTGAGCACGGCCCTCAGGTCGCCTCCGCGCCTGCGGTTGGGCGGCGTCTCGCCGAGGTCCACGATGCGTGGGCGCTGTCTGGTCATGACGGGTTCCTCCTGGCGTGTGGGGTGCCTGGACGGGGATGTGGGGGTGAGGACGGGTGGTCCCGGTGGGGGACGGGGGGTCAGGACCGAGCGGGGGCCCGGCGGTCGGTGATCAGGTTCATGGTGTGTCGCGCGGGGCCGGAGCGCCCGCCGGGTGCGTCCATCAGGCGGTCGAGCTCGGCCGCCTTGCGCGGGTCGCGGGCGCCGAGGGCGGCCACCCGCTCCTCGTCGAACGGGCCGTTCACGTCGATCAGCCGGACGACGATGTCGTCGCGCTGGAAGATGCTGCTGCTCCGAACGGGGTTCGCGGGGAGGTGCGCGGCTTCCTCGTCCTGCCGGGCCAGGAACTCGGCGAGCGCGGTTCCGCAGCCGGGCTTGGCCGGGTAGAAGAGCGCGTGGCGGGTCACGTCGGCGGAGTCCGGTGCCTCGGCGGCGATGTGGTGGACCGCGGGGAGGGCCGCGCGCATGAAGAACATGCGGGCGGACTCAGGGTCGCCGAGGTCGCGGTCCACTTCGAGGTAGGGGTTGATGGCCTCCTCGACGGCGCGCACCTCGGGCTGTTCGGAGACGTGGCGCAGGGCCGCCATCAGGTCGCCCTGGACCTCCACCGTCCGTACGACCCGGTTGCCGTGCATGAAGAGCGAGGTGCGGCACAGGCGGGTGTGGTCGTCGACGCGGGCCGCCGGGGAGGCGTAGCTGGAGAGGATGGCGGCGACCTCCTTCTCGCTGCCCGGCTTGACGGTGAAGGTCAGCGCGTGGCGCACGATCCCGGCGCCGAGCCGGGGCACGGGCTGGAGGCGGGCGCCGGCCGGGCGGGAGGCCTGGTCGTAGCCGCGGCCCGTCTCGCGCAGGACGGTGAACTTGAGCGGGCGCATGGCGCGGGCGCAGGCTCCCAGCGGCTTCACCTGTTCGGCGTGGTGGTCGCTGTTGACCCAGGCGAGGTACTGCGGGGCGCTCTCCCACTCGCTGGTGATGAGCCATTGGGAGGGGTTCTCGAAGGACTGGCACAGCTGGTCGCTGATGTGTCCCGGGACCGACGCGATGTCGTGGCGGAGCCGCTCGTACGCCTCGAAGAACTCCTGCTGGCGGCCCTCGTGGAGGTCCATCAGCAGGACGACCCGGAGCATGGAGCCGTCGAAGGCTGACTGCGACACCCGTTCGGACAAGGTGGTTGTCATCTACTCACTCCTTCATGAGGGGGTGGAGATCCATCGCGTACGGACCCCTCGTCCGTCACCGGTGGCGTCCACCCGGGCCGGCGGCCGCCTCGGTCGGGAACGGCGGGCCGGGCGCGTCTGTCGGGGGCGCCGCTGTCGCTCATCGTCGTCCGGGTGGGGGCGTACCGCTACATGTCCGGATCAAGCGGGTGACAACCGGCGAATCAACCGGGCCTGGAGTTCGATCGGTGGCATAAAGACTCCACTCCCCCACACAGAAAACAGGAGCCCGCAGCTGATGGAAGACAAAGCCGATGTTCGCGTACCGGTTCTCGTCGTGGGCGGCTCCCTGGTGGGCCTGTCCACGTCGCTTTTCCTGAGCCGCCACGGAGTACGTCACCTGCTGGTCGAGAAGCACTCCGGTACGTCCCTGCACCCGCGCGGGAGGGGCATCAACGCCCGGACCATGGAGCTGTTCCGAACGGCGGGGGCCGAGCACGCGATCCGCCGGGCGGCGTCCGTACTGGAGGGCAACCAGGGCATTCTGCAGGCCACCTCGCTGATCGACAGCGAGCAGCACAACTGGCTGATCAAGGAGATCGATCCGTCCGGCCAGCTGAGCCGCTTCAGCCCGACCGGCTGGTGCCTGTGCAGCCAGAACAACATCGAGCCGGTGCTGGCGGCGCAGAGCGGGGCGATGTGCGGTGACATCCGCTTCTCCACCGAGCTGATGAACTTCGACCAGGACGCGACGGGGGTGACCGCCGTGGTGAAGGACCGGGAGACCGGCGAGCACACCACCGTGCGCGCGGACTTCCTGATCGCCGCGGACGGTCCGCGCAGCCCCGTGCGGGAGCAGCTGCGCATCCCCCAGACGGGTGGCGGCGAGCTGTTCCACAACGTGAGCGTGACCTTCCGCTCGCAGCGGCTCCCCGAGGTGCTGGGCGATCTGCGGTTCATCGTCTGCTACTTGATGCGTCCCGGCGCCGACGGGGCGCTGCTGCCGGTGGACAACGGCACCCAGTGGGTCTTCCACGCCCCCTGGCACCCGGAGGACGGCGAGACGCTGGAGGACTTCACCGACGAACGGTGCGTGGAGCAGATCCGGGCGGCGATCGGTGTGCCCGACCTCGACGTGGTGATCGGCGGAAAGGCCCCGTGGCACGCCGCCGAACGGGTGGCGGAGCAGTACTCCGTCGGCCGGGTGTTCCTCGCGGGCGACGCGGCCCACGAGATGTCCCCCACGGGCGCGTTCGGCTCCAACACCGGCATCCAGGACGCGCACAACCTGGCCTGGAAGATCGCGGCGGTGCTGGACGGCTCGGCCGGGATGGAGCTGCTCGACACGTACGAGGCCGAGCGCCTCCCGGTGGCCAGGGCCACGAGCGAGCGCGCCTCGGCCCGCTCGGCGGAGCACAGCCACCCGGGGTACGCCCCGCCGCCCACGATGGGCGGCGGGCCGGGCAGCGGGGTGCTCACCACCGCGATGGGCTACTGCTACCCGCGGGGAGCCGTCGTCGGCGGCGACCCCGGCCGGCCGATCATCCCCGACGCCCTGCGACTGAAGGGCGACACCGGCACCCGGGCCCCGCACATGTGGCTGTCCCGGTCCGGTGAGCGCGTGTCCTCGCTGGACCTGTACGAGCGCTCGTTCGTGCTGCTCAGCGGCGCGGGCACGCCGTGGCGGGCGGCGGCCGAACAGGTGGCCGGGGACCTGTCGATGCGGCTGGACGCCTACGCCATCGGCTCCGGGCCCGACGCGGACCTGGTCCCGCAGGCCGGCGCCGACTGGGCGGAGGTCCACGGGACGAGCGCCGAGGGCGCCGTGCTCGTACGTCCGGACGGGTTCGTGGCGTGGCGCTCGGAGGGCGCCGTGCCGGATCCCCGGGCGGCGCTGCGGGGCGCCCTCTCGACGGTGCTGCGCCGGGCGTGACCACCTCGTTCTCCCTCCCGCCGGCCGTGCGCGCGGCCGGCGGGCGGGGTTCAGCGGCAGGCCCAGCAGCCCGCCCAGCAGCCGGTGTTCGACCGGGCGGGACGGAGCCCCGGGCGGTGCCCGGCGCGCCGCGCCGCGTTCCCGGACCGGTCCCGGCCCGCGCCGCCGACGGCGTCGACGGAGGTGCGCCGCGCGCAGCAGGCGACCACGAGGGCGATCGCGGCCAGTTCCTCGGGACCGGCGGAGCCCTTCTCGATGCGGAGGAAGCTCGGCTCCGCGGCGATCGGGGTGCTCGGCGCTATCGGGGCGTCGTTCGTCATCGGCACGGCCTCTCTCACGGGGGCTGCGCGTGCGCCCGGTCGTCGGGTCGCGAGGGGCGGACCTGCTCGGCGCCGGCGCGGGCTGCACACGTGCGGCTCGGTGCACCGGCGGGTTTCGTTCCGCGGATGCGAACCGGCCTGGGAAGTCCTGTCGGTTCACCGGGACTCCTGACGCGACCGACGCTACAAGCGGCCGGCCCGCCCGGCACTCGGGAGAAGCGGCCGCCCCGACCGGCCCCCGCTCCGGCGGCCGTGCCGGGCCCGGTGCACGGGGAGGCGCGGTGAGCGGCCACCGGCTCCTGTTCTGCCGGGGCTGCGCCGGTCAGCTGTACGCCGTATGCACCACCGACCGGGCGGGCCGCGGCGGCCGCGGCACGGTCGGCGACTGGGAGGTGGACCACGAGATGCCCGTGGTGTGCCCGCTCTCCTCCCTGCTGCCGCTCACGGGAACGGCGGCCTCCGTCCACGAACTCCCGGGCGCCCAGGAGGTCCTGGGCCCGGCGTACTGATCTCCTCCTGCCGATTGGGCCTGACGGGTGACGGCCGAGCGTTCGACCAATGAACCGCTCCGCCCCGCAGGCCCTTTCCCGGTTCCATCTCTTGACGCCCGAACGGGTGGGGAGCACAGTGTCCAGCGGCGCCGGCCTGAGAGCGCTCTCAAAGGCTTTCGGCGGCTCCGAACGGCGAACTCCCCTGGCTCTTCCCCCCGCACCGCGCCGCACGGCGCTTCAGAGAGGGCACCCATGCGAGAGACACCCCGTAGGAAGCGGCCGCCCGTGCGGCGGGCCGTCTTGACCGCGTTCGGCACGATCGCCGTGGTCCTGGCGGCCGCGGCCGCCGCGACCCTGCCCGCCGGCGCCGCGGCTCCCCCCACCCCGGCCGGCTGGACCCAGGTGTTCCTGGACGAGTTCAACGGACCCGCGGGCTCCGGCGTGAACACGGCCGACTGGCAGTACACGACCGGGACGAGCTACCCCGGCGGCCCCGCGGCCTTCGGCACCGGCGAGATCGAGACGATGACCGCCGACCCCGCCAACGTCTCCCTCGACGGGACGGGCAACCTGCGGATCACCCCGAGGAGGGACGCCGCGGGCAACTGGACCTCCGGACGGGTCGAAACCCGGCGGTCCGACTTCGCCCCGGCGCCGGGCGGCAAGCTCCGCACGGAGGCCCGCATACAGATGCCGAACGTGACGGGCCCGGCGGCCAAGGGCTACTGGCCGGCCTTCTGGATGCTCGGCGCCCCGTACCGCGGCAACTGGTGGAACTGGCCGGGCATCGGCGAACTCGACATCCTGGAGAACGTCCAGGGCATGGACAACGTCTGGGCGACCATGCACTGCGGCACGACCCCGGGCGGTCCCTGCAACGAGACGACCGGCATCGGCGGCCAACGCGCCTGCCCCGGATCCAGCTGCCAGAGCGAGTTCCACACGTACGCGGTGGAGTGGGACAGGTCGACGGCCGTCGAGGAGATGCGCTTCTACGTCGACGGGGTGAACTTCCACACGGTGCGCGCGAACCAGGTGGACGCGGCCACCTGGACCAACGCCACGAACCACGGCTACTTCGTCATCCTGAACGTCGCCATGGGCGGCGGTTTCCCCGACGCCTTCGGCGGCGGGCCCGACGCCGGCACCGAACCCGGCCACCCCATGGTGGTCGACTACGTGTCCGTGCTCCGGTCGACGGGCACCGGGCCCACGACGCCCCCGCCGACCACGCCTCCGCCCACCACGCCTCCGGCGGGCAACCGTGACGCGTACGCCGCGATCCAGGCCGAGTCGTACGACGACCATGCGGGGGTGGCCAAGGAGACCACCTCGGACACCGGCGGCGGACAGAACCTCGCCGCCCTCGCCAACGGCGACTGGGCCCTGTACCGGGGCGTCGACTTCGGGTCCGCTCCCGCGCGGCAGTTCTACGGGCGGGTGGCCTCCGGCGCGGCCGGCGGGGTCAGCGGGCTCGTCGAGGTCCGGCTGGACAGCCGCACGAGCACCCCGATCGGCAGCTTCTCCGTGGCGAACACCGGGGGCTGGCAGAGCTGGCGGACGGTCCCGGCGAACATCGGCGGCGTCACGGGCACCCACGACGTCTACCTGACCTTCACCAGCGGCCAGGGCTCCGACTACGTGAACGTGAACTGGTTCGACTTCGGCCACTGACCGGCCCGGACCGGACAGGTCCGGACCACGGACGGCCCGTACCGCCCGGAGCGCCCCCGGCCTCCCGGCGGTACGGGCTAACCTGCTGCCCGGCGCGGCGACCGCCCGCGGACACCCAGGAGGAGCGCCGATGCCCGAACAGCGTCCCGGCAGCCGACCCACCCTGGAAGCGGTGGCGACACGCGCCGGCGTGTCCCGGGCGACCGTCTCCCGCGTGGTCAACGGCGGCGACGGGGTCCGCGCGCACCTGGTGGACAAGGTGCGCGAGGCCGTCCGGGACCTGGGCTACGTGCCCAACCCCGCCGCCCGCACCCTGGTCACCCGGCGTACCGGCGCCGTGGCGGTGATCATCGCCGAGCCGGAGACCCGGATCTTCTCCGACCCCTTCTTCTCCCGGCAGCTGCGCGGCATCTCGAAGGAACTGACCGCGCACGACGCGCAGCTGGTGCTGCTGCTGGTGGAGGACCGGGGCGACTACGAGCGGATCGAGCGCTACCTGGCCGGCGGGCACGTCGACGGGGCCCTCGCCTTCTCCCTGCACACCGACGACCCGCTGCCCGGGATCACCCGCCGGATCGGCCTGCCCACGGTCTACGGCGGCCGACCGGGCTGGACGGGCGACTCCTCGGAACCCGGGGACGTGGCGTACGTGGACGCGGACAACCGCGGGGGCGCTCGGGAGGCCGTACGGTACCTGGTCGCGCAGGGGCGCCGGCGCATCGCGCACATCGCCGGCCCGCTCGACCAGACCTCGGCCGCCGACCGGTTGAGCGGCTACCGGGACGTGCTGCCGGCCGCCGACGACGCGCTGGTCGCCGAGGGCGACTTCACCGTGGCGGGCGGGGCCCGCGCGATGGCGGGACTGCTCGACCGCCGTCCGGACGTCGACGCGGTGTTCGCCGCCAACGACCTCATGGCGACGGGTGCGCTGCGGGTGCTGAGGGAGCGCGGGCTGACGGTTCCGGCGCAGGTGGCGGTCGTCGGCTTCGACGACGCCGAACCGGTGGCGGAGAGCTCCGACCCTCCGTTGACGACGGTACGTCAGGACATAGAGGGCATGGGCCGCCTGATGGCGCGGATGCTCCTGGAGACCCTGGGCGGGGAGCCCGGGATGCCCGGGGAGCCCGCCGCGCCCAGATCCGTGGTCACCGCCACGTCCCTGGTGCGGCGGGCGTCCGCCTAGGGCCTGTCGTCAAACTCCCGTCGTCGCCCGGAGGGCGGCCCCGCGGCGTCTGGTGCGTGCTCTCGGTGCGCCGGGCGGAAGCCCGCGTACTGGACGTACTTGGCTTCCGCCCGGTGCGGCGAGAGCGCGTGCCAGGCGTCGCGGGGCAGACGGGAGTTTGACGACAGGCCCT
>NZ_JBIARJ010000032.1:0-63527 GCF_042889825.1 Streptomyces sp. NPDC002467 | reverse complement strand
GAACGGGGAGCGGCAGCGGACATGCAGAACGTGGTTGCGTTCGACGCCCTGCGGGGGCGCCCCGCCGCACACCCGACCCCGACGGCGCGGGGGTGGCAGGGGGCCGACCCCGCTGGGCACCGGCGTTGGACGTTCTGCGGGGGCGCCCCGCCGCACACCCGGCCCCGACGGCGCGGGGGTGCCGAGTGGCGCCGCCCCGCCGAGCACCGGGCCCCGGCAGGGCGGGGTGCGGGGAAGTCTCGGAATCGGTACGGGTACGACACGTGGCGGCAGCACCGGCTTAACACGGCTCCGGCACAGTGGTGGTCGTCGGCGGGGAAGTCCCGGGAGACCGGGCCGGCCGGCGCCACCGAACGGCGCGAACGCACCTCCGGAGCGGCTCCCGGACCGCGTGGACGCCACGGACGCGGACGGCCCTGACCCGGCCCGTGTCCTTCGCGGGGACCGCCGTCGTCCCGCCCCCGGGCAACCGGGGTGCGGCGGTCCCCGCCTACTCGGTCCGGCGGCGCAGGCTCTTGGACGCGTGGATGAAGTTGACGCCCACGATGCCGCCCCAGGCCACCAGCAGCCCCGGCAGATGCGCCTGCGCGGCGGCGATCGCCGACAGCGGGATCGCCAGTACCAGCGTGACGATGGCGAAGCCGAAGCGTTCGCCGAAGTTCCCGTCCCCGAGGGCGGCGGTCGGGCCGTCGCCGCGCGCGGCCAGGAGGCGCTCCTCCGCCAGCCGGCGCCGGACCTGGGTGTCGACCTTCTCGACGAACGAGTCCACCAGCGCGGCCTCGTACTCCGGCCCCAGCTCGCGCCGGGCGTCCAGGGTGGCGTCGAGTTCCTTCTTCAGCTCTTGGCCGTGTGCGTCCATGTCCCCACGCTAGGAAGGGCTCCGGGCCCGCGCACTGGGGCTGGCCCCCGTATCCGGATTCCGGGCACGGCTTGCCCGCGTGCATAACCGCATGCAGAGTGCTCCGTGACTGAATATCTCACCGGGACGGAGGGGGCGGCATGAGTGACAGCCCGGCAGCGCGGCTGCAGAAGCTGTTCGAGGGGCACCGGCTGACGCCGACCCAGCGGAGGATCGCGCACTGCATGGTGCGCGGGGCCGCGGAGGTGCCGTTCCTGTCGAGCGTGGAACTCGCCGAGCTGGCCGGGGTGAGCCAGCCGTCCGTGACCCGGTTCGCGGTGGCGCTCGGCTTCGACGGGTATCCGGCGCTGCGGCGTCACCTGCGCGAGGTGGCGCCGCCCGTGGAGCGGACGGCCGCCGGGGACGAGGACGCGTACAACGAGTACCAGCAGGCCGTGCAGGGGGAGATCGAGAACCTGCGCCGGCTGTCGGCGATGCTCGCCGATCCCTCGCCGGTCCAGGAGGCGGGACGGCTGCTCGCCGCGTCGACGCCGCTGCCGGTGCTGGGGCTGCGGGCGGCGTCCTCGCAAGCGCGGGGGTTCGCGTACTTCGCGGCCAAGGTGCATCCGGACGTACGGCTCCTCGACGAGGGCGGGTCGATGATGGACGACCGCATCGACGCGGCCGTGGCCGCCGGGGCGAGCACGCTGCTCTGCTTCGCGCTGCCGAGGCATCCCCGGGAGGTCGTGGACACGCTGGAGCGCTCGCGGCGGGCGGGCCTGACGGTGGTGACCGTCGCCGACTCGGCCTTCGCCCCGGTGGCGGGCCACTCGGACCTGCTGATCCCGGCCCCGGTGGGCACCGGCCTGGCGTTCGACACTGCGTGTGCGCCGATGCTGCTGGGGCGGGTGCTGCTGGAGGCTATGGCGGACGCGTTGCCGGATGCGCAGGCGCGGCTGGAGGCGTTTGACGCGCGGGCCGCTGCGCGGGGCCTGTTCGTGGACTGACCGGGGCTCCGCCCCGCACCCCGCGCCTCAAACGCCGGCGGGGCTGGATCGTCCGCCCGTCACCCCTACGGCGCTCCCCGCCCGCGCCTCAATCGCCGGCGGGGCTGGACTTGCCCGGCGGCACCATCAAGCCCGTCCGGCGTTTGAGGACCGGGGTCCGGGGTGGAGCCCCGGGGAACGGTGGAAGGGCGGGTAGGGGACCGGCTCCGCGCAGCGGCACCCCGGCCGGGGGCGGGCCGCAGGGTGGGCCGTCGGGGTCGGGCGCGCGCCGGGGCACCTCCTCGGGCGTCGAACATGGTGCGGCACCGGCAAGACGAGCGGGTTTCGTTCGACGCCCTGCGGGGGCGCCCCGCCGCACACCCGACCCCGACGGCGCGGGGGTGCCGAGTGGCGCCGCCCCGCCGAGCACCGGGCCCCGGCAGGGCGGGGTGCCGGTCCGGCGGGGGGGGTCCGTCAGAGCAGGGCGTCCCCGTGGGCGCCGCCCGCTTCCGCGATGAGCTCCGCGGGGGTTTGCGCCGGCCGGGCCAGGGAGAAGCGGATCCCCGCCGGGGTCTCGGCGAAGCCGTGTACGGACGGGCGCGGCAGGCTGTTGTAGCCGTAGTGCGCGGTGAAGAAGTACGCCCCCGTGTCCGGGACCGCGATGACGTCACCCGGGGCGAGCGGCGGGAGTTCCCGGGCCGCGGCCAGGAGGTCGCCGGCGAAGCACGCGGGCCCGGCGACGTCCTGCGCCACCGGATCCCCGCCCTTCGGCGCGCCCTTCGCGTCGTACGGCACGATCCGCACCGGCCAGGAGGCGGGCGCGTAGGCGGTGCGGGTCGCCAGCTGGACCCCCGCGTGGGTGAGGGCGATCTCGCGGCCCCCGCTGGTCTTGGTGTACTCGACCCGCGCCAGGACCAGGCCGTTCTTGGCCAGCAGGGACCGGCCGAACTCCGTGACGAGCCCGTACGAGCCGTCGAAGAGCCGTGGGGCCGCCCCGCGCAGGGCGGTGACGTACTCCTCGTACGTCGGGGCCGTCTCGTCCGAGGCGAAGTTCACCGGCAGGCCCCCGCCGATGTCGAGCGTGTCGACCTGGCGGCGCCCGGCCGCCGTGTTGATCTCCTCGGCGAGGGCGTGCAGTGCGCGCACGCCCTCGGCGATCAGCGGCAGGGGGACGCCCTGCGAGCCCGAGTGGGTGTGCAGCCGCGTGAGCCACGGGCGGTCGAGGTAGGCCCGCACGAGCCACTCGCGCGCGCCCGGGTCGCGCAGGGCGATGCCGAACTTCGAGGTCGCCGTGGCCGTGGACAGCGCGTCGATGGTGCCCGCGCCGGTCTGGGGGTTGATCCGGATCCCGATCGGGGACGCGGTGGGGCGGGTGGCGATGAGTGCGTCCAGGCGCTGGAGCTCCTGGCGGTTGTCGGCGTTGACGGCGATGCCCAGGGCCAGGGCCTCGCGCAGCTCGCCGGTGGTCTTGGCGGGCGAGTCCAGCACGATCCGTCCGGCGGGGAGCCCGGCCGCCCGGGCCAGTGCCAGTTCGCCGGGGCTGGCGACCTCGCAGCCGAGCCCGGTGTCGGCGAGCAGCCGCAGTACGGGCACCAGCGGGGCGGCCTTGACGGCGAAGGCGTGCAGGACGGGGGTCCCGGCCGGCAGTGCGGCGGCGAAGGCGCTGGTCAGAGCGGTGGCGGAGGCCCTGATCCCGGCGATGTCCAGTAGGCAGGCCACCGGCTCGGAGTCCAGGAGGCCCTGTTCGACGGCGGCTCGTACGACCACGTCCCTGTCCATGCCCGTCATCCCATCATCCGAAGGGACGGGCCGCAGCTGTTGACTGAATCTATTCAGGACGAGAGTATGTGAATGGATTTACCAACATCGGAGGAGGCAACGCCATGTCAGGACCCCGCCCCGTACGTGCCGCGCGAGGCACCGAGCTCAGCGCCCTGGGATGGCAGCAGGAAGCCGCGCTGCGGATGCTCCAGAACAACCTCGACCCCGAGGTCGCCGAGCACCCCGACAAGCTCGTCGTCTACGGCGGCACCGGCAAGGCCGCCCGCGACTGGCGCTCGTACGACGCGATGGTCCGCACCCTGCAGACCCTCAAGCAGGACGAGACGATGCTCGTCCAGTCCGGCCGCCCGGTCGGCGTGATGCAGACCCACGAATGGGCCCCGCGCGTCCTGCTCGCCAACTCCAACCTGGTCGGCGACTGGGCCAACTGGGAGGAGTTCCGCCGCCTGGAGCACCTCGGCCTGACCATGTACGGCCAGATGACCGCCGGTTCGTGGATCTACATCGGCACCCAGGGCATCCTCCAGGGCACGTACGAGACCTTCGCCGCCGTCGCGGCCAAGAAGTTCGGCGGCACCCTGGCCGGCACCATCACCCTCACCGCCGGCCTCGGCGGCATGGGCGGCGCCCAGCCGCTGGCCGTGACGATGAACGACGGCGTCGCCATCTGCATCGACGTCGACCCGCGCGCCATCGAGCGCCGCATCGAGCACCGCTACCTGGACGTGAAGGCCGACAACCTCCGCCACGCGCTGCAGCTCGCGGTCGAGGCGCGCGACGCCCGCAAGCCGCTCTCCATCGGCCTGCTCGGCAACGCCGCCGAGCTGCTCCCGCAGATGCTGGCCGAGGGCGCCCCGATCGACATCGTGACCGACCAGACGTCGGCGCACGATCCGCTCGCCTACCTGCCGGTGGGCGTCGACTTCGACGACATGGCCTCCTACGCGGCCAAGGACCCGGCCGGCTTCACCACCCGCGCCCGCGAGTCCATGGCCAAGCACGTCGAGGCCATGGTCGGCTTCATGGACGCCGGCGCCGAGGTCTTCGACTACGGCAACTCCATCCGCGGCGAGGCCCAGCTGGCCGGCTACGACCGCGCCTTCGCCTTCCCCGGCTTCGTCCCGGCCTACATCCGCCCGCTGTTCTGCGAGGGCAAGGGCCCCTTCCGCTGGGCGGCGCTGTCGGGCGAGGCCTCGGACATCCACAAGACCGACAAGGCGATGCTGGAGCTCTTCCCGGAGAACGAGTCCCTGCACCGCTGGATCAAGATGGCGGGCGAGCGCGTCCACTTCCAGGGCCTGCCCGCGCGCATCTGCTGGCTCGGCTACGGCGAGCGCGACAAGGCCGGCGAGCGCTTCAACGAGATGGTGGCGGACGGCACGCTGGCCGCGCCGCTGGCCATCGGTCGCGACCACCTCGACTGCGGTTCGGTGGCCTCCCCGTACCGCGAGACCGAGGCCATGCTGGACGGCTCCGACGCGATCGCCGACTGGCCGCTGCTCAACGCCATGGTCAACGTGGCCTCCGGTGCCTCCTGGGTCTCCATCCACCACGGCGGCGGCGTCGGCATGGGCCGCTCCATCCACGCGGGTCAGGTCACGGTCGCCGACGGCACCGCGCTGGCCGGCGAGAAGATCCGCCGCGTCCTCACCAACGACCCGGGCATGGGTGTCATCCGCCACGTCGACGCGGGCTACGACATCGCCGAGACCGTCGCGGACGAGCGCGGTGTCCGTGTGCCGATGCGGGAGGGTGACTCCGCGTGACACCGAGTCCGGGTGCGGCGCCGCTGCCGGGGGCTCTGCCCCCGGACCCCCGCGCCTCGAACGCCGACGGGCCCGGGAACGGCCCCGGGGGCGCCGGCTTCCACAGCATGTGGGCGGAGCTCGCACCCATCGGCCGCCACGCGGAGTCCGGCGGGTACCGCCGCCACGCGTGGACCGGTGCCGACGCCGACTGCCGGACCTGGTTCCAGGCGCAGGCGGAGGCGCGCGGGCTCACCTACGAGACCGACCGCAACGGCAACCAGTGGGCCTGGCTCGGCGACCCCCTCGCGGGGGACGCCGTGGTCACCGGCTCGCACCTGGACTCCGTCCCCGACGGCGGGGCCTTCGACGGCCCCCTCGGCGTGGTGTCCTCCTTCGCGGCCCTGGACGAACTCCGCAGGAGGGGCGCGGAGTTCTCCAGGCCGCTGGCCATCACCAACTTCGGTGACGAGGAAGGCGCCCGCTTCGGCCTCGCCTGCGTCGGCTCCCGCCTCACCGCCGGGCAGCTGACCAAGGAGAAGGCGTACGAGCTCCGCGACGCCGACGGCGTCAGCCTGCCCCAGGCCATGGAGGCCGCCGGGTACGACCCCGACGCCATCGGGGCCGACCCCGAACGCCTGGCACGCATCGGCGCGTTCGTCGAGCTGCACGTGGAACAGGGCCGCGCCCTGGACCTGTCCGGCGACCGGGTAGGCATCGCCTCCGCGATCTGGCCGCACGGCCGCTGGCGGTTCGACTTCCGCGGCGAGGCCAACCACGCCGGAACCACCCGGCTCGTGGACCGCCGCGACCCGATGCTGACGTACGCGGCGACCGTGCTGGCCGCCCGCACCGAGGCGGCCCTCGCCGGGGCCGTCGCCACCTTCGGGAAGATCGCGGTCGAACCCAACGGGGTCAACGCCATCCCGTCCCTGGTGCGCGGCTGGCTCGACTCCCGGGCGGCCGACCAGGCCACCCTCGACACGGTGGTCACCGCCATCGAGAAGGCGGCCCGCGAGCACGCGGACCGCGACGGCATCGACCTCGGCATCGTCCGGGAGTCCTTCACCCCGGTCGTCGAGTTCGAGCACGCCCTGCGCGACGAGATGAACCGGATCCTGGGCGGGTCCGTCCCCGTCCTCGGCACGGGCGCGGGACACGACGCGGGGATCCTCTCCGCGGCCGTCCCGACCGCGATGCTGTTCGTACGGAACCCGACCGGCGTCTCCCACTCCCCGCGGGAGTTCGCCGCCGAGGACGACTGCGTGGCCGGCGTCCTCGCCCTCGCCGACGTACTGGAAGGACTCGCGTGCCGGTGACGAAGACGTACTGGCTGGAACACGCCTGGCTCGACACCCTCGTCGAGCCGGGCGTGGCCCTGGACGTATCCGCCGACGGGCGGATCGCCGCCGTCCGGACCGGGGTCGCGACCCCGCCCCCGGGCGCGGAGGTCCTGCGCGGCCTCACCCTCCCCGGGCTGGCCAACGCGCACTCCCACGCCTTCCACCGGGCCCTGCGCGGCACGGTCCAGGTCGGCTCCGGCACCTTCTGGACCTGGCGCGAGGTCATGTACTCCGTCGCCCAGAACCTCACCCCCGACTCGTACTTCGCGCTCGCGCGGGCCGTGTACGCGGAGATGGCGCTGGCCGGCATCACGGCGGTCGGCGAGTTCCACTACGTCCACCACGCGCCCGGCGGCGTCGCGTACGCCGACCCCAACGCGATGGGGGAGGCCCTGATCGCGGCCGCCGCGGAGGCGGGCATCCGCATCACCCTCCTGGACACGGCGTACCTGTCGGCGGGCTTCGGCGAGGCGCCCAACCAGCACCAGCTGCGCTTCTCCGACGGCACCGCCGAGGCGTGGGCGGAGCGGGTCGGCGGGCTGAAGCCCAGGGACCACGCGCTGATCGGCGCCGCGATCCACTCCGTACGGGCCGTCCCGGCGGGGCAGTTGGCCACGGTGGCGGCGTGGGCGCAGGAGCGGCGGGCGCCGCTGCACGTGCACCTTTCCGAGCAGACCGCGGAGAACGACGCCTGCCAGGCCGCCCACGGCCGCACCCCGACGCAGCTCCTCGCCGACCACGGCGTGCTGGGCGCGCGGACCACGGGCGTCCACAACACGCACCTCACGGACGGGGACATCGCGCTCCTCGGCGGCACCACCACCGGCACCTGCATGTGCCCGACCACCGAACGCGACCTCGCGGACGGCATCGGCCCGGCGGTCCGCCTCCAGCGGGCCGGCAGCCCGCTGTCGCTCGGCAGCGACAGCCACGCGGTGATCGACCTGCTGGAAGAGGCGCGGGCGATGGAGCTCAACGAGCGGCTGGCGAGCCGTACGCGCGGCCACTGGACGGCGGCGGCGCTGCTGCGGGCGGCTTCGGCGGACGGGCACGCGGCGCTGGGCTGGTCGGACGCGGGCACCTTGGCGGTGGGCGCGCTCGCCGACTTCACGACGATCGCCCTGGACTCGGTACGGACGGCCGGTCCGGTGCCCCGCCTCGGCGCGGAGACGGCCGTCTTCGCGGCCACGGCCGCCGATGTCCGCCACACGGTGGTGGGCGGCCGGCACGTGGTCCGCGACGGGGCGCACACCCTGGTCCCGGACGTCCCGTCCGCCCTGGCCGAAACCATCGCGGCCCTCCGCACCTGACCGAGCCACCGCTGCGCGGGGCATTCCCCCACCCCGCCCCTTCCCGAAACCGGGGGCTCCGCCCCCGGACCCCCGGTCCTCAAACGCCGGACGGGCTGGAAATCCCGCCCGGCGGGGCTGGATTGCCCACAGGGCGATTCCAGCCCCGCCGGCGTTTGAGGCGCGGGGTCCGGGGCGGAGCGCCGGGAAACGGAGAAAGGGCGGGGTGGGGGAACGAAACGACTCGACGACCACGAGGAATCATGACCACCACCGCAATCACCAACATCGGCAGCCTCGTCACCAACGACCCCGCGCTAGGCGAAGGCCCCCTCGGACTGATCCGGGACGCCGCCGTCGTCATCGAGGACGACAAGATCGCCTGGGTCGGCCCCGCCGACAAGGCCCCCGCCGCCGACGCCGCGTTCAACGCGCACGGCCGCGCCGTCATCCCCGGCTTCGTCGACTCCCACTCGCACCTCGTCTTCGCGGGCGACCGCACCGCCGAGTTCAACGCCCGCATGTCCGGCAGCAGCTACGCCGCCGGCGGCATCCGCACCACCGTCGCCGCCACCCGCGCCGCCACCGACGCCGAGCTCGAAGCCAACCTGCTGCGCCACCTCGACGAGGCCCGCCGCCAGGGCACCACCACCTTCGAGACCAAGTCCGGCTACGGCCTCACCGTCGCCGACGAGGCCCGTGCCCTGCGGATCGCCGCCGCGCACACCGAGGAGGTCACCTACCTCGGTGCGCACATCGTCTCCCCGGACTACGCCGACGACCCGGCCGGATACGTGGACCTGGTCACCGGCGAGATGCTGGAGGCCTGCGCCCCGTACGCCCGCTGGGTGGACGTCTTCTGCGAGAAGGGCGCCTTCGACGGGGACCAGGCCCGCGCGATCCTCACCGCCGGCGCCGCCGCCGGGCTGATCCCGCGCGTGCACGCCAACCAGCTCTCCTACGGCCCCGGCGTGCAGCTCGCCGTGGAGCTGGAGGCCGCCTCCGCCGACCACTGCACCCACCTCACCGACGCCGACGTGGACGCCCTCGCGCAGGCCGCGGACACCACCGTCGCCACCCTCCTGCCCGGCGCCGAGTTCTCCACCCGCGCCCAGTGGCCCGACGCCCGTCGCCTGATCGACGCGGGTGCGACCGTCGCGCTGTCCACCGACTGCAACCCGGGCTCCTCCTACACGAGTTCGATGCCGTTCTGCATCGCGCTCGCCGTGCGCGACATGCGGATGACCCCGGACGAGGCCCTGTGGTCCGCGACCGCCGGCGGCGCCCGCGCCCTGCGCCGTACCGACATCGGGACGGTCGCCCCCGGGGCGCGCGCGGACCTGGCGCTCCTGGACGCCCCGAGCCATGTCCACCTGGCCTACCGGCCCGGTGTCCCGCTGGTTTCCGCCGTGTGGCAGAGGGGTGTCCGCGCCCACTGACGAGCAGTCAATTCCGGACGGCCCTTTGTCTTCCCTCTGTTGGACCCCCGGCGTACCTTGAGCCACCAATCTGATGTGTCGTCAGTAACTTGTGGCCCAAGGTTCGAGGGGAAGACGAAGGTGTCCGACCGGAAACGCTCCACCGCGCTCGCGCTGGCCTCCGCGCTGGCAGCCGGATCGGCGGTCCTGCTGGCCGCCCCCGCGGCGCAGGCCGCCGTCATCGACGTGGCCTACGACTGCAAGACCCCGATCGGGGACAAGTCGGCGGTTTCGCCCATCGACATCAAGGCCGTGAAGGAAGGCGACGGCTACAAGCTCACGATGTCCTTCCAGAAGGGCGTCTCCTCCAGCCCCGTCGAGCTCGGCAAGGGCGCGATGAGCCCCAGCGCCGTCATCCTCGTCGAGGGCGCGGAGAAGGCCTCCGTGCCGGTCTCCGGGGCGTCCAACCCCGAGGCCATCCCCGCCAACACCCCCATCAAGATCACCGACCTCTCGGGCACCTACAAGCCCAAGAAGAGCGGCAAGGTCAACTTCACCGCCGGGGTCCTGACCATCAAGGCGCTGGGGACCACGACCACGTGCACCCCGGGCAACAGCCCCAAGCCCTCCCTGGAACTGGACGTCACGGCCGCCGCCGGCGGTGGCGGCGGCACGCAGTCCGGCGGCTCCGGATCAGGCGGCTCCGGGGACACCCTCCCGCAGACCGGCCCCACCGACTCCGCCCTCGCACTGGGCACCCTCGGCGGCACCGTGCTGCTCAGCGGCGCCGTGGGCGTGCTCTGGCTGACCCGGCGCGGTCGGCAGGCCCGGTCCTGAACGGAGCGCCCCGGCCATGCCCGTGCTCCACACCCTCAAGCGCGCAGGCGTCCTGTTCCTGACGGCCGCCGCGCTGTACGCGGCCCCCGCGCACCCGGCGGCGGCCGACGAGCCCGGCTGGACGGCCGAGCCCGCCGCCGGAACGGCCGCCGCGGCGCCCGGGGGTGCCCGTCCGTACTTCTACCTCGCGGGCACCGCCGGCACGGTGCTGGAGGACCGGCTCGCCCTCACCAACACCACCGACACGGAACGCACCGTCACCCTGCGCGGGGCCGACGCCTACAACACGGCGGACGGCGCCTTCGCCGTGCGGTCCGCCCAGGAGTCCGCCGACGCCGGGTCCTGGATCAGCTTCGGCGGCGCGGCCACCGTGAAGATCCCGCCCCGCACCCGCGCCGTGGTGCCGTTCACCGTGACCGTGCCGCCCGCGTCCCCGCCCGGCGACCACCCCGCCGCCGTGGTCGCGGCCGAAGGCGGCCACGAGGTGGGCGTACGGGTCCACCTGCGGGTCGGCGGCCCCACCCTGGCCGCCCTCACCGTGGAGGACGTCTCCGTACGCGGCGAGGGCGCGGCCGCCGTCATCGCGTACACCCTGGTCAACCGGGGCAACGTGGGCCTCGCCCCCGAGCTGTCGATCAGCGCCGCGGGCACCTTCGGCGAGGTCGAGGGGCGCGGCGCCCGCACCCTGCCGGTGGAACTCCTGCCGGGGCAGCGGGCCAGGCTGACCGAGCCGTGGCCCGGCGCGCCCGTCTTCGACCGGGTCCGCCTCACCCTCACCGTCACCGCACC
Source organism: Streptomyces sp. NPDC002467 (assembly GCF_042889825.1). NCBI lineage: Bacteria > Bacillati > Actinomycetota > Actinomycetes > Kitasatosporales > Streptomycetaceae > Streptomyces > Streptomyces sp. NPDC002467. The sequence continues at coordinate 52,500 of NZ_JBIARJ010000032.1, read as the reverse complement.
CGGCGGCGCCCGCGCCACCGGCGCCGGCTCGGCGTGGTTCGTGCCCTGGCGGCTCGCGGGATGGCTCGGCGGCGCCTTGGTCGCCCTCGGCGGGACGACCGCGGCCGCGCTGTACCTCGTACGCGATCGACGGCGCGCCGGGCAGGACCCGCCGGTCGACGCGACGCCCGTACCCGAACCCGAACCGGAACACGATCACGAACTGACGGGAGCAGCCAGGTGAGCCCCAACGCCGGTGGCACGATCCGTGTGCTCCTCGGTCGTGCCCGCGAAGTCCAGCCCGGCCCGCGGGGCCCGTCGTACACCCGTGCCCTGCTCCGCGGACGCGTACTGGCGGCGGCACTGGCCGCGTGCGCCCTCGCGCTGCTCCCGGCGGCCCCGGCCACCGCCGCCGAGGACCCCAAACCGGGTGTGGCGCTCTCGCTCCAGGAGGCCGCCAAGGGCACCGAGCTCACCGTCACCGGCACCGGCTGGCGCGCCAAGTCGCTGGTGATGCTGCTGGTCTGCGGCCAGAACATGATCGGCGGTACCAACAGCTGCGCCAACGCCGACGGCGCCGCGGTCTCGGTGGCCGACGACGGGCACTTCACCGCCAAGCTGCCCGTGGTGGCCCCGCCCAAGCCCTGTCCCTGCGTCGTCAACGTGACCTCCGTCAACGGTGACCAGTCCACCGTGGCCGTCCCCCTGAAGATCACGGACCACGAGGTGGCCGAGCTGCCCGCCGAGTCGGGGACGGCCCGCCTCGCCATGCTCACCGGGGTCCGGCTGGAGGGCGAGGACGGGGTGCTGACCTGGTTCGGCGCCCCGCCCACCCGGAAGTTCAAGGTCACCGTCGGCAACCTCGGCTCGGCCGCGGTCAAGGACCCGGTCTTCCAGCTCGGCACCTCGCACGGCGTGTTCGCGCCGCTGTGGGAGGAGGCCCGCTGGAAGGGGACGATCCCGCCGGGCGGCAAGGCGGAGATCGCCCTGGACGTGTCCCTGACGGCCGGCGCCTACGGGGACTACACGGTCTCCCTCAAGTACGGCGAGACCGTGGTCGCCACCCAGCCGTGGGGCGTGGACCGCCCGTACGGGGTGCTGCTCTTCTGGGGCCTGCTCCTGCTGGTGATCCCGGCCGCGCTGTTCCGCGTCGGCATGGCAGTCGTCGACAAGGTCCGCCCGCGCGAGACCCCCGCGGGTGGCCGGCACCGGGGCGCGCCGCCCGAGTCCGCCTCGGCCGTGACGACCCGCCTGCCCAGGATCGCGGCGCTGCGGGGACCGGCGCGGGCGACCGCCGAGCCCGAGACGGACTCCTCCCAGACCCCCACGGCGGTCCTGCCGTGGTTCACCCCGGACAGCACGCCGGAGACAGCACCACAGACGTCCGCACCGTCTGAGAACCGTTCGACGACGAAGGGACAAGCGTGAAGAACCGACGGAGGGTGAGCGCGGCAGTGGTCGCGCTGCTGCTCGGCGGCGCGGGTATCGCCATCGCGGCTTCCCCCGCCCAGGCCGCGGATACCACGTTCAAGGTCAAGTGCGTACCGCCGGCCGGGGGTGGCAGCCCGGTCGAGGGCGAGACCACCGCCAAGGTCACGGCGCCGGCCACGGCGAAGGTCGGTGACGAGGTCGACGTGGTGTGGGAGACCGTCAAGCCGGCCTCTAACAACACGGACCTGATGGACATCCCGAAGGACTCGGTCCAGCCCACCGGCTGGATCACGCTGGGCAGCGGGATGGGCGAGCTGAAGGTCGTCGGGGACAAGGTGAACCCGCCGATCCCCAAGAAGGCGCCCATGCAGATGTCGGCGATGAAGGGCAAGCTCAAGCTGACCAAGGCAGGGAAGATCACCCTGACGCCCGGCAAGTACGACGTGGCCGTCACCTTCCCCTTCGGCACCTTCGTCACCAAGTGCGCGCCGACCGGTGACGTGGGCGTCGGCGCCACCATCGACGTGTCGGCCGGCTCCAGCGGCGGCACGACGACCGGAGGCGCCACGACCGGCGGAGCGACGACCGGCGGTGCCACCACCGGTGGAGCGACGACCGGTGGAGCGACGACCGGCGGTGCCACGACCGGCGGTGGCTCGAACGCGGGCGGTGCCACCGGTGGCTCCGGCGGCCAGACCGACTTCCCCGGCAAGCCCGTCGACGTGAAGTTCGACTGCGGTGAGACCGTCCCCGGGGGCATCACCACCCCGGTCACCGTCAGCGCCAAGAAGAACGGCGGGAACTTCGACCTGACGGTCAAGACGGCCAAGGACGCGATGAAGGCCCCGGTGCCCCTGCCCAAGGGCGCGCTCAAGCCCTCGATGCAGATCAAGCTCGGCGGCGCCGACAGCGGCATGGTCAACGTCACCGGCCCGGCCAACGCCGACGCCATCGCCCAGGGGGCCGGCGTCAGCCTGAGCGACATGACGGGCACCTACAAGCCCGGCAAGACGGGCAAGGTCACCCTCAGCCCCGCCGACATGTCGATCGACGTCACGATGGTCGCGGGTTCCGCACCGCTCAACGTCCCCTGCAAGGCGACCAGCACCGGCGTCTCCCTGGAGCTGGACACCACCGCCCAGCCGGGCGGCTCCGGCTCTCCCGCGACGACGGGCGGCACCGGCGGCTCCGCCTCCGGAGGCCTCGCCGAGACCGGCGCCGAGGACGAGGGCGGCATCAAGGCCCTCGCCCTGGTCGCCGGCACCGTGATCCTCCTCGGCGGCGCGGTGTTCACCTTCACCCCGTGGCGCCGCCTGCGCGGCACCCGCTAGTCGGTACCGAGCACGCGCAGGAAACGCGACGGCCCGGCACACCTTCCGGTGTGCCGGGCCGTTCTCCGTTACGGAGAGCCGTTACGGGGAGTGCGTCAGTGCACGCCACCCATGAGCGGCTGGACCTTCTTGCGGTACATGTAGATCGCGATGCCGGCGAGGACGGCGAGGATGCCCTGGGAGGCGAACCAGCCCTGGGTGTCCGTCGGGGCGCCGATCAGCTGGAGCAGCGCGATGGCCGAGTCACCGGCGGTGACCGCGAGGAAGAAGACGCCCATCATCTGGGAGGCGTACTTCTGCGGCGCCAGCTTGGTGGTCAGCGACAGGCCGACCGGGGAGAGGGTGAGCTCACCGACGGTCTGGATGAAGTACACGCCGACCAGCCACATCGGGCTGACCTTGGCGTCGCCGCCGGCCAGGCCCTGGGCGACCATCATGACGCCGAAGGAGATGCCGATCATGACCAGCGCGAAGGAGAACTTGGCGAGGGTCGTCGGCTCCTTGGAGCGCTTGGCGAGGGCCACCCACAGCATCGCGAAGAGCGGGGCGAGCGCCATCACGAACAGCGGGTTCAGCGACTGGAACCAGCTCTCCGGGAAGTTGAAGCCGAACAGCGTGCTGTCCGTGCTGTCCTTCGCGAACAGGGACAGCGTGGAGCCGGTCTGGTCGTAGATCGCCCAGAAGATCGCGGCGGCCGCGAAGAACCAGACGTACGCCGACATGCGGGACCGCTCGACCGTGGAGAGGTCCTTGTCGCGCTTGATCCGCAGGATCGCCCAGGCGGGCAGGATCAGACCGGCGATGGTCAGCGGCCACAGCGCGTAGTTGATCGTGAAGATGCCGGCCAGGCCGATGCCCGCGTAGGCGACGGCGGCGACGCCGAGCCAGATCAGGCCCTTCTTGACGACCGAGGACTTCTCGGCGGCGCTCAGCGGGCTCGGAACGGTGTTCGAGACCGGGTTGAGGTGGCGGAAGCCGAAGAAGTAGAAACCGAGACCCAGGGCCATGCCGACACCGGCCATGGCGAAGCCGAGGTGCCAGTTGATCTCCTGGCCGACGTAGCCGATGGTCAGCGGCGCGACGAAGGCACCGAGGTTGATGCCCATGTAGAAGATCGTGAAGCCGCCGTCACGGCGCGGGTCGTTCTTGTCGCGGTAGAGCTGGCCGACCATCGTGGAGATGTTGGCCTTCAGCACGCCCGAACCGGCGGCGATCAGCGCCAGGCCGATGAAGAACGAGACGGACGAGGGCACCGCCAGCAGGAAGTGACCGGTCATGATCACGACACCGGCGACGGCCACGGCCTTGCGGGCACCCCACACACGGTCACCGAGCCAGCCGCCCGGGAGGGCGAGCAGGTAGACCATGGCGTTGTAGACGGAGTAGATCGCGACCGCGGTCGCGTCGTTCATCCCCAGACCACCGTCGGCCACGTTGGTGGCCAGGTAGAGGACGAGCAGCGCGCGCATGCCGTAGAAGCTGTAGCGCTCCCACATCTCCGTCATGAAGAGGAAGGCGAGGCCGCTGGGGTGGCCGAGGAAGGTCTTCTCGGTGGAGGTGTCCGCCGAGTTCCTCGTCAGGCTGGAAGCCATGGGTCGATCCTTGCTTGCTCGGGACGCTTCGCTTCGTGAGCGGAACAGCGCCCGGGACGGGTGCCGGCACCGGCGGCGGATCCCCCACCCCACGCCCAGGGGTCTCACCCCTGGTGGGGGCGAAGGGAACATCCGTAACCGGGATCCACGCCCGCTCGCGCACCTTCGCGCGTCGGGCCCGGCCCATAGGTCATTCACTGTCATCAAGCCCGGACAGGTGAGTCACACAAGACTGCCTGTCCGGTCAGGACAGAAATAGAGACCTTTGGCAGTTTTTGGCACAAAGGTCCCTGAGATAGTGCATCAGGCGTCTCGCCACCATACGACACGACACTGGGGCATATGAAAGGACTTGAGATATGGATCACAGGTCAGCCGGGAACCGATCACGCACATTCGAAGGTCGGTAGTAGTCCATAAGGCCAGTTCGGCAGGGGTGTGACGGCAGGCCCCTGGATTGACTCACCGCGGACTACCATCACCCACATGACGCGTGTACTGCTCGCCGAGGACGACGCATCCATCTCGGAACCCCTGGCCCGCGCCCTGCGCCGGGAGGGGTACGAGGTCGAGGTCCGGGAGGACGGCCCCACCGCCCTGGACGCGGGACTGCAGGGAGGCGTCGACCTCGTCGTCCTGGACCTGGGCCTGCCCGGAATGGACGGCCTGGAAGTGGCCCGCCGGCTGCGTGCCGAGGGCCACGGCTTCCCGATCCTGGTCCTCACCGCCCGGGCCGACGAGGTGGACACGGTGGTCGGCCTCGACGCCGGCGCCGACGACTACGTCACCAAGCCCTTCCGGCTCGCCGAGCTGCTGGCCCGGGTCCGGGCCCTGCTCCGGCGCGGCGCCAACGAGGCCTCCCAGCCCCCCGCCACCCACGGCGTGCGGATCGACGTGGAATCGCACCGCGCGTGGATGGGGGAGGAGGAGCTCCAGCTCACCGCCAAGGAATTCGACCTGCTGCGGGTCCTGGTCCGCGACGCGGGCCGGGTCGTCACCCGCGACCAGCTGATGCGCGAGGTCTGGGACACCACCTGGTGGTCCTCCACCAAGACCCTCGACATGCACATCTCCTGGCTGCGCAAGAAGCTCGGCGACGACGCGGCGAACCCCCGCTACATCGCCACCGTCCGGGGCGTCGGCTTCCGTTTCGAGAAGAGCTAGTACGTACTGAGTCATGCGCCGCCGCCTGATCAACTCCACGCTCGCCGTGGTGCTCGTCGTGATCGCCGTCTTCGGGGTCTCCCTGGTGATCGTGGAGACCCGGACGATCACCAACAGCGCCCAGGACCGGATCGAGTCCGAGGCCCTGCGCCTGCTGAACATCGTCGAGGCCAACGCACTGGAGAAGAAGCCCGTCGACGCCGAGGCGCTCGGCGAGCAGCTCGACGTGGGCGACCACGCCCGGATCTCCGTCCCCGGCTCGCCGACCGTGGAGGTCGGCGACCGGATCCCCGACAAGGTCGTCCGCGGCACCGCGCGCGGCGAGCAGGGCGAGACGGTCGTCGTCGAGGCCTCCCGCTCCACCGTGACCAAGGAGGTCGGGCGGACCCTGGCCGTGGTCGGCGCGGTGGCGCTGCTCGCCGTCGTGGCGGCCGTACTGCTCGCCGTACGGCAGGCGAACCGGCTCACCTCCCCGCTCACCGACCTCGCCGAGACCGCCGAACGCCTCGGCTCGGGCGACCCCAGACCCCGGCACAAGCGGTACGGAGTGCCCGAGCTGGACCGGGTCGCGGACGTGCTGGACTCCAGCGCCGAACGGATCGGCCGGATGCTGACCGCCGAGCGGCGCCTGGCCGCCGACGCCTCGCACCAGCTGCGCACCCCGCTCACGGCCCTGTCGATGCGGCTGGAGGAGATCACCGTCACCGACGACCTGGAGACCGTCCGGGAGGAGGCGTCGATCGCCCTCACCCAGGTGGAGCGGCTCACGGACGTCGTGCAGCGGCTGCTCACGAACTCGCGGGACCCGCGTACGGGCTCCGCGGTCCCCTTCGACCTGGACGAGGTCGTCAAGCAGCAGGTGGAGGAGTGGCGGCCGGCCTACCGCAGCGCCGGCCGGGCCATCGTGCGCTCCGGCAAGCAGGGCGTACGGGCCGTCGGCACCCCGGGCGCGGTCGCGCAGGTCCTGGCGACCCTCGTGGAGAACGCCCTCATGCACGGTGGCGGAACGGTCGCGCTGCGTACCCGGGTCATCGGCAACCAGGCGGTGCTGGAGGTCACGGACGAGGGCCCCGGGGTCCCGCCGGACCTCGGCAACCGGATCTTCGAGCGGACCATCAGCGGCCGCAACTCCACCGGGATCGGCCTCGCGGTCGCCCGGGACCTCGCGGAGGCCGACGGCGGCCGCCTCGAACTGCTCCAGGCACAGCCGGCGGTCTTCGCGCTCTTCCTCAGCCGTACGTCACCGAAGCGCCCCGAACCCGAGGCCACGGTCCGCTAGGCCGTCGCCCGGCCCGGATCCCTAGTTGTTCGCGGGCTCCGGCTCGGGCAGCGGCTCCGGCCTGCGGTCGGGCTTGGGCAGCGGCGCCGGCTCGGGCATGGGCTCGGCGGGCGTCGCGGCGAGGGGTGCGGGCAGGGCCTTGAAGACCCAGGTGCGGTAGGACCAGAAACGGAACACGGTGGCCGTCCCGATGCCGATGAACTTGAACACGTTGCTGGCGACCGGGCCGCCCCAGCCGAAGCCGTACGTGGCCACGTACAGCACGCCGTTCTCGATGACCAGGCCGATCGCGCTGAAGGCCACGAAGAGGACCAGCTCGCGCGTGCGCCCGGCCGCGTCGCTGTGGGCGCGGTCGCGGTAGGCGAAGTAGCGGAAGCCGAGGTAGTTCGTGGCGATGGCCACCACGGTGGCTATCACGCTCGCGCGCACCACCTGGAGATCGGTGGTGCTGCGGATCAGGTTGAAGACGCCCAGATTGACCAGCACGCCCAGGCCGCCGACCGCACCGAACTTGGCGACCTCCCGTACGAGGCCGCGTACGCGTTCGAGAACAGATCCGTTCCCCGGCGTGCTCATCAGTAGGTCAGTCCCGTCGGTCACCGCCCCCGCGAAGGGGCGTCCGGCTGTCGTCCGGTCGTCGTCCGGTCGTCGTCCGGTGTTCTCCGTCAACCCACCCATGCTAAGTGTCCCCCCTGTGCTCCGTCTGTGCCTTCCGACCTCGTGCGACGCACGGCACATCGGCAGGTACGAGCCAGGGCGCGTCCATATGGCGGAATCCCGCCGGATACCCTGGAGGAGTGACGTTCCCCGTAGTTGGCATGGTCGGCGGCGGACAGCTCGCCCGCATGACCCACGAGGCGGGCATCCCCCTCGGCATCAGATTCAAGCTCCTCAGTGACACACCACAGGACTCGGCGGCCCAGGTCGTGAGCGATGTCGTCATCGGCGACTATCGCGATCTGGAGACACTGCGCGCGTTCGCGCGCGGCTGCGACGTGATCACTTTCGACCACGAGCACGTACCCACCGAGCACCTGCGGGCCCTGGAAGCGGACGGCATCCCCGTCCGCCCGGGGCCCGACGCGTTGGTGCACGCCCAGGACAAGGGGGTGATGCGCGCCAAGCTCGACGAGATCGGCGCACCCAGCCCCCGCCACCGGATCGTGAGCGATCCGGCGGACGCGGCTGCCTTCGCGGCGGAGGTCGGCGGTTTCCCCGTCATCCTCAAGACCGTGCGCGGCGGCTACGACGGCAAGGGCGTGTGGTTCGTACGCGGCCAGGAGGACGCGGAAGCGCCCTTCAAGGCCGGTGTCCCCGTCCTGGCCGAAGAGAAGGTGGACTACGTCCGCGAGCTCGCGGCCAACATCGTCCGTTCCCCCCACGGCCAGGCGGTGGCCTACCCCGTCGTGGAGTCCGTCCAGGTCGACGGGGTCTGCGACACGGTGATCGCCCCCGCCCCGAACCTCTCCGCGGAGCTCGCGAGCGAGGCCCAGGCGCTCGCCCTGCGCATCGCCAAGGAACTCGACGTGACCGGCCACCTCGCCGTGGAACTGTTCGAGACCACCGACGGCCGCATCCTCGTCAACGAACTGGCGATGCGCCCGCACAACAGCGGCCACTGGACCCAGGACGGGGCCGTGACCTCCCAGTTCGCCAACCACGTGCGCGCGGTCCTGGACCTCCCGCTGGGCGACCCCCGCCCCCGCGCCAAGTGGACCGTGATGGCGAACGTGCTGGGCGGGGACTACCCCGACATGTACGCGGCGTACCTGCACTGCATGGCCCACGACCCCCAGCTGAAGATCCACATGTACGGCAAGGACGTGAAACACGGCCGCAAGGTCGGCCACGTCAACACGTACGGCGACGACCTGGACGATGTCCTGGAGCGCGCACGCCACGCAGCCGACTACCTCAGAGGAACGGTCACCGAATGAGCACCTCCGCAAGCGCTCCCCTCATCGGCATCGTCATGGGTTCGGACTCCGACTGGCCGGTCATGGAGGCCGCCGCGCAGGCCCTCGACGAGTTCGAGATCCCCTACGAGGTCGACGTCGTCTCCGCGCACCGGATGCCGCGCGAGATGATCGCGTACGGGGAGCAGGCCGCGGACCGCGGTCTGAAGGCGATCATCGCGGGCGCGGGCGGCGCCGCCCACCTGCCGGGCATGCTCGCCTCGGTCACCCCGCTGCCCGTGATCGGCGTACCGGTCCCGCTGAAGTACCTCGACGGCATGGACTCCCTGCTGTCGATCGTCCAGATGCCCGCGGGGGTTCCCGTCGCCACCGTCTCGGTCGCCGGGGCGCGCAACGCGGGCCTGCTGGCCGCCCGCATCCTCGCCACGCACGACGAGGACCTGCTGGCGCGGATGCGCGACTTCCAGCAGGAGCTGAACGACCAGGCCACCGAGAAGGGCAAGCGGCTGCGCGCGAAGGTCGCGGGCGCGGACTCCTTCGGATTCGCGAAGTGAGCGCGGCGCAGCGCCTGGACGAGGCGCGTGAGCTGCTCGCCGAGCACCCGGTCGTCGACGGCCACAACGACCTCCCCTGGGCGCTGCGCGAGCAGGTCCGCTACGACCTGGCGAAGCGCGACATCGCGGGCGACCAGTCCGCCCACCTGCACACCGACATCCCCCGGCTGCGGGCCGGCGGGGTCGGGGCTCAGTTCTGGTCGGTCTACGTCCGCTCCGACTACGCCGGCGACACGGCGGTCAGCGCCACGCTGGAGCAGATCGACGTCGTCGCCCAGCTGATCGACCGTTACCCCGGCGACCTGGTCCGGGCCCTGACCGCCGACGACATGGAGGCCGCCCGGGCGAGCGGGCGCATCGCCTCCCTGATGGGCGCCGAGGGCGGCCACTCCATCAACAACTCCCTCGCCACGCTGCGGGCCCTGCACAAGCTGGGCGTGCGGTACATGACGCTCACGCACAACGACACGATCGACTGGGCGGACTCGGCGACCGACGAGCCCCGGCACGGCGGCCTCACCGACTTCGGCCGCGAGGTCGTCCGGGAGATGAACCGCGTCGGCATGCTCGTGGACCTCTCGCACGTCGCCGAGACCACGATGCGCGACGCTCTGGCCACCTCCGCCGCGCCGGTGGTCTTCTCGCACTCCTCCGCGCGTGCGGTCTGCGACCACCCGCGCAACATCCCGGACGACGTCCTCGCCCTGCTCCCGGCCAACGGCGGGGTGGCCATGGCGACCTTCGTGCCGAAGTTCATCCTCCCGGCGGCGGTCGAGTGGACCCAGGCCGCGGACGAGAACCTGCGCGCCCACGGCTTCCACCACCTGGACACCACCCCCGAGGCGATGGCCCTGCACCGCGCCTTCGAGGAGGCCCGCCCCCGTCCGGTGGCCACCGCCTCGACGGTGGCGGACCACCTGGACCACATGCGCGAGGTGGCCGGCATCGACCACATCGGCATCGGCGGGGACTACGACGGCACGGCCTTCACCCCGTCCGGCCTGGACGACGTGGCGGGCTACCCGAACCTGGTGGCGGAACTCCTCACCCGCGGCTGGTCCCGCCCGGACCTGGCGAAGCTGACCTGGTCCAACGCGGTCCGATCCCTCCGCGACGCGGAGTCGGTGTCCCGCGACCTGTCTGCGACGCGGGGCCCGTCGAACGCGGTGCTGTAGCCCCCGGCGGGGCGGTCGGCCCCGGATGCTGCGCACGGGGCTCCGCCCCCGCACCCCCGGTCCTCAAACGCCGGACGGGCTGGACTTGCCTCCGGCGGCGCCTCAAACGCCGGCGAGGCTGAAAGTCCGGCCTCGCCGGCGTTTGAGGCGCGGGGTCCGGGGCGGAGCCCCGGGTCTTTCCAGCCTGTCCGGCGATTGAGGACCGGGTCCGGGCGGAGCCCGGTGAACGGAGGAAGGGCGGGGCGGGGAGCGGCTCCGCGCAGCGGCGCCCGCCTCCGCCCGGCCAGAGCAGCGGCAGTGGCAACCGCCCGGCCAGGGCAAGGCCGTGCCCGCCCGGCCAGGGCCACGGAACCCGCCCCCGCCCGGCCAGGGCAAAGGCCACCCGAACGCCACACCCGCCGGGCGGCACACACGCCCCGCGTGTCACGGTGGCACCACCTCTCCCTGCTGCCGCCGAGACCGGAGCGAACGCCATGGCCGACCTGCAGGATGAACCCCACTCCGTCGGAATCGGAGCCGAGGACCCCCCGGCCGCCGCCACCAAACCCGCCGCCGGCGCGCTCGACCGCGCCACCGCGCTGCTGTCCGTCCATCCCGTCGCCGACGGCTGCAACACGCTCGTGTGGACCCTGCGCCAGAGCCCGTACCACGACATCGACACCCAGGAACCCGGAGTCGACACCGACATCCCGAGGCTCCGGGCCGGCGGCGTGGGCGCCCAGTTCTGGTCCCTGCTGGTGCCCCCGACCGGCCCGCCCGCCACCGTGGTCTCCGAGACCCTGGAACAGATCGACGTGGCGCTGGCCCTGATGCGCCGCTACCCCGACGGCCTGCTCCTCGCCCTCACCGCCGACGACATGGCCGACGCCCGCAACCGCGGCCGCATCGCCTCGTTCCTCGGCCCCGTGCCCGGCAGCGCCCTCACCGATTCCCTCGGCGTGCTGCGCGCCTTCCACACGCTGGGCGTACGGATCCTCGCCCCCGCGGGAGCGCCCTGGGCGGCGGACGAGCTGACCGCCTTCGGCCACCAGGTGGTCCGCGAGGCGAACCGGCTCGCGGTCCTGCTGGACCTCGCCGGCTGCGAGCCCGAGGCGGCCTGCCGGCTCGTGGGGGCGTCCAAGGCGCCGGTGGTCGTCTCGAACACGGGCGCGGCCGCCCTGAACCCGCATCCCGGGAACGTCACCGACGAGGTGCTGCTCGCCCTGCGGGAGGCCGGCGGTCTGGCCATGGTCACCTTCGACACCGCCCGCACCGGGGACTCCCTGCACGCGGTGGCCGACCACATCGACCATGTGCGGGCCGTCGCCGGTCCGGGCGGCGTCGGCCTCGGCGCGGGCTTCGGTTCCGAACAGGGAGGCCCCCGCCCGACCGGCCTCACCGACCCCTCGGGCTACCCCAAGCTGCTCGCCGAACTCCTGGAACGCGGCTGGTCGGAAGCCGACCTCGCGGCGCTGACCTGGGGCAACGCCCAGCGGGTGCTGCGCGACGCGGAGTTCACGGCCCGCGCGGCCCAGCACCGCCGCACGTAGAGCGGCAACTCCAGCCCTGCCGGTCGACCACTCCGGCCCCGCCGGCGTTCGAGGCGCGGGGTCCGGGGCAGCGCCCCGGCAAGGGCGCCGCACCGGCACCCCGGGCGAGGGCGGCCCGCAGGGCAACGCACCGAGCGGGGCGTGCCCGCAGGGCGTCAGGCCCGGGGGCGTCCCATCGCCCGGTACGTCCACCCGGCCGCCCGCCAGCGCTCCGGGGCCAGCGCGTTGCGACCGTCCAGGATCAGCCGGTCCGTGACGACATCCCCCAGCTCCGCGGGGTCGAGGTCACGGAACTCGCGCCACTCGGTGAGGTGCAGGACGACCTCCGCGCCCCGCGCCGCCTCCAGCGCGGAGTCCGCGTACCCGAGGGTCGGGAACACGCGGCGAGCGTTCTCCATGCCCTTGGGGTCGTACACCGTCACCTGTCCGCCCTGGAGGTGGATCTGCCCCGCCACGTTCAGCGCGGGGGAGTCCCGTACGTCGTCCGAGTCCGGCTTGAAGGTGGCGCCGAGCACGGCCACGCGCTTGCCCAGGAACGAGCCGCCCACGGCCTCCCGCGCCAGCTCGACCATGTGTCCGCGGCGGCGCATGTTGATCGAGTCGACCTCCCGCAGGAAGGTCAGCGCCTGGTCGGCGCCCAGTTCGCCGGCCCGGGCCATGAACGCCCGGATGTCCTTCGGGAGGCAGCCGCCGCCGAAGCCGATGCCGGCCCGCAGGAACTTCGCGCCGATCCGCTCGTCGTAGCCGATGGCCTCCGCCAGCTTCACCACGTCGCCGCCGGCCGCCTCGCACACCTCGGCCATGGCGTTGATGAAGGAGATCTTGGTCGCCAGGAAGGAGTTGGCGGCGGTCTTGACCAGCTCCGCCGTCGGGAAGTCGGTCACCACCAGCGGGCTTCCCTCGCCCATCGGCGTCTCGTACACCTCGCGCAGCACCTTCTCGCCGCGCTCGCCCTGTACGCCGATCACGATCCGGTCGGGGTGCAGCGTGTCCTGCACGGCGAAGCCCTCCCGCAGGAACTCCGGGTTCCAGGCCAGCTCCACGTCCGCGCCCGCCGGGGCCAGCTCCACGAGCTTCTCCGCCAGCCGCTGCGCCGAGCCCACCGGCACGGTCGACTTGCCGACCACCAGCACGGGCCGCGTCAGGTGCGGGGCCAGCGAGCCCATCGCCGCGTCCACGTAACTCATGTCACAGGCGTACTCGCCGTGCTTCTGCGGGGTGTTCACGCAGACGAAGTGGACGTCGCCGAACGCGCCGACCTCCTCGAAGGAGGTCGTGAACCGCAGCCGCCCCGTGGATCCGGGCAGCCCGGCCACGTGCTTGGCGAGCAGTTCCTCCAGCCCGGGTTCGTACATCGGCACCCGGCCGGACGCCAGCATCTCGATCTTCTCGGGCACCACGTCCAACCCCAGCACCTCGAACCCCAGCTCCGCCATCGCCGCGGCGTGGGTCGCGCCGAGGTAGCCGGTGCCGATCACAGTGATCCTGAGGGGGGCCATGGGGAGCTCCAGAGGTGCGGGGCCGTATGCGGCCACTGAGCATAGTCGGGCCCGTGGAGGGGGACGCTCCCCAGTGCCGCCCCCGCTGTCACGCAACTCACGCGGGCCGTCCATACCGCTGCCCCGGAGGCGACGACTAAACTTGGGTTACTTAACGGTAGTTAGCATCACGAAACGCGCCACGCGGCGCGTCACCCTTGGGGAGTGAGAGATCTTGGCGGGTTCTGCCGACTTCGACCTGTACCGCCCGGCCGAGGAGCACGACATGCTCCGCGAGTCCGTCCGCTCGCTCGCCGAGGCGAAGATCCTCCCGTTCGCGGCCGCGGTCGACGAGGAGTCCCGCTTCCCGCAGGAGGCCCACGACGCGCTCGTCGCCAACGACCTGCACGCCGTCCACGTCCCGGAGAGCTACGGCGGCGCCGGCGCCGACGCGCTCGCCACCGTGATCGTGATCGAGGAGGTGGCCCGCGTGTGCGCCTCCTCCTCCCTGATCCCGGCCGTCAACAAGCTCGGCTCGCTGCCGGTGATCCTCTCCGGCTCCGAGGAGCTGAAGAAGAAGTACCTCGGCCCGCTGGCCAAGGGCGACGGGATGTTCTCGTACGCCCTCTCCGAGCCGGACGCCGGCTCCGACGCGGCCGGCATGAAGACCCGCGCGGTCCGCGACGGCGACTTCTGGGTGCTCAACGGCGTGAAGCGCTGGATCACCAACGCGGGCGTCTCCGAGTACTACACGGTCATGGCCGTCACCGACCCGGAGAAGCGCTCGAAGGGCATCAGCGCCTTCGTCGTCGAGAAGTCGGACGAGGGCGTCTCCTTCGGCGCCCCGGAGAAGAAGCTCGGCATCAAGGGCTCCCCGACGCGCGAGGTCTACCTCGACAACGTCCGCATCCCCGCCGACCGCATGATCGGCGCCGAGGGCACCGGCTTCGCCACCGCGATGAAGACCCTCGACCACACCCGCATCACCATCGCCGCCCAGGCCCTCGGCATCGCCCAGGGCGCCCTGGACTACGCCAAGGGCTACGTCCAGGAGCGCAAGCAGTTCGGCAAGCCGATCGCCGACTTCCAGGGCATCCAGTTCATGCTCGCGGACATGGCCATGAAGATCTCCGCCGCCCGCGCCCTGACCTACCAGGCCGCCGCCGCCTCGGAGCGCGGCGACGCCGACCTCACCTACCTCGGCGCCGCGGCCAAGTGCTTCGCCTCCGACGTGGCCATGGAGGTCACCACGGACGCCGTCCAGCTCCTCGGCGGCTACGGCTACACCCGTGACTACCCGGTGGAGCGCATGATGCGCGACGCGAAGATCACGCAGATCTACGAAGGCACGAACCAGGTCCAGCGCATCGTCATGGCCCGCAACCTCCCGTAACGGGGCGGTACATGCTCTGACCTGCACGGACGAGGAAGGCCCCGGCTCCGGCCGGGGCCTTCCCGCGTTGCCGCGGCATGGCTAGTGTGTGCGCCGTCGGAATGTCGGAGCGTGGTGCGGGGCGGTAGGAAAAGATGTCCGTAGAGCGATCGGTCGCGCAGACCCTCGGGCAGATCGCCCGTCAGGACGTGGTGCAGATCGGCCCGGAGACCTCCGTCGCCCGCGCGGCCGCACTGGTCCACGTCGCCGAGCAGTACGGCTACGAGTACGGCGAAACGCGCCGGACGGGGCACAAGAACGCGCTCGTCCTGGTCCTCATGTACCGCGACCCGCGCCCCGAGGCGCGTGCCCGCGAGGCCGCCACCCTCGCCGCCCACCCGCAGGCCGGCAACGGCGGTCCGGTCCCGGGCATGCGGGCCGGTTCGCTGAGGCCCCTCCCCGAGGTCGAGGAGGCCGTCGCCCGGGCCAAGGACCGCATCGCGTTCGACGCCATGGCCGAGGTCGGGGGCAAGAAGCAGCAGTTGATGGCGGCCGGGTACTGCGTGGTCCTGCCGATCGTCCTGCTCATCGCCGGGATGCCGCTCGGCGCGCTGTTCGGCGGCGCCGCGCTGGCCGCGTTCGTGTTCGGGGGCTTCAAGATCGGCGCGATGCGGCGGCAGCGGATCGCGCGACGGCTGACCGACGCCGGGTTCGTCCCGGTCCGCGACGAGCACGGGCGTGCCCGCTTCCTCCGCCCAGGACAGCAGCTGCCCGGCCACGCGAACCCCTTCGCGGTCGGATCGTAGGAGCCGCGACCTACCGCGCTGCCCCGGCATTTCATGACACGCCGGGCGCCGCGGATGTAGGGGTGAACACACTCCCGGGGCTCGCCCGCCTCAAGCGTCGATGTCCTACTCGGATGGGCTAAATTTGGACCTTCGTACGCCGGAATTCGGTTGGGGAGAACGCAATGACGGAAGCGATCCTGCTGGTCGGCGGGCAGGGGACGCGGCTGCGCCCGGTGACGGTGAACACGCCGAAGCCGATGGTCCCCACTGCGGGCGTGCCGTTCCTCGCCCACCAGATAGCCAGGGCCGCCGCCGCCGGCGTCACCCACATCGTGATGGCCACCTGCTACCTCGCCGAGGTCTTCGAGCCCTACTTCGGTGACGGATCCGACTTCGGAGTCCACCTGGAGTACGTCGTCGAGGACGAGCCCCTCGGCACCGGCGGCGCCATCCGCAACGCGGCGCAGCTGCTCACGGGCGGCCCGGACTCCTCCGTCCTCGTCTTCAACGGGGACATCCTCACGGGCCTGGACATCGCCGGCCTCGTCGAATCGCACAAGGCGGCCGACGCCGACGTCTCCCTGCACCTGGTGCGCGTCGAGGACCCCCGTGCCTTCGGCCTGGTCCCCACCGACCACGACGGGCGGGTGCTGGCCTTCACCGAGAAGCCGCAGACCCCCGAAGAGATCATCACCGACCAGATCAACGCCGGCTGCTACGTCTTCCGCCGCAGCGTGATCGACTCCATCCCGGCCGGCCGTCCGGTCTCCGTCGAGCGCGAGACCTTCCCCGGTCTGCTCGCCGCCGGCAGCCGCCTGCACGGGGTCACGGAGAACACGTACTGGATGGACCTCGGCAAGCCCGAGTCGATCATCCAGGCCTCCGCCGACCTGGTCCGCGGCGTCGTCCCCTCCCCGGCCGTTCCCGGCCGCCGCGGCGAGTCCCTCGTGCTGCCCGGGGCCCAGGTGGCGGCCGGGGCCAAGCTGTCGGGAGGCACCGTCGTCGGAGCCGGCGCCCGCATCGAGGACGGCGCGGTCGTCGACGGTTCCATCGTGCTCGAAGGCGCCGTCATCGAGGCGGACGCCCAGGTGCGCGCCAGCCTGATCGGCGCCCGCGCCGGCGTGGGCGCGCGGACCGTGCTGGACGGCACCGTCGTCGGCGACGGCGCCGCCGTGGGCGCCGACAACGAGCTGCGCTCGGGCGCCCGCGTGTGGTGCGGGGCGCGATTGCCCGCGGCCGCGATCCGCTTCTCCCCGGACGCCTGAGCCCGTACGCCCCGGACGCCTGAGCCCGTACGCCCCGGACGCCCGAGCCAGTACGCCCCGGACGCGAGCGAGCCCGGGCGCCCCGTGCCGGGCGCCCGGGCTCGTCATCCCGGAGGTTCCGTCCCCGCGACGGCCGTCCGCGTCAGTTCCCGCGGACGGTGACCTTCTCGTCGTTCTGGATCTGCTTGACCAACTGCTGCACCTTCGCCTTGTCCCAGACGAGGTTGCCGCCGCGCTGGCCGGAGATCGGCATGTTCATCGAGACGCCGTCACCACCGTTGACGCCCTTCATCGCGAAGAACATCTGGCCCATGTCGTACAGGCCCATGTCCTTGTCCACGATCAGCGTGTCCAGGCCCGCGCCCATCAGCGGGTAGAGCTTGAACGGGTTGAGGATCGTGGACGGGGTCGCCGCCTGGTTGGCGAGCGCCGACAGGAACTTCTGCTGGTTCTTCGTCCGCTGGAGGTCCGACTCCGCGAAGGCGTACCGGGTGCGGACGAAGGCCAGGGACTGCTCGCCGTTCAGCGTCTGCTTGCCCGCCTTGAAGTCGGCGCCCGACTTCTCGTCCTTGAATCCCTGCTCGATGTCGAGCTCGACGCCGCCGAGCGAGTCCACGATGTTCGCGAAGCCGGCGAAGCCGATCTCCGCGTAGTGGTCGATGCGCAGGCCGGTGTTGAACTCGACGGTCCGCACGAGCAGCTCGGGGCCGTCCTCCGCGTACGCCGCGTTCAGCTTGGTGCGCTTGCCCGTGCCCGCGTACTTCTTGCCGGACTGCGAGCCGACGAAGGTCGGGATCTCCACGTCCGAGTCGCGGGGCAGCGAGACCATCGTGTTCCCGCTGGAGCACTTCGCCAGGATCATCATCGAGTCGGTGCGCTTGCCCTCGGCGGAGCCCGTGTGGAGCTTCTTCTTCTCCTCGTCGGACATGCCCTCGCGGCTGTCGGAGCCCACGATCAGGTAGGTCGTGCAGTCGCCCTCCTTGGGGCGCTCGATGACCTTGGCGAGGTCCACCTCGCGGCGCACCTTGGAGTCGGCCCAGAAGTACGTGGAGACGCCCGTCACCAGCAGCGCGGAGGCCAGCACGATCGAGCCGACCTTGATCCGCTTGCGCCAGTCCGGCGCGGGACCGGTCGGCTGCGGCGCGTAGTCGCCGGGGCCGCCCGGACCGCCGCCGGGGCGCCCGGGGCCGCCCTGGCCGCCGCCCGAGGGGGTGCCGTAGACCTGGCCGGTGTTGTAGCCGCTGTCGTAGTCGTCGTACGTGTCGTGGCTCTGCGCCCCCTGCGGGGGCACGGACGGGCGTACGGGCTGCGCGGGGCGCCGGGGCGCCGGGGGGCCCTGCGGGGGCTGCTGCGGCTGCTGCGGCTGCTGCCGCTGGATGTGCCGCATCCGCTGGGCACCCTCGGGCTGCGGCTGCGCGCTGCCCTGTCCGTACCCGCCGTCACGACCTTCTGGCCAGTCATTCATGCGCCCAAGAATGCCTGCTCGGGCGTGTCGTCCGACAGCCCGGTGGACCTTCCGTTCCGGTGCTGTTGCAGAGCTGATGCCTCCGGTACGGATCTAAGGTGTCCGTATGACTCAGATACCGGGCGCGCTGGCCGGGAAGCCGACCGCGGCCTCCCGTACGACCCTCAGCCACATCATGACCGCCAACGACACCAACCTGCTGGGCACGGTGCACGGTGGAGTGATCATGAAGCTGGTGGACGACGCGGCGGGCGCCGTGGCCGGCCGCCACTCCGGCGGCCCGGCGGTCACCGCCTCCATGGACGAGATGGTCTTCCTCGCGCCCGTGCGCGTCGGCGACCTCGTCCACGTGAAGGCCCAGTGCAACTGGACCGGCCGCTCCTCCATGGAGATCGGCGTACGGGTCCTCGCGGAGCGGTGGAACGAGTCCACCCCCGCCACCCAGGTGGGCACCGCCTACCTCGTCTTCGCGGCCGTGGACGCCGAGGGCAAGCCCCGGCCGGTCCCGCAGGTCCTGCCGGAGACGGAGCAGGACGAGCGGCGCTACCAGGAGGCCCAGATCCGCCGCACCCACCGGCTGGCCCGCCGCCAGGCGATCCGGGCGCTGCGCGAGGAGCGCGCCGCCCAGGGCTTCGACGACTGACGACCCCGCCGGGCGGCGGGGTCGCGGGGCTACTTCGCGCAGACCACCTGGTCCCCGGTGACCACCCCGGACTCGCCGCTGCCCTGGTACGGATCCTCCGCCCGCACCGGCACCACCTTGCGGTAGTCCGCGCCCGCGATGACCAGCACCGTCCGACCCTGGCCCGGCACCGCCCGCAGCTCGCTGCCGGGCAGCGCCGTCGACACCGAGCGGGCGGAGCGGTCCCAGCGGGGGTCGTACGTGACCACCGTGCGCCGGACGTCGCGGCCGGCGCCGCCCACCGGGGACCCGGTGGTGTCGAAGCCGGTGGCGCGCAGTGCGGCGTCGACCCGCCCGCCCAGACCGTCGATCCGGGTCCCGTTCTCCACCTGGACCCGGACCTGCTGCGGCGGCACGTCCACCGGCACCGTCGTCGGCCGAGCGGCGGCCGGGGCGGACGCGGCGGCCTTCCCGGGCTTGGCCGGGGCCAGGGCCCGGTCCTCGCGCAGCGCCTCGAAGAGCTTGGCCGCCTTCGGTTCGTCCCACTTCACGGTGGAGCCGATGCCCTTGACGGCGAAGGACGCGTCGCCGATCGGCACCGAGGCGAACTCCGACGAGGAGGGGGTGAAGTCCCGCATCGCCTGCCCGAGCGCGAGCATCTGCTCCGAGCCGAATCCCTTGTCGGCGCGGACGGAGCCCAGCAGGGTCGAGCTGACCTCCTTGAACTTCACCGGGTTCAGCAGCACCCCGCCGCCGGTCGCCTGCTTGATCAGGGCGGCGATGAACCGCTGCTGGCGCTGCATCCGGCCGAGGTCGGAGGCCCCGTCCACATGGCGCGAGCGCACGTACTGCAGGGCCTGCCCGCCGCCCAGCCGGTGGGTGCCGGGGAGCAGCTCCAGGCCGGTGTTCGGGTCGCGCATCGTCTTGGCGGTGCAGATCTCCACCCCGCCCATCGCGTCGACGGTCTTCATGAAGCTGGTGAAGTCGACCTCCAGGTAGTGGTCGATCTTCACCCGGGTCATGGCCTCGACGGTCCGCACGGTCAGCTGGGGCCCGCCCTCCGCGTAGGCCGCGTTCAGCTTCACGGGGTGGGCCTTGTGGTCCTTGCCGCTGTTGAGGTCCCGGTGCGCGGGCACCTCCGCGTAGCTGTCGCGGGGCAGGCTGATCACGCTGGCCCGCTCCCGGTTCGCCGACAGGTGCACGAGCATGATCGTGTCCGTGCAGTGGCAGGGAGCCCCGCCGAGGTGGTACTCGCGCTTCTCCTCGGCTGTGATCTTGTCCCGGCCGTCGGTGCCCACCAGCAGGAAGTTCAGGCCGTGCCCGGCCTGCGGGCGGTTCTTCATGTCCTTGAACGGGTCCACGCGCTCGATCCCGGTGTCCAGGCCGGTCATCACTGCGTGCCCGACGGCCCCGGAGCCCAGGACGACCACCGCCAGCCCGGCCGCGAGCCGCACCCCCCACCGGGGCCGGTCGCCGCCCCGGCGCCGTGCGCGCTGCGCCGGGCGCGGCCCGGCGGGACGGGGGGGACGGTGCGGGTGGGGCACGGTGGACACCTCCGCGAGGCAGCAGGGGAACGGTCGGCGAGAGCGGCGAAGCTTCGGCTGATTCGGCAGAACAGTAGGCCCATACGATCAGCGTCTGTCCGTACCGCTCACTCGGCGCGCACCCGGTTCCCCCGTACGCGGTAACGTGACACAGATACCCGACCTTGAAGGACCACATGCCCGCGCAGCAGCCCGCAGTCTCGGTGATCATGCCGGTGCTCGACGAGGAGCACTACCTCCGCGATTCCGTCCGCCACATCCTGGAGCAGGAGTACGCGGGCGAGATGGAGGTGGTGATCGCCCTCGGGCCGTCCACGGACCGCACCGACGAGATCGCCGCGGAACTCGTCGCCGAGGATCCCCGCGTCCACACCGTCCCCAACCCCACCGGACGGACCCCGGCGGCGCTCAACGCCGCCATCAAGGCCTCGCGCCACCCGATCGTGGTACGCGTCGACGGCCACGGCATGCTCTCGCCGAACTACATCGCCACCGCGGTCCGCCTCCTGGAGGAGACCGGTGCGCAGAACGTCGGCGGCATCATGCACGCCGAGGGCCAGAACGCCTGGGAAGACGCCGTCGCCGCCGCGATGACCTCGAAGATCGGCGTGGGCAACGCGCCGTTCCACACGGGCGGCCAGGCGGGCCCCGCCGAGACCGTCTACCTGGGTGTGTTCCGTCGCGAGGCGCTGGAGCAGCAGGGCGGGTACAACGAGGAGTTCATCCGCGCCCAGGACTGGGAGCTGAACTTCCGCATCCGCGAGGCCGGCGGCCTGATCTGGTTCTCCCCGGAGCTGAAGGTCCAGTACCGCCCGCGGCGCTCCGTCAAGGCGCTGGCCAAGCAGTACAAGGACTACGGGCGCTGGCGCCACGTGGTGGCCCGGTACCACGCGGGCTCCATCAACCCGCGCTATCTGGCCCCGCCGACCCTGGTCTGCGCGCTGGCCGCGGGCGTGGTCGTGGGCGTGGCGGTCAACCCGCTGGGCTTCGTCCTCCCGGCCGGCTACCTCGCGGCGATCGTCGCGGGCTCGGTCCCGGCGGGCAAGGGCCTGTCGCCGAAGGCGCGGGCGCAGATCCCGGTCGCCCTGGCGACGATGCACCTGTCCTGGGGCTTCGGCTTCCTGACGAGCCCGCGCGCGCTGGCGAACAAGGTCATCGCGAGCCGCCGCCCGGCGGTCCGGCGGGACTCCTCGCAGGTCTGAGAAACGGTCCGCACAGCGAGAAGGGGCCCGGTGCGATCGCACCGGGCCCCTTCTCCATGCGTACGGCCTACCAGGTGAAGCCCGGCTGGATCGCCATGCAGGCGCCCTCGTTGTCGCCGTTGAGGGCGTGGGCCGAGGTCGGCAGCGCGGTCGGGGCGGGCGCCGGCGGGGCCGGGGCGTCACCCGTCCGCCAGTCCTTGCCGACGACCAGGGTGATCCCGGAGACCTCGTCGGACTTCTGCACCGAGGAGGCAGGCAGGCCCAGCGCCGTGGCGACGGCCGCGGCGTCGGCCGCCTGGGCGTCGTCGGCGAAGCGGACCACGGTCGTGTCCTCGCCCCCGGTCGTGGCCGTGGTCTCGGAGGAGGTCTTGGTGAAGCCCTTGCGGATCATCAGCGAAGCGACGTCGCCCGCCCGGTTCTTCACCTTGGCCTGGGCGCCGTCCTTGCCGTTGGTGGCGTTCACGACGGAGACCGCGATCTTCGCGGGCGCCTGGGCCGGAGCCGTGGTCGGGGCGGCCGGGGGAGGCGTGGTCGGGGAGGGCGAGGCGCCGTCCGCCGGGGTGCCTGAGCCCTTGCCGTCGAGCGCCACGTCCTCGCGGACCATCTTGAACACGGCCTCGGCCGCGCCCGGTTCGGGCTCGACGCGGCCCTCCTCGCGGGTGCTGTACACCCACGGCATGGTGCTCATGGTGATCCGGTTCGGCGGAACCTTCTTGAGCTCCATGCTCAGGTCGTACAGCCTGTCGATCTTGTTCAGGCCGGGGTCCACGACCATGGCCTTGATTGCGGCCTGCGCCAGGCTGTTGAGCATCACCGGGTTGCTGAGCTTGGCGTTCTTGCGGAACTCGCGGGACAGCGAGCTCATGTACTGGTGCTGGGCGTGGGTGCGGCCGATGTCGGTGCCGTCCTCGAACCCGTAGCGGGTGCGCATCCACTGCAGGGCCTGCTCGCCCTGGATCCGCGTCGTGCCCTTCGGCAGCTTCAGGCCGGAGCCCTTGCCCTCACGGGTCCGCGAGTACACGTTCTGCTCGACGCAGACGGGGACGCCGCCGATGGCGTCGGCCATCGCCACCACGCCCTTGAAGTCGATCATCATGAAGTGATCGATGGGTATCTTCGTCAGCTCGGTCCAGGCGGCGACCGTGCAGCCCGGGCCGCCGCGGCTGAGGGACTGGTTGGTCTGGACGAGGCGGGTGCTGGCCGGGTGGACCTTGCCGTTCTCCTCGGTGCACTTGGGCATCATCAGCAGGGTGTCGCGCGGCATCGAGACCACCGACATGTTGCTGCGGTCCGCGGACAGGTGCAGCAGCATCTGCACGTCCGCGAGGGGCGGGCCGCCGAAGGTGTCCTTGGCCCCGCCGAGCTCCTGGTTCGCCTCGTCGTCACGGGCGTCCGAGCCTATGAGGAGGATGTTCAGCGGCGTCTGCCCGAAGGCGTTCGGCTTGGAACCGCCCAGCTTGTTCTCGCCGAGGTTCAGCGCGTCCGTGCGGATGCTGCCGTTGAGGTGGCGGTAGTACAGGTATCCGGCGGCCGCCGTCCCGAGTATGAGGAAGGCCAGTGCGGAGGACACCCAGCGCAGCACGCGCCGACGGCCCCGCCTGGAGCCGCGGCCGCCGCCGGCGCGGCGGCTCCTGCGCGAGCCGCCCCGTGGTGCGGGCACGGCGCCCGCCCCGTCGCCGGATATGTCACCGGCGGACTGGGCGGTCGCCCCCTCCCCCCGCACGCTGCTCTGCCTCACGTGTTCCCCCTAGAAGATCCTGATTGCTCGGCATGGTGCCGGTACGTCCGGCTACGGCCCGTTATTTGGCGCAGACTGCCTTGTCGGCCTGTGCCTGCTGCACGTCCTCCGACAGCTGCTGCGGGGCCGCCGCTCCCAGCGGGGCGCCCGGCTTCTCGAAGTCCGGCCCCAGGGTCAGCTTCATCGGCGTCTTGGCCGCCGCGTCGGCGGTGCCCATCTTCAGCGCCGAGGCGGGCAGCCCCAGCATGTCCGCCAACGCCCTGGCCTGGTCGGCCTGGTTGGGGGCGTACTCCAGCTGCGTGGCACCGACCTTCTCGGGCGCGTTGCTCTTGTTGCTCGCCTTGAGCACGCCCTTGGTGTTCTGCAGCCAGGCGAGCGTCGTCGACGCCGCGCCCTTGGGTCCGCCTCCGTTGTACACATCCACTCTGATGTCACCGGCGGTCGACCGGTTCCCTTGAAGGAGCGCGTCCTGCTTGGCTTTCGCGTCGGCGTCGGCCGCCTGCTTGGAGGCCTTCTCCTTCTTCTCGACCTCCGTGAGCGAGACGTCCCCCCGGATCATCTGCAGCAGCGGGTCGGCGAGGGCCTGATTGACCACGACGGTCGCCTTGACCTTCTCGGCCGGGTTGTCCAGCACGGGCAGGGTCGTGAAGGTGATGTTCTTGAGGTCGATGTCCTTCAACTCGCCCGCGAGGTCGGTGAGTTTCTTGATGGATCCCAGACCCTGGTCCACGGTCAGCGACTTGGTGGCCGCCTCCGCGAGGGAGAAGAACTTCTTCGGACTGGTCAGCGTTTCCTTCGACTTCATCTCGCGCATCATCGAGCCGAGGAACTGCTGCTGGGTCTTGATGCGGTCCAGGTCGCTCTCGTTGCCGAAGGCGTGCCGGGTCCGTACGAACGCCAACGCGTCCTCGCCCTGCAGCCGGTGCTCGCCCTTGTCGAGCTTCAGCTTGGAGTCCTTGTCGTCGACGGCCTTCTCCAGGCACACGGGCACTCCGCCGACCGCCGTGCTCAGCGTCTTCACGGCGTTGAAGTCGACCATCATGAAGTTGTCGACCTCTATGCCGGTGACCTCCTTCACCGTGCGCATCGTGCAGCCCGCGTCGCGACCCTCCTGGCCCAGGCTGGTGTTGAAGCGCGTGCCCTTCGTGCCGCGGATGTCCTTCGTCGATCCGTCGGGCTGTTTCGTCGGGCAGGTCGGGATGTCGGTGATCAGGTCGCGCGGGATGGACAGCGCGGTGGCGTTGCTGCGGTCCTTGGCGATGTGGAACAGGATCGTGGTGTCGGCGTGGCCGACGCTGTCCTTGTCCCCGTAGCCCTCGTTCCCGGAGCCGCTGCGCTTGTCGGTGCCGATGACCAGGATGTTGATCGCCTGGTCCTTCTTGAAGCCGCCCGTGCCGGTGCGCCCGATGTCGGTGACGTTGATGTTGCCGTTGAGGTGCTCGTAATAGAGGTAGCCCGCGGTGGCGCCGCCGATCAGCAGCAGCGCCAGCGTCCCGCTGGTGATCATCAGGGCCTTCTTGCGGCGCCCGCCGCCTCCGCCGCCGTTGCGGGAGCGCCCGCCGCGCCGACCGGGAGGGGCGTCACCGCGGCGCGGCTGCGGGACCGAGGGGGAGGTGGTGGGCTCGGGGCGTGACGGAGCCGTCCGGGATCTGCGTGGTGCGGTGACTCTGGACCGTCGCTGCGCTGCGGAATCGTCCGGTCGCAGTTCGTAGTGGCCGGTGCGGGAGTTCAATACCCACTGGTCTGCGGGGTCGATCTCGTCGGCCCGCCCACGGCTTTGCGCATCCACGGTTGCTCGAATCCTCCGTCGGTGCCTCGCGAGGCGCCTCCCCCAAGGCGCCCGGTCAACGTCCGGCTGCAGGTGCCCGACCTCTGGTCCGGCCGGGGCACCGGATCGCTCACCTTATCCGTCAGGTTCGACTGCAAACCATGCTGGTGATGAATTCCACTGCCCTTATAACGGGGCGAAAACCCCATCACGCTCGGTTCGGGCACTGCCTTTTGGGATTGCTTTACCGGCAGTCCGCGGTGCCCGCCGTCGTCCCGGTGAAGGTGGGGACGGGTGTGGGCGTGGCGTCGGTCCCCTCCTGGGTCCGGCCCGTGGAAGCCCCGCTTCCGGCGCCCTGCGTGGGCTCGATCCCGTTCCCGGTGCCGGTTCCGTCCCCGGTCCCGTCGCCGCCGTCCGTCTCGGACTCGGGCTTCGGCGGGGTGATCGTCACCGGCTCGTCCGCGCGCAGTTGCCGGAACAGTCGGGTGGCGTCCGCCTGGATGAGTTCGTCCCGGTTCGGATCGGCGGCGTACGGACGGCGGGGTACGGTCAGGAACTTGACCTGATCGGTCGGTATGTCCCGTACGCCCCGTACGAGTTCGTACAGTCCGCGCAGCGAGGCCAGCCCCGGGTCCGTGGTCACCGAGGAGGTCGCCGCGTCCAGCAGCGGGTACAGCCGGGCCGGATTGAGCAGGACCCCGTTGCTCTGCACCTTCTTGACCAGCGAGCCGAGGAACTGCTGCTGGCGTTCCATCCGTTCGGTGTCGCTGCCGTTGCCCAGGCTGTAACGGGCCCTGACGTACCCGAGCGCTGCCTCGCCCCGCAGGGTCTGCCGCCCGGCGGGCAGCTTCAGGTGGGCCTCCGCGTCGTCCATCGGGCGCTTGAGGCAGACCTCCACCCCGCCGATGGCGTCGACCATCCGCTTGAACCCGCCGAAGTCGATCACCATGTGATGGTCGACGCGGATCCCGGTCAGCTTCTCCACCGTACGGATCGTGCAGGCGGCCCCGCCCCACTGGAAGGCCCAGTTGAACTGCGCGAACTGCTCGGTGGTGCGGGTGCCGTCCGCCTGGAGGCAGGAGGGGATGTTCGTCATCAGGTCCCGGGGGATCGACACCGCGGTCGCGCTCTTCCGGTCCGCCGGCAGGTGCAGCAGGATCGTGGTGTCCGAGCGCTGCGTGCCCTGGTCCTGTCCGTAGCGGGCGTTGGCCTTGCCCGAGCGCGAGTCGGAGCCGATCAGCAGGATGTTCTGCGAGCCGGTCGCCAGGTGCGCCGGACGGTCGCGCTCGTAACGCTCCAGTTCGGCCGCCGCCGACGTGTCCTCGGTGATGTTCCCGTCGAGCTTGTTGTAGAGCCACCAGCCGCCGGCCGTCCCCGCCAGCACCAGCAGCACCATCCCGAGACCGGCCCAGCGGAGCAGTCGGCGCCTGCGACCGCGGCCCTGACCGCGACCCGGGCCGGGGCCGTGGCCGGGCTCGGGCGTACGGCCCGCGCCCGGATCCCGGCCCGCGCCCCGGTCCTGCGGGGTATCCGGGCCGTCGTCTCCGGACGCTCCCGTCCCGCCGCCCGGTATGCCTGCGCTGTCCGACACTGGCGTCCGTCCCCTCGCCGTTGCGACAACCAGCCGCACGGGTGAGTACGGCCACTGCCGATCCTGCCCCCGGGCCGCCGGAGCAGCCTGGGGGCGGGGGCGTGTCTAGGGCCATGTGGGTGACAGATCGCCCGGCGTCGCCGTCCCGCCGTGCGGGTGACGCATCAGAGCGAGTGGGTCACGCGCTCGCTCTCCACCCGCTGGGCCAGCGCCTCCGGCGACAGCCGGTCCAGGTTCCGGCACAGCACCACGGACCCGCCCGAGGCCAGCGCCGCGTACAGCCCGGCCGACAGCCCCTCCCAGGTGTCGTAGCCGAGCCCGGTCAGCACCCGCGAACCCGTGCCGAGGCCGAGCTTCACCGCGTCCTCGCGGGCCCGCGAGGACAGCTCCGCGTACGAGAGCTCCTCGCCGCCGACGACCAGCCCCGGACCGTCCGCGTCGACGGGGGCGAACGGCGCGAACCGGTCGCCCTGACCCGGCACCTCCACCGCGTAGTCGGCGAACCCGGCCGGCGGCTGCGGGAACCGGCCGCCCAGCGGCCGCAGCGCCAGCGCCACGCGCTCGCCGGAACAGGCCCGCGCCTCCTCCAGCGAGTCCGGCCCGCTCACCACGAGGTCCGCGTCGGCCGGATCCCCGCCCACCTCGACGACGACCCCGACCGACGCACAGGCCAGCAGCCACACGGCGCTCTGCCAGTGCGCCGGGAGCAGCAGCGCGAGGCGGTCGCCGGGCTCGGCGCCCAGGTCGCCCTGGAGCAGATTCGAGGTCTTGGCCACCCAATTGGCGAAGGTGGCCACGGACAATTCGACGCGCTCGCCCGTGGCGTCGTCGTAGAACGTGACGAGCGGGCGGCCCGGATCGGCGGCGAGCGCGGATCGCAGCAGGTCGGCAGGGGTGCGGTCAGTGGAGTTCACGTGTCGAAGCGTACGCGGGCCTCTCCCCCGTACGGCGGTCACGTGATCCACCGTACGGGGGAGGGGTATCGAGAACCCGACCGGACGGTGCGTCAGTTCTCGGATGGCGCCGCACGGTGAGCGTGCCCACCATCCTTTCCATGCGTGGATTCCTTGCTTCCTCGATCGGCGTCGCGACGGCAGCCGTCCTGGCCCTGCCGCTCGCGCTGCCCACCCCGGCCCTGGCTGCCGTGTCCCCGGACGCGGCCGCCGCACCCGTGACCCCCGCCGGGTCCACCCAGTCCCTGCCGCTCGCCCCCGTCGGACCCGCCGCCTCGGACCGAGGCCCCGGTGTCCCCGGCATGAGCGCCTCGCCCCGCCTCCCCGAGACCCGTGGCCTGGCCGCACGCGACGTCAAGACGTTCTCGCTGGTCGGCGTCGTCTGGGACGACGTCACCACCCAGCTCCACGGCCGGGTCCAGGTCCGCACCCGGTCCACGGCCACCGCCGCCTGGTCCGACTGGCAGGACGTCGAGACCCACAACGGCGAACACGCCGCCGACCCCGACGCGGTGGAACGCGGCTCCGGCCGCGTCCGCGGCGCCACCGCCCCCCTGTGGGTCGGCGAGTCCGACGGCGTGGAGGTCCGCGTCCAGGCGGAACCGGGTGCCGGGACCGGCACCCGCGCCGCCGGCGCCGCGCGACTGCCGTCCGGCCTGCGCATCGAACTGGTCGACCCGGGCCGTTCCGCACCCGGCACCGCACCGGACGCCAAGAACCGCCGCCCCGTCGGCGACGACAAGGGCGAGGTGGTGGTACCGGGCATGACCATGGAAATGGCCGAGTCCTCCGCCGCGAACGTCCCGCACGCCCCGCTCGGCGCGAACGAGATCACCGCCCTCGACAAGGCCGACTCCACGGCCGACGCGGTCTTCGCGAGCGACGGCGACCTGTCCGAGGCCGCCGCCCCCTACATCGGCCCGCGCCCGCGCATCGTCACCCGCAAGGGGTGGGGCGCGGACGAGAGCCTGCGCGAGCCCGGCTTCGTCTACACCAACACCGTCAAGGCGGCCTTCGTCCACCACAGTGCCTCCGGCAACAACTACGACTGCAAGGACGCCCCGGCGGTGCTGCGCAGCCTGTACCGCTACCACGTGGTCAGCAGCGGCTGGCGCGACATCGGCTACAACTTCGCCGTCGACAAGTGCGGCACGGTGTACGAGGGCCGCGCGGGCGGCGTCTCCAAGCCGGTGATGGGCGCGCACACCATGGGCTTCAACACCGACAGCATGGGCATCGCCGTCATCGGCACGTTCACCTCCGCGAACCCGCCGAAGGCCGCCCTCGACGCGGTGGCACGGCTCACGGCCTGGAAGCTCGGCCTCTTCGGCGCGGACCCGCGGGCGAAGACGACCCTGAAGTCGGGCGGCGGCAACCGCTTCCCGAAGGGCCAGTCGGTCAGGCTGAACGTCATCTCGGGCCACCGCGACGGCTTCGCCACCGAATGCCCCGGCAAGCGGCTGTACGACCAACTCCCCCCGACCCGCACCTCCGCGGCCAAACTCCAGGGCCGTCCGTAGCCTCCGGCTCGGTGGGCGGGCCGGGTCGGGCCCCGTTCCCCGGCGCTGCGCGCCCGTCCGCCTGTCCGCGTTGCCGGCCCGTCACCCCTACGGCGCTCCGCGCCCGCGCCTCAATCGCCGGCGGGGCTGAGTATCAGCCCGTCCGGCGTTTGAGGACCGGGGTCCGGGGCGGAGCCCCGGGGAACGGTGGAAGGGCGGGTAGGGGACTCGCTCCGCGCAGCGGCACCCCCGCCCCCGCCGGGCCGCACGGGGGGCCGTCGGGGGCGGGCGCGCGCCGGGGCACCTCCTCGGGCGTCGAACGGGGAGCGGCAGCGGACATGCAAGACGTGGTGCGTTCGACGCCCTGCGGGGGCGCCCCGCCGCACACCCGACCCCGACGGCGCGGGGGTGACAGGGGGCCGACCCCGCTGGGCACCGGCGTTGGACGTTCTGCGGGGGCGCCCCACCGCACACCCGACCCCGACGGCGCGGGGGTACGCGGGAGGGGACGCCCCCACGGCAGCCGGGAGTGGTCGGCCGCGGGCTACGCTCAGAGGCATGGCCGGCCGCTTCGACCCCCTCACCCGCACCGCAGTCCGCGGCGGCCGCACCCACGTCCCCGCAGGGCAGGGGCAGGCGGTGGGGTCCGGGGCCGCCAAGGCCCGGGTCTGGACCCCCGAGGGACCCGTGGACCTCGGACTCACCCTCGGCCCCCTCAGACGCGGCCCCGCCGACCCCACATTCCGCACCACCCCCGACGGCTCCGTCTGGAAGGCCGCCCAGACCCCCCAGGGCCCCGCCACCCTCAGGGTGGCCGCAACGCGAGAAGCGATCGAGGCCGAGGCCTGGGGCCCCGGCGCCGACTGGATGCTGGAGCAGCTGCCCGCCCTCCTCGGCGCCGGCGACGACCCGGCCGCCTTCGTCCCCCGCCACCGCCTCGTGCACGCCAGCCACCGCCGTCGCCCCGGCCTGCGCCTGACCCGCACCGGGATGGTCCTGGAGTCGCTGATCCCGGTGATCCTGGAGCAGAAGGTCACCACCGACGAGGCCTACCGCGCCTGGCGCCGCCTCGTACGGCAGTACGGAGAACCCGCCCCCGGCCCGCAGGCCGTGCGGGCGCTGGACCTGTACGTCATGCCCGCCGCCGCCACCTGGGCCCGGATCCCCTCCTGGGACTGGCACAAGGCAGGGGTCGACCAGAAGCGCTCCTCCACCGTCCTGCGCGCGGTCCGCGTCGCGCCCCGCCTGGAGGAGGCAGCCGCCATGGAGCTACCGAAGGCCACGGCCCGGCTGGAGGCCGTACCCGGCATCGGTCCGTGGACCTCCGCCGAGACGCTCCAGCGCAGCAACGGCGACCCGGACGCCGTCACCACGGGCGACCTCCACCTCCCCGGCATCGTCGGCTACGCCCTCGCGGGCGACCGCGACGCCGACGACGCCGTCATGCTGGAGCTGCTCGCCTCGTACGCGGGCCAGCGCCACCGCGCCGCCCGCCTGATCCTCCTCGCCGGGCGCACCCCGCCCCGCCGCACCCCCAAGATGCCCCGCGGGGACATCGGGCGGCTGTAGGCGTCGGCACACCCGCGTCAGCGGACCTCGATGAAGTCCTCCGGGTCCCGTCCGGCCCGCTCCGCCGGAGCCGCGGCCGGGTGGCCGACGGCCACCGCTCCCATCGGGTCCCACTCCTCCGGCAGCCCCAGCACCTTGCGCACCACGTCCCGGCAGAACATCGTCGAGGACACCCACGCCGATCCCAGCCGCTCCCCGGCCAGCGCGACCAGCAGGTTCTGCACGCCCGCGCCCATCGCGACGACGAACATCTCCCGCTCGGCCGCGTCGCGCCGCGCGTGCCCGTAGTCGTGCGCGCCGTCCGTCACCAGGCACGGCACCACCAGGTAGGGGGCCTTGCGCAGGACGTCCCCGCGCCGGACGCGCTTGGCGATGGACTCCTCGGACCTGCCGTCCCGCCGCAGGTCCGCGATCCACGCGTCCCGCATGGCGTCGAGGAGCTCGGTGCGGGAGCGTTCCGACTCCAGCAGTACGAAGCGCCACGGCGTGGTGTGGTGCGGCGCGGGCGCCGTCACCGCCGCGGCCACGGCGCGGCGGACCGCGCCCGGGTCCACCGGCTCGTCGGTGAAGGCCCGTACCGTGCGGCGCTGGGTGACGGCTTCCCGTACCGCCTCCGAGGTGCCCAGCCGGAACATGTCGTCGGCGGGGGCCCGCACCAGGTCCCGGGCCGAGGCGTCCTCGCCCAGTACGTGGCCCAGCCCGCGCACGACGGCCACCGGAAGACCGGTGGCCTTGCCCTTGACCAGGTCGCCCGCGGCGGCCAGCTCGTCCGCCGTCGCCACGACCGTCGCGCTCAGCGGATTGCCGTGGGCGTCCGTGCCGCCGCGCAGGTCGTCCAGGACCCGTACGCCGGCCGAGCCGATCGCGACGTCCGTGAGCCCGGCCCGCCACGGCCGCCCGAAGGTGTCCGTCACGATCACGCCCACGTCCACGGAGAGGG
This sequence comes from Streptomyces sp. NPDC002467, assembly GCF_042889825.1. NCBI lineage: Bacteria > Bacillati > Actinomycetota > Actinomycetes > Kitasatosporales > Streptomycetaceae > Streptomyces > Streptomyces sp. NPDC002467. The sequence goes on along the minus strand of NZ_JBIARJ010000032.1, from coordinate 20,756 downwards.
CGTCGCGGATCCCCGCGCGGATCGCGGCCGCCGAGGCGTCCGGGTCCTCGGGGAGCAGCAGCACCGTCCCGGGGGCGGTGTTGGAGGCGTCGACCCCGGCCGCGGCCATCACCAGGCCCTGCCGGTTCTCGACGATGCGCAGGGCGCCGCGGCGGGCCACGACCCGTACGGTCTCCGCGTCTATCGCCGCCTCGCGGGAGTCGGCCCGCACGATGCGGCCCTCGGCCTTGGAGACGATCTTCGAGGTGACCAGCAGGACGTCCCCGTCCCGCAGGTCGGGGGCGGCCGTCGTGATCAGCTTCGCCAGGTCGTCGCCCGGCCTGATCTCCGGGATCCCGCCGACGGCGCGGACCTCGTACGAGGGGCCCGTCACCGGGAGGCCTCGGCCAGTTCCAGGGCGGCGCGGGCCATCTCCGCGGTCGCCGCCACGTCGGTCATCATCAGCGGCACCGCACGGCAGGCGATCCCGGCGGCCTCCACCTCGGCGACCGCGTCCGCGTCGGCGGAGTCGACGAGCCAGCCGTCGAGCAGCCCGGTCCCGTAGTGCAGGGCGACGGCGGAGGCCGTGGACTCGACGCCCACCGCGGCCAGCACCTTGTCGGCCATGCCGCGCACGGGCGCGCCCCCGACGATGGGGGAGAGGCCGATGACGGGCGCGGGGGCCGAGGCCACGGCCTCCCGGATGCCGGGGACGGCGAGGATCGTGCCGACCGACACCACCGGGTTGGAGGGCGGGAAGAGGATCACGTCGGCCGAGGCGATGGCCTCCAGCACGCCGGGCGCGGGCTTGGCCCGGTCGGCCCCGACGGGGACGACGGCCTCCGCGTCCACCGAGGCGCGCAGCCGGACCCAGTACTCCTGGAAGTGGACGACGCGGCGCTCGCCCGTTTCGGCGTCGGTGATCGCGACGTGGGTCTCGACCCGGTCGTCGGTCATGGGCAGCAGGCGCACGCCGGGCTGCCAGCGGTCGCAGAGGGCCTCGGTGACGGCGCTCAGGGGGTAACCGGCGCCGATCATCTGCGTACGGACGATGTGCGTGGCGAAGTCGCGGTCGCCGAGGCCGAACCAGGTGGGTCCGACCCCGTAGGCCGCGAGCTCCTCCTTGACGGTGAAGGACTCGTCGGTACGGCCCCAGCCCTGGTCCTCGTTGATGCCACCGCCGAGGGTGTACATCACCGTGTCCAGATCGGGGCACACCTTGAGCCCGAACAGGTGAATGTCGTCACCGGTGTTGCCGATGACGGTGATGTCCGCGTCGGGGACTGCCGACTTGAGTCCGCGGAGGAACCGGGCGCCGCCTATACCGCCGGCCAGAACAACAATGCGCATGCCCATCAGTCTGTCAGCCGAAGGCTGTCGTTGAGGGGTGGTGGTCGGGTGACGGGTGGGCTTGTCAGGCCCGGGGAGGTCAGGCCGGTACGGACTCGGTTTCGGCCGGGGAGCAGTGGTGCATCGGCATCTCGGTGAGCCCGGGGAAGTAGACGTGCAGGCTGACCGCCCCGTCGAGGGTGTCGTTGACCACCTCGTGGGCCTGGCCGGGGGCGAGGACGCGCTGCGCGCCGGGGCCGTGGGTGAGCGGGCCGCGGGCGGTGTGCTCGGTGAGCTCGCCCTCCAGGACGGTCAGCACGCCGGAGGAGGCGCCGTGGTCGTGCAGGCCGCTGCCCTGGCCGGGGACCCAGCTCAGCAGCCAGACCTCGTAGCCGGGGCCGGTGCGCAGCCGGTGGTACCAGCGCGTGGTGGCGTCGTACCGGACGAGGTGCTCCCAGGAGGAGCGGTCCTCGGCGATGGAACGGGCGAGGCCGACGAACTCGGCGACGGTGGCCGGGTGTTCGCGGGCGGGCTGGAGGAGGTGCTGGACGGCGAGGATGTCGCCGGCGATCTGGAGGTCGCTCTCGACGGTGGCCGCGGGGGTGGTGGCGGTGGCGGTGCTGTTCATCGTGGGGGGAGTCCTCGACGGATGTCAGTGGTGCTGGCGGTCGCTGTGGGGGTGGCCGGAGCTCGGAGGAGCGGAGGCTCCTGGGGCATCAACAGCTGCAACAGCGACAGCGAACCTGGGCAGCGCACAGGAACCCACGAATGGGGGTCCGGGTGGTGGCTGCGGGCGCTGACATGCGAACAAGGAGAACGGGTCGGAGGTCTGACTGTCAACCCAATGTCCGGAATGAGACAAAAGTTTCACCTCATCCGGTTACTGTGTGCGGAGAAAGGTTTGTGCAGTCGACGGCAGGGGATGTGGCGCTGTGCCGGGCTCAAACCTGAACCCTGATCTCGTAATCGGACTGTGATCTACGCCGCTTCTTTGGCCGGATCGCAACCACGCCACTGGGTGGCACGTCGATTCCGGGTGAAGACGGGCATCGCGTGACGCCCGTGGCATGTGTCACGATTTTTGGCGATATGAACACTTTCTGCATACGCTTGGTTCCGCAGAGTGAATAAGGGGCCCAATAGCAGATCTCGGCTTGACTGCCCCGGAGCACCGCACTTGTAATTTCACTCGTGTCGTTACGTAGCGATGAGTGACGACATGACCACGGGGACGCACAAACAGAGCGAGGGGCGCACATGACCGAGCTGTTTCAGGAACTGCTGGTCGAGGAGGCGGACGAGGAGCTCGGATGGCAGGAGCGCGCGTTGTGCGCCCAGACCGACCCCGAGTCCTTCTTTCCCGAGAAGGGCGGCTCCACCCGCGAGGCCAAGAAGGTCTGCCTGGCCTGTGAGGTCCGCTCCGAATGCCTTGAGTACGCCCTCGCCAACGACGAGCGATTCGGCATCTGGGGCGGTCTGTCCGAGCGCGAGCGGCGCCGGCTGAAAAAGGCCGCCGTCTAGCCGTCGTCCGGCAGTCCGCATGCCCGACCTTCCGAACGACCGCCCGACCCACCGGTCCGATCGACCTTCCGACCACCGGTCCGACCACCCGCCCGACCACCGGCCCGACCGCCGGTCACCGGGCCTGGAAGAGCCGCTCGACCGGCACCTTCCACGCATCACCTGACATATCGCACCGCGTATCGCACGACGTACCGCACGGCATGTCGACCGCACGGCCGACACGGCACCCGGCACGGCAAGAGCACCGCACACGGTCCGCCTCCCGCACCTTCCCCGCAGGAGGCGGACCGTCGCTTTGCCAGCCGTTAGGGTGGGGCGCTGTCCAGCAGCCTCCGAGGGCACACCACCCCCGGACCCCCGGCCGGAGGGCCCGTACCGCGATGTCCCTGCACAGCCAGTCGGCGGCCTCCCACCAGGCCCCCGCCACCCCCGAGTTCCCCCGGCACGTCGTCACCGCGGTCCTCGTCGCCCACGACGGCGCCCGCTGGCTGCCCCGGACCCTCGCCGGCCTGCTCGGCCAGGAACGTCCCGCGCAGAACCACGTCGCCGCCGACACCGGCAGCTCCGACGAGTCCGCGCGGCTCCTCACCGAGGCCTTCGGCGACGACCACGTCCTGCACCTGGCCCGCCGCACCGGATTCGGCGCCGCCGTCGACGAATCCGCCCGCACCGCCGGCACCCTCACCCCCGAGGACCTGCCCTACCTCAAGCGCCCCAGCGGCTGGGACCCCGTCAGCCGCACCTGGCGCGACGACAACTACGACCTCCCCGAACTCCCGCACGGCGAGCCCGTCCAATGGCTCTGGCTGCTCCACGACGACAGCGCCCCCGAACCGGACGCCCTCGCCGAACTGCTGCGCGTCGCCGAGGAGAACCCCGACGCCGCCGTCATCGGCCCCAAGCTGCGCGGCTGGTACGACAAGAAGCAGCTGCTCGAAGCCGGCGTCACCATCGCCCGCAGCGGCCGCCGCTGGACCGGACTCGACCGGCGCGAACAGGACCAGGGCCAGCACGACCAGGTCCGCCCCGTCCTCTCCGTCTCCACCGCCGGCATGCTCGTGCGCCGCGACGTCTACGACGACCTCGGCGGCTTCGACCGCCGCCTGCCCCTCATGCGCGACGACGTCGACCTGTGCTGGCGCGCCCAGAGCGCCGGCCACACCGTCCTCGTCGCCCCCGACGCCGTCATGCGCCACGCCGAGGCCGCCGCCCGCGAACGCCGTACCGTCGACTGCGCGGGCCGCACCAGCGCCAGCCCGCACCGCGTCGACAAGGCCGGCGCCGTCTACACGATCCTCGCCAACAGCTCCGGACGCGCCCTGCCGTACGTCCTGCTCCGCGTGCTGCTCGGCACCGTCCTGCGCACCCTCGCCTACCTCGTCGGCAAGGCCCCCGGACAGGCCGTGGACGAGATCACCGGTCTCCTCGCCACCCTGCTCCGCCCCGGCCGGATCCTCGCGGCCCGGTCGCGCCGGCGCCGCCCCGTGGTCCCCGCGGCCGAACTGCGCCCGCTCTTCCCGCCGCCCGGCGCCTCCGTGCGGGCCAACGTCGAACAGCTCGCCGGCTACTTCGGCGACACCCGCGGCTCCGACCCCGCCCCCGCCGGCCGGCACGGCGGCGGCAGCATCCTGACCGCCCCCGGCGAGGACGGCGACTACCCGGTGGCCGAGGAGCGGTTCGCGCGCCTCAAGCGGATCGCCCGCAACCCCGCCCCCGCCCTCTTCGCCGTCCTCCTGCTCGTCTCCCTCGCGGCCTGCCGCGCCCTGATCGGCGGCGGCTCCCTCATGGGCGGCGCCCTGCTGCCCGCCCCCGACAGCGGCGCCGACCTCTGGCGCGCCTACACCGCCGGCTGGCAGCCCGTGGGGACCGGCACCACCGCCTCGGCGCCCCCCTACCTCGCCGTCCTCGGAGCCCTCGCCACCCTGCTGTTCGGATCCACCCAGGCCGCCCTGACCCTGCTGCTCGTCGGCTCCGTCCCGCTGGCCGGCCTCACCGCCTACTTCGCCTCCCGGCCGCTCGTCGAGTCCCGGCTGCTGCGCGCCTGGGCCGCCGTCGCCTACGCCTTCCTGCCCGCCGTCACCGGAGCCCTCGCCGGCGGCCGCCTCGGCACCGCCCTGCTCGCCGTCCTGCTGCCGCTCATCGCCCGCTCCGCCGTCTCCGCCTTCGCCCTCGGGGAGAACGCCGACAAGACCGACGACGCCGAGCGGCGCGGCACCTGGCGCGCCGTGTGGACGCACATCCTCCTGCTGACCCTGGCCACCGCCTTCACCCCCGTCGTCTGGCCGCTCGCCGCCGTCCTCGGCATCGCGGCGCTGGCCCTGCGCCGGGCGCAGTGGAAGACGTACGGACCGCGCCTGCTCGCCACCCTCGCCGTCCCGGTCCTCGTCCTCGCCCCCTGGTCGACGACCCTGTTCCTGCACCCCGGACGTCTCCTCGACGAGGCCGGCCTGCCGTACGGTGCCGGCTCCGCGGGCGGCCTCGACCTCCTCGGCATCAGCCCCGGCGGCCCCGGCACCGGCGCCGGCCCGCTCCTCGTCGGCATCGTCCTCGCCGCGCTCGCCGCCCTGCTGCGCACCGACCGGCGCTTCGCCGTCCGCACGGCCTGGGCCGCCGCCCTGGCAGGTCTGGCCCTCGCCGTCCTCCTCAACCGCGGCTCCTGGGCCGGACCGGCCACCCTCGTGTACGGGCTCGCGCTCCTCGCCGCCGCCGCGGTCGGCGCGGACGGAGCCCGTGAACGCGTCGCCGCCCGCAGCTTCGGCTGGCGCCAGCCGCTGGCCGCGCTCATCGCGCTCGCGGCCGCCGCGGGCCCGCTGGTCGCCGCGGCCACCTGGATGGTCGCCGGCGCCGACGGCCCGCTGGAGCGCCGCGACCCGGTGCAGGTCCCGGCCTTCGTCGCCGAGGCCGGCGGGGACGACAACCAGACCCGCACCCTGGTCCTCGGCCTCGACACCTCCAAGGGCATCTCCTACAGCCTCGTGCGCGGCCCCGGCGGACGCCTCGGCGACGCCGAGATCACCGGCGCGAGCGGCGGCGACCGCCGCCTCGACAAGGTCGTATCCAACCTCGTCGCCGGATCCGGCGCCGACCAGTCCAGCCAGCTCAGCGCCTACGCCATCCGCTTCGTCATGTTCCGCCCCGGCGGCCCCGAGGAGATCCGCCGAGTCCTCGACGCCACCCCGGGCCTCAGCCGCCGCCACCAGCAGGACGGCACCGCGCTGTGGGGCGTCGAGCCCTGGCTGCCCCGCGCCGTCATCGTCTCCGCCAAGCAGGGCGAGGCCCCGACCCCCGTCGCGGCGGGCCCCGTCGAGGTCCACGGCGCCAAGATCCCCGCGGGCGAGTCGGGCCGCGTGCTGCGCATCGCCGACCGCGCCGACGCCGGCTGGCGGGCCACCCTCGACGGCAAGCCCCTCAAGGCCAAGACCGTCGACGGCTGGGCCCAGGGCTTCGAGCTCCCCGCCGCGGGCGGCCGCCTCGACCTCGTCCACGAGACCTCGCTCGTACGGACCGCCTGGCACTGGGCGCAGGGCCTGCTCGCGCTGGTGCTCCTCGTGATGGCGCTCCCCGGCCGCCGGGCCGGCCTCGACGACGACCTCCCGGAGGAGGAGGCCCCCGCCTCCGAGTCCGCGGGCGAGGGCCGCCGCGCCCGCCGCCTGCGCGCGGAGGCCGAGGCCGAGCAGACGCCCGCCCCGGCGGAGGCCGCGGCCGTCGCGGACCCGTACGCGGAGATCCCCGCACAGCCGGTGTACGGCGAGGACGCGTACGCGTACCAGGCGTACGGCGACCAGAGCGGCTACGCCTACGACCAGCAGCAACAGCAGCCCTACGAGCCCTACCCGGCCTACGACCAGCAGGGCCGGCAGCCCCAGCAGGCATACGAGGACCCGTACCCGCAGCAGTACCCCCAGTACGAGCAGCCGTACGAGCAGCAGCAACAACAGCAGCAGCAGCAGCCGCCGTACGAGCCCTTCGACGCCTTCCGGCAGCACGACCCCCACGCACAGCACGACCCGCGTCCTGACGGGAGCCCCCAGCAGTGAAGCAGCGCGCACCCCTGACGCTCGCGGCCGTGACCGCGGCCCTCGCCGCCCTCACCGGCATCGCCTCCCTCACCGCGCCCGACCACGGCGGGAAGTCCGCCGACGGCAAGGCGGCGGCCGCCGCCCGGATGCCGGTCGAGCGGTCCCTGCTGGTGTGCCCGGCGCCCAGCTCCTCCGACATCGCCGAAACCACCTACACCTCCTTCACCCCGGCCGGCGGCAAGGGCTCCGGGGACGCCAAGGGCGGGGCCCGACTGCTCGGCGCCACCAAGGACGCCAAGCCCGTACTGGAGTCCAAGGAGCCCGGCAAGCCCGTCGGGGCCACCGCCACCGGGGCGGAGGCCCCCGCGCTGACGGGCAGCGCCGAGGGCTCCCTCGCCCCCGGCTGGACCGCGCAGCTGACCACCAAGGTCTCGGTGGGCCGGGCCCGCGGCGTCCTCGGCACCGCCTGCACCGCACCCGGCACCGACTTCTGGTTCCCCGCGGTCAGCACGGCCAAGGGCCGCGAGGACTTCGTCCACCTCACCAACCCGGACGACGCCGCGGCCACCGTCGACATCAAGCTGTTCGGCCCCGACGGGCTCGCCAAGTCCGACGCGGGCGTCGGCGAGAGCATCCGGGTCGAGCCCAAGTCCACCAGGACCGTCTCCCTCGCCACCCTCGTCCCCGGCGTCCAGCTCGCGGACGCGACCGCCCACGTCACCACCCGGGCGGGCCGCGTCGGCGCCACCGTGCAGGTCGCCGAGGAGGGCGTCGGAACCGACTGGCTGCCCGCCTCCACCGACCCGGCGGGCTCCCTGGTACTGCCGGGCATCCCCGCGGACGCCACGTCCGTACGGCTCGTCGCCTTCGTGCCCGGCGAACGGGACGCGGACCTCAAGCTGCGCCTCGCCGGCCCGGGCGGCGCCATCAGCCCCGCGGGCAACGAGCAGCTGCACGTCAAGGGGGGCATGACCGCCGCCGCCGACCTGGCCGACGTCACCCGCGGCGAGGCCGGATCGCTGCTGCTGACCCCGGTGGACGCCAAGAAGGCCGTCCCGGTGGTCGCCGCGGTCCGCGTGGTCCGCGGCAGCGGCGCCAAGCAGGAACTGGGCTTCGTACCGGCGACCGACCCGGTCGGGACACGGGCGACCGTGGCCGACAACCGGCCCGAGGAGAACACGACCCTGCTGTCGCTGACGGCCCCGGGCGCCGACACCAAGGTCAAGGTGACGGCCTCCCCGGGCACCGGCGGGGGCGAACCCGCCTCCAAGGAGGTCACCGTCAAGGCCGGCACCACGCAGACCCTCACCCTGGCCCCGGCCGGCGGCAAGGGCGCCTACGCCCTGACCGTCGAGACCCTCTCGGGCGGCCCGGTCCACGCGGCCCGCACCCTGTCACTGCCGCACGAGGGCATCGCGATGTTCACCGTCCAGGCCTTCTCGGACGACCACTCCACGGTCTCGGTCCCCAACGCCACCCAGGACCTGTCGGTCCTGACCAGGTGACGTTCAGCCCAGCCAGGACAGCACTCATCGGGCCGCCGCGAGGCTGGAGGTGCCGCGCAGCGGCAAGATCCAGCCTCGCCGGCGTTCGAGGCGCGGGGGCCGGGGGCGGGGAGCCCCCGCAACGGCGCCGCACCCCGCCGTGGCCACGGCCACGGCCACGGCCCGAACGGGGGTCAGTCCTGCCCGTACCGCGGATCAACGGTCTCGGGCGACAGCCCGAGCAACTCCGCCACCTGCTCGACCACGATCTCGTGGACCAGCAGCGCCTTCTCGTCCCGGGACTTCGTACGGATCTCCACCGGCCGCCGGAACACCACGATCCGGGCCGGCCTGCCGCCCGCCGGCTCCGACAGCGCGCCCAGCGGCACCGCCTCGTCGTTCCAGCCGCCGTCCGGACCGCCCGGCGGGCCCGGGACGTCACCGACGAGGAACTCCACCTCGGCCAGCTGCGGCCAACGCCGCTCCAGCCGCTCCACGGAATCCCGTACGAGGTCCCCGAACAGCTCCGCCCGGCTCGCCGACAGCGGCACCTGCGGCGGCGCCACCGGCCCGCGCATCCCGCGTCCGTGCCGGTCCCGTCGACGTACGCGCGGCTCGGCCGGGACCCCCGCGGGCGGGTCCGCGGGAGGGTCCGCCGGAGGGGGAGGAAGGGTGCTGTCGGTCACCCCCGCAGGGTAGCCCTCGGGGCGACACGGGGGAGCGAGCGGCGGCAGAGTCGTCGCGGCCCGGTCAAGAGTGCGGTACCGTCCAACGTCGTGAGCCTTGTACGTCGCTGTTCGCGCACCGCGTGCGGCCGCCCTGCCGTCGCGACACTGACGTACGTCTACGCCGATTCGACCGCAGTTCTCGGCCCGCTCGCCACCTATGCCGAACCCCACTGTTACGACCTGTGTGCCGAGCACTCGGAACGCCTGACCGCGCCGCGCGGCTGGGACGTCGTCCGCCTGTCCGACGGCTCCGCGCCGTCGCGCCCCAGCGGTGACGACCTCGAAGCCCTCGCGAACGCCGTACGCGAGGCCGCCCGCCCGCCGGAGCGCGCGGCCGGTACCGGGGGCACCGGGCACGGCCAGAACGGCGGCCCCGCCACCGGGGAGACGCGTCGTGGACACCTGCGCGTCCTGAGATCGCCCGATTCCTGACGCCTGATCATCCGGCCGCGGCCATCTGACCGGCGTCTCCTGCTTCAAGGTAGGTTGGCCCGACCGCACAGGACCTTCAGGAGGGCAGGCAGTGGCCGCAGATTTTTCGAACATCGTCAAGGCGTACGACGTGCGCGGTGTCGTACCGGACGAGTGGGACGAGCCCCTGGCGGAACTGTTCGGTGCCGCGTTCGTCGAGGTCACGGCCGCCACGGCGATCGTGATCGGCCATGACATGCGGCCCTCCTCCCCGGGCCTGTCCGCCGCCTTCGCGCGCGGCGCGGCCGCCCGCGGCGTGGACGTCACCCTGATCGGGCTGTGCTCCACCGACCAGCTCTACTACGCCTCCGGTTCCCTGAACCTGCCCGGCGCCATGTTCACGGCCTCGCACAACCCGGCCAAGTACAACGGCATCAAGATGTGCCGCGCGGGCGCCGCCCCGGTCGGTCAGGACACCGGCCTCTCGCAGATCCGCGAGCTGGTGGAGAAGTGGACCGACGAGGGCGCCCCCGCCACCCCGGAGGGCACCACCCCCGGCACCGTCACCGAGCTGGACTCCCTGCCCGGCTACGCCGCCCACCTGCGCGGCCTGGTCGACCTGACCTCGATCCGCCCGCTCAAGGTCGTCGTCGACGCGGGCAACGGCATGGGCGGCCACACCGTCCCGACCGTCTTCGAGGGCCTCCCGCTGGACCTCGTCCCCATGTACTTCGAGCTGGACGGGACCTTCCCGAACCACGAGGCCAACCCCCTCGACCCGAAGAACATCGTCGACCTCCAGGCCCGCGTCCTCGCCGAGGGCGCCGACCTCGGCATCGCCTTCGACGGCGACGCCGACCGCTGCTTCATCGTCGACGAGCGCGGCGAGGGCGTCTCCCCGTCCGCGATCACCGCGCTGGTCGCGGCCCGCGAGCTGGCGCGCAACGGCGGCACCGGCACCGTGATCCACAACCTGATCACCTCCTGGTCCGTCCCCGAGGTCGTCCGCGAGAACGGCGGCACCCCCGTCCGCACCCGCGTCGGCCACTCCTTCATCAAGGAGGAGATGGCCAAGACCGGCGCCATCTTCGGCGGCGAGCACTCCGCGCACTACTACTTCAAGGACTTCTGGAACGCGGACACCGGCATGCTCGCCGCGCTCCACGTCCTCGCGGCCCTCGGCGGCCAGGACGGCCCGCTGTCCGCCCTGGTGGCCTCCTACGACCGCTACGAGGGCTCCGGCGAGATCAACTCCACCGTCGCCGACCAGGCCGGCCGCCTGGCCGCCGTCAAGGAGACCTACGCCGGCCGCGACGGAGTCACCCTCGACGAGCTGGACGGCCTCACCGTGTCGGAAGCGGAATGGTGGTTCAACGTCCGCGCCTCCAACACGGAACCCCTCCTCCGCCTGAACGTGGAAGCCCGCGACGCCGCCACCCTCGCGAAGGTCCGCGACGAGGTCCTCGCCCTGATCCGCGCCTGACGGATCCGACCCGCCGGCGGGGGCAGAACCAGCCCCGCCGGCGTTTGAGGCGCGGGGTCCGGGGCGGAGCCCCGGCAACGGCGCCGCACCGCACTCTCCGGGCCGCACCGGAGGTGACTCGGCGGTACGCTGACCTCGCCCGCCCGCACAACCATCCGCATGCCCGAAGGGAACGCACCACATGCCGCTCGAAGCCGGTCTTCTGGAGATCCTCGCCTGCCCCGCCTGCCACTCCCCCCTCCAGGACGAGTCGGCGGACGAAACGGCCCCCGAGCTGATCTGCACCGGCCAGGACTGCGGTCTCGCCTACCCCGTCCGTGACGGCATCCCGGTCCTCCTCGTGGACGAGGCCCGCCGCCCCGCCTGACAGAAGGCCGCCCCGCCTGACAGAAGGCCGGCCCGACGGCCGGCGCCTGACCCCACCCGCGTCAACACCGCAGGAGGCCGCCATGCTCGACGAGTCGCTCCTCGACGCACCGGACGATCTCGCCCGCGCAGACCGCAGGGGCCTGCTCCGCGGCGCGGCCGAGGCCGGGGCCCGGGTCCGCACGGCGGCCCGGCACGCGACCGAGGCAGGCCTCGGCGATCTCCGCCCCGACGGCCGCCCCCGCGCGGTCCTCATCGCGGGCTCCGGCACCGCCGCAACCGGCGTCGCCGACCTGCTGGGCGCCCTCGCCGGAGCCTCCGCGCCCGTCATCCGCCTGGATCCCACCGGCGTCGCGCACGCCGCCGGAGCCCTGCGCTGGTCCCTGCCCGGCTGGGCCGGCCCCGTCGACCTGCTGCTCATCGCCACCACCGACGGCACCGAGCCCGGGCTCGGCGTCCTCGCCGACCAGGCCTACCGGCGCGGCTGCACAGTCGTCGCCGTCGCCCCCGAGCGCTCACCGCTGACCGAGGCGGTGGAAAGCGCGCACGGGCTCCTCGTACCGATGGCCAAGGCCCCGTACCAGGAGTACGACGAGTCCGCCGCGGCCGGCCCCGGCGCCCTGTGGGCCCTGCTCACCCCGCTGCTGCTGCTCCTGGACAAGGTCGGGCTGGTCACGGCCGCCCCGGACACCCTCCAGCTCGTCGCGGACCGGCTCGACCGCACCGCCGAGCGCTGCGGGCCCGCCATCGTCACGTACTCCAACCCGGCCAAGACCCTCGCCGCGGAGCTGGCCGACTCCCTCCCGCTCATCTGGAGCGAAGGCGCCGAAGCCGGCGCCGCGGGCCGCCGCTTCGCGGCCACCCTCGCCGAGCTCGCCGGGCGCCCCGCACTGTCCGCCGCGCTCCCCGAAGCCCTGCCCGCCCACGGTGTCCTGCTCGCCGGCGCGTTCGCCGCCGGCGCCGACCCCGATGACTTCTTCCGTGACCGGGTCGAGGAGCCTCAGGCTCTTCGCGCCCGGGTCGTCCTGCTGCGTGACCGGCCGGCAGGCGGCCTCACCGCCGCCCCCGCCGCACGCGAGCTCGCCCTCAGCCACGACACGGCCATCAGCGAGCTCGAACCGGAGGAGGGCGTCGAGCTGGAGCAGCTCGCCGAACTCCTCGCCGTCACGGATTTCGCCACCGCCTACCTGGCGCTGGCCTCCGGGGGACACAGCTGAGACACACCACGGTGCCCGGCTCTATCCAGGAAGACGACGATGGACCGCCTGACCAACACGATCCGCCCCTACGCCTGGGGATCGACCACCGCGATCCCCCGACTCCTCGGTGTCGACCCCACCGGCGAGCCGCAGGCCGAGCTGTGGATGGGCGCCCACCCGGGCGCGCCCTCGCGCCTCGACCGCGGGGACGGTGAGCAGGCCCTCTCGGACGTCATCGCCGCCGACCCGGAGCGCGAACTGGGCGCCGCCACCGTCGCCAGGTTCGGCCCCGGGCTGCCCTTCCTCCTGAAGATCCTCGCAGCGGGGGCCCCGCTCTCCCTCCAGGTCCACCCCGACCTCGACCAGGCCAAGGCCGGGTTCGAGGACGAGGAGCGCCGCGGGGTGCCCTTCGACGCCGCGCACCGCAACTACAAGGACCCCAACCACAAGCCCGAAATGCTGTGCGCGCTCACCCCGTTCGACGGGTTCTGCGGCTTCCGCCCGCCCCTGGACGCCGCCGAACTCATGGACGGCCTCGGTGTGGACAGCCTCAAGCCGTACGTGGACCTGCTCCACGCGCACCCCGAGGAAGCGGCTCTGCGCGAGGTGCTCACCGCCGTACTGACCGCGGACCGGGCCGAGATGGCCCGCACCGTCGCGGACGTCGAGGCCGCCGCGGACCGTCTCGGCGGCCGCTACGCGCCGTACTCCTCCCTCGTCCACCACTTCCCGGGCGACCCGGGCGTCGTCGCGGCGATGCTCCTCAACCACTTCCGACTCCAGCCCGGCGAGGCGGTGTTCCTCGGCGCGGGCGTCCCGCACGCCTACATCGACGGCCTCGGGGTCGAACTGCTCGCCAACTCCGACAACGTGCTGCGCGCCGGGCTCACCCCCAAACACGTGGACGTACCCGAACTGCTGAAGATCACGAACTTCCAGCCGGGCGACCCGAACGTGCTGCGCCCGGAGGGCAACGGCGAGGAGGTCTACGAGGCCCCCATCGACGAGTTCCGCCTCTCGCGCTTCGTCCTCGCCCCCGGCGCCGTCGCCCGCGTCCTCCCGGACGGCGCCCCGCAGATCCTGCTCTGCACGGCGGGCTCACCGCGCGCGGGCGAACTGGTCCTCGCACCCGGCGAATCGGTCTTCGTACCGGCGGACGAAAAGGTCGAACTATCCGGAACCGGCACGCTCTTCCGTGCCACCGTGAAGGTCTGACGTAGCGTCCGTACCGGCGGCTGCAAGAATGTGCGGCCGGTATCAGTCGCTAGGAAGGACACCCTGCACCCATGAGCGCGTCGGGCGGTACCAGGGCGATCGTGGCGGCACTCGCCGCCAACCTCGCCATCGCTGTGGCCAAATTCGTGGCATTCCTCTTCAGCGGTTCCTCGTCGATGCTCGCGGAAAGCGTCCACTCCGTGGCCGACTCCGGAAACCAGGGACTGCTCCTCCTCGGCGGGAAGAAGGCCCAACGGGAGGCGACCCCCCAACACCCCTTCGGGTACGGGCGCGAGCGCTACATCTACGCCTTCCTCGTCTCCATCGTGCTGTTCTCGGTCGGTGGCATGTTCGCCATCTACGAGGGCTACGAGAAGATCCAGCACCCGCACCCGATCGAGGACTGGTACTGGCCGATCGGCGTGCTCGCCTTCGCGATCATCGCCGAGGGCTTCTCCTTCCGCACCGCCATCAAGGAGTCGAACGAGATCCGCGGCAAGCTGTCGTGGACCGACTTCATCCGGCGCGCCAAGGCCCCCGAGCTGCCCGTGGTCCTGCTGGAGGACTTCGGGGCGCTCGTCGGCCTGGTCCTGGCCCTGGGCGGCGTCGGCCTCGCCCTCCTCACCGGCGACGGCGTCTGGGACGGCATCGGCACCCTGTGCATCGGCATCCTGCTGATCGTCATCGCCATCGTGCTGGCCGCGGAGACCAAGTCCCTGCTGCTCGGTGAGTCCGCGGGGACGGAAGAGGTCGAGAAGATCAAGGCCGCCGTCGTCGACGGCGACACCGTCACCGGCCTGATCCACATGCGCACCCTGCACCTCGGCCCGGAAGAGCTGCTGGTCGCCGCCAAGATCGCGGTCCAGCACGACGACACCGCGGTCGAGGTGGCCAGGGCCATCGACGCCGCGGAGGCCCGCATCCGCGCGGCCGTCCCGATCGCCCGCGTCATCTACCTCGAACCGGACATCCTCCGCCCGGCAGCCAAGGCCGCCGAGTAGTCCAGGAGAGCACGAAGGCCCCCGCGAGCCGAACGCCTCGGCTCGCGGGGGCCTTTCCGCGTCCCGGCCTTCAGTGTCCCTGCGGCGGCACCTGCCACGCGTACGCGACCGGTGCCGCCGCGGCCGCACGGCGTCGCCGCAGCGAGGCGATGCCGGACACCGCGCCGACGGAAAGCACGGCGATCCCGACGAACATCGTGGACCGCAGGCCGACGACCAGCGGATGGCCCTTCTCGATGACCGCGCCCTTCACGGCGGACAGGGGCACGGTCCCGCCCTCCGTCTCCGCGAACCGGTAGCGGGAGTCGGCGGAGTTGCCGCGGTTGTCGCCCAGCAGGAACAGCCGGCCCTCGGGCACCACCACGCTGAACGCGGCGAACGACCCCGCCACCGCATCGGCGCCCAGGACGTACGGCTCGTCCAGCGGCTTCCCGTTCAAGATCAATGTCCGGACCCCGGGCCGGTACTCGATGCGGTCGCCGCCCACCGCGACGACCCGTTCCACGAACATGCCCCGCTCACCCCAGACCGAGGCGTCGAAAAGCACCACGTCACCGCGGTCCACCTTGGTGACCAACAGGTTGAAGACCCTCGAATCGCCCCGCAGGTGGGTCGGCTTCATGTTGTCCGAGTACACGACCTTCGTCGGCATGAAGAAGTAGCCGCCGAGAGCCCCGACGCACGTCAGCACCGCACCCAGCACCAACAGCACCACCGACGCCACCCCGAGCCCACGTCCCGGCACCCTGACCTGCTTCCCCACGACCCGCCCCCGCTCTCCTCGATCCGGCTCGCGGCCGAACTGTACGGGCGGGCCCGTGCGGGAACGCCGACGGGGTCCCGCACCACGTGCGCGACCCCGTCGGGCGGAGTCGCGGCTACCGGATCTCGCGCAGCACCCCCAGGATCACGGGCCCGTCCGGAGCCGACCGGAGCCGCTCGCGGAAGCCGCCGTCCGTCAGCTTGCGCGACAGCAGCGCGAGGATCCGCAGGTGCTCGTCGCCCGCCGCGGCCTCCGGCACCGAGATCATGAACAGCGCTTCCGCCCGATCGCGCTTCCGCCCGGGGGAGGGCCTGCCTGACTGGTCACCGGAATCTCCTTCACGCCGAGGGGTCCACGGGATGGCGCTTACTCGACCGATCCACCGAAAATCCTGCCCGGCACAAGGGGTGGATCAAAAGTCCGAAAGGCCCTGAAGGAGCCCATCGGAAGGCCTGAATCCCGTCCCGACGTGATCCTCGTTCGACTGGGGCCGGCTGCGCCGATCGGTGTAGATTCGTCATCAGTGTCAGGCGTCGCTGCTGATGGCGGTCGGGCGGTCCGAGAGGCCGGCCGAGGGGAGAGAGGACCCCCGACGGACTGTGCTCGGTGTGCCGCCATGTCTCCATCCGGCCGGCGCACGGCCCAGCCGTACCCACCCTCTCGAACCATGAGGAGCAGCACCCATGGACTTCAAGGTCGCAGACCTCTCCCTCGCCGCCTTCGGCCGCAAGGAGATCACCCTGGCCGAGCACGAGATGCCCGGTCTGATGTCGATCCGGCGGGAGTACGCGGCGTCGCAGCCGCTGGCCGGCGCCCGTATCACCGGCTCCCTGCACATGACCGTGCAGACGGCCGTGCTCATCGAGACCCTCGTCGCCCTCGGCGCCGACGTCCGTTGGGCCTCCTGCAACATCTTCTCCACCCAGGACCACGCTGCCGCCGCCATCGCGGTGGGCCCGAACGGCACCCCGGAGAACCCGCAGGGCGTTCCCGTCTTCGCCTGGAAGGGCGAGACGCTGGAGGAGTACTGGTGGTGCACGGAGCAGGCGCTGACCTGGCCGAACACCCCCACCGGCGGCCCGAACATGATCCTCGACGACGGTGGTGACGCCACCCTCCTCGTCCACAAGGGCGTCGAGTTCGAGAAGGCCGGCTCCGCCCCGGACCCGTCCACGGCGGACTCCGAGGAGTACGGCTACATCCTCCAGCTGCTCAACCGCACGCTCGCCGAGGCCCCCCAGAAGTGGACCCAGCTCGCGTCCGAGATCCGCGGCGTGACGGAGGAGACCACCACCGGTGTCCACCGCCTGTACGAGATGATGCAGTCGGGTGACCTGCTCTTCCCGGCGATCAACGTGAACGACGCCGTGACGAAGTCGAAGTTCGACAACAAGTACGGCTGCCGCCACTCCCTGATCGACGGCATCAACCGCGCCACCGACGTCCTCATCGGCGGCAAGGTCGCGGTCGTCTTCGGTTACGGCGACGTCGGCAAGGGTTGCGCCGAGTCCCTCCGGGGCCAGGGCGCGCGGGTCATCGTCACCGAGATCGACCCGATCTGCGCGCTGCAGGCCGCGATGGACGGCTACCAGGTCGCCACGCTGGACGACGTCGTCGAGACGGCCGACATCTTCATCACGACCACGGGCAACAAGGACATCATCATGGCCGGCGACATGGCCAAGATGAAGCACCAGGCGATCGTGGGCAACATCGGCCACTTCGACAACGAGATCGACATGGCCGGTCTGGCCAAGGTCGAGGGCATCGTCAAGGACGAGGTCAAGCCGCAGGTCCACACCTGGACGTTCCCCGACGGCAAGGTCCTGATCGTGCTGTCCGAGGGCCGTCTCCTCAACCTGGGCAACGCGACGGGTCACCCGTCCTTCGTGATGTCGAACTCCTTCGCGGACCAGACCCTGGCCCAGATCGAGCTCTTCACCAAGCCGGAGGAGTACCCGACCGACGTCTACGTGCTGCCCAAGCACCTCGACGAGAAGGTCGCCCGCCTCCACCTCGACGCCCTCGGCGTCAAGCTCACCACCCTGCGCCCGGAGCAGGCCTCCTACATCGGCGTCAAGGTCGAGGGCCCGTACAAGCCGGACCACTACCGCTACTGATCCCGGCAGCGGCACCCAGCAGAATGTGAAGCAGGCCCCCGGCACGTGTGCCGGGGGCCTGCCCCGTACGTCACGACGTCCCCGTCCCGACAGAAGTGTGCGCACCATGCCCCGCGGCCGCTACTCGCTCCACGACCCGCACGACCACGCACCCCTGGGCGAGGAGCACTTCCACTGCGCCCCGGGCCCCTCCGGCTGGCGCTACGTCTCCCAGCTCACCGCACCGGACGGCGAACACCGCGGTTCCGTCGACCTGGCCATCGACGAACTGGGCCGCCCCATCCGCCTCGAACTGAACGCCGCGAGCTGGCAGGTCCGCGGGGCCGCCATCGACGGAGTCACCTGGGTCCGCACCGACCCCACCGGAACCGAGGCCACCGAGGGCAACGTGCGCGCCCCCGGCTTCACCGGCACCTCCCCGGCCTTCCTCATCGCCACGGCCCGCCTGCTGCGCCTGGCCCCCGGCGCCCCCGCCACCCGCGTCCGCCTGGTCGCGCTCACGGACCCGGTCCTGGCACCCCGTACGGTCGACCAGGCCTGGGCGCTGCTGCGGCGCGAGGAGCACCCGACGGACAGCGGCCCGCTGCTGGTGGACGAGTACCAGGTCAGCGCATTGGACACCGGCGAGGTCCACACGATCCACATCGCGGGTGACGTGGTCCTTTCGGCCCCCGGCATCGAACTCGAACACCTGGAGACCCCGCCCTCGACGTTCGACCGGTACGAGAGCGACTAGCGCCTACGCGGGCGGCGCGAACCCACCACTCCGCGGAGCCTGCACGTCGGTGGGCGCGACGGGAGCGGCGGGCGAGACAGGAGCAACGGGCGCCACGGGCGGGGGAGCGACAACAGGCCCGCCCACCGGCACCGGCCCACCCCCGGCCACCGGCACGGGGGCGGCCGTACCACCCGGCCGGAAGGCCCTCGCGGCGTCTCGGGACTGCCGCTCGTGCACCACGGCCATCAGGAACGCGGCAGCCGGCACCCCGGCCGGGGCCGGCGCGCCCGTACGCGCCACGAGATCGTCCGCGAGCCGAGCCGCCATCGCGGCCCCCACCTGCGGGTCCAGCTGGTTCATCCGGGTCAGGTACTGGCGTATCGCCATCCACAGTCCCTCCGGCACCGCCGAGAGGTCCAGCGTCGTGAACCGCCCCGCAAGCCACGGCGGCGGCGGAGGCACCTGCATCACCCGGGCCGCCGGCACCCGCTCGCGGATCACCAGCGTCCCCGCGAAGACGTCCCCGAGCCGCCGGCCCCGCGACGACACCAGCGAGGCGATGCACGCGACGGACCCGAGGGTGGCCGGCAGCTCCACCACACCCATGGCGCCCCGGACCAGCGCGTGCCGGAAGCGGATCGGCCCGCCGTCGTCCCGCACCACCCGCAGGCCGCAGGCGAGCTTGCCCAGCGACCGCCCGTGGCTCAGCGTCTCGATCGCGATCGGCACGCCCACCAGCACCAGCACGAAGCTCGCCACCATCACGGCGGCCTGCGCGGCCTCGTCGAGGGAGGCCGTCGAGTAGGCCAGCCCGATCATGATCACCGTGTACCCGGTGAAGTACACGAGCAGATCGAGGACGATGGCCAGCGCCCGGCTCGGCAGCCGCGCGGGCCGAAGCCCCAGGACCACCGCGTCCCCCGTCACCAGATCGCTCACCACAGCACCTTTCACGTGACCTGCCCCGACCCCTTCGGCGTCCAGTCTGCCAAGCTGACCACACGAGGAACAGGCAGTGGCAGGGGACCAGGGGCAGGGGAGCGGCAACCGTATGGATCTCGACGTCTTCGTGGCGGCACACCGCGCGGAATGGGACCGCCTGGAACAGCTCCTGGGCCGGGGTCGCAGTCTGACCGGTACTGAGGCCGACGAACTCGTCGCGCTCTACCAGCGCGTATCGACGCACCTGTCCCTCATCCAGTCCAGCGCGCCCGACCCCATGCTCACGGGCCGTCTGACGCAACTGGTGGCGCGGGCCCGTTCCACGGTGACGGGCACCCGCCGCGCCGGCTGGCGCGACGCGGCCCTCTTCTTCACGGCGGGCTTCCCAGCGGCGGTCTACCGCAGCCGCCGCTGGTGGATACCGACCGCACTGGTCTCCACGGTGGTCGGCGTGATCATCGGCTGGTGGATAGCCACGCACCCGGAGGTCCAGGGGGCCATCGGCACCCCGGAGTTCCTGAAGGAGATGACGCAGCCGGGCGGCGAGTACGAGACGTACTACTCCAGCCACCCCGCGGCCTCCTTCGCCGCCCAGGTCTGGACGAACAATGCCCAGGCGGCCGCGATATGCCTGGTCCTGGGCGCCTTCCTGGGGCTCCCGGTCCTCTGGATCCTCTACGTGAACATGCTGAACCTCGGCGTCGGCCTCGGCCTGATGGCGGCCGCCGGCCGCCTGGACGTCTTCCTCGGCCTGATCCTCCCGCACGGCCTCCTCGAACTGACGGCGGTCTTCGTCGCCGCGGGCACGGGCCTGCGCCTGGGCTGGACGGTCATCGACCCGGGCCCGCGCACGCGCCGCACGGCCCTCGCGGAACAGGGTCGCGCCGCACTCGGCATGGCCATCGGCCTGGCACTGGTCCTGTTCGTCTCGGGCCTGATCGAAGGCTTCGTCACCCCGTCCGGCCTCCCCACCTGGGCCCGCATCACCATCGGCGTCGTCGCCGAAGCGGCCTTCCTCGTCTACGTGTACGTCCTGGGCGGCCGGGCCTCCCGCGAGGGCGAGACGGGCGACGTCGAGGCCGCGGACCAGACGGCGACTCTCCCGACCGCGGCCTGATGTGCATCGGACCCCGCCGAGCTGCTAGTCTCCTCAGGTCCCGGAACGGGTGTTGACACATCCGCGACGGGGAGGTAGATTCTAACGGTTGCCTCGAACTGGACAAGTTCGGCAGCGATGGTTCATAATCTTTCTCGCCCCCACTTCGAAATTGAATTCGATCGGGGCACAACCGTCTCATTAATCAGGAATCCGAAGCCGGTAAATCCGGTGGAAAACTTCTGATAGAGTCGGACTCGCCGGAAAGGAAAGCGCGAAAGCGAAGACCTGGAAAGCACCGAGGAAGTCGGACACGAAAGAGTCTGATAGAGTCGGAAACGCAAGACAGCAGAACGAAAGCCCGGAGGAAAGCCCGAGA
>NZ_JBIARJ010000031.1:0-74474 GCF_042889825.1 Streptomyces sp. NPDC002467 | reverse complement strand
GGAAGCTAAGCCTTTCAGCGCCGATGGTACTGCAGGGGGGACCCTGTGGGAGAGTAGGACGCCGCCGAACAATCATTGTGGGAAAGCCCCGCACCAACCCTTCGAGGTTCGGTGCGGGGCTTTTCTGCGTTCCGGATGCCTGTGCGGACTCCTGTAGGGTCAGAGGGCATCGTTCAACCTTTCTACCGTCACAGTGGAGGCCCCCGGGTGGAGGTCCAGGAGACTCGGGTTCAGACTGACCGAATTTTCACCATTCCGAACATCCTGAGCATGGCTCGCCTCGCCGGCGTGCCCGTGTTCCTGTGGCTGATCCTCGCGGAGTACGACGGGTGGGCCCTGGCCGTACTCATGCTCAGCGGTATCAGTGACTACCTCGACGGGAAGCTCGCGCGGCGCTGGAATCAGATCAGCAACCTCGGGAGGCTGCTGGATCCCGCCGCCGACCGGCTGTACATCCTGTCGACGCTCTTCGGTCTGACCTATCGCGAGATTCTTCCCCTGTGGCTGACCGCGGCGCTGATCGCGCGCGATCTGATGCTGCTGGTGAACGTGTGGATCCTGCGCCGACACGGCTATCCGCCGCCGCAAGTCAACTTCCTCGGGAAGGCCGCCACCTTCAACCTGATGTACGCGTTCCCCTTGTTGTTGCTCAGTGACGGGACGGGTTGGTTGGCCTGGATGGGGTCAGTTTTCGGATGGGCGTTCGCGGGATGGGGTACAACGCTCTACTGGTGGGCAGGAATCCTGTACGTGGTTCAAGTCCGCCGGATCGTGAAGGCGGACGCCACCGCCGATTGAGCCCGCCCGACCGGAAGGCACGGTGGAGTCGGGAAGTCACCGTCCGAGACGGGTGAGGTCGGCACGACCGTCGTCTCTCAAGGAGGATTCTTCCGACATGAAGGCCGTCGTGATGGCCGGTGGTGAAGGCACACGTCTTCGCCCCATGACCTCGAGCATGCCCAAGCCGCTCCTGCCGGTGGCGAACCGGCCGATCATGGAGCATGTACTCAGGCTGCTCAAGCGGCATGGGCTCAGTGAGACCGTGGTCACCGTGCAGTTCCTGGCGTCGCTCGTCAAGAATTACTTCGGGGACGGCGAAGAGCTCGGTATGGAGCTCACCTATGCCAACGAGGAGAAGCCACTCGGAACCGCCGGCAGCGTGAAGAATGCCGAGGAGGCCCTGAAGGACGACACCTTCCTCGTCATTTCCGGCGATGCGCTCACCGACTTCGACCTGACCGACCTGATCCGTTTCCACAAGGAGAAGGGCGGCCTCGTCACGGTCTGCCTGACCCGGGTACCGAATCCGCTGGAATTCGGCATCACGATCGTGGACGAGGAAGGCAAGGTCGAGCGCTTCCTGGAGAAGCCGACCTGGGGACAGGTCTTCTCGGACACCATCAACACCGGCATCTACGTGATGGAGCCGGAGATCTTCAACTACGTCGACCCGGACGTCTCCGTCGACTGGTCCGGTGACGTCTTCCCGCAGCTGATGAAGGAAGGCCGGCCGATCTTCGGCTACGTGGCCGAGGGCTACTGGGAGGACGTGGGCACGCACGAGAGCTACGTCAAGGCGCAGGCCGACGTGCTCGAGGGCAAGGTCCAGGTCGAGATGGACGGCTTCGAGATCTCGCCCGGCGTGTGGATCGCCGAAGGGGCCGAGGTGAGCCCCGACGCGGTGCTGCGCGGGCCTCTGTACATCGGGGACTACGCGAAGGTCGAAGCCGGTGTCGAGATCCGCGAGCACACCGTCGTCGGGTCGAACGTCGTCGTGAAGAGCGGGGCCTTCCTGCACAAGGCCGTCGTCCACGACAACGTGTACATCGGGCCCCACAGCAACCTCCGCGGCTGCGTGATCGGCAAGAACACGGACATCATGCGCTCCGCGAGGATCGAGGACGGGGCCGTCATCGGCGACGAGTGCCTCGTCGGCGAGGAATCGATCGTCCAGGGGAACGTGCGCGTCTACCCCTTCAAGACGATCGAGGCCGGTGCCTTCGTCAACACGTCGGTGATCTGGGAGTCCCGTGGTCAGGCGCACCTGTTCGGTGCGCGGGGAGTCTCCGGGATCCTGAACGTGGAGATCACCCCCGAGGTGGTGGTCCGGCTCGCCGGGGCCTACGCGACCACCCTCAAGAAGGGGGCGATCGTCACCACCGCCCGAGACCACTCCCGAGGCGCCAGGGCGCTGAAGCGTGCGGTGATCTCGGCGCTCCAGGCCAGCGCCATCGAGGTGCGCGACCTGGAGAACGTCCCGCTGCCCGTCGCCCGGCAGCAGACCGCGCGGGGCAGTGCCGGCGGGATCATGCTGAGGACCTCGCCGGGCGTTCCGGACTCCGTGGACATCATGTTCCTGGACGAGCGCGGGGCGGACCTCTCGCAGGCGCAGCAGCGCAAGCTCGACCGGGTCTACGCACGCCAGGAGTACCGGCGTGCCTTCCCGGGGGAGATCGGAGACCTGCACTTCCCCGCGAGCGTCTTCGACTCGTACACGGGATCGCTGCTGCGGCAGGTGGACACCACCGGGATCGGCGAAGCCGGGCTCAAGGTGGTCGTCGACGCCTCGAACGGCAGCGCCGGCCTCGTCCTGCCCAGCCTGCTCGGGCGGCTCGGCGTGGACGCCCTGACGATCAACCCGGGGCTCGACGAGTCGAGGCCGACGGAGACCGCGGAGTCCCGCCGGGCCGGCCTGGTGCGGCTCGGGGAGATCGTGGCCTCGGCGCGGGCGGCCTTCGGGGTGCGGTTCGACCCGGTCGGCGAGCGGATCTCGCTGGTGGACGAGCGCGGGCGGATCATCGAGGACGACCGGGCGCTGCTGGTCCTGCTCGACCTGGTGGCCGCGGAGAAGCGCAGCGGCAAGGTCGCGCTGCCGGTGACCACGACGCGCGTCGCCGAGCAGGTGGCGGCCTACCACGGAACCCAGGTGGAGTGGACGACGACCTCGCCCGACGACCTGACCCGGGTGGGCCGGGCCGAGAACACCATCTTCGGTGGAGACGGCCGGGGCGGGTTCATCGTTCCCGAGTTCAGCAGCGTCTTCGACGGCTCGGCCGCCTTCGTCCAGCTGCTCGGGCTGGTGGCGCGTACGCAGCTCACGCTGAGCCAGATCGACGCCCGGATCCCGCGCGCCCACGTCCTCAAGCGGGACGTGCCGACCCCGTGGGCGGTGAAGGGGCTCGTCATGCGCCGGGTCGTGGAGGCGGCCGGAGACCGGCAGGTGGACACCACCGACGGGGTGCGGGTGGTCGAGGCCGACGGGCGGTGGGTGCTGGTCCTGCCGGACCCGGCGGAGGCGGTCACGCACCTGTGGGCCGAGGGCCCCGACGACGCCTCGGCGCAGGCGCTGCTCGACGAGTGGGCGGGAGTGGTGGACGGCGCCGGCCACTGAGCGCCGGGGCACTGATCCACGAAGCACCGAGGTCCGGAGGTCCGGGCGGGGCCAGGACCCCCGCCCGGACCTCCGAACGGGCGCATTCGGTGTGTACGCCGCCGACATGCGACGATGTGCGGCATGTCGCAGCCGCCCCACAATCGGAGTTCGGCGTTCCCGGTGCCCGCGCGCCCGGACGCTTCCATGTCGCTGCTGACGCACGTGATGGACCACAGCCTCGACGAGGGCTACGCGGAGGCGTCGGCCCGCCGTGAGGCGGAGGGCACCTCGGGTCTGCCCCGCACCCTCAAGGCCAAGCTCGGCCTCGCCGCGGGCCTCGTGCTCGCGGCGATGGTCGTCACGCTCGGCGCCGCCGAGGCACAGGTGGCCGCGCCGGTGCTGGCCAAGGAGCGTCAGGAGCTGATCGACCGGGTGGAGCGCGCGGACAACCGCGCGGACGGCCTGGAGCGGGACATCGACCGGCTGCGGACCGACGTCGCGGACCGCCAGAGCGCGGCGCTCAAGCAGCCCGGCGGCCGACAGGGCGATCTCGTGGCGCTGCTGTCCGGTGCCACGGAGGTCCGGGGCCCCGGGATCAAGCTGGTCGTCGACGACGCCAAGGGCGCTTCCGACGGTGGCGGCGGCGGACCCCGTGAGAGCGCCGGGTTCTCGGACACCGGCCGCGTGCGCGACCGCGACATGCAGAAGATCGTCAACGGGCTGTGGCAGTCCGGGGCGGAGGCGGTGTCCATCAACGGGCAGCGGCTGACGGCGCTGTCGGCGATCAGGGCCGCGGGTGACGCGATACTGGTCGACAACAGGCCGCTGGTGCCGCCGTACGAAGTGCTGGCGGTGGGGGACAAGAAGCGGCTCGGCACGGCCTTCCAGGATTCGGCGGACGGCCAGTACCTGCACGTGCTGCAGGAGAGCTACGGGATCCGCTACACCCTGTCCGCCGCGGACGAGGTGCGGCTGCCGGCCGCGCCGAGCGTGACCGTACGTACAGCTACAGCAGCAGAGCAGCAGAAGGGTGCATCGTGATCGCGGTACTGGGCCTCTTGGTCGGAGTGGTGGCCGGACTTCTGGTCCGGCCCGAAGTGCCGGCCGTCGTGGAGCCTTATCTGCCGATCGCCGTGGTGGCGGCGCTGGACGCGGTCTTCGGCGGCTTGCGCGCGATGCTGGACGGCATCTTCGTGGACAAGGTCTTCGTGGTGTCGTTCCTGTCGAACGTGGTCGTGGCCGCACTGATCGTCTTCCTCGGCGACAAGCTCGGCGTCGGATCGCAGCTTTCCACGGGTGTGGTCGTCGTCCTCGGCATCCGCATCTTCTCCAACGCCGCGGCCATCCGTCGGCACGTGTTCCGGGCGTGAGGCCGATGAGTACGGACGAGACCCCCGAGCAGCCGGAGGGCGCGGAGCAGCCGCCGAAGAACGCCCCGGAGCCGCCGAAGGAGGTCCCGGAGCCCGAGGACGTGCCGGAGCCGGCGGAGGAGACGGGTCGGCAGCGGCTCGCGGCCGGGCTGTGGCCGCCGCGGGTGAGCCGTGCCCAACTGATCGTCGCCCTGCTGCTGTTCGTCCTGGGTCTGGGGCTGGCCATCCAGGTGCGGTCGAACAGCGAGTCCAGCGCGCTGCGCGGGGCCCGTCAGGAGGACCTCGTACGGATCCTCGACGAGCTCGACGGGCGGACCAAGCGCCTGGAAGACGAGAAGCAGCGCCTGGAGGAGCAGCGCAAGGAGCTGGAGAGCAGCTCCAACCAGGCCGAGGAGGCGCGCAAGCAGACCGTGGAGAAGGAGCGCCAACTCGGCATCCTGGCCGGTACGGTGGCAGCGCAGGGGCCGGGCATCACGTTGAAGATCACCGATCCCACGGGCAAGGTGCGGTCCGACCAACTACTGGACGCGCTTCAGGAGCTGCGGGCGGCCGGGGCCGAGGCGATCCAGATCAACGGCGTGCGCATCGTGGCCGGCTCGTACTTCTCCGATGAGAACGGTGGGGTCGCGATCGACGGTAAGAAGATCACACAGCCTTACGAGTTCAAGGTGATCGGCAAGGCCCAGGATCTGGAGCCGGCGCTCAACATCCCCGGCGGCGTGGTCCAGACGCTGGAGAAGGAGCAGGCCACCGTCGCCGTCACACGGTCGGCGAAGATCGTCGTGGATGCCTTGCGGGCTGCGAAGCAGCCTGACTACGCTCGGTCGTCATCGTGATGATGCGGAGTGGAGAGTGGACCGGCTCACGCGGACTGATGCCTGCGGGGGGTCGGCGCACCGAAGTCGCGGTGTGTGGTGGAAACTGTCTGGTGGTTACGGACGTTGTGAGAATGTCCGGGTCGGCAGGTGTCTGCATTCGGAGTTCGTCCTGCCCCACGGGCGGGTCTGTTTCGGTCAAGGGGAATCGCCCGTGAAGTTGTTTGAGAAGTTGTTCGGCAAGAAGAACCGCGAAGAGAGCGGTTCGGCACGTGACCGTGCCGAGCAGGGTGGCGTGGAAGGGCAGGGCGACCGGCCGCTCTTCCGTGACGAGGTGGCCGGCGCGGGTGACAATTCGGGCGCTTCCGGCGCGTCGACTGTTGACCCTGCGGGTACCGGACGCATAGGTTTCGGTGAACCATCAACCTCGACTACGGGTGGAGGGTTTGCCCCCGACCCGTATGCCACCAATGCCTCCGCGGGGCAGCCGCGGCGCGAGGAGCCGTCGATGTCGGCCGAGCAGATTTGCAGCAGGTGCGGACACCGCAGCGATGCGGCCAGCCGGTTCTGCTCCAACTGCGGTGCGCCGCTTCGGGCGGGTCTGACGCCGGAGCGAGCCTCGGAGACCACGTCCACCATCTCGATCTCGGGCCTTGAGGCCTACGAGGCCGAGGTGTCGGGACAGACGCACGTGTCGTCCTCGCTGTCCCCCGAGGCCCAGGCCGCGGTGGAGGCCCTGCCGCCCGGTTCCGCCCTGCTGATCGTGCGGCGCGGTCCCAACTCCGGTAGCCGCTTCCTGCTGGACGGCGAGCTGACCACGGCGGGCCGGCACCCGCAGAGCGACATCTTCCTGGACGACGTCACCGTCTCCCGGCGCCATGTCGACTTCCGCAGGGGCCAGGACGGCGGTTTCACCGTCTCCGACGTCGGCAGCCTCAACGGCACGTACGTGAACCGCGAACCGATCGACTCCGTCGCCCTGCACAACGGCGACGAGGTGCAGATCGGCAAGTACCGGCTGGTCTTCTACGCGAGCCTGCGGGGCGTCTGACCCCATCTGGGAAGGTCTCATGCTGCGTACCCCGACCGGCGGTGCCCACGACAACGGCACCGCAGGCGCCGCCGGGCGGCTGGTGAGCATCGGCACCGTGCTCACCACGCTGCGTGACGAGTTCCCCGAAGTCACGATCTCGAAGATCCGTTTCCTGGAGGCGGAGGGGCTCGTCGAGCCCCGGCGCACGCCTTCGGGGTACCGCAAGTTCAGCGCGGAGGACGTGGAGCGCCTCGCGCACATCCTGCGGTTGCAGCGCGATCACTACCTCCCGCTGAAGGTCATCCGCGAGCAGCTCGACGCGCTCGCCCGCGGAGAGCAGATCCGTATCCCGGCGCCCACGGCGCACACCGACTCCGACGGCGCGGTCGATCCCGGCAGTCCTGTGGCCCTCTACGGCGAGGTGGGCCGGGAACGGCCCACGGTGGCCCGGGTGGGTCGCGCGGAGCTGCTCGCGGCCGCCGAGGTGGACGAGGTACAGCTGGTCGAATGGGAGTCGTACGGGCTGCTCGCGGAGGTTCCGGGCGGCGGATTCGACGCCGAGGCGGTCACGGTCGCCCGGCTCGTGGCCGATCTGGGGCGCTTCGGCCTGGAACCGCGGCACCTGCGCGCCATGAAGGCCGCCGCGGACCGTGAGGCGGGCCTGGTGGAGCAGGTCGTCGCACCCCTGCGCCGCCACCGCAACCCGCAGACCAGGGCGCACGCGGAGGCCACGATGAAAGAACTCGCGGGGCTGTCCGTAAGGCTCCACGAGGCCCTCGTACAGACGGCTCTCGGGGTCCGGCTGAAGTGAGGCCGGGCGGTCGGAGTGGGGCCCCGACTACCCAAACCTGCCGACCAGGTCCTAGGGTTGCTGTGTGAACGAGCTCGACGTTGTGGGTGTCCGGGTGGAAATGCCCTCCAACCAACCGATCGTGCTCCTGCGTGAAGTGGGAGGCGACCGGTACCTCCCCATCTGGATCGGACCAGGGGAGGCGACCGCGATCGCCTTCGCGCAGCAGGGGATGGCCCCTGCCCGGCCGCTGACGCACGACCTGTTCAAGGACGTGCTGGAAGCGATCGGCGAGGAGCTCTCCGAGGTCCGGATCACGGATCTGCGGGAGGGCGTCTTCTACGCGGAGCTCGTCTTCGCCAGTGGGGTCGAGGTGAGCGCGAGGCCCTCCGACGCCATAGCGCTGGCCCTGCGCACGGGGACGCCGATCTACGGCAGTGACGGGGTCCTCGACGACGCCGGAATCGCCATTCCGGACGAGCAGGAGGACGAGGTGGAGAAGTTCCGCGAGTTCCTCGACCAGATCTCGCCCGAGGACTTCGGTACCGGCCCGCAGTGAGTACCGGCCGGGCCGTCCACGGGGCGGACAGCCGGGAAATTTCAGCCCATTCGAGTAGCCTTTCCCCGCAAAGGGATACGGGAAACCACTCTCAGGGTGATTATCACTCGGCGTGCCGAGTGTGGCGATCGTTGACGCACCCCTGGTGACTGCCTACCTTCGAGGTGGGCAGGTCAAGGACGGAGGGTCGGCGTGAGGATCACGGGCGACGGTACGACCGGGGGCACCCCCGCGCGGAGTGACGGGGGACCGTACCCGCTTCACGGCAGTGCGGTCGGATCCGCGCGCCGTCAGCCGGAGTCGACGCCGGTCGGACCGGTGGGTGGCGACCAGGCGCCCGCGCAGATCGGATACCGGGGGCCGACGGCGTGCGCCGCGGCCGGCATCACCTATCGGCAACTCGACTACTGGGCGCGCACCGGGCTCGTGGAGCCGAGCGTGCGGCCCGCGTACGGGTCGGGCACCCAGCGTCTCTACAGCTTCCGGGACGTGGTGGTCCTCAAGATCGTCAAGCGTTTCCTGGACACCGGGGTCGCGCTGCAGAACATTCGCACGGCCGTGCAGCACCTGCGGAACCGCGGGTTCCACGACCTTGAGCGGATGACGCTGATGAGCGACGGCGCCACCGTGTACGAGTGCACCTCCCCGGACCAGGTCGTGAGCCTGCTCCAAGGCGGGCAGGGCGTCTTCGGAATCGCCGTGGGCGTGGTGTGGCGCGACGTCGAGAGCGCGCTGTCGCAGCTGCACGGGGAGCGCGTGGACACCGGCGAGACCCTGGTCGGGCACAACCCGGCCGACGAGCTCGCGGCGCGCCGGAACCGCGCCGTCTGAGCGTGGGGGCGGCCCGCCCCGGAAACGTGGCATGGAAATGTCAGAGGCGTAGGGCAGCATCGGGGCTGTGAGAGCCGCGCCGACCATCCTGCACCTGGACATGGACGCCTTCTACGCCTCCGTGGAGCAGGCGTCCAAGCCGAGCCTGCGCGGCAAGGCCGTCATCGTCGGCGGTCTCGGGCCGCGCGGGGTCGTCGCCACCGCCTCGTACGAGGCCAGGCGGTTCGGGGTGCACTCCGCGATGCCGACCGCGCAGGCGCGGAGGCTCTGCCCGAACGGCGCCTACCTCATCCCGCGCTTCAGCCTCTACCGCGAGGTCAGCGACCAGGTGATGGCGCTGCTGCGGGCACTGTCGCCGCTGGTGGAGCCGCTGAGCCTCGACGAGGCCTTCGTTGACCTGGAGGCGGGCGGGGTCGCCTTCGACTCGGCGAGCGCCCTGGCGACGGGGGAGCGGCTGCGGGCGGACATCCGGGGCGTGACGGGGCTGAGCGGGTCGGTGGGGCTGGCCGGTTCGAAGATGCTGGCCAAGGTGGCGTCCGAGGAGGCCAAGCCGAACGGGCTGCTGCTGATCGAGCCGGGGACGGAGCGGGAGCTCCTCGCGCCGATGTCGGTGCGGACCCTGCCGGGCGTGGGTCCGGCCACCGGGGAGCACCTGAGGCGGGCCGGGATCACCACGGTGGGGGAACTCGCGGAAGCCGGTGAGGACGAGCTGGTCCGGATGGTCGGGCGGGCGCACGGGGTGGGCCTGTACCGGATGGCACTGGGGCTGGACGACCGGCCGGTGGTCGCCGAGCGGGACGCGAAGTCGGTCTCGGTCGAGGACACCTTCGACGTGGACCTGCACGACCGGGTCCGGATCCGGGGCGAAGTGCAGCGGCTGGCGGACCGGTGCGTGCGGCGGCTGCGCGAATCCGGGCACTCCGGGCGCACGATCGTGCTGAAGGTGCGGCGGTACGACTTCTCGACGCTGACGCGCTCCGAGACGCTGCGGGGCCCCACGGACGACCCCGGGGTGGTGCGGGAGGCTGCCGCGCGGCTCCTGGAGGGCGTGGACACCACGGGCGGGGTGCGGCTGCTGGGGGTGGGCGTGACGGGACTGGCGGACTACACGCAGGAGGACCTGTTCGCGCAGGCGGCGGAGGCGGAGGCGGTTGAGGCCGCCGAGGGGGCGGAGGGCCTCTCCGAGCCGCTCGGGGAGGCCGTGCCGACCGCCGGGCCCGAGGCGTCCTTGGACCCCTGGTCCGCCGTGCCCGGGTCGGAGCCCGAGCCGGCCGTGGAGCGGCGGTGGATGGCCGGGCTCGACGTGCTCCATTCGGTGTACGGGCCGGGGTGGGTGCAGGGCAGCGGGGTGGGGCGGGTGACGGTGCGCTTCGAGCAGCCCGGATCGCCGCCGGGCCGGGTCCGCACCTTCCGGGTGGACGACCCCGAGCTGGAACCGTCCGACCCACTGCCGCTGGTGGGGGCGGCGGACACGGACACCGCGACCCCCTGACGTCCCGCGTGCGGTGTCCCCTGCGGGGGCTCGACCGTTGCCCGTGGCGCCTGGGGCCGGGCCCGCCGCCCCGGCGACCGATCTGCGCCGGCCCCCGGGGCCGGTGCGGGCCGGAGCGGGCCGCGCCCGTTCCGCGGGGAACGGGACTGGGGCGTGCGCGGACGGCCCCCCTGCTGGGGCGGGCAGGCGCAGTTCCGGCAGAGGAGGGCCCGGGGCCGGTCAGGCCGGACCCGGGCGCGCACGGCCGGGTGGAGCCGCCCACAGCCGTGCCGGGGGCTGTGCGGGCTGGCCCGGGCGCGAAGGACCGCGCTCGGGTGGGGGCGGGCCAGGGCATGTATGGGCGAGTGGGGCCGCACGGGTCGGGGGCCCGGGTGGGCAAGGTCGTGCTCGGAGTGCGGGCGGCCCGGGCACGATTGGGTGGGTGGGGCCGCGCGGGTCCAGGTCCCGGCCGGGGCGGGCCCGCGTTGGTGTCGGCCTGGCCGTGTCTGGGCGCGCACGGAACGGGCCCGGGCCGTGCGTGCCGGGCGGATCCTGGCCCCGATGGCCAGTGCGGAGGCAAGGAGCGGCGGGGCCGGCCCGCCGGTGCGCGTGCCCGGCCGTGCCCGCCCGTTCCCGTGCACGCATGGCACGGCTGCGGTGGGGTGGGTCAGTCGTCGTCGCCTGCCAGGTGGCCGAAGTCTCGGTGGAAGTCCGTGGGGAGCGTCACGTCCAGGCCGTAGTGGTGGTAGAGCTGGAGCTCCTGTTCGGGGGAGAGGTGGCGGCCGACGCCGAAGTCGGGGGCGTCCTTGATCAGGGAGCGGTCGAACGGCACCCGCAGGGCGTCGTCCACCAGCTCGCTCGGCTCCAGCGGAACGAACGCGTCCCGGCTGAACAGGCCCGTACGGACGGCGGCCCATTCCGGGACGCCTGTGGCATCGTCGAGGTAGACCTCGTCCACGGTGCCGATCTTGGTGCCATTGCGGTCGAACGCCTTGCGGCCGATCAGGCTGCGCGGATCGATGTCGGTCTGCACGGTCCCTCCAAATGGTCGCAACTCCTCCGTAATGACTACAGAAGTGCATATCCCAAGAAGAGGCCACTCGGGGAGGGTCCGGATCCTCGCTGGTAGGCTGGGTGCTGGCTGTCGACCCTGTGCGGGAGAGTCCTCCGAGTGAGAACGACGGAGGCGCCGAAGGAGCAAATCCTCCCCGGAATCTCTCAGGCATACGTACCGCACGGACGAGGCCACTCTGGAAAGCAGGGGCGGGTGCCGGGCGCGCAGTGCCGGTTCCCCTCCTCACCGACGGTGAAAGCCGGTGGCTCGAGCGACCCTCTAGCGACCGGTGAAACTCTCAGGTTGAGATGACAGAGGGGGAGGCCGTCCGGGTGCCCGCGCCGTGGTGCCCCTCGCAGGTCGTACGACCAGGAGGCCTCCGTACATGACCGCCAACCGCATTCCGCTCTCCCAGCTGGAGCGAGGCATCCCCTTCGAGCAGCGCCACATCGGTCCGGACGCCGAGGCGCAGGCGAAGATGCTCGCTCAGGTGGGCTACGGCTCGCTGGACGAACTGACCGCCGCCGCGGTGCCGGATGTGATCAAGACCGCCGAGGCGCTGAACCTGCCCGAGGCGCGGACCGAGGCCGAGGTGCTGGCCGAGCTGCGTTCGCTCGCCGACCGCAACCAGGTCCTGTCGTCGATGATCGGTCTCGGTTACTACGGGACCTTCACGCCTCCGGTGATCCTCCGCAACGTCATGGAGAACCCGGCCTGGTACACGGCGTACACGCCGTACCAGCCGGAGATCTCCCAGGGCCGCCTCGAAGCGCTCCTGAACTTCCAGACCCTCGTCGCGGACCTCACCGGCCTGCCGACCTCGGGTGCCTCGCTGCTCGACGAGGGCACCGCGGCCGCCGAGGCCATGTCGCTCGCCCGCCGCGTGGGCAAGGTCAAGGGCGGCGTCTTCCTGATCGACGCCGACGCCCTGCCGCAGACCATCGCGGTGATCGAGACCCGCGCCGAGCCCACGGGCGTCGAGGTCGTCGTCGCGGACCTCTCGAACGGCATCCCCGCCGAGATCGCCGAGCGCGGCGTCTTCGGCGTGCTGCTCCAGTACCCGGGTGCCTCCGGCGCCGTACGGGAGATCAAGCCGGTCATCGACCAGGCGCACGAGCTCGGTGCGATCGTCACCGTCTCGGCCGACCTGCTCGCCCTGACCTTGCTGACCTCCCCGGGCGAGCTGGGCGCGGACATCGCCGTCGGCACCACGCAGCGCTTCGGCGTCCCGATGGGCTTCGGCGGACCGCACGCCGGCTACATGGCCGTCCAGGCCAAGCACGCCCGCTCCCTGCCGGGCCGCCTCGTCGGCGTCTCCGTGGACGCGGACGGCAACAAGGCGTACCGCCTGGCCCTGCAGACCCGCGAGCAGCACATCCGCCGCGAGAAGGCCACCAGCAACATCTGTACCGCGCAGGTGCTGCTCGCCGTCATGGCCGCCATGTACGCCGTCTACCACGGCCCGGACGGCCTGCAGACGATCGCCCGCCGCACCCACCGCTACGCGACCCTGCTCGCCGCGGGTCTGACGGCCGGCGGCGTGGAGATCGTGCACGGCGCGTACTTCGACACGATCACCGCCCGCGTCCCGGGCCGTGCCGCCGAGGTCGTCGCCGCCGCCCGCGAGGGTGGCGTCAACCTGCACCAGGTCGACGCGGACCACGTCTCCATGGCCTGCGACGAGACCACCCTGCGCGCCGACATCGAGGCCGTCTGGGCCGCCTTCGGCGTCAGCGCCGACATCGAGGCGCTGGACGAGACCGCGGCTGACTCCCTCCCCGAGGGCCTGCTGCGCTCGGACGCCTTCCTGACGCACCCGGTCTTCCACCAGCACCGCTCCGAGACCGCGATGCTGCGCTACCTGCGCAAGCTCTCGGACAAGGACTACGCGCTCGACCGCGGCATGATCCCGCTGGGCTCCTGCACCATGAAGCTCAACGCGACCACCGAGATGGAGCCGGTGACCTGGCCCGAATTCGGTCAGCTGCACCCCTTCGCGCCGGTGGAGCAGGCCGAGGGCTACCTCACGCTCATCAACGAGCTGGAGGAACGTCTCTCCGAGGTCACCGGCTACGACAAGGTCTCCATCCAGCCGAACGCCGGCTCGCAGGGTGAGCTCGCCGGTCTGCTGGCCGTGCGCGCCTACCACCGCGCGAACGGCGACGAGCAGCGCACCATCTGCCTCATCCCGTCCTCCGCGCACGGCACCAACGCCGCCAGCGCCGTGATGGCCGGCATGAAGGTCGTCGTCGTCAAGACCGCCGACGACGGCGAGGTGGACGCGGACGACCTGCGCGCGAAGATCGAGCAGTACCGCGACGAGCTCTCCGTGCTGATGATCACCTACCCGTCCACGCACGGTGTGTTCGAGGAGCACGTCGCCGACATCTGCGCCCAGGTGCACGAGGCCGGCGGCCAGGTCTACGTGGACGGCGCGAACCTCAACGCCCTGGTGGGTCTGGCCAAGCCGGGTCACTTCGGCGGCGACGTCTCGCACCTGAACCTGCACAAGACCTTCTGCATCCCGCACGGTGGCGGCGGTCCGGGCGTCGGCCCGGTCGGTGTCCGGGCGCACCTGGCCCCGTACCTGCCGAACCACCCGCTGCAGCCGACGGCCGGTCCGGAGACGGGCGTCGGCCCGATCTCGGCCGCCCCGTGGGGCTCCGCCGGCATCCTGCCGATCTCCTGGTCGTACGTGCGCCTCATGGGCGGCGAGGGCCTCAAGCGCGCCACCCAGGTCGCGGTGCTCGGTGCCAACTACATCGCCAAGCGCCTGGAGCCGCACTACCCGGTGCTCTACACCGGCCCGGGCGACCTGGTCGCGCACGAGTGCATCATCGACCTGCGTCCGCTGTCGAAGGAGACGGGCGTCAGCGTCGACGACATCGCCAAGCGCCTGATCGACTACGGGTTCCACGCGCCGACGATGTCCTTCCCGGTCGCCGGCACGCTGATGATCGAGCCGACGGAGTCCGAGGACCTCGCGGAGATCGACCGCTTCTGCGACGCGATGATCGCCATCCGCGGCGAGATCGAGAAGGTCGCTTCCGGTGTGTGGCCGCTGGAGGACAACCCGCTGGCCAACTCCCCGCACACCGCCGCGGCGCTGGGCGGCGAGTGGAACCACCCGTACACCCGTGACGAGGCCGTGTTCCCGGGCGGGGTCACGGCCGCCGAGAAGTACTGGCCGCCGGTGCGCCGCATCGACGGTGCGTTCGGTGACCGGAACCTGGTGTGCTCCTGCCCGCCGCTGGACGAGTACGACAACTGACCGATGACGAAGGGGCCGGTCCGGGAGGTTCTCCCGGGCCGGCCCCTTCGTCGTTCACGATCCGTCCTATGCCACCGCGAGCGGGCGGTGCGGGGCGATGATCTGGCCGTCCGGGAGCAGCTCCCCGGTGTCCTCGAAGAGCAGGACGCCGTTGCACAGCAGGCTCCAGCCCTGCTCCGGGTGGTTGGCCACCGGGCGGGCCGCCTCCCGGTCGGCGGATTCGGCTGACGGGCAGGCTGGCTGGTGCTGGCACATGGATGCGTTCTTTCGCTGCGACGTGGTCTGTGTGCTACGGCTCGATGCGTGATTCATGGCCGTCCCCCTGGATCATCCCCGCACCCGCGGGGAGCGTGTCCTCAGTCTTCCCCCAGGACAGCCGCTTCGCAGGGATTTCCCGCCGGCTGTCCTCACAGATTGATGACGCATCACTCGTGCGGGCGGTTCAGGCCAACTCCCCTGTCATTTCGGATGGTTCGGCGATGGCCCGGGCGGACTAACCCGAATGGGCCAATCGGGTCAGGCGGCCGGAGCGGCCAGTGAGGGCGGGACCGGCGGTGTCGCGGGGGTGAGCCGGTGGGTCATCACGGGCAGCAGTTCGGAGACCGGATGCGGTCGGTACGCGGCGATGCCGGGCGGGGCCGGTGCCAGGGGCACCAGGAGGTCCTCGCCCGCGGGCAGGCCGGCGGAGGCGTCGGCGCCGACCGCACCGTGGAGCCACAGCGTCAGCATGTAAAGCTCCGGTACGGACAGCAGTCGCGGCTGGTAGGCCTTGCCGAGCGATTCCGCCTGGCGCAGGGCGCGTTCGGTGGCCGCGACGTAGGGGCCCTCGAAGAAGTGGGAGAAGGTCCAGCCGTCCGGGGTCAGGCGGGTGTCGGCCGCGGCGACGAACCGGTCGCCGCTGCGGATGAGGAACCGCCAGCCGGTGAGCCGGGTGCGCGGCGGCCTGCCGCCGGCCGCCAGATTGGACATGCCCAGCCGGTCGAGGACGTGGACCGGCAGGGGGAGTTCGGCAGTCATCGGCCCTTGGAGCGCGCGCAGGGCGGGAGTGTGCGCCTCGTTGACCGCGGTGGGGGAACCGAGAGCCGCGAGGACACTGCGCAGGGCGGACGCGGGAGCCGGAGGGACGTGCAGCGGCATGGTGGGTCGCCTCTCACTTGGGAGACCTGTGGAAGGGGGAGGTGCGGACGGCGCTGTCGCATTCTGGGGCCAGAGGGGGGCTGAGGGGCAATGGCCGCGCGCCAACTCTCTGCCTCGTTTGCGGAGTTTATACGACATGTGTTCACGCAGTGTTTCGGCTAGCTGTCCCGCCTATTGCCGACAAGGCGCTTACCGGTCCCGCTGACATGGCATTCATGCCGGATGGGCGCGAACATGTCGCGCCTGACCTCGGAGGTTACCGGACGGGGGCCCGGCTGAAAAGCGTCGGTTATCCCGAACAGGCAAAGGCGAGGGGGAATTTGCACAAGTCGGCTTGCCAGGTGAATGTGCCGGAGCGCCCTTCGGCCAAACCGGCGCGCGCTCCGCGCAGTGCACGCCCCCCGGGCGTTATGGATCACGCTGCCGGGGCATCATCGACCGTAACGCGCGCCTGGGTGCCCAGGGCCAGGCCCAGTCGAGGAGGGACGCTTCGATGGGGGAGAAGGTCGTGGCAGGCGGATTCGACCTGTCCGATCGGCAGAGGTATCGAAGGAAGCTCCACGAGTGTCTGGAGGGACTGGAGCGACTTCTGGCGGAGGGGAGGTTCGATCGCCCGAAGAACATGATGGGACTGGAGATCGAGTTGAATCTCGCCGGTGCCGACGGGCTGCCGAGAATGGTGAATGCGGAGGTGCTGGAGCGGATTGCGAGCACGGATTTCCAGACCGAACTGGGAATGTTCAACCTGGAGGTGAACGTCCTCCCGCACAGGCTCGGCGGCCGCGTATTCGACCGGCTCGCCGAGGAACTCGGTGCGGGGCTGGGCTACGCCCACCGGCAGGCCGCGGAGA
This sequence comes from Streptomyces sp. NPDC002467, assembly GCF_042889825.1. Classification (NCBI taxonomy): domain Bacteria; kingdom Bacillati; phylum Actinomycetota; class Actinomycetes; order Kitasatosporales; family Streptomycetaceae; genus Streptomyces; species Streptomyces sp. NPDC002467. Next base: position 57,919 of record NZ_JBIARJ010000031.1, on the reverse strand, counting down.
TCGACGCCGGGGTGGTGATGATCGGAATTCTGCCGACGATCTCGCGCGGTGACCTGGTCGCCGCCAACCTGTCGGCGGTGGACCGGTACTCGCTGCTGAACGAACAGATCCTGATGATGCGCGGCGAGGACTTCACGCTCGACATCGAGGGGGTCGAGCGGCTGACCTGGACCTCCGGGTCGATCGTGCCGGAGGCCGCCTGCACTTCCGTACAACTGCACCTCCAGGTCACGCCGGCCCGGTTCTCGGACGTGTGGAACGCCGCTCAGGCGGTGGCGGCCGTCCAGATAGCCGTCGGCGCGAACTCTCCCTTCCTGTTCGGGCGCGAGCTGTGGCGGGAGTCGAGGCCGCCGCTGTTCACGCAGGCCACCGACACCAGGCCGGTCGAGCTCCAGGCCCAGGGGGTGCGCCCGCGCACCTGGTTCGGGGAGCGGTGGGTGGACTCGGCGTACGAACTCTTCGCCGAGAACGTCCGCTACTTCCCCTCCCTGCTGCCGATCTGCGACGAGGAGGAGCCGCTGCGGGTGCTGGACGAGGGCGGGGTGCCGCGGTTGCAGGAACTCGTCCTGCACAACGGCACCGTCTACCGCTGGAACCGGCCCGTGTACGGGGTCGCGGAGGGGGTGCCGCACCTGAGGGTGGAGAACCGGGTGCTGCCGGCCGGGCCCACCGTCGCCGACGTCGTCGCCAACGCCGCCTTCTACTACGGGCTCGTACGCACCCTGGCGGACGACCCGCGCCCGGTGTGGACCAGGCTGCCCTTCGCCGAGGCGGAGGCCAACTTCGACGCGGCCTGCCGATACGGGATCGAGGCGCGGGTGCGGTGGCCGCGCCGGGGCCGGGCCGGGGGGCTGGTGAGCGTACCGGCGGTGCGGCTGGTGCTGGACGAACTGCTGCCGATGGCGGCGGCCGGCCTCGACGCCTGGGGAATCGAACCCGCGGACCGGGACCACTACCTCGGCATCATCGAGGAGCGCTGCCGCCGGCGGGTGAACGGGGCGACCTGGCAGGTGGACACCTACCACCAGGCCCTGGCGGCCGGGCTGGAGCGGGACGAGGCGCTGGCCGCGACCACCCGGCGCTACAGCGAGCTGATGCACAAGGGCGATCCCGTGCACACCTGGCCGGTGGGGTTGGGGGGTGAGGGCCCGGCCTGACCCGTCGCCCCGCCCGGGTCCCGTGATCCCGTTCCGCCGCCGAGGGGGCAGTATGGGGTGGTCGGAACAGCGCGGCAGCGCGGCAGGGTGGCTGGGACGGGAGTCGGGCGTGCGGGTGGAGCCGGAGCCGGTGGACGTGGAACTGGGCGGAGAGGGGCGGCGCGGCCTCCTGAGGACCGAGACGCTGCTCGTCCTCGCCCTGTCCCTGGGGGCGAGCGCCTTCTCCTCGCTGATCAGCTTCATCGGCTCGCTCACCAAGCCCGGCGGGCTCAAGGACCAGGCCGCCACGCTCAACGCCTCCCATGCCCCGGGCCGGCCCTGGCTGGACCTGGCATGGCAGCTCTTCGGGATCGCGACCGCGCTGGTCCCCGTACTGCTCGTGGCCCACTTCCTGACGCGCGAGGGCGTGCCCGGGCTGCGGGTGCTCGGCTTCGACCGCACCCGGCCCTGGTGGGACCTGGGCCGGGGCGCGCTCGTCGCGGCGGGGATCGGCAGTGCGGGGCTCGCCTTCTACCTGGCGGCGCGGGCGAGCGGGGCCAACCTCACGGTGGTGCCGGAGGCGCTGCCCGACGTGTGGTGGAAGTTCCCCGTGCTGATCCTCTCCGCGGTACAGAACGCCGTGGTGGAGGAGGTCATCGTGCTGGCCTACCTGCTGCGCAGACTCGGGCAGCTGGGCTGGTCGCCGATGGCCGCGCTGCTCGCCAGCTCGGTGCTGCGCGGCTCGTACCACCTCTATCAGGGCATCGGCGGCTTCATCGGCAACATGGTGATGGGCGTCGTCTTCGTGCTCGCCTACCGCCGCTGGGGGCGGGTGGGGCCGCTCGTCGTCGCGCACGCGCTGCTCGACATCGTGGCCTTCGGCGGGTACGCCCTCCTCGCGGGCAAGGTGGGCTGGCTGCCGACGCCCTGACCCCACGCCCTGACCCGGTGCTCTGACCCCACGCCCTGACCCGGCCTCCTGACCTGGCGGGGGCCACCCGATCGGCCCTGCCGGGCGGGGGCGGACGCGGCAGCGGTGCGACGCTGAAGGGGGAGCGAGGAGGCGCGCGCGGTGGCTGTACTGGACTCCGTGGTGCAGTTCGCGCCGTTCTTCGTGCCGGTGGTCACCGGCCTGGTGGGCGGGATCAGCCTCCTCATCCGCGACCGTCGCGAGGCGCGCAGCAGCGACCACCACTACCGCAGACGACTGGAGAAGGCCCAGCTGGAGATCCAGTTCCTCAGCGGCTGGATCCAGGCCAAGGAACTGGCGCCGACCGACGCCCCGCCACCGGATCCGGCCCCGGGGCAGTGGCTGGACGAGTGCTACGCGTCGGTGCGGCGGGCCAAGGAGGACACCGGTGGCCGCCACCGGACGGGGCCGGTCTCGCTGCGGCGGCTCCTGCTGCTGGGGGAGGTGAGCGGCCCGGCGAAGACCGTGCGGGTCGTCTACTGGATCTCCCTCGCCCTGTTCAACGGGGCGCTCGCGTGGTGGGTGAACGCGCTCGTCGCCGGCGTGCCCGGCTTCGTGCACCAGGAGGGCGCCTCCGAGTCCGAGGAGATCGCCTCCTATCTGGGTTTGGCGGGCGTCTTCTTCGTCGTGTCGGCCGTCCTGTGGGTGTGGACGGTGCACCTGGGCGCGGCGGAGCCGGCGCAGGTCTATCGCAAGCGGATCGACTCGGCGGCCTGGATCGCGAACGAGGACGCGCGGCGGCGAGCCGCTCGCACGAAGGCGGAGGCGAAAGCGCGCCGGAAGGGCCGATCGAAGGGCTGACCGGGCCCGGTCGGTCGGGACCGGCCCGGTTCGGTGCCCCTCGTCACTCCGTACGGTCGGCCTCGGGCGCCGTGAGCGGGGCCGCGAGGAGCTCGCCGTCGAGGACGGTGACCGCGTGGCCGGTCAGCAGGGTGCGCTCTCCGGCCAGCGTGACCTTGACCAGCCCCTGGCGGGCGCCGCCCTGGAGGCCGGTCAGCTCGTCCCGGCCCAGGCGCTGCGCCCAGAACGGGGCGAGCGCGGTGTGGGCGCTGCCGGTCACCGGGTCCTCGTCGATCCCGAAGGCGGGGAAGAAGCCCCGCGAGACGAAGTCGTAGCCGCGCGAGGGGTCCTCGGCGGGGGCGGTGACGATCACCCCGCGCTTGGCGAAGGCGCGCAGGGCGGCGTGGTCCGGCTCCAGTTCGCGCACGGTCTGCTCGTCGGCGAGCTCGATCAGCAGGTCGCCGATGTGCGAGGCGGTGTCGTGCACGGAGAGGATCGGGGCGCCGCCGAGCGCGTGGTCGACGGCGGTCGGCGCCGGGACGGGCGTCAGGGAGGACGTCGGGAAGTCGAGGGTGATGCCGCCGTCCTCGGCCGTCTCGGCGGTGAGGATGCCGCAGCGGGCGGTGAAGCGGACCAGTCCCTTGGCGAGCCCGCTCGTGGCCAGTACGTGCGCCGTGGCGAGCGTGGCGTGCCCGCACATGTCGACCTCCGCGGCCGGGGTGAACCAGCGCAGCGCCCAGTCGGCGTCGCCGCCGGGCGGCAGGGGGTGGGCGAAGGCGGTCTCGGAGAGGTTCATCTCCGCGGCGACCTGCTGGAGCCAGGCGTCCGGCGGGAACCCGCCGTCGAGGATCAGGACTCCGGCGGGGTTCCCGTGGAAGGGACGGTCGGTGAAGGCGTCGACGATTCGGATGCGCATGCCCAGACCGTAGGACGGATCCTTGATCACCGACAAAGGCCAATGCGGGGTGTCTGGCCTGGTGTCGCGCGAGCGCCGACCGGGGCCGACCGGAGCCGGCCTTTCCGGCACCGGCCCCGGCCCGGCCCGCGAACTGCTCCGCCCCGGGGGCCGGCCCTCGTGCTGCCCGGTTGCTGTTCGGTGAGAAAGGTTCCGATATATCGTTGACGCATCGCGATCGGTCACCGATAGTGGAGACATCGGGGAACCGATGAACCGATGTGAACCACTACGAAGTGACGGAAGGAGCGCAGTCATGCGTTCACGTGGACAGCACGAACACGGGCACGGACACGAGCACGGACGGGGCCACGGCCACTGCGGGCCCGATCGTCGGGAGGAGTTCAGGGGGCTGCGCGCCGCCTTCGGCCCGTTCGGGCCTCCCTTCGGCGGCGGACCCTTCGGTGGACGCGGCGGTCGCGGCGGGCCGCGCGGCAGGGCTCGGCGCGGAGACGTACGCGCCTCGATCCTGGCGCTGCTCGCCGACCGGTCGATGCACGGCTACGAGATGATCCAGGAGATCGGCGAGCGCAGCGGCGGGGCGTGGAAGCCCAGCCCCGGCTCGGTCTACCCGACCCTCCAACTGCTGGAGGACGAGGGCCTGATCGTCAGCGAGAGCGAGGGCGGCAAGAAGCTGTTCACGCTCACCGACGCCGGCCGCACCGAGGCCGAGGCCGGCCCCGACGCCCCCTGGGCGGACGCCGGGCGGGGTTTCGACTTCGAGGCGATGCAGGAGATCCGGACGGCCGGGTTCGGCCTGATGGAGGCCTTCGGGCAGGTCTTCAAGACCGGCTCGCCCGAACAGCGGGAGAAGGCCCTCGCCGTCATCAACGACGCCCGCAAGAAGCTCTACCTGATCCTGGCCGACGAGCACTGAGCCGGTCGGGTCCAGGAGGAAACGGAGCGCCCCGCGAGTCCTCTCGCGGGGCGCTCCGTCGTGCGGTCCGGCGGTCGGGTCAGACGACCAGGCCGGCCAGCTTGCGCAGGGATTCGTTCAGCGCGGCGGTCGCCGAGTCCTTGAGCTTGCCCGCCATCAGCGAGACCGCGGCGCCCGTGAACTCGCCGTCGATGCGGACGGTGGTGGCCCCGCCGTCCGGGATCAGCGTGTACCGGGTGAGCACGGCCACGCCCATCGGCCCCTTGCCCGTGATGGCGAAGACGCGCTCGTCCTCCAGCTCGGAGACGGTCCAGACGACCTCGGCCGGGAAGCCCATCATCTTCATGTTCTCGGCGAAGGTGGATCCGACCGCGAGGGTCTCGGGTCCGCCCTTCGGGAAGTTCGTGTGGGTCATGCTCCACTGGCCGTACGCGTCCCAGTCCGTCAGCTGGGACCAGACCTTCGCGGCGGACGCCTCGATGCGTGATTCCGCGGTGACTTCAGCCATGCGACCACCCCTTCTCGTCGGGTACGTGCGGCGGAACGTAGCCCCGGCGGGCGGAACATTCAATACTGACGACCTGTCAGAAATCGGCGGGGCGGGCGGCCCGAGCGGAGGCCGGGGTATCGACTGCGTCTCAACAGGTGTCATGCTCGTGACGCTCCTGACCGGCCCTGTCATGATGGCCCGATGCAAGCGTCAGGGAAGAACGCCGGACTGGGCCTCGCCCTCGTCTCGGCGGTTGCGTTCGGTGGTTCCGGGGTGGCGGCGAAGCCGCTGATCGAGGCGGGTCTGGACCCCCTCCAGATGGTCTGGCTCAGGGTGGCCGGGGCGGCGCTCGTGCTGTCCCCGCTGGCCTGGCGCCATCGCGGCCTGGTGCGGCGCAAGCCCGCGCTGCTCGCCGGCTTCGGCCTGGTCGCCGTCGCGGGCGTACAGGCCTTCTACTTCGCCTCGCTGTCCCGGATTCCCGTCGGCGTGGCCCTGCTCCTGGAGTACCTGGGCCCGGCGCTGCTGCTCGGCTACATCCGCTTCGTCCAGCGCAAGCCCGTGACGCGGGGCGCCGCCGCCGGCGCGGCCGTGGCCGTCGTGGGGCTCGCCTGCGTGGTCGAGATCTGGGCAGGGTTGCGGCTCGACCTGCTCGGCGTGGTCTTCGGCCTCTGCGCGGCCCTGTGCCAGGCCTCCTACTTCGTCTTCGCCGACCAGGGTTCCGACGGGGAGGACGCCCCGGACCCGCTCGGCGTGACCGCGTACGGCCTGGTCGTGGGTGCCCTCGTCATGACCGTGATCGCCCGCCCGTGGGAGATCGACTGGCAGGTGCTGGGCGGCGACGCGGCCCTGGGCGACCTCATGGTGCCCGCCGGGGTGCTGCTCGGCTGGGTGGTGCTGATCGCGACCGTCTTCGCGTACCTGACCGGCGTCGTCTCCGTGCGCAGGCTCTCGCCCCAGATCGCGGGCGTGGTGGCCTTCCTGGAGGCCGTCGTCGCCACCGTGCTGGCCTGGATCCTGCTCGGCGAGCACCTCTCCACCTGGCAGATCGTCGGCGGTGGGCTGGTGCTGGGCGGTGCGTTCATCGCGCAGTCCTCGCGACAGGCGCCGCCGGAGGTGCCGGACGTGCCGGCCGAGCCCGAACCGGTCCTGCTGGACCGCGAGACCACGACGGCCTAGGGTGATGCGCATGTATTCGACCGTGCTTTCGCCGCCCGCCGCCTAGGCGCGGGCCGCACTTTCACGCAACCGAGCGCCCGGGGGTTCCCGGGCCGGTGAGCGCTGCCCGCGAAGCGATGACCTGCTCTTCTCATCCTTCACGCATGCGCGGAGAACCACGTGTCGAACCATTCGCCCGCCACCGGGCGCAGTCTGCTGTACCTCGTCATCGCCGGAGCCGCCTGGGGCACCGCCGGGGCGGCCGCCTCCCTCCTCTTCCTGGCCAGTGACCTCGGCCCGCTCGCCCTGTCCTTCTGGCGGTGCGCGGGCGGGCTCGTGGTGCTGCTCGCGGTGCTCGCCGTACGCGGGCGCCGCCGGGCGGACGACGGGCGGGCGCGGCCGTCCAAGGCCTCGCTGATCGGGACCGGGCTGCTGTTCACCCTCTTCCAGGCCGCCTACTTCGCCGCCGTGCGCGAGACCGGCCTCGCGGTCGGCACCGTCGTCACCCTCGGCGCCGGGCCCGTGCTCATCGCGCTCGGGGCCCGGTACTGGACGGGCGAGCGGCTCGGCCGCGCCGGCCTGACCGCGGTCTGCGGGGCCCTCGCCGGGCTGGCCGTCCTCGTGCTGGGCAGCGGGGGCGGCGAGGTGCGGCCGCTCGGTGTCGGCTGGGCGCTGCTCTCCGCCGCCGGGTACGCGGCCATGACCCTGCGGGCCCGCCGGCTCGGGCAGCGCGGGGCGGGCGGGGACCCCCTGGTGACCACCGCCTGGTCGGTCGCGGTGGGCGCGGTCGCCCTGCTGCCGCTCGCCTGGGCGGAGGGGCTGCTGCCGCACACCGCCGAACCGGCACGGGTGCTCGGGCTGCTGGCGTACGTCGCCCTCGTCCCGACGGCGCTCGCGTACGTCCTCTACTTCACGGGCGCGGCCGCGGTGCGGGCCGCGACCGTGTCCGTGATCATGCTGATCGAGCCGGTGAGCGCGGCCGCCATCGCCGTCCTGGTGCTGGGGGAGCGGCTGACCGGTGCCGTGGTGCTGGGGACCGTACTGCTGCTGACGGCGGTGGGGGCGCTGATCGCGGCGGAAGCGCGCCGTCCGGCGGCCGGGCCCGGGCCGGTGGCGGCCGGGCCCGCCGCGGTGCGGGAGCGTCCTCAGAGCGCGGTGATGTAGTCCGGGACGGCGATGCCGGGGGCCAGGTCCGCGGCGGGCACGGGGACTCCGTACGCCGGTGCGACGGGGACCACGCCCGTCCAGTACGGCAGGCCCAGGTCCTCGGCGTCGTCGTTCGGGCCGCCGGTGCGGAGCTTCGCGGACACCTCCTCCAGATCCAGGCGGATCACGGCCGTGGCGGCGAGTTCCTTCGCGTTGGCGGGCCGGGAGTCGGCGGAGCGGCCCGGTACGACGTGGTCGACGAGGGCGTCCAGGGCGAGCCGGCGCTCCGCCTCGTCGGTGACCTGGTAGGCGGTGCCGTGGGCCACCACCGAGCGGTAGTTGAGCGAGTGGTGGAAGGCCGAGCGGGCCAGTACCAGGCCGTCGACGTGGGTCACCGTCACGCAGACGGCGAGACCCGGGTCGGGCTTGCCCGCCGCGAGCAGCGGGCGGGAGCCGGTGGAGCCGTGTACGTAGAGGACCTCGCCGACGCGGGCGAAGAGCGTGGGGAGGACCACCGGGGCGCCGTCGCGGACGAAGCCGAGGTGGCAGATGTAGGCCTGGTCGAGTATCGAGTGCACCGTCTCGCGGTCGTAGCGCGCCCGGTCGCGGGAGCGGGTGGGCACGGTGCGGTCGGTGGGTTCGTACGCCGTCTCAGTGGCGGGGGTCGTGGTCATCGTGCGCGCTCCGTTGTACTAGTGCATAATTGTCTTTGTGCTAGGAGATTATCGGATCGAAGGGCGCCGCGCATCGGATATCGCGGCCAGTGTCGAAGCGGGCGTGGGATCGGGCGCGCTCCCGCCCGGATCGCCGTTGCCGCCGATGCGGGAGCTGGCGGGCGAGTTGGGGGTGAACCCGAACACCGTCGCGGCCGCGTACCGGACGCTGCGCGAGCGCGGGGTCATCGAGACCGACGGGCGGCGCGGCAGCCGAGTGCGGGCCCGCCCGTCGAGCGCGCCCCGCGACGCGGCCCCGATGGCGGTGCCGGAGGGCGTACGGGACCTCGGCTCGGGCAACCCGGACGTGTCGCTGCTCCCCGCCCTGGACGGGGCCCTGGCCTTCGCCGCCCGGCGGTACGCGCAGGCGCCGACCCTCTACGGGGACGATCCGCTGCTGCCGGAGCTCGAACGGATGGCCCGGGCGGACCTCGACGCGGACGGGGTTCCCGCGGGTCCGGTGGCGGTGACCTCGGGTGCGCTGGACGCGATCGAACGGGTCCTGGCCGCGCATCTGCGGCCGGGGGACGCGGTGGCGGTCGAGGACCCGGGGTGGGGGAGCGTGTTGGACCTGGTCGCGGCCCTCGGACTGCGGGTGCTGCCGGTGGCCGTCGACGACGACGGCCCCGAGGTGGACGCGGTGGCGCGGGCGCTGGCGGCCGGGGCGCGAGCCCTGCTGGTCACACCGCGGGCGCAGAACCCGACCGGGGCGGTGCTGAGCGCGGAGCGGGCGGCGCAGCTGCGGGCGCTGGTGGCGGGCCATCCGGAGGTGCTGGCGATCGACGACGACCACGGCCACGGGATCGTGGACCGGCCGCTCCATTCCCTGGGCGGGGTGACCCGGCACTGGGCGCTGACTCGGTCCGCCGCGAAGGCGTACGGGCCGGACCTGCGGTTGGCGGTGCTCACGGGTGACGCGGTGACGCTGGACCGGGTCCGCGGGCGGCAGCGGCTCGGCCCGGGGTGGGTGAGCCGGCTGCTCCAGTACGCCGTGGTGGAGCTGTGGACCTCGGGGGCCGTGGACCGTGCGGCGGTGTCCCGGGCCTACGACGAGCGGCGGAACGCGGTGATCGCGGCGCTGCGGGAGCGGGGGGTGCCGGCGCACGGGCGGAGCGGCCTGAACGTGTGGGTGCCGCTGGTCGGGGTCGGCGAGACCGCGGTGGTGGCGGGGCTGTTGGCCGCGGGGTGGGCGGTGGCGCCGGGCTCCCGCTACCGGGTGGAGTCGGGCCCGGGCATCCGCGTGACCGTCTCGACGCTGGTCCCGGCCGACATCCCGGCCCTGGCGGACGCGGTGGCCGCGGCGGTCCGCCCGTCGGGGGGCGGCCGCTCGGTCTGAACCCGACCCGCGGGCCCCACCCGCCGCGTCCGGAGCGGTGCCCCGGCGCGGCGGGCCGGACGGACCAAGGGCCGCGGGGTCAGAGGAGTTCGATGACGCCGCCCAGCGTGAGGACGGCCCCGCACAGGGCCAAGACCGCGCCCCCGGCGCGGAAGAGGCCGGCCGGGGCGCGTTGCGGCGCCGAACCGAGGTCCCCCCGGGAGTGCCTGCGCAGTTCCGCGTTGGCCTCCGCCCGGCGGGCCAGGGACGTGGCCGATCCCCGGACGTTCAGTGCGAGCCGGCCGCCACCGACGAGGGTGATCGGTCCGGCGGTCAGAAGGACGATGGCCAAGTTCAAAAGGTGCCCCCCGGGCGGTGTGATGATCGCCCGGACGGTACCAGGGGTCACGCGGTCCGACGGGCCCCGGGGCGGGTCTGGGTGAGGGCGGCGCCCGCCAGGATGATCGCGGCGCCGACCGGGGTGTTCCAGTGGAGCTGCTCGCCGAGGACCAGGACGCCCGCCGTCGTGGCCACGACCGGGATGAAGTACGTGACCATCTGCGCGGTGGTCGGGCCGACCTCCGTCACCAGGCCGTACTGCATCTGCAGGGCCATGCCCGTCCCGAGGGCGCCCAGGGCGATCACCGACAGGGTCGGCCAGAGCGGGAAGGACGTCGGGGCGCTGGTGAACAGGGAGCTGACCAGGGCGAGCTGGAGGGTGGAGAGCATCAGCTGGCCACCCGTCATGGCCACCGGGGAGCCCGGAGTCCCGGCCAGGGTGCGGCGGACGTAGATCCAGCCGATGGGGTAGCAGAGCGCGGCCAGCAGGGCGAACGCGGTGCCCTTGGCGTCGACCCCCGCGAAGCCCTGCCAGGCGCCCAGGACCGTGAGGACGCCCAGGAAGCCCAGCCCCAGCCCCGCGAAGCGGTGCCGTGTCGGGCGGTCCTCGGACAGCGCGACCAGCGACAGCGCCATGCCCCACAGCGGGGAGGTGGCGTTGCAGATGCCGGCCAGGCTCGACGGGATGCTCAGCTCCGCGTACGCGAAGAGCGAGAACGGGGCCGTGTTGAGCAGGAGCGCCGCCACGGTGAGGTGCCCCCAGGTGCGCAGCCCCCGGGGGAGCGGCTCCCGGCGCACCAGCAGGACCGCGAGGAGGGCGAGCGCGCCGAACAGGACCCGGCCCAGCGCCACCTGGAACGGCGCGTAGGCCTCCGTACCCACCTTGATCAGGAGGAAGCTGAAGCCCCAGATGACGGACAGGATCGCGAAGCGGACCCGCCAGTCGAGGAGCCGGCCCCGGCGAACGGCGCTGGTGGCGGTGGCCGCGGTGGTCGGGAGGGTGGGCCGCGGGGCGGTGGGTGCGCTCATGGCACTTACTGTGCGCGTCTCGACTTCGTAGGACAAGCGAGACTTCCTGGGGGTGACGCCGTAGCATCGCTTACATGTTGAACCTGGAGCGCCTGCGCACCCTCGACGCCCTCGCCCGCCACGGCTCGGTCAGCGGCGCGGCCGACGGGCTCCACGTCACCACCTCCGCCGTCTCCCAGCAGATGGCCAAGTTGGAACGGGAGATCGGCCAGCCGCTGCTCGCCAAGAACGGCCGCGGGGTGCGGCTCACCGACGCCGGGCGATTGCTCGCCGACCACGCGGCGCGGATCATCTCCCAGGTGGAGCTCGCCCAGGCGGATGTCGAGGCCCAGCGGGGCTGCGCGGTCGGCGAACTGCGGATCGGCGCCTTCCCGACCGCCATGCGCGGTCTGCTGCCCCAGGTGCTGTCCGCCCTGCGCCAGGGCCATCCGGAGCTGCGGGTCCGGGTGCGCGAGCAGGAACCGGAGGAGAGCATGACGGCGGTCGTGCGCGGGGACCTCGACATGGCCCTCGCCATCGACTGGCACAACAAGCGCATGCCGGTTCCCGCCGAGCTGACCCGGGTCCACCTGCTCGACGACTCCGTAGACATCGCCGTCCCGGCGGACCACCGGCTCGCCGGCCGGGACAAGATCTCCCTGGCCGAATTCGCCGAGGACGACTGGATCTCCTGGAACGAGGGCCAGTTCTGCCACGAGTGGCTGGTATTCACCCTCCGCGGCACGGGGATCGAGCCGCGCATCGCGCACATCGCCGAGGAGCACCACACCCAGCTCGCCTTCGTGGAGGCCGGGCTCGGCGTGTGCGTCGCGCCGAAGCTGGGTCGTGGTCCGGTGCCGCCCGGGGTCCGGCTGCTGCCTGTCTGCGACACCGTACGCCGCCACGTGTACGCGGTGTGGCGGGCGGACGCCGACCGGCGGCCCTCCATCCGGGCCGCCGTGGACGCCCTGCGGGAGGTGGCCGCCGGAATCCGGTAGCCCGCTCCGCGCCCTACAGCTTGCGGAAGTCCCAGGAGACGACCGACTCCGGGGTGAGGCGGATCCAGGCGTGCCGGCCGTCGTGCGGCATCTGCTCGATGCCGAAGTTCTTGACCGGAAAGATCTGCTCTACCTCCGCCAGCTCCGGGCAGGGCTCGCCGGTGCGCGGGGCCTCGCCCACGAAGACGGCGGTGCCGGACAGTTCCACCCCGCGCAGTTCGTCGTACGCCTCGCCCGAGTCCACGACCACCGAGATCCGGGGGTCCTTGCGCAGGTCGGACCAGCGCCGGCTGCGCGTGATCGAGTACAGCCACAGCGAGGTGCCGTCCCAGGCGAACCAGAGGGCCCCCACGTGCGGGCGGCCGTCCGGTGAGACCGTGGCCACCCGGCAGGTGCGCTGCTCGCGGAGGAAGGCGTCCACCTCCGCGTCGCTCATCATGATGCGGCGCCCCCGCCGCTGTGCCGTTGCCGAGCGTGCCTCGTCCATCCGTCCCGCACCCCTTCACATCTGACTGTGTGTCAGGAATCATGCGGGCTGTCGGGTCGTCACGCCAGGGGGAGCCATGCAGGAACTCGATCCCGCCACCACCGCACTGCTCACCGTCGAGTGCCAGAACGGGGTGGTCGGCGAGGAGAGCGCGCTGCCCGAACTCGCCAAAGAGGCGCGGGACTCCGGAACGCTGGAGCGGGTGGCCGCACTGGTCGACGCCGCGCGCGGGGCCGGTGTACAGGTGCTGCACGCCGTGGCCGAGCGGCGGCCGGACGGACGCGGGGCCAACACCAACGCACGGCTGTTCCGGGCGGCCGGGAAGCTGCCCGTCCGCCAGTTGACCGGAAGTCGGGCCGTGGAGGTCGCGGCCCCGATCACCGTGGCCGAACAGGACCTGGTGGTCCGCCGGCTCCACGGCCTCTCCCCGATGGCGGGAACCGACCTCGACGCGCTGCTGCGCAACCTCGGCGTCCGTACGCTCGTCGTCACCGGGGTCTCCTCCAACATCGCCATCCCCAACACCGTCTTCGACGCCGTGAACCTCGGCTACCAGGTGGTCGTCCCGTCCGACGCCATCGCCGGCGTGCCCGCCTCCTGCACGGCGGAGGTGATCCGCAACTCCCTCGGGCTGGTCGCGGCCATCACCACCACCGAGGCGCTCCTTATGCAGTGGGCTCCGCCGAGCTGACCCCCGTAACCTGGACGAATGCTGTCCGAAGTGATCGCGACCCGTTACGTCACGCCGCTGCGTGAGGGCGGTTCGCTCCCAGGAATCGTCGAGGCCGATGACCTCGGCACGTACGTCATGAAGTTCACCGGCGCCGGCCAGGGCCGCAAGACCCTGGTCGCCGAGGTCATCTGCGGGCGGCTCGCCCAGCGGCTGGGCCTGCGGGTACCGCGGCTGGTGCAGATGCAGCTCGACCCCGTCATCGGGCTCGCCGAGCCCGACCAGGAGGTCCAGGAGCTGCTGAAGGCCAGCGGCGGGCTCAACCTCGGCATGGACTACCTGCCCGGATCGATCGGCTTCGACCCGCTCGCGTACCAGGTGGACCCGGTCGAGGCGGGGCGCGTGGTCTGGTTCGACGCCCTGATCAACAACGTCGACCGGTCCTGGCGCAATCCCAACATGCTGGTCTGGCACGGGGACCTGTGGCTCATCGACCACGGCGCCACCATGATCTGGCAGCACAACTGGCCCACCGCCGCGGCCGCGGCCGCCAAGCCGTACAACGCCTCGGACCACGTGCTCGCCCCCGTGGGCCCGGACATCGCGAGCGCCGCGGCCGCGCTCGCCCCGCTGGTCACCGAGGAACTGCTCACCGAGGTCGCGGCCGACGTCCCGGACGAATGGCTCGTCGACGAGCCCGGCTTCGACACCACGGACGAGCTGCGCCGCGCCTATGTGGAGGCACTGCTGCCGCGCGCGGCCACGATCCACGAGAGGATCTCGATGGAGGCCGAGGTGAAGGCCCCGCAGAAGCCGCCGGGCTGGCTCACCGACCACCTGGCGGAATGGCCCCACAAGACCAAGAAGAAGAGCGGCGACGAGTGACCAAGCGGGACGTGTTCGAGTACGCGCTGGTGCGTGTGGTGCCCCGGATGGAACGGGGCGAGTGTTTCAACGCCGGCGTGATCGTCTACTGCCGGGCGCACGCGTACGTCGCCGCGCGCACCCACCTCGACGAGGCGAAGCTGCTCGCCCTGGACCCCGGGGCCGATGTGGCCGGGGTGCGGGCGGCGCTGCGCGGCGTGGAAGGGGTGTGCACGGGGGGCACCGCGGCGGGGCAGGCCGCCGGGGACGACGCCGGGCGGCGGTTCCGCTGGCTGATCGCGCCGCGGAGCACTGTCGTGCAGCCGGGGCCCGTGCACACCGGGCTGACGGCCGATCCCGCCGCGGAGGTGGAGCGGCTGCTGGACCTGCTGGTGCGCTGATCCCCCCGGGAGGGCCGTCGACCTTCGGGTGCGGCGCCGTTGCCGGGGGCTCCGCCCCCGGGCCCCCGCGCCTCGAACGCCGGCGGGGCCGGATTTCTCCCCGCCGGGGCTGGATTCCTCCCCGGTGGGAGTGGGATCGGCCCCGGCGGGCTGCCGTTGACAGCGTGGCGCTGCGGCTCCTAGCGTCTCCTCAGCTGAAGCTACTAAGCGGTTGCTCACCTCTGGGCGGCCGTCTCTCAAGGGCGAGGAGATCCAGCATGTCCACCACCGAGCAGCGCGTCGCGATCGTGACCGGGGCGGCCCGGGGCATCGGCGCCGCCACCGCCGTACGCCTGGCCGCCGAGGGTCGGGCGGTCGCCGTACTCGACCTCGACGAGGCTGCCTGCAAGGACACCGTCGAGGCCATCACGGCGGCCGGCGGCAAGGCCATCGCCGTCGGCTGCGACGTCTCGGACGGCGCGCAGGTGGAGGCGGCGGTCGAGCGCGTCGCGAGCACGCTCGGCGCTCCGACCGTGCTGGTCAACAACGCGGGCGTGCTGCGCGACAACCTGCTGTTCAAGATGGGCGAGTCCGACTGGGACACCGTCATGAACGTGCACCTGCGCGGGGCGTTCCTGATGTCGAAGGCCTGTCAGAAGTACATGGTCGAGGCCAAGTTCGGACGCATCGTCAACCTCTCCAGCAGCTCGGCCCTCGGCAACCGCGGCCAGGCCAACTACTCGGCCGCCAAGGCCGGTCTGCAGGGCTTCACCAAGACCCTGGCCATCGAGCTCGGCAAGTTCGGCGTCACCGCCAACGCCGTCGCCCCCGGTTTCATCGCCACCGAGATGACCGCGCAGACCGCCGCCCGAGTCGGCATGGGCTTCGAGGACTTCAAGGCCGCCGCCGCCACCCAGATCCCCGTCCAGCGCGTCGGCACCCCCGACGACATCGCCAACGCCATCGCCTTCTTCACGGGCGAGGCGGCCGGCTTCGTCTCCGGCCAGGTCCTGTACGTGGCCGGCGGCCCGCTCAACTGACGGTCCACGAGAGGCAGGGGCGTACGACATGACGTACGAAGGAACGGACAGCGGCAAGGTCGCGCTGATCACCGGTGCGAGCCGGGGCATCGGCTACGGCGTCGCCGAGGCGCTGGTCGCCCGCGGGGACCGGCTGTGCATCACCGGGCGCAACGAGGACGCCCTCAAGGAGGCCGTCGAGCGGCTCGGCGCCGACCGGGTCATCGGGGTCGCGGGCAAGGCGCACGACGAGGAGCACCAGGCCGTCGCCGTCGAGCGGACGATGGAGGCGTTCGGCCGGGTCGACTTCCTGGTGAACAACGCCGGCACCAATCCGGTCTTCGGGCCCATCGCGGACCTGGACCTCGGGGTCGCGCGCAAGGTCTTCGAGACCAACGTGATCTCGGCGCTCGGTTTCGCGCAGCGGACCTGGCACGCCTGGCAGAAGGACAACGGCGGCGCGATCGTGAACATCGCCTCCATCGCCGGCGTCTCCGCCTCGCCCTTCATCGGGGCGTACGGGATGAGCAAGGCGGCGATGATCAACCTGACCCTCCAGCTCGCCCACGAGATGGCGCCCGGGGTCCGGGTCAACGCGATCGCGCCCGCGGTGGTCAAGACCAAGTTCGCGCAGGCTCTCTACGAGGGCCGCGAGCAGGAGGCCGCGGCCGCCTATCCGCTGGGTCGGCTCGGGGTTCCGGCGGACATCGGAGGGGCCGCGGCCTTTCTTACATCTGCACAAGCGGAATGGATCACAGGGCAAACTCTGGTCGTAGACGGGGGAATGTTCCTGAATGCCGGAGTGCACTGATCGATAACCGGACACATTCCCTTCCTTAAGGGAGGTGAATGTGTCACGAATATGCACGGAACCGGTCATGTGCCCCACGAAACCTGTCCATTGGATTCGTGGGGCACTGCGGTAAGGTCTGCCGCACCCTGGCTGATCGAGGAGCGTGCACGTGTTCATCCGGACCAGATGTCTGCAGATCACTGCGGCCCTTGCGTCCATATCCCTGCTCGCCGGATGCGGCCTGCTCTCGGACGACAAGGGCGACGACGCCAAGCGCATCGTCGTCGGCACTACCAGCGCCCCGAGCACCCTCGACCCCGCCGCGGCGTGGGACGGCTCCTGGGAGCTCTACCGGAACGTCTACCAGACCCTGGTGGCCTTCCCGACGGGCTCCACCAAGCCCCAGCCGGACGCCGCCCAGAGCTGCGAGTTCACGGACGCGGCGAACCAGGCGTACCGGTGCGTCCTGCGCAAGGGCCTGAAGTTCTCCAACGGCGAGGTGCTCGACGCCAAGGCCGTCAAGCACTCCCTGGACCGGATCAGGACTATCGGCTCCTCGACGGGCCCCAAGGACCTCTTCGGGGCGCTCGACAAGATCGAGACCCCGGACGCGCTGACGGTCGTCTTCCACCTGAACACCTCGGACGCCACGTTCCCGTTCGTCCTCGGCTCGCCGGCCGCCTCGCTGGTCGCGCCCAAGGAGTACCCCGCGGACAAGGTCCGCGACGACGGCAAGATCGTCGGCTCCGGCCCGTACGTGCTCGAGTCGTACAAGGAGGGCGGCGAGGCCGTCCTCAACCGCAACGAGAACTACAACGGTTTCGCCAACCGCAAGAACGCCGGCGTGACCATCCGCTACTTCAAGGAATCCCCGAAGATGATCTCCGCCCTCAAGGGCAAGGAGATCGACGCGATCTACCGAGGTCTGTCGGCCCCCGAGATCCTGGACCTCCAGACCCCCGCGTCGCACGGGCAGGGCGTCGGGGTCGTGGAGAACGTCGGCTCCGAGATCCGGTACCTCGTCTTCAACCCCAAGGACCCGGCGGTCGCCAAGGCCCCGGTCCGCCAGGCCATCGCCCAGGTGATCGACCGCGGCGCGCTCGTCTCCAAGGTCTACCAGGGCACCGCCGAGCCGCTGTACTCGATGGTCCCCAAGGGGGTCGTGGGCCACAAGACGCCCTTCTACGACAAGTTCGGCCAGCCGGACGTGGCCAAGGCCAAGAAGATCCTCAGGGACGCCGGGATCAACCAGGCCGTCGACCTGACCTTCTGGTACACCACCGACCGCTACGGCGCCTCGACCGCCGACGAGTTCACCGAGCTCAAGCGCCAGCTGGACGAGAGCCTGCTCTTCAAGGTCACCCTGCGCAGCGCGCCCTGGAAGGAATTCCAGAAGAGCTACAAGAACCAGGAGTACCCCGTCTTCGGCCGAGGTTGGTTCCCCGACTTCCCGGACCCGGACAACTTCATCGCGCCGTTCGTCGGCAAGGAGAACGCGGTCGGCACCCCGTACGAGCCCGCCGAGATCCTGAACGACCTGCTGCCCAAGTCCCGCCGCGAGGGCGACCGCTCGGCCGGAATCCAGCAGTTCGAGAAGGCGCAGCAGGTCTTCGCCGAAGACGTCCGGCTGCTGCCCCTGTGGCAGGGCAAGCTGTACGTCGCCGCCCGGGAGGACATCGCGGGCGCCGAGCGGGCCCTGGACCCGCAGACCGTCATGCAGATGTGGGAGTTCTACCGCAAGACCAGTTGGTAGCAAGGCCGCACGCGTCGGCCGCCGGGAAGGGCGGCCGACGCGTTGTCAGTGGCGCCCGGTAGGTTCTTGATCTGTCGCAAGAACTTGTACCGGAGGTTGTGCCGTGACCCAGATGCTGCCCGAGTCCTGGCTTCCCGTCCTCGGCGGGGAGCTGGACCAGCCCTACTTCAAAGAGCTCACCGAGTTCGTCGAGAAGGAGCGGGCGAACGGGCCGGTCTACCCGCCCCGTGAGCAGGTGCTCGCGGCCCTGGAGGCCACTCCCTTCGACCAGGTGAAGGTGCTGGTCCTCGGCCAGGACCCGTACCACGGCGCCGGCCAGGGCCACGGCCTGTGCTTCTCCGTGCAGCCCGGCGTGAAGACCCCGCCCTCGCTGCGCAACATCTACAAGGAGATGAAGGAGGAGCTCGGCCTCCCCGTCCCCGACAACGGTTACCTGATGCCGTGGGCCGCGCAGGGCGTCCTGCTGCTCAACGCGGTGCTCACGGTCCGCGAGGCCGAGCCCAATTCGCACAAGGGCAAGGGCTGGGAGAAGTTCACCGACGCGGTGATCCGCGCGGTGTCCGACCGCCCGGACCCGGCCGTCTTCGTGCTGTGGGGCGCCTACGCCCAGAAGAAGATCCCGCTGATCGACGAAGAGCGCCACGTGGTCGTCAAGGGCGCCCACCCGTCCCCGCTGTCGGCGAAGAAGTTCTTCGGCTCCCGCCCCTTCACGCAGATCAACGAGGCCGTCGCCGCCCAGGGGCATGAGCCGATCGACTGGCGGATCCCGGACCTCGGCTGACGCCACACCGCGCCGCGCCTCGGCGCCATTGCCGGTGCCTCCGGCTAGCTTCTTGATGATCAGACCGGAGCAGGTCTGGCGGAGTGAGCCGGAGGCCGCGGTGACGGAGCAGCAGGAGGCGTCGGAGGACGCCGTCATGACCAGGATCGGCCAGGCGGCCATCCTGCTGCACGCCGGGGACCGCGAGGAGGCACGCAACCGGCTCGGCGACATCTGGACCGAGCTCGGGGCGGAGGGCGACTCCCTCCACCGGTGCACCCTCGCGCACTACATGGCCGACGCCCAGGACGATCCCGCGGACGCGCTGGCCTGGGACCTCAGGGCGCTGTCCGCCGCCGAGGCGCTGGGGGACGGGCCGCTGATGCCCCGGGGTTTCTACCCGTCCCTGCACCTGAGCCTCGCCGACGACTACGTGAAGCTGGGGCGGCCCGAGGCGGCCAGGGCGCACCTGTCCCGGGCCCGGGCGGCGGCCGCCGCGCTGCCCGACGACGAGTACGGGAACGGCGTACGGGGCGCCATGCTCCGGTTGGAGCGGCGCCTGGCCGCCGAGCCGGGCACCCCGCCCCGGCCGTTCCCCGAGCAGTACCCGTAGAGCAGACCTCGCAGGTCCCTCAGCCGCCGTGGACGCCCGCGCAGATGCGGGCCTCCGGGCTGTCCGGCCGCCAGTGACCGTGCCGGCGGCCCAGCGCGCACACGTCGGCCGGCCGCACCGGCAGTTCCCGCATCAGCTCCCGTTCCGCCTTCGCGTCGGGCCGCGCGGCCCCCGGACGCCCGCCCTCCCCGTGCCCGCGGGCGGCCTCGGCGGGCTTGCGCGGCTCGGGGATGTCCGGGACGGGCGCCGGAGCCTGGACGCTCCGCTGCGGAGCCGCCGGGGCGGTGGCGGGGGCGGAGGTCGCGGGCGGCGGCGCCGCCCCGGGGGCCGCCTTGAGCGCCTCCAGCGCGGGCGCCTGGACGACCACCGGGGAGGCTCCGGGCCCGCCGCGCGGCTCGTGGTGCGGCGCCGGCCCCGCCGAGGGGCCGACGGCCGGGGTCACGGGCGCGGGGCCCACCTTCACACAGCCGGAGACGGCCGAGACGGCACAGGCGACTCCGAGCAGCAACGTTGTCGTGGTTCGGGTTGGATGCACTCGCGCAACTCTGCTCGGACGGACGCCGCGTTGGGAAACCCGGAGGCCATATTCACCCCGCACGGGTGACGGGGCGCGGGCCAACCGAACCCCGTCCGCCGACCGGCGGCTATTCGCCCGTGGCGCCGTCGAGGTGCTCGCGCAGCAGATCCGCGTGGCCGTTGTGGCGCGCGTACTCCTCGATCATGTGGGTGTAGACCCAGCGCAGGCTGAACACCTCGCCCCGGTGGTGGCTCTCCGGCTTCGAGCGCAGGTCGAGCGAGCGGCCCGCGGCGGCCTTCCGGGCCAGGTCGACCTCGGCCCGCCACACCCGCTCGGCCTCGGCCCAGGTGTCCCCGTCGGTGAAGTGGAAGTCGCCGTCCACGTCCTCCCGGGTGACGTACAGCTCGGGGAGGTCCTCGCCCAGCATGACCTCCCGGAACCAGTACCGCTCCACCTCCGCCAGGTGCCGTACGAGCCCCAGCAGGCTCAGTTCGGACGGGGCGAGCGGAGTACCGCGCAACTGCTCCTCGTCGAGCCCCTCGCACTTCCAGGCGAGGGTGGAGCGGTGGTAGTCGAGCCAGCCGTCCAACATCTCCCGCTCGTCGGCGGTGGTGGAGGGCTCTTCGCGATGGGATCCGGAGGTGATCGGCATGAGGAACATCCTCGGTGAACGTGCCCGCCGCCACCAGGGATTCGCGCCCGCCTCCTCGCGAGGCCGCCGTCACCCGGACCGCCGTCACCCGGGCCCGTCCGGCCCTCGGCACAGGCCCTAAGCTGCACACGTCCCACAAGGAACACATCAGGAGGCGCCCGGTGAAGGTCGGCTGCATCGGACTCGGCGACATCGCGCAGAAGGCGTACCTGCCCGTGCTCACCACCCGCCCGGGAATCGAACTGCACCTGCAGACGCGCACCCCCGCGACCCTGGAGCGGGTCGGCGCGATCCACCACGTCCCGGCGGAGCACCGGCACACCGACCTCGACGCGCTGCTCGCCGAGGGCCTCGACGCGGCGTTCGTGCACGCGCCGACCACCGCGCACCCCGAGATCGTCGAGCGCCTCCTGGAGGGGGGCGTGCCGACCTACGTGGACAAGCCGCTCGCCTACGAGCTCGCGGATTCGGCGCGGCTCGTGGAACTGGCCGAGGAGCGCGGGGTGTCACTCGCCGTCGGCTTCAACCGCCGCTACGCGCCCGGGTACGCCCAGTGCGCCGAGCACGCCCGCGATCTGATCGTCATGCAGAAGAACCGGGTCGGGCTGCCCGAGGACCCGCGCACGATGGTGCTGGACGACTTCATCCACGTCGTGGACACCCTGCGCTTCCTGCTGCCCGGCGAGGCCGACCACGTCGACGTCCGGGCCGTGGTGCGAGAGGGGCTGATGCACCAGGTGGTGCTCCAGATGTCCGGCGCCGGTTTCACCGCGCTCGGGATCATGAACCGGCTCTCGGGTTCCACCGAGGAGATCCTGGAAGTGTCCGGGCAGGACACCAAGCGGCAGGTCGTCAACCTCGCGGAGGTCATCGACCACAAGGGTCAGCCGAGCGTCCGGCGCCGTGGGGACTGGGTGTCCGTCGCCCGCCAGCGCGGCATCGAGCAGGTCGTGGACCACTTCCTGGAGGCCGTGGCGACGGGCAGGACGCTCGACGCTCGCGATGCGCTCCTCACCCACGAGCTGTGCGAGCGGGTCGTGGACTCGGCTCTGGAGCAGGCCGCCTCCTGAGCGTGAGCGCGATCCGTGCCGCGCAGTACGCCGCGAGCGCGGCGACGGCCGCGTAGACCGCCCAGTCCCCGAAGCGGACGTACAGGGTCGTGCCCGTCGCTGGCGGCACCTCGTACACGTGCGCCGTACTCGCCGAGGTGGGCAGGGCCGGGCCGATCCGCTCGCCCGAGGGGCCGTGCACCACGCTGACGCCGGTCAGGGTGGCGTGCACCATCGGGCGGCCGTCCTCCGCGGCCCGCAGCGCGGCGAGCGAGGCGTGCTGCGCCGGGGCCCAGCTGTGCTGGAAGGTGGAGGTCGACGACTGGGCGACGAGCAGCGAGGCCCCGTCCAGGGTGAGGCGCCGGCTCATGTCGGGGAAAGCCGATTCGAAGCACACCAGGGGCCCGACGCGGACGCCCCCGGGAAGGTGCATGATCACCGGAGCCCGGCCGCGCATCCGGTCCTCGCCGGCGGCCCGGCCCACCGAGGTGGCCCAGCCGAGCAGGGAGCGGGCGGGCACGTACTCCCCGAAGGGCACCAGCCGCATCTTGTCGTACACCGGACCCGTCGGCCCCTCGGGACCCACCAGCACCGAGGACTTGTAGATGCCGGGCCGGACCGCACCCCGGGCGTCCACGTTGACCAACAGCGGAGCCCCGACCTGCGCCGACAGGGCCGCGAGCCGCCGGGCCAGGTCGGGCCGGGCCGTCAGGTCCGCGCCGACGCTGCTCTCGCCCCACACCACCAGGTCCGGCCGCTGCCCGACCAGTGTCCGCGTCAGCCGCTCCCCGGCCGCGAACCGCCGCTCGGCACTGTCCGGCCCGTCCGGGATCAGCCCGGGCTGTACGACGGCCACCCGCAGCCGGCCCGACACCTCGGGCCGCGGCGCCCACATCCACACCGCCCCCGTCAGCACCGCGAACCCCGCCAACCCGACCACCGCCGGGATCCGCGCCCCCGGCACCGCGACCAGCAGTACCACCGCGCAGTTCACCGCCACCACCAGCAGGCTCACCAGCCACACCCCGCCCACCGAGGCCAGCCGCAGCGCGGGCGGCACCTGCCACTGGCTCGCCCCCAGCAGCCCCCACGGACCGCCCAAGCCCTGCCAGGACCGGACCAGCTCCGACAGCAGCCATCCGGCGGGCACGAGTACCAGCCCCGCGGCCGCGCGCCCCGCCGTGGGCCGCCCGCCGAGAAACTCCCGCACCAGCAGCGCCCAGGGGATCCACAGCACGCCCAGCAGCACGGCGATCAGCACCAGGAAGACGTGCAGGCTGGGCAGCAGCCAGTGGTGGACGGCCACGATGAACCCGGCGCCGCCGGACCAGCCCTCCAGCGCTGCCCGCCGCCGGGTGGGCGCCGACCTCAGCAGCATCATCCAGGGCACGAGGGCGACGTACGCGAACCACCAGAGCGCGGGAGCGGGGAAGGCGAGGGCGGGCAGCGCACCGGCGCCGACCGCGGCCGCCGTGCGCCACCCGGAGGACCGCCGCGGGAACGACCGGGGGATCGACCGGGGGGACCACCCGTTCCGTGCCGAGATCATGGGCGCCTCCGCTTCCAGTGTGGCAGTCAGGCGGAGATGTGCCGCCACTTCTCGTGCACGGTGACCCGGGTCAGCCGCCAGCCGTCGTGGGTGCGGGCGAGGGCGAAGGTGTAACGCCCGGCGGCGACGAAGTTGGGCGCGGTGACGCTCCCGTCGAACTCGTCCCCGTCCAGCCGCATCGGATTGAGGAAGTCCGCGCGCACCTCGGCACTGTCGCCGGGAGAACCGCCCGCGTCCTCCAGCCGGATCAGCCGGTTCACGATGAGGTGCTGGCGTACGGGGAAGAGCTTCATGGTCTCCGCGAGCCAGTCGGCGACCTCCCCGGCGGGCCCCTCCATCCCGCCCGCCGAGCTGTAGTCCGCCCGCCCGGCCGGGGCGAACAGGGCCCGGTACCCCTCCCAGTCGCCGTCGTCGACGGCCACCGCGTACCCCGAGACCACCTCGTCGATCGCCAGCCGGTCCATCACCGTCGCGAGGTCCACACGCTGAGTCATCGGGACAGTGTGGGGGCGGAGGGTCGCAAGGCCAAGGGGCGTGCGCCGACCGGATCTCCGCACGGACGGTCAGTGACCGGAATGCGCCTCCCGCTGGCGGACCACGACGAGGAAGGCGTCGCTGTCCAGGTCCATCACCACCTCGGCCTGCACCCCCTCCCGCAGGCGCTGCGCCGCGTACTCCTCCGCGGGCCAGCTCCCCCTCGGACTTCCGGCCGGAAACCGCTCCAGCACCACTCGACCCATGGGACACCCCCTGCTGCTTGCCTTCGAGCCTCTCCAGGCACAACGACGCGCGGGCCGCCCGGGAACGTTCCCGAACGGCCTGCGGTTCACGCGAAGCGGTGAGGAGGGGTGTGCGACGCCACCCCTGCCGCATGCGGGTCTCCACGGCGATGCGACTGTGTCGATCTTCGCCGAGCCACTCCTTGCCGCCGTGGCGAAGCAGGTACAGCCGCTTCCCGGCGTACACGGTCGCACGGACAGGGCCGGCAGCCCGCCGCCAATGGCCGGGAACAGGTACTCGTGGTCAGCTGACGCCCCGCCCGCGCGGCGTCTGTAGTGGCGCATCCAGGACGGCGAACACGCGCTCAATCAGGCCGAGGTCGCAGTGGCGCTGACTGGGCATCATTTTGACAACCTAAGAGAAGGCACCTGACAAACGGTCTCGGTCCGCCAAAGTCACCTATCCATAGGCTATTTTGACTGGCCTGTCTATCTCAAACCGACTGCCATAACGAACGAATGGAGAACGTCATGAGGATCACCGGGACCGCACGTAGGACGCGGGCCAAGATTGCCGTGTCCATCGCGACGCTGGCCGCTGGCTCACTCATACTCACCGCCTGCAGCGGAAGCAGCGGAAGCAGCGACGGCGCCGGCAAGCTCGACGGTACGTACTACATCAAGGACGTCAACGGCACGTCCAACCTCGGCCAGCTGGTCGTCAAGGGCAACAGTGTCTCGCATCATGAGTACAAGTGCGATGGTGTCTACGAGAAGCCGGGCGTGACCAGCACCGGCGAGTTCAACAAGGATCAGTCCCAGATCATCTGGACGGTCGCCGGAGACGACACCCGCAACAAGCGGACCGGCAGCGAGTCCATCTCAACCAGCAACACCTCGATCAGCATCAGCGGTAGCGTGTACGTGCGGGACAACTCCGATGCGGGCAAGGCTCTACTGGACGGCCTCAAGGCCAAGTGCAAGAAGTAACGTCGACGTCCCGCCGACCGGCCAAGCAGCGCAGAACCCCGTGGGCATCGTGTCCACGGGGTTCTGTGCTTCCTCGGCTGGTCAAGCCCCTGACGTGTACTCCTGAAGCTGCAGCGCCCGGTATTCCTCGATCGTCTCCGGCGGTCGGCCGTACTTCGGGGCATGCCGTTCGACGAAATCGAGTTCGGCCCATGCCGCTGGCCTCCGAATCCTCGACTGGGCCACCGCGACGAACACCACGGCGCTGACCCCGATGTTGGTCAGACACCACCCCGTCAGCAGCACCATCAGCACCACAGGGGGATCATTCTCGATCTCCATGGTGCCCAAAACGCCCAAGCCTGCGCCGTTGACCAGAAGGCCCGAGACGTACCCCTCGAACGTGCCGGCCAGACGCGCCAGGATCCTCGGCTCGTCGCGATGCCGCACGGCGCGCACCATCTCGCCGACGAACACTACGGTAGCCACAGCCGCCGCGGTGCTCAGTGCCAGCTCACGGATCCCGGTGACCCACCATCGCGCCGAGCTCCACCAGCCACGAGGGAACTCGCCGCGAAGCCTTGATCCGAGCCCCATGCTCCCCTCCTTCTCACACGCCTCAAAGGACGACGCACCCGGTGAGGTTGATCGATCTCACCGGGTGCGTCAGGCCTCCACGCTCGCCCTCGATCGGACGATCAGTCCCCCGCGTCCCGGCCACGGCGAGTACCACCCGCCAGCCGCGGCTGCGGACGGGTCTCGACGCTCTGAGGCGTCGGATCGGCAATCAGGCGCGGAACCGGAGCCGGCGGCGGCGAGGTAGCCGATGCAGGAGTCGGCGAGGTAGCCGATGCAGGAGTCGGCGGCTGCGGAGCTTGAGCCTGCGGGGCAGGCGTCGGGCGCGGCATCGACGTCGACGTCGGCGCCTGGATCGAACGCGGCTGACGGGCTGCCGGCGTCGGAGTCTGAGGCCGCGCACCAGGCGCAGCCGGAGTCTGAACCACCTCCGTAGCACCGGCCCCTGGCCGCCCAGGAGCCGGGCGGGCGACGGGCAGCAGCCGGTCACGGTTCGCCGGCGGCTTGGCCTGCTCCGGCGGTGCCGGCGGCCGGATGGGTGTCGGGGCAGGGGTGTCCTGAGTGGAGCGCGTCGGAGGCGTGCTCCGCGTACCCGGCTGGGTCGGGGCCTGAGCCGGGGCAGGGGTGTCCTGAGTGGAGCGCGTCGGAGGCGTGCTCGGCGTACCCGGCTGGGTCGGGGCCTGAGCCGGGGCAGGTGTGCCCTGAGTGGAGCGCGTCGGAGGCGCACTCGGCGTACCCGGCTGGGTCGGGGCCTGAGCCGGGGCAGGTGTGCCCTGAGTGGAGCGCGTCGGAGGCGCACTCGGCGCACCCGGCGGGGTCGGAGCAGGAGCCGGGGCAGGCACAGCGTCGCCGCTGAAGCGCTGCGGTGCAGCCTCCGGGTCGCTGCCCTGTTGGCTCTGCGCACCCTGGGAACCCGTGCCGAACTGCGTCGCTCCCGTCTGACCGGGGACAGCCTTATGGTCTCCGGTGGTCGGGACAGAGCCTGCGCCGTCGGCGCCGCTCCGGCCCTGAGCACCACCACGAGAATTCGGCGGCTCCGTCGACCTGGAAAGTACCTCACCGGGGATGACCTTGTCGCCGTACCCGAGGTTCGACAGGCCACCCTGGTTGCTCAGATTCTGCGCCATGTCCTTGTCCGAGCGCGAGTTGCCCGCTCCGCCACTCGTCAGCTGCAGCGGACCACCCTTGTCGGTGTGTCCGTCGTGACCGTGCGTGCCCGGAGCACCAGCGGGACCGATGCCGCCCGGCAGAGCCTTGACGCCGTCACTGCCGCCGTCGGAGCCACTACCACCAGGACCACCCTCCAGCGCCGGACTGTCCGGGCCATTCGGTCCGTCCTGCCCGCCACCCTCGAGGGTCAGCTGCTGCTTACCGGACGTCAACTCCTTGGAGCCACCGTTCGTGCCGCCGGCGTTCGTCGACGCCGTCTTGCCCTTGGGCTTGCCCGTGCTCGGGGACGCCGGACCGCTGGTCTTGTTGCTGAACCCGTTGGCGAGATTGTTGCCCATGGCCATGCCCGCGCCGGCCCCCGCACCCGAGGCCAGAGCAGGCATCAGCCCACCCTTGTCCGGCTTGGGCGTGCTGTTCGTCTCGAGGAACTTGTCCACGAGCTTGGTGACCACCTCGTCCATTGCCTGCAGCACGGTCTTGCGCACCCGTAGCAGGGCGAAGGTGATGCCTATGATCACCAGCGAGGAGATCAGGGTCAGGACCACCACGATGATCCCGCCGAGCGCGGCGTTGCCCCACAGGCCGCCCGGGCTCATGAAGCTCGACACGGGGCCGGCCATGATGTCCGGGACCGAGATCAGGAACTCCGAGACGAACTGGTAGATGAACAGCGTGACGAGGACTTCCAGGATCATCGCCGTGGAGTAGACGATCACTTTGGCGATCGCCTGCATGGCGCCCAGGGTCGCGAACGGTACGGCGGCTACCAGGCCGAAGGTCCGCTTGATCGCCCCGGCCAGCATGCCGATGGCGTACCAGAAGCCGAGCAGGACGATGGAGCCGAGGACCGTGGCCGAGTTGCTCCAGTACATGAACTTCGCCGGCCCCGTGCCCACCTGGCTGACGGCCATGTGGTTCTCGCGGGTGAACCCGCTGGTGGCGTTGTTCGAGGAGTACATGGCCAGTGAGCCGGGGTTGAACCCGGTGTTGAGGTAGTTGTACGCCGCCAGAGGAGACAGGTTGCACGAGGAGGGTGTCTTGCCCACCGTGAAGCCACAGCCGGCCTTCGTCCCCGTCGTGGTGAAGACCGTCGAGTCCTTGCCGGGACGAGAGGAGGTCAAGCCCGTGCCGTTGGTTGAGATCACGGGGTGATCGACGGGCTTCGGCCCCTCTTCACCGAACTCCTTTACGTCGCCGTAGCCCTCCTTGTCGACAAACCAGCTCTTCTTGGTATCCGAGCTCTCGTCCAGTTGCGTGATCGAGCTCTTGATCCCCGACTCGAAGTCGGAGGCAGCGATCTCGTTGCTCGCGATGTACTTGCCGATGATCCCGAAGGTCGAGAACACCGCTTTGAAGTCGTCCGAGGCACGGTTTCCGGTGCCGGAGACGGTGCCGTCCTTCCAGGCCGACTCGGCGTCGTTGGCCTTCGTTCCGATGTTGATGCCGTTGAACGTCGCCCCGTGGGACTGCTTGTTGATTGCCAGCGCACTCGTGCGCACAGCCATCATCGCGTCCGGGCTGGCCTGGTCATCGTTCCAGGAAACAGTGGCCTGGTCCGGGATCCCCAGGCGGTCGTTCATCATCCACGCCTCGAAGTCGACGTACGTGCTCAGCACGACGCGCGTCGGGCCGGCGTGTTGACCGAGAACGGAGTCGTCGAACTTTCCGAGCACGCTGGAGTACATCGACCCGACGAGCGGCAGGCCGACGCCGATGAAGACGACGCGCACGATGAGCTTCTTGATCGCAGAGCCTCGGTCCATCTTCTTGAACATGACCAGGCCGATGAGCAGGACGCCGATGAAGATCGGCACGAGCGCCTGCCACGAGATGTCGACGAGCAAGCCGTACCAGCCGCTGATCCAGTGCTGCAGACCCGAGAGCGCGCCGCCTCCGGTATCGCCTCCGGTCATACCCTCGGCAAAAGTCGGATTCACCGCCGCGACCGCGTTGTAGAACCACAGGAAGGGGTTGATGAGCTTCAGGAACTGGATGATGAAGTAGAACAGCGTGCCGACCGCCAGCGCCAGGGCGTAGAGGACCCAGATGATCGACCCCCCGATCACGCTCACGATCTGGCCGCCGATGCCCGAGGACATCGTGTCCAGGCCGAGGTCGTTGTTGGCAGCCCCGAAGTGCGCGTAGTCGAGCATGCCCGAGTACTTGGCGTTGCCCTTGTCGTCTTTCGCGGCCAGGGTCTCGTAGGTGACGGTCTGCGAGGACCCCGACACCTCGGCGAAGAACCAGCCCACGATGTTGCCCAGGCTGAACTCCGGGTCGGCGTAACCGAGAATGGAACCGCCCGAGGCCGGGCTGGACGTGACCGGCTTCCAGTTCTCGTGCATGCCCTTGTCGTTCTGCGGCGAGTTCTTCTCGCTGAAGTACGAGCTCGCGTTCGAGGCCAGCTGGTAGAGGCTGTAGTTGTCGCGCTCCTTCTTGTCGTCCGCGGACGCCGGCGAAGACGTCGCCATCATGAAGACCGGCACGAGCAGCGCCGCCAGGAGCATGAGGGCGAGCCCGCGCGCGAGCCCGCCCGGGCGGACTGCACCCACGCTGCGGCCGGCCCGGGCACGCAGCCTCGCCACCGCCGTGATCGTCCCGTTCATGGTCTCTCCTCTGCTCCTCGTCCTCGTATCAGGGCCGACCTCGCTCATGTCTTTTCCAGCTTCTTGGGCCTGGGCCTTGTTGCCGGTCGCTTTGCGTTGTTCTCGGGCTGCCGCAGGCTCTTGCCGATGTTGCGCTTGATCGCGTCGGCCTGGCCCGCGTCGGCCTCACCGTCGTCGCCCTCGCTGCGCTTCCGGATGCTGGTGAGGTTCGCGCCCGGTGCCGGCTTGTCGTGCATGATCGAGTCCATCCGCGCCGTCTCTTCGGCCTTGGCCGCCTCCAGTCGGACCTGCCTGCGTTGGGCCTCGCGGTAGGGATTGATTCCCAGTGCCAGATCCAGGTGAAAGACCACGTTCGAGACGCCCCGGCGCAGGTACGTGAGGTTCTCGTCCTTGGTCGTGATGAGCCGGGCGAGATCCGGCGGGATCCGCTGGTGCAACTGCTTCTGGTACTCCGCCACTGTTTTGTCGCGCATCGGGCCGAAGAGCGTGTAGTCCGCGGCGTCGAACTTGTTGAAGTCGCTGTCGGCCAGCATCTTGTCGACGTCGTTGTAGCTGTAGACCACCCGGCCGCCGCGCTCGTGCATGTGGTCGAACTGGTCCTTGAGGTACTTCTTCACCCGGTCGTCGATGTGCTCGGTGCCATGGATGATCACTGTGTCGCCGATTCCCAGCTTGCCGACGGCGAAGCCGACGATGTTCACCAACTGCGCCATCGCCACGCCCTTGCCGCGGCGCATGAGCCGCGAGAAGTCGTAGACCACGCGCCGTGAATCCCGGACCCCGTCCACGGCCGAGGCCGTGTGGTTGTTGAACAGGTCGCCGTTCGTGCTCAGCATCGCGTTGGCGATGCCTCTGAGCACGTTGTAGGCGCGCAGCTGGTCCGGGTCGGTCTTGCTGGAGTTCAACAGCGCCTTGTGCGCGGTCGCCAGGTAGGAGACGAACATCTGAAGACGCGGCACCTGGGTGTGCGGGATGTTCACCACGCGCAGGCGGTTACGCTGCTCCTGGGCGTTGTGCCGCCACATGCCCTGCTCGATGTAGAAGTCCGTGGCGGTGTCTTCGAGGGCACTGCGGATGATCGAGCCGACGGCACCATCGGTGCTCTCGTAGAGCTGCTCGAACATCAGCTTGAGCTTCTCCATCTGAGCGGAGAAGACCGTCAGCTCGTCCTCCTCCTCGCCGAACATTTCGAACATGTTCACGTCGCCCTGGTTCAGGTCCACGCGGGAGGTGAGCCGCTCGAACCTCGGGCCGAGCTTGTCGAGGTTCGCCCCGTCAAGGACGAGGTGGACGACCTGGCCGTTGTTCAGCAGCGTCGCCTGCGAGATCTTCGAGCACCACATGTTGGCCACCCGCTGGCGGTCGAGGTACTCGCTGAGGGTGGCGTCGGCGACGATCACGTGGTGGTCGTAGGCGTTCACGTCCATGAGCACGGCGCTGTTGTTGACGTCGCCGACCATGTAGCCGACGTACTCGCCGCCCTTGTCGTTGAGGCCGTTGGTCACCAGCGAGTACGAGCCGGCCAGCTCGGTCGAGGTGAAGTGGAAGCCCTTGCCCTTCTTCTTCTCGTTGTTCTTCCACAGGCCCGAGAGCTCCTGGCGCTGCTCGCCGGCGTAGGGCGCGGCCTTCAGCGTGCCGAAGCGGTCGATGTATAGGCGCGTGACCCGGTCGATCGTGTCGTCCAGGGTCGCCAGATCCGGGGCCTTGAGAAAGAGCCGGTTGTGCACCGAGAGGTAGCTCGCGCCGTCTTGGAGCTCTCCGATCGTGACCCCGAGGTCACCGGAGATCTTCGCGGCCTTGCGCTTGGAGGAGGTTGTGCCCGTCTCCTCCTGCTCGTTGGCATCGAGCCGTTCCAGCTTCTCGGACTGTTTCGTGTATGAGTCGATCCACTTGTCGTCCATCCGCTTGACCTGCTCGAGCACGACCGCGGTGACCCGCTCGTCCAGGCCGTCCGGGATCCGATCGATGCCCCAGAAGGCGGCGAAGTTGTCGTGCGCGGCGTCGTCGTGGAAGTACGCCAGGACGCAGGCGACCGAGCCGTCGACCTCGAAGTAGTCGGAGCGGAAGAGGTACTTCTCCTTCGGCTTCAGCGCGAGCAGATGCGGATAGGCGTCGAATGCGCCCTGGAGGTGCTTCACCTCCCGGCGGCGCTGCCACCAGTTCCGCTTCGGCTCGGCGGCTTCGTCGGCCACGCCGTGAGCTGCCGCTGTGTTCTGCACGCCCTCGGCCCGAGCGGCGTCGTCCGCGGGCAGATCACCGACCGGAAGCTCCGCGCTCTCGTTCGTCTCGTCAGGCTTCTTTCCCGGGACGCCGAGCTGTGCCCGGACTTTCGTCATCAGCGCCATGGTGTCCTTCGTTCGTTCCTCGTCGTGGGGGTCGGCCTGGCGCTGTCAGTTCAGCGACGTCTTGAGATCGAGCAGTTCGTCGTCGATGCCCTGGTAGAAGACCCGCAGCATCGGCTCGGCTTCCTCGCGGTCGAGCATCGTGGCTTCCTTGATCATGAGGGTGGAGCCGCCGACCTCGGCCTGGAGGACTTGGTGTCCCTTGCGCAGTGCGTCGGTGTTCTTGCCCTTGAGCAGCAGGTACTGGTGGATCGAGGGGAACTTCCCGCCCACGTGCTGCGTGAGGATGTCGTACTGCTCGTTCTGCAGCTCGATCAGATCGGGGTCACGGAACTGAAGGGCCTGGTTGCGCTGCTCCAGGTTCGCCACCTGGTGGTAGATCCGCTGCGGCTCCTTCGTCGTGATGAAGCTGTGCTCGCAGGTCGTCTCGACCTTGCGCCAGAAGGAGTCGACCCGGTCGAGGATCCCGATCCGGTCCTCGTCGAAGAGCAGATAGCTCGCCGAGCCGACGACCAGGTAGACCCGGCCTTCGCCGCCGTCGGAGAAACGGATCAGCCCGTCCTCGTCGATCCCGTCGATGCCGACGATCGAGTAGAAGTCCGTGGGGTTCGAGCTGCGACGGGTGAGGACGTGGCGGGCCTTGTGGGGCAGATAGGCAAGGAAGGCCGGCACCCGCATGATGCGCAGTTCCTTCGTCTTCATCAGCCCGCCGAAGTAGGCGATCGCCGCCAGTCCCCAGAGAACGAAGAACGCGATGGCGACTGGGCCCGAGCTCGCGACGAACGTCGACGTGCTGAACCACAGCAGGGCGAGGATGCCGCCACCGAAGAAGAGCAGCTGCTTGATCGGGGAGGGCTTCGCCGCCCAGCCGCCCTTGCTGAGCGTGATCTCGTGATCCAGAAAGCTCCTGTTCAGCGAACTGGGCACCTTGTAGGACAGTTTCGCCATGAATCTCCCATCCCCCCTGCGACCGCAATGGCCATTGCTCGACCTATCGAGAAGTCTTCATACGTGAGGCTCCGCGAATGGCATCCTATCTTAGATAAGTCATTCGAAACGAGATTGAAAGGGGCTCGGATGGTGGCGTGTGGCGAGTCCGACTAGCGGATCCGAGTCGTCGAGCGAGCACTGCCTGCTCCGAGTGCCGGGGGGTGCGTGCCCGGCGACGCGCGGCGTCTCCTCCTCGTTCCTGTCGTGAAACGGCAGCAGCGGGCCCCGAGGTCCGGGACCCGCTGCCACTCGTCAGTACCCGGCCGACATCAACCGAACGACGGGACGATCTTCTTCTTGCCGCCCTCCTTCTTCCAGGAGATGCGGGCGTCGAAGGTCCTGCCCTTGGCCGAGACGAAGCCCGTGCCCTCGATGGTCTTACCGGCCGCCAGGTCCTTGCGCTGCGCATCGGTGAAGGTCACCTGGCACCAGGACCGAGGTGGCTCGTCCTCGGAGCCGAAATCAGGGATGATCTTCCCGGCCTTCGCGTCCCAGGTGACCTTGCAAGCGAAGGTCTTGTGAGTCCGCGCGCTGACGAAGTCGTCGATCTCCAGCGCCTGGCCCGCCAGGAGCACGGCGACCTCCGCCGGCGTGAACGTCCGGCCAGACCACTTCGTCGGCTTGTCCGGCACCTCCGGCCGGAACCCGACGAACTCGCGGCCCTTGAAGTTGCCGACGCCGAGCGCACCGGTGGCCGGGAAGGGCTCGTTCTCCTTCGACCTCGCCTCGAACGAGATCGTTTCGCCCGCGAGCAGCTTTGTCACCTCGTCATCGCTGAACTCGTGGCCCGACCAGACCTTCTTGAAGGCGACCTTCTTCGGACCACCTGGGGCGGCCCGCCACACGCCCTCGGCGCGGGCAGCGCCGACCTGCTCTTTCAGGCCCGGCTCGGCGCGCATGGACGAGGCGTTCTTCGTCATCGTGGCGATGTCCTCGCGCACCCGGTCGGCGACGACGGCCGGGCGCTCCTCGGCGTCACGATCCCGGCGGCGATGCCCCGCATCGCTCGTCGCGGTCATCGGATCGGCCGTCCTTCCCGCTCGCGTTCGAGCTTCGACTGCTTCCTGGTCGCCTCACGGGCCATGTCCCGGAGATGGATCGCCTCCTTGTGCGTGATCGGCGCGTCATGAAGGTTGTGCGAGCCCCGCAGGAAGTTCTCCGTGCGGTCGGCGATGGAGTATGCGAGCGCCTGCTCGATCACCGCGCTGGTCTGGCGCACCTCGCCCAGCTCGTCGCGCAGCTTGCGCAACAACCCGTCCCGCTCGCGTTCGACGGCCTCGATGCTCACCAACCGTGTCAACACGCTGCCCAGCAGCGGGTTGCTGGAGCGGAACAGCTCCACGGCGCGTTCGGTGGCAGGATCGGCATCGAGGTGCAGGTCGAGCTGTGCCAACAGGAACGCCACCACCAGCGTGCCCTGGCTCAGCCGCCGGCCGAACTCCCGAGCGGCGCTGTCGCTCACGCCCAGCTCACGGACTGCGGCTGCTCGCAACTGCTCCCGCAGCGCGTTCATGACGCTCTCGGGCAGCGCCTTGATGTGCGGCTGGCTCTGCACGCCGACCAGCCGGAAGCCCGACTGGGGGAGCGTGGCGGTCTCGGCCGTACTGCCCGAGCCCCTTTTCGAGGGCGCGCTCCGCACGGCGCGCCGATCACCGCTGAACTGCAGCGATCCGGGCCCCACATGCTCGGGTTCGTCCGGTGCGGCGACGTCGTCATGAGCGGCGATTTCGGCTGTAGCGGCGCCCTCCACGTCCGGCCGGTACCCGGGAGCGGAAACGGCATCGGCCGCAGGGCCCGCCGGCACACCGCCCGGGAGCACCCCGTCAGCGGTGTTCTGTCCGCCGCCGGCGCCACCGCGCTGAGGGGATCCGCCGGCCCGCTCGGAGTTGCCCACGTCGGGCTCGCGGTCCGGCTCCGGGTTCGGGCGATCTGTTTTGGCTTCCCCATCGAGATCAGCCTGCGGACCTTCGACATCGAGTTGAGAGTCGATGCCGCCGGTCCCGTCGAACCGCACCTCCGGCTCGGGCGTTGTCGCCTCAGGCCCAGGCTGTGCGGCCTGAGCCTGGACGCGCTTCAACTCCTCGCTCCCACCACGCCGGTAGGCGTCGAGGAAGGACGTGTCCACATCCATCACCTCGTCGGTGGGCGTGGCCGCCTCCAGCATCTCTGCGAAGTCCCGGCTCATACGAGCTCACCGTCCTCCTCGTCGAGCAGGTAGTTGTCGCCGCGGGTGAGCCCGATCAGCGAGTCGAAGCCCGTGGTGACGACGCGTTCGAGGTTCGCCGAGTTCTTGGCCAGCGCCGCGACCTGATCGACGAGTTCATTGAGCCGCGCGATCTCCAGGGTCGGCAGGTCATAGTCGAGGTTCTCGCGCCGGATCTTCTCGATCACCGCCTCGGCCACGTACTCGCTCACCGAGGAGAACCCGCGCTTGTCGGCCCAGTACTCCGCGCGCTGCTTCTCGTCCGAGCTCAGCCGGACGAACATGCCCTGGCGGCCACCGCTGCTGCTCTGTGTCCCGCCCGGCAGCTTCTTCTTCGCGCCGCGCACAGGTTGCGTCGTCTTGTCCGACTCGTGTTCGGCAGTCATCTGCGGCTTCTCCATGCCTTGCCTCGTCAATCCGTGAAGTCGCCTTATCGACGCTAGTGGATAAGGCACCTGCCACTCTTCATGTTTCCTGTCGAGCATCGAAAGAGTCGAAGACGTGCCCGGTCGGCCCCCTTGCCACGCACTGCCGCACGGGTGGTCCTGCTCGATTCCTTCTCTCTGAGGGGGCCACCTGCCGCGGGCTCAGGAGTTGGGCAGGGAAGTCGGCGTCGCGTTCGTCGTGCAGTCGACAAGCTCCTGGGTGAACCTCGGGGAGCGCCAGATCGCCTTGTCTTTGTCGTTCGGCAGGTGTTCGACGATCGACCCGGTGCCGAGCGGCGCACCACCGGCGAGGAAGTGCAGCGCCTCCTGACTGAAGCCTGCCTTGTACACCGAGGTCGACAGGCACTGGCCGGCCGCCGCGTAGGTCTTCTTCTGGCTCTCGTCACGGGCGTAGGAGGAGAACATCGAGACCAGGCCCTTGGTGAGTTCGATGGAAGAGTTGACTGGCTGATCCGCGCGAACTGGGTAAGCGGGCTTCAGGTTCGGCTTGCCCACCACTGGCTTCGGGGCTGCCTCCGGCGGCGCGTAGCTCTGGGTCTTGGCGTTACCGCTGTCCGGAAGCGCAGCCTTGCCGATGCATCCGTCGAAGTCCTCGCGCAGCGACCGCGAGGCCAGCAGTGCGGCGTCGTCCTCGTTCACCTTGTTCAGTCCGCCGATGACTGCGCCCTTGTCGTCGCTGTCGGCCTTGACGATGTAGGCCAGCGCCTCCTCCGACATTCCCGCCTTCCGCACCGCGTTACCCAGGCAAGCTCCGACGTCCTCTCCGGAGCTTCCGGCGCCTTGGAAGGCGAGCTTGTCCAGCGCCTTGCCGAGAGCCTTGTCGGTGACCTTGGCGGTGCTCGCGGTCGGGCTTGGTACAGGCGACGGCTGCGCCTCCTTGGCCGTTCCGCCGTTGCCGCTGGAGCACCCGACGAGCACAACGCCCGCAGTCAGCACCGCAGTGGAGAGTCCAGCCTTCCCCGTCCTCCAGGTCCTCATCTCTTCTCGCCTCGCATCCCCTGTGGCCGACCAGTCTGATTGGATCCACTGGTCTCTGAGGGTATCTCATTCGAGTAGCCATTGAATGATGGTCGATGGTGAGTCAGAATGTCGCGAGATAGAGGATGCAGAGGATGCGCAGAGCGGGACTCGGGCGCGCAGAGTGCCTGAGGGCCCGTCTGGCGCTTGGGGATCAACGGACTTGATCCAGAGGGCTCTGCGATGACGCCATGCGCGTGTCGGCTACGGGTGGCCCCCTGTCGGACGGCTGTTCGTGGGCTTCTCATCTCCTCCCACGAAGGACTGCTCGCCATGACTGCTCTTGCTTCTGACCGGACCACTGCCGACGTCGATCGGCTGACGCTCACGCTCACGCTGCAAGTGAGTGATGAGCACAAGACCTGGTACCGACCCTCTTCGAGGGTGAGAACCCGGTCTACGTCGACAGGCAGGGCGCAGCCTGGTTGGGGGAACTGCCGTGCCTCGCAGTCGAGATGGACGACTCGACCCGCTGCGGTCGGCTCCCTCGGACCTTCAACGCAGTGCTCGCGTCCATCGCCTGCGACCGGCAGCTCATGCAGGGGGCCACACTCTGACGCGCGTCCGCTTCCGGAAGGAGGGCGCGGGACATGACCATGCATGCTGCGCACGTCCCCGCGCTCATGGAGCCAGGTCCGGTCGTCCGTACCGACCAGCGGCTCCTCCGCGTGCTCATCCGCCTGGCGCCGGGGGAGAGCATCCTCGGACGCCGCGCGTTCGAGCGGCGCTACGGGGACGCATACCCCTCTTCTCCGCTCTACGAGCGGCGGCTGGAACCGAGTACCTGGTACGTGGACATGTTGTTGCGTGCGTTGATCTCGAGCACCGGCCAGATGCACACCAACACCACCACGACGGACGGAGACACGACATCATGCTCGCGATCGGCGCGCTGCTCGGCTGCGCCGCCACTCTGCTCGCCCTCGCCATCCGGCGCAGACTGACCCGCACGCCGCACTGCGGGTGGTGCGCGACCGCCTCGAACTGGCCCACCTCCCAGCACGACGCCCTGCACTGCCGCGGCTACGTCCAGGAGCGCCGCCGCGAACGGCTGCGCGACATCAGGCGCGGCCGCCCCGCCGAGGAGCCGAACCCGTGGGGCGAGGCGTACCAACTCGACGACGAGATCGCCCAGCGAACGAAAGCCGACGCATGAGCACCGAGACCACCACGGCTGCCGCCCACTTCGCCCAGGCTCTCGCCGAGCCGACCGACGGATACCCGACCGACCCGGAGGCACAGCGCCCGTGATCGCCACAGTCGCCGACCCGGCGACAGGCGAGCAGCACCCGGTCCCGATCGAGCCCGGCCGGCTCGACTGGGTGACCGCCCTGGTTCGGGGCGAGCGGGACACCTTCCGCGCCGCCCGGTGCCGGGGCAGTCTTTGATCGGGGGCAGTCTGATGCCGGCCTGTGAAGGGTGGCGGAGGGCGGCTGACCGTGGTCTTGGAAGGTGCCGGTCGCTGTCGTGGCGGGTGCACGGCCGATACGAACGGCGTCTGGCGGATGCTGCCGTGGGGACCATGCCGGTGCTGATCCGGTTGGTGGTCCGCAGGTTCAAGTGCCTTGGCTCCGACTGCCCGACGGTGACCTTCGCCGAACAGATACCGGGACTGACCAGCCCTCACGCCCGACACACGCCGGTCCTTCGCAAGCTGCTGGCGCGGGTCGCCGAGGTCCTGGCCGGCCGGGCCGGAGCCCGCCTGGCCCGACGGATGGGGATGCCGGTGGCGAAGGACACCCTGCTACGGCTTCTTCGAGCTGACCTCGAGGAACCCGGGGCAGTGCGGGTCTTGCGGGTGGACGAATTCGCCCTGATCAAGGAGCACAACTACGCGACGCTGCTGGTCGACCTCGAGGCCCGCCGGCCCATCGACGTCCTGCCTGGACGGGAGGCCGCGACGGTCGCCCGGTGGCTTCAAGGCCATCCGGAAGTCGAGATCATCTGCCGCGACCGTGCCTCCGCCTACGCCGAGGCGGCCAGGGCGGCCGCGCCTCAAGCGGTCCGGATCGCAGACGTGTGGCACCTCTGGAACAATCTCGCCGCAGCCGTCGAGAGGACCCTCACCAGCCACTACTCCTGCATCCGCGCCGGCTACGAGGCCGCCAGGCAGTCTCACGAGGAGGCTCCCGTCGCACCACCGGACGGAACCCTCGACGTCAACGGACGCCCCCGCCGGATCGTCGGAAGGATCCGCGAACGACACCGCCGCGTCCATGAACTTCTTGCCCAAGGCCGATCCCTGCGTGGCATTAGCCGGGACCTTGACCTGGACTACTACACCGTCCACCGATACGCCCAAACCCCGAACGTCGATCAGCCATTGGTCAAGGTCACCCAGCGACGCACCCTGCTCGATGACTACAAGCCCTACCTCTACGAACGCTTCACCCAGGGCTGCCGCAACGCCAGCCGGCTCTTCCGCGAAGTCCGTGACCAGGGATTTCGCGGCGAACGCACGGGGGTCACCCGATACATCCGTCAGCTGAAGCAGGGCATCGAGACCGCCCCTCCAACACCCGCCCTACCCAAACCGCGGCAGGCACTGCGTTGGGTGATGACGCACCCCGACCGGCTTCGGCCACACGAAGTCCTCGGCCTCAAGATGGTCCGGACCACCTGCCCTGAGCTCAACTCGGCTGTCGAGCACGTCCGAGACTTCGACGCCCTCATGCACGAACGACGTGGCCAGGACCTCTTCGACTGGATCGAACAGGTCCACAACAGCGACCTTGCATCGCTACAACAGTTCGCCCGCGGCCTCCCCCATGACCAGGAGACCGCCGTCGCCGGCCTCTCCTCAACCTGGAGCTCAGGACAAGTCGAAGGCCAGGTCACACGCGTCAAGCTGATCAAGCGAGCCGGATACGGCCGAGCCAAACTCGACCTCCTGCGAACCCGGATCCTCCTCAGAACCTGACCACAGCCGATCACAAGATCAGCGACAGACTCCGTTCCTCCGTACCTGCCTGAGCACTTTCTGGAGTACGCCGACAGGTGGCGACGGCCTGGACGGCGTGGTGGAGGCCGTCTCCTTTTTGGCGGCGGTCGCGGAGGACCTTCCAGTTCTTCATCCGGGCGAAGGCCTGCTCGACGCGGGCCCGTACCCGTCGGTGTTCGGCGTTGTCCTCCTCCTGGCCGCGCAGGAGGGGACGGCCGGCCCTTCTGCGGTGCGGGGCGATCAGCCCGGTGCCGAGGTAGGCGCCGTCCGCGATGACGGTCGCCCCAGCCACCGCAGCGGGAAGGTCCGACTCGCGCCAGACGTGGGCGTCGGCCTTGTTGCCCGGTGCAGGGCGTGCGGTGGCGATGACCAGGCGGCTGTCCGCGTCGATGATGACCTGCACGTTCGCCCAGAACCGGCAATTCTGGGATGAGGCGGCGATCGTGCGGTCGCGGACCGGGATCGGGGTGCCGTCCACGATCCACAACCGGTCCGCGTCCGCGATGGGCCGCGTTGCCGCCGCCGGCGCCGGCAACGGCCCCAGCCGCTGGATGCCCCGGCAGGCCGTCGCCGAGGAGATACCGAACAGGGGGCCAGCTGCCGCATCGTGAGGTTCGTGCGGTAGTACACCGCCACCAGCAGTACGCGATCCGCCAGCGGCAGACACCACGGCTTACCACCCCCGGGGCCCGTTCCCATGCTGCTCCCGCACCACCTTCACCAGCTTCACGAACCGATCCATCCGCAAGCCCGTGAACCTCTCCACCCACAACGATTCAGCCCGAAACACCCCACCCATACATGCAAATGCCCCTGACCGAGCCTTCTCCAACACCCTAAAAGCGGGCCAAGTGAATGCCGAGCCGGGGGACATCGCGCCGTGGTCTGGTTGGGGTTGGTCGGTTGGTTGGCGGAGGATGCGAGATTGATCGGCGGAGCCGATCCGGGGTTCGGATTGACGGTGCATTCGATCAGCGGAGCTGATTCGGGTGGAGCGTTGAAGGTGGAAGCCGTCTGATCGGCGAAGCCGATCCGGGTGGTGGTATGACAGGTATCTGGATGTCTTGGCCCCGATCAGTTAACTGCGTGCGGACGATGTGATCGATCCGGGCCCTGTGCTGTTTCGCATCCGTCAGGTCATGACGGCGCGCCATGCCGACGTGAACTCTTTGAGGGCGCGTCCTGAAGCAGGGCAAGTGATTGCCGTGCTGGGGGGTATCGCGTCGTGGTCTGGTCGGTTGGTCGGCGGAGGATGCGAGCTTGATCGGCGGAGCCGATCCGGGGTTCGGATTGACGGTGCATTCGATCAGCGGAGCTGATTCGGGTGGAGCGTTGAAGGTGGAAGCCGTCTGATCGGCGAAGCCGATCCGGGTGGTGGTATGACAGGTATCTGGATGTCTTGGCCCCGATCAGTCAACTGCGTGCGGACGATGTGATCGATCCGGGCGCTGTGCTGTTTCGCATCCGTCAGGTCATGACGGCGCGCCATGCCGACGTGAACTCTTTGAGGGCGCGTCCTGAAGCAGGGCAAGTGATTGCCGTGCTGGGGGGTATCGCGTCGTGGTCTGGTCGGTTGGTCGGCGGAGGATGCGAGCTTGATCGGCGGAGCCGATCCGGGGTTCGGATTGACGGTGCATTCGATCAGCGGAGCTGATTCGGGTGGAGCGTCCGCCAAGTACAGATGGAACGCTGAGGGCCGCACGGTGGCCACTGTGGTTCTGACGCATGCTGACGCTGCCAACCTTCTTCAGGGTCTCGCTCATGGCGCTGCCTGAGCCGACCAGCCGAGAAATCCGCGAAGCCGAAGAGGTTGCCATGCGTGCGGATGTGTATCGGACGGCCGTAAGCCTGGTTCAGTCATCCCGGCTACAGGTGGACGCTGAGCCTGAGGACATTCTGGGACTCGCCCGATACCTTCTGCGCGAGGAAAGCCAAATAGCGACACTGTCACGGGTCACATACCAATTTCGGTATGTGGCCCGTTGGCGTTGAGGAGAATTTGATGAGTATCCGGTGGCGGCTTGTCGTCGTGGCATTCCCGATGCCGCTCCTCCTGCTGAGCCTCAGCGGGTGTGACGACCGTAAGTGTCTCGACTACGACACGCAGATTGTGAGCACGGTGACCATAGTGAACGGTAAGTCGGTTCCCAGTACGTCCGTGGTTACCCATTGCGTCCGGTACGAAGAGGTGAAGTCGAATGGCTGACCCGCATAAACCTAAGCTACCGAAATGGGCGCAAGAGGAATTGCGGCGCCTGTGAATATATGTGCGCCACTTGAAGTCGATGGGGTGGCTGTAGCGCCTTGCTTGGGTGCGGGCAGTCACTGGTGCGGGCGGGTATCGTGGTTGCGATTTCCGACGCAAGTCGTAGCGACGGACCAGGCGCCGCCAATCAACTTCCTGCGCTATTAGTGCCGATTCTTATCTGCGGGTTTTCTGTGGGCGGGTTCATCTTGGGTTGGGGCTGAGGAAGTCTTTAACCGGAAGGTTTCCGGGCGGGTCCCTCCCGGGGCAAGAACAGGGGGCCGAGTGCTCGACTGGCGTCGCGGTCGGCGAGTGCGGGATCACCGTCAACTCGGTCCTGCCCGGAGCGATCCAGGTTCCTGCTGAAGAATCCCTCCCGCCCTCCGCCCGGGTGTCCCCCGAGCACCAGATCGCCCGCCAGTGCGTTCCCCGCCGCGGGCGGCCGGATGACGTGGCCGCCGCTGTCGCCTTCGTGGCAAGTCCTTCGGCCGGATTCATCACCGGTCGGAGTCGCCACGGTGATGGCGGCTGGATGATGAACTGATCTCCTCGACAGCAACGCCCGGACGCGCTTCCGACAGCCAGCCTCGGGCGGCGAGGCGCCTGACCTTCGACCGCACGCCCTCCACCTTCGCGGGCACCGGCTCCAGCCCGACCGCCACCGCAAGCTCCCGGCAGTCCATCGCCACGGGATCTGCCCCACTTCCACCGGCCAGAGCGTTCATGAGGTGCTGGTAGTCCGGCGACAACACCGCGACGAGGAGGTCTTCGCGCCACACCGGCACCACCGAACCAGGCACTGCACTCACAACCCGCACCGGCTGAGCACCGGCCACCCCGTCCGGTGGCCCTTCCTCACCCGCGCGAGGTTCCGCCAGGACCTCGGCCACCGCCTCACGGGCGATCACGAACCGTTCCCACGCAGCCTCGGCCTCCCGCAGCTCGGCCTGAAGGGCATCCACCCGCTGCCGAGCGGCACGTTCACGCTCCTCCAGCAGACCCATCACCGACGGCATCCGGCACCTCCACCCAAGGGACGACACGACATCCCCTCCCTGCCACCGGAAACAACACCCCATCCCTGACCAGCAGAAACGCATCCATCACTCTCGGAAAGACAACGGCCTCTTAAAGCGGGCCAAGTGATTGCCGAGCTGGGGGGGTGTCGCGTCGCGGTCTGGCCAGGGTTGGTCGGTTGGTTGGCGGAGGATGCGAGCTTGATCGGCGGAGCCGATCCGGGGCTCGGATTGACGGTGCATTCGATCAGCGGAGCTGATTCGGGTGGAGCGTTGAAGGAGAAAACCGTCTGATCGGCGAAGCCGATCCGGGTGATGGCATGACAGGCAGCTGAATGTCTTGGCCGCAATCACCCAACTGCGCGCGGACGATGTCATCGATCCGGGTCCTGTGCTGTTTCGCGTCCGTCAGCTCATGACGGCGCGCCATGCCGATGTGATTCGCCGTCAGAACCCTTTGGGTGCACGTCCTGAAGCAGGGCAAGTGATTGCCGAGCTGGGGGGTATCGCGTCGCGGTCTGGCCAGGGTTGGTCGGTTGGTTGGCGGAGGATGCGAGCTTGATCGGCGGAGCCGATCCGGGGTTCGGATTGACGGTGCATTCGATCAGCGGAGCTGATTCGGGTGGAGCGTTGAAGGAGAAAACCGTCTGATCGGCGAAGCCGATCCGGGTGATGGCATGACAGGCAACTGGGTGCCGCCCAGGCCCACATCACCCAACTGCGCGCGGACGACGTCATCGATCCGGGCGCTGTGCTGCCTATCGGGGTTGGCCTTGATCAGGCCGGATCCCGCACTTGAACCCCTTTCCCTGAACACCCATGTAGTGGGCGCCACTTTGTGCTGCCCGCCGTAGAAGGAGAAACCTTATGGATCACGAGTCCACGATGTTGTCGGTCGCGTTCAACGGGGCCGATAACACGGGTAAGACCACGCAGATCGGCGTGCTGGCCCGCCGGATCGGTCCGGCTGCGGCGCTCGCCGGAGCCCTGCACGACCACGACCCTCGATGGGCCGACATCCGGGGCGACATGGCCGGGTGGTGGTTCGGGACGAGCCGCATCGAAGAGTTCGTGGACGTCCTCGCGTCTTCTTACCTCGCGCGAACCGCCGCCCCCGTCGACGGGAGCCTGCGACTGTTCGACCGGGGCATCCCCATGCTGGAGGCGTCGGTCGCCGCCACCGTCGCCGTCCGCGAGAACCTGGCCGCCCCGGCGGCGGCCGACCGGGCACGGGCCCTGCTCGAACCTTGGGCCACGGACCTTCGCGTCGCCGAGGGCGCCGA
Organism: Streptomyces sp. NPDC002467; assembly: GCF_042889825.1. Lineage (NCBI taxonomy): Bacteria > Bacillati > Actinomycetota > Actinomycetes > Kitasatosporales > Streptomycetaceae > Streptomyces > Streptomyces sp. NPDC002467. The sequence goes on along the minus strand of NZ_JBIARJ010000031.1, from coordinate 14,408 downwards.
GGTTTCCCTCTACCTGGCGTTCTCCAATGAGATCGACAAGAACGTGGCCCACAGCCTCGCCCACCAGGCGAGCGTCACCCCGCCCTACGACCGCTACCAGCGGGCCCTGCACGAACGACTCCACGTCATGGCCACCGAAGAGGGCCGCTTCTCGCACACGGTGCTGGTCGGTGACCGCTCCATCGTCGAGGTGCAGCGGGACATCCGGCGTCTGCTGCACCCGCGGCACCCGGCCGTCCCTGCCGGTGCCCTGGACGGGGTGCAGATCACCGGGCTCGGCGGGCTGTCCGAGAGCGGCAAGAGCTACACCGCCGAGTACCTGCGCGTGGAACACGGCCACGCCCGCCTCAAGGTCGGGTGGCTGCTCGCCACCGCCGCCGCGCACGCCGGCATACCCGACCCGTACGCGGTCACGGAGGTCGTCCAGGCCGAGTTGATCGTCGACGCCCTGGATCGCTATCTGGCGGCCCATTACTACCTGACCGACGTGACGATCGAGTCGCTGCACTCCTTGGAGTCCACCGCCGAACTGCGGCGACTGCTCGGACGGCAGATCACCGTCACGTACCTCGACACGCCCATGGCGGCCCGTCGCGCACGCAGCGAAACCGGAGCCGACGACGTGGGCGTGCGCGACCTCGTCAAGGAGAGTCGAGGCGCGGACAAGATCGCGGACATCGCGGACCTGGTGATCGACAACTCCGGTACACGGCTGCACCTGGAGCGCTGCTTGGACGCGCTGGTCCTCGATCGCCACTGGCCCGCACGGCAGCCGGAGACGCAGCCCGTGAGCAGGCTGGGCCTCCCGAACAGCCTGGAGTCCTACCTGCACAAGCTGCTGGACCGCACCACCGGCGGCGCTGACCCGGTGGTGGACCTGCTGGCCGTCACCGGGTCCGCTGCCAAGGGCAGGTACGAGAGCGGGTGGAGCGACCTCGATGTGCTCGTCGTCTCCGACAACGCCCGTTTGGACGCCCTCGCCGACGTGCTGGACGAACTCCGCGCCGGCCTGGAGGGCGTCAAGCTCGGTGTCAGCGTCGTCACGCTCGCCGAATGCCGCACCGGCACCGTGTCCACTCGGCTCCAGCACGTGCTGGCCCAGATCGGTGCAGGTGACATCACCCCGCTGTGGGTCCGAAACGGCCTGCGGCTCCCCGCTCCGGACCCGGACGCCACCGTGGCCGACACCGTCATGAGCGGGGTCCTGGCAACCTTCGAGTTCCGCCGCCAGATCCTCGCCGGCGCCGGCAATCTGCACGCCCTGTACAAGGTGACGGGGCTGTCCGCGAAGGTGCAGTTGGAGTTCCGCCACGTACGGGTCTCCGCCGACGAGGACGCCCTGACCATGCTCCTCGGCGCCCACGGCCACGACATCTCTCTGGCCCGCACCGCCCGTACCGACCGCGCCGCCGCCCTCGAGGTCGCCTGGATCGTCTTCGGCCTGTGGGACGACACCATGAACGGAGTGCAGCAGTGATCGACGCAGTCTTCACGAAGGACTTCCCCCATCGCACGGCCGCGATGGGGGAGGTTCTTGGCCACCGCCTGATGGAACACCGTCTCTCCGTTCCCCGGCTCCATGGTCTTCACGACGGGCCGGACGGCAGCCACGTGGTCTTCGACGACGTGTTCGCTCAGGGACGGTGCGAACTCCTCCTCGGCGACCTCATCGCCCTCGCCGACCGCGACCCGAGCCACATACCCCGTCTCGTCGAGCTCGTTGAAGCGGTGTGTCGCGACCTGACCACCGCCTTCACGCACGAACGCCGATACCCCCTGAGTAGCTGCGTTCCCACCCTTTACGCCGACCGCATCCGACCCGGTGGACGCCTGGACGCCTGGTACCTGAAGCCCGGCCACTCCGTCGTTCCGGCCGGAGGGAACGTTCCGGCTCTCACTGTGGCCGACCTCGCCGACCACACGATCACCGTCAACGGCCGGCCGCTCACCATCAACCTCCCCGACATCGTCCGTACCACCCGCCAGATCCTGACACCGGACAGCAGCTGGGTGAGCGGACTCACTCAGGGAGACCCCACCGAGCCCAACATCGCCGACCCCCTGTGCTGGCTCGACTTCGCACTCGCCGGCCTCAACACCCTTCCGGGCGAAGCCGCCAACCTCCTCTGGTACCTGATGGGCCTGGGCGGCTGGCTCGTCCCCACCTATCAACCCGACACCTACCACCGCACCATGCGCCGCGCCCTCCCGCCCCTCACGACCCCCCAGGTCACCCACCTGGACCACCACCCCCGACTCCGACACCTCGACATCCACTACCGCTGGAACAGCGGCCCCGGCCGCCGAGCCGCCCTCACCACCGCCCTGCGAGCCCTGCCCGACATCCCCTGGCACGACTTGCGCCCCTTCCTCACCCTCCGCGTCCTCGGTGTCGTCCGTCCCGGGCCCTTCACGACGACCGACACCCTCCTGACGCTGATCAAAGCTGCCGAACTCCATCAGACGAGCAGCAACGCCACCGAGTTCTTCACTCAGCACACACTTGAAACGGAGCTTTCGTGAACCCCGCCCTCCCCATCACCGATCAGTCGCTGAGCGCCCGACCCCTGCTCGGCCGCACTGCTCTGGTCACCGGAGCCACCGGTGGCATCGGCACCGCGATCTGTCATGCCCTCGCCAACGCCGGCGCCCACGTCGCCATCGCCCATTTCGGCGAGGACGCTGCAGCCGCCGACCTCCTGGGCAAGCTGCCCACCCGAGGCATCGCCGTCTCCGGTGATCTCACCGATCCGAAGTTCCCGGCCGCCCTGGTCGACACCGTCACCGACGCCTTCGGAGGCGTCGACGTCCTGGTCAACAACGCCGGCATGTACCCCCGTATCCGCTGGGACAAGCTGAGCGAGGCCGACTGGGAAAAGTCCTTCGCGATCAACTTCCACGCTCCGCGCCGCCTGTGCGCGGCTGTCACCGCGAGCATGACGGAACGTCAGTGGGGCAGGATCGTGAACATCGGCTCGATCAACGCGCTCGTGGGCCGTCGCGACCTCACCCCCTACGTCGCTGCCAAGGCCGCGCTGATCGGACTGACCCGGTCCCTGGCCCGCGAGGTCGGCGCGGGCGGGATCACCGTCAACGGGGTCCTGCCCGGAGCGATCCAGGTTCCTGCCGAGGATCTCCTCCCGCCCACCGCCCGGGTGTCCCCCGAGCACCAGATCGCCCGCCAGTGCGTTCCCCGCCGCGGGCTGCCGGAGGACGTGGCCGCCGCTGTCGCCTTCCTGGCAAGTCCTTCGACCGAGTTCATCACCGGTCAGAACCTCCACGTTGATGGCGGCTGGATGATGAGCTGATCTCCATCGGCCGGGTTCATCACCGGTCGGAGTCGCCACGGTGATGGCGGCTGGATGATGAACTGATCTCCTCGACAGCAACGCCTGAGGAGACACAGTGAAAGAACGCGTCCGTGCCGTCCTGATCACCCCGGCCCGCACCATGCTCATCATCCGCCGCACCATCCCCGGCCGCGACGTCTACCACGTCCTCGTCGGCGGTGGCATCGAGGACGGCGACCCCACACCGGAAGCGGCTCTCCACCGTGAGATCCACGAGGAGATTGCCGGGAAGGCCCACATCGTCCGGCTGCTGGGCACTCTCACCGACACCGAACGCGAAGAGATCCAGCACATCTATCTCGCCGAGGTCCGGACCTGGGCCTTCGACGACCGTACCGGCAGCGAGTTCACGCGTGCCGATCGCGGCACCTACGAACTCGTCGAGACGCCCCTCACCACTCCCGAGGCCCTGGCCACCCTCAACCTCCAGCCACCCACGGTGCTGCCCCTGATCCAGAAGGTCATGTCCGAACGGGCGTGAAGCTCTGCACGGAGCGGTTCTGATCCGCAGTGCGCCGGGTGATCCTCGGCGCAGGTTCGACTCCTGAGCGCTGCATGTGATCCCTGTGGCGTGTCCCTGGAGATCTCGCAGTTCCAACTACCCCAGCACCCCGGCGCCGCGCTGCCTTCGGGCAACCGCGGCGCCGGGGTGCTTTGTTTTTTCGTGGCTCGCCTTACTCGCCCCGCGAAGGCAGTGAGTACAAGGGATCAGCAGAGCTGATCCGGATCTGACGTTGAAGAACATCCTTGTTCCGCCAGGATTCGGCCTGGCCGACTCCATGAGCGGCTACTGCCGCTGCCGTACCCGGCGAGGTCATCCTCTTCATCGCGGCAGGAGATCTTGTCAGCCGTCTTGCCCCGCCTCGCCGCGTGGTCGCTCAGCCACGGCGGGGGTGTCACCGCGGACGACCTCGTTCGCATCGGCTTCATCGAGACCGAAGAGCAGGAGAGGAGTCGGCTGGTCCAGGCCCCGTCGTCATGCGTGTCCGGCGAGACTCCGCACGCCCCGGAACCGCTGTACGGCTCGCACGAAGACCACGGCCTGATCACCCACCTTGACCGGTCCACGGACGGGACCACCGGTCACAGCCGGCGCGACAACGCGCCGTGTGCGGCGGGAGCCGCGACCACCGCGCACGTGTGCACTGGTCGCCGCTACTGCCCTCCGTTCTAACGCCAGGGCGCCTCCGGACGCGGGGCCTTTGGCCGGTCCCTCCCAGTTCGAGGCGGGGCGTGGGCACCGACCGCACTCCGGTCGGCGTACGGAGACCACGGCAGTATCAGCCGTAGCCGACTGGAGGCTCTCCGTTACTGCATGATCAGCGGAGCTGATCCGGTCTGGCCTTCGGAAGATCACGTCCGCGCCAGGAGTAAAGCCGTGAGCCAGGCGCTCCGCTGCAGAGCAGCGGCGGGGGTCTCACTGCCGGATCCTCAAGGAGCCCGTCCACCAGGCGCGGCGCACCTTGGCCGATGCAGCCGGCTGCGCGGTTCACCGTTTGGTCGTCACCCGTGACCTCGACCTCCTTCCGGAGGTGCCCGCTGATCTAGTCCGGCAGCTCGATGCCGCTGATCTCTTCGACCTCGGCCTTCGAGGTCGCGTCCAATGCTTCTTCACACATCAGGCCACCTCCCTACTGTGCTTGCCCGCGGGCCTTCGCGGCGAGGGCCTGCCGCTCGACGTGCCGTGCCGCGATGTACAGGCCCTCGCGGTTCAGGTGCCGCGAGTAGCTCGAGTCGAGGTAGAGCACGGGCACATCGCCGGCGGCCTTCAGGAGCACAGGGTGCAGCAGGTGCTTGATGGGGCCCGAGCCGCCGCCGTAGACGTAGACGACCTCGGTCGTCGCACCGGCCTGGGAGAGGACGTCGCCGAAGGAAGAGGCGATCTCGTCGACCAGGTAGCCGGCCTCGTCCTCGACGAAGCCGGCGGCGCGCTGGTGACGATTCTTCACCAGCACGGACGGCTTCGCGTGGAGGAAGTCCGCCAGCTGCTTGCGTGAGGAGAACTGCAGCGTGGCGTCCGACTCACTCATGCGCTCCATGGCGTTCATCAGCGCGGTGCCGTAGCCCTCGTCGAGCGTGGCTGCCGCCTCGGGGTTGAACCGCCCATCGGTGAAGACCGGGAAGTTCACGGTGCCCTCACCGACGTCGACGCCGATGGTGTTCTGCACCGCCACCAGATCGGAGGCCGTGACCCCTTCCACGACGGAGGCGTCGCGCGTGCGCAGATCATCGAGAAGAGCCTGGGCCAGCGGCTCGCCCTTGTCGGTGATGGCGAACTGAGCGGAGGCACCCTCGGCCATCACCTGAATGTCGACGAACTGCAGGCGCACCGAGACCGGGGTGCTGAAGTTCTTGATCGTCACCAGGTGCACCGTGGGGTCGGAGCCGCCCAGCAGGCCGATGAACTCGGCGGCGTAGGAGTGGCGGCGCGCGACGAACTCGGAGATCGGCAGCGCCAGGCCGGCGCGCACGTGCACGCGCAGCTCGTGATCGGGCAGCGCGCCGTTCACGCGGACGTAGTCGCGCAGGGCCTTCGCGGCGAAGGCACCCAGGACCAGGACCTTGCTCAGCTCCTGATCAGCCTTGGAGTGCTTGCCCAGTACCTCGAACTCGGTGAACTTCGAGCCGCGCACGCTCAGCGCTGCCCGGCCGAAGATTCGGCGGTCCGACGCCGCTACCAGGGTCGTGGTGAGCGAGCAGTCGAGCTGGTTGTAGAAGTCGCCGGCCATCACGGAGGCCGCATCCGCGTCGGGGAGCGGCACCTTCGGCGAGGTGCGGGAAGTCGAGACGACTGCGCTGGGCAGATCGATCTCGTCGAAGATCTCCAGCTTCGTATTCTGGATGACGCCCTTGACGTAGCCGTTGCCGACGTCGATGCCGCCGGTGAGGGTGATGATGTCGTTGCTGTTGGCGCTCATGAATGCGGTCCCTCGGTGTCTGTGTTGTCTGCCTGGAAGATGAAAATCACCGCGTCACTCAGCGCCGAGTACTCGCCATGATTTCGTCAATGGAGGCCAGCTTCGGCGGCTCCGGGGTTGGGCCGGGGGCACTTACCGCAGGATCCTCGACGGTCTCGACAGGTCTCGGAACCGGCTCGGGTTGGGCTACCGGCGCTGGCGCTGCCTTCTCGCCGACGGCGTCCGTCTCGTCGGCGGCCACGGGCTGTGGCCGGCGAGGAATGGCGGCCGGACGGCGCTCGGTGACCGCCTCGTCGTCCTCGCGCTGATCGGTGCTCTCCAGCGGCGGCCGGCCGCGACGCGGCAGCTGCTCGACGGGCTTGTAGTAGACGTCGACGTATCCGTCGCGCTGAATGGACTCCCGAATGAGCAGTCGCAGTGACTGCGAGATGTTCTCCTGCTGATCGAGCCACTCGATCACCGAGGTGTCGGCAGCGGGCACGGTCCAGCGGACCTTGCGAGGTTCACTCGGCTGATTCGCCATTGAACTCACCTCGCCCTGCCACTCGCTCCTGCACTCCATCCGGTCGTTCGCCGGATGTCTCTCGCTCTGTCACGTGGACTCGCCGCCCTTCATGCTTCCCTTCGAATATGAATCGCCATGAGTCGACTCTAGTGTCCCTATCGAGTCCCATGCAAGTCTCATTCGATACGCGAGTCAGACGCCATTGATGTCCCCAATCGTCTCTGGCGGGGGCATCTGTGAGACGCCGCAGCGCCCCTGCCGGAGACGGCTGGGCGCAAGCCGACGGCGCCATGCGCCCATGCGTCCCGCATGCAACGCAACAAGGGCTCCCACGGGACACTTGTGAGACACCTGGCGTCAGGGCGTGGTCTCGGGGAAGCCGCACGGGGGCACAACTGAGCTCCCACTCGTGTCCCGACTGTGCCTCCTGAGAGACACCGCCCGGCTCCCCGACGCAGATGTGTCCTCCGAGTGCACCATGTGCGACACCGGGGCGGCACTTTTGGAGCGCGCGCGAGATGCTGCGCGGACACGTGCGGGACTCTGTAAGACCCAGCAGCAGCAGTCGGTGTCTTGTGCGTGTCCCAGTTGCGGCCCCTGCGCGTTCCGATGGGTCACCGCAGAGACGCGAGAGAAGGGCTGATTCACGGGGCCGCGAGGCCTGACCGCACCCCTTGCCAAAGCCATCCGGCGGGTACGTCGAGACGGTCACGGACCGCCGGCGGAGCCTGGCCGGTACAGCTGTCAGCGAGACACCGACACGGCGCTGGTGCGGCGGTCGGCGCAGGGGCGTCATCGAGCCGACAAGGTTGCGCGGAGAGAGAAAGGTCGAAGGGGGAGTAGGCCCCCACACCCGGCGAGCGTGCGAGGAACGACGTGCTTGCGCAGCATGGGCCGTGGGGTGGAAGAGGCTCGGAGGCATTGCCGCGGAGGCACCCCCTGGAGGAAGACGACAACGCTCCGGTACCCCTCGAGCTGCTCGCTGTGCCCGATGGGCGGATGGTCGCAGCAGCCGGGACTCTCTTCTTCTGATGCATCCACGAGAGGCCGTTCCGGGCTCGCCGCGCAAGCGCGAAACGAAACACGGCCGGAGGCCGGATCGTGTGTCGACGAGGTAGTGCCGAACGCCCGCCTCGGACGCGGTGCATGACGTGCCGGCACGCTGCGCAGCAGCACCGGAGCAACGACCGGGGCACGGCAAATCCAGGTTGGCGCAACCAGCGCAACACGATGCTGCGAGGCCGGCTACGCCGTCGGCAGTGACCGGTGAAGCAGAGCGTCATCCGCGGCCGGAGCGACGGCGTCGCGAGAGGACGGATCCGCTGCCGGGCGAGGGCTGTGCCGCCTGCGGCGGCAAGGTGATGAACCGGAGCTGCGCCCCGTCCGGAGCAGACCCGTACCCCGCCTCGTTCGTGCCTTACGAGGACGGATCGGCACGGGGGTACGGCCGTATCCCGAACGGCGAAACAGCAGTACGGCCAGAAGGTGTGATGACCAGGCGAAAAAGCCGGACCCGTACCCCCGCTGCGCGAAAGGGGGGAGGGGTACGAGTCGAGGGGGTACGGACCGTTTCCCCTGATGTTCCAGGCTTCCGCCAATGCTCCAGCCGTGGAACAGCGGGGACGTCGACAAGGAAGTGAAAAGGGCATAAGGGAATCTGATAACACGGGTCCTGCCGACCCTCGCTCCGCTCGGCCTTTTCATCGCGCTCCGATGACGTGTCAGGCATGGCCGACGGGTTCCACCGGTCGCTTGGCTCGCCGGTCCGTCGGTCGCCGGCGCTCCCTCTGGCCATGCCCGGCCCTGCGCTTGAGAGACGACCCCCGACACTGCCCCGCCGCAGTTGGCCACAGACGTGAACAGGGGCGAAGGGTGCGGCAGCGGATAGGCAGGCGCGCAGCGCCCGGCTCGGGCGAGAAGAGACGCTCCGCGCGGTGGCTCGCAGTGCGATCCGTCCGGGGGTGGATCAATCCAGCGGGATCTTCCGGGGCGTCAGCCGGCAGGGCCGGCGCGGGAGCTGGGCTGAACATCGAGATCGCACGGGCCCCACCGGGGTCCGCACTCGATGGTCGCCACCCCACGCGAGTCCACGAAGAGGCACAACCACGACACAGCCGCAGCCTCAACTCGTCTTGCGATGGAGGAGCCCGCTGCGTGCCGAAGTTGTGGCAGTCGAACAGCGAAGCCGGTCGCCGAGGACGCGCTCCGGCGAAGTCGGGGACGTCGGTAACACCGACTTCACCGACGACGAGGACAGCACGGTCGTCACCGTGAACATCCCCCGCAGCGGTGACGGGATGTACATCGTCCGACTCATGCAGGTGTGTGGTGACGATCGGATCCGCGTCGAGCTCCATCGGGAGAAGGGCCTGGCCGTGATCGGGTCCAGTACCGGCCGGCCGGAATGGGGCAGCGGCACGCAGGCCGCCGCGCCTGCCCGGACGTCGTGACCACAGCTCTCGACTCCAGCCGTGGAGAGCGCCGAGTCATAAGGAGAGGAGACTCGAATGATTGCTGAAATGATTCCGAAATCGTTCTCGCACGTCGTCCTCGTCACCGGTTTCCGCAGCTGGAACGACGCGAAGAGCGTGCGTGAGACGTTGAACGACGCCTGGCGCGGCTGGGGGGGCCAAAGAACGTCACCCGGCCGGTGCTTCTTTCGGGGCACTGTCCCAAGGGGGCTGACGCCATGGCTGAACCGATGTGGCGGGACGCAGGCTTCGAGATCGTCTTCTTTCCCGCCGATTGGTCGGCCCACGGGAGGGCGGCCGGCTTCGGGCGGAACCAGGAGATGGCCGACGCCGCCCAGGTCTTCCGCGAGGCCGGGGCTCAGGTGCTGTGCACGGCCTTCCTCGACTTCTGCCAGAAGCCCGGATGCCCGCAGCGGAGCCAGGAGCGGCTCATGCCGGATACAGCGGCGCACTTCTCAGACGGACCATCCACTGCAGGGCTCGGGCGCGAGCTGCGGGGATCAAGGCGACCGACGTGATCCATCCGGTCTGAAGACGCGCGAAGGGCCCTGCAATGTGCTGCAGGGCCCTTCGGGGGTGAACGAGAGAAGTCGGCAAGGAGGCGAACATCGGGCTCAGCGCTAGATGCTCCGATCGATGTCGTGAGCCTCGTCGTAGGCCTTCATGACCTTCTTCGGGATGCGCCCCCGATCCGCGAACTCGTGGCCCTTCTCCTTGGCCCACTCGCGGATCTTGTCTCGCTCCTCGGCAGTCGTCTCGGGTACGACTCGCTTCCTGGGTGCGGGCTTCCCGGCTTTCCGGCTGACTTCCAGGTACGACTTCAGCGCAGCCTCAAGGCCCTTCTTCTCCTCAACTGTGAGATCGACTTCGTACCAGGTGTCTCCCAGGCCGAAGGTCACGGTAGCCGCATCCGGCTTACCGCTGAGATCTGACTCGACAATGCTTCGAATAGCCATACCGGCGAGCGTAGCCGATGCGCAAGGAGTTTGGAAAGCCTGTCGTGATCATTCGATATAAGTGCGCCATTCGGAGCCTGAATGAGACTCAAAGATGCTGATGAATTGGCAGAAGAAGTGACTGTTACTGCTAGAATCGCAGCAACGTTGAAAGGTGTCTCATACCTCGTTCTCCACCGACCAGCGACCCCGATCGAGAGGGCCTCCACCATGTCCGCGCTTCATGCCGTCGACGACCACTCGCTCATCGACGAGGACATCGACCTCTTCACGCAGCTGTGCCGGCGCACTGGATGGTCGGATCAGTGCCCGAAGGAGATCGAGTCGACATGGACGGCATCTCCTCTGGCGTCCTCGGCCACGCAGGTCTGTCCGAACTCGGCTTCGACGTCGCGCCGCACCTGCCCGACTACCGCCGCGGCCACGAGTTCGCGCCCGAGGACGTCGCCGAGATCCATGCGAAGTGGCCTGATACCCGGCTCCTGCTCGCCTGCGACGGCGGAGTGAACCCCCACCGCGGTATCGCCGCCGCGCGTGCCCTGGGCTGGCCGACGTTGGTGACCGACCACCACGAGGAACTCGCGCCGGGCTCGACCGCGGACATCACTGTCGCCCCGTGCCGGATCGACGAGACCTACACCCACACCGGGATCTGCGGTGCCCACGTCCTCTACACGGCGATCGAGGCCTACACCCGCGTGCACCGGCCCGAGCAGCCGTGGGAGATCCGCCTGCTGCGCGTCGCCGCGCCGAAGACCATCCCCAATCCCTGCGGTGGGGTCGACGCCGACCCCGATGCCATCGACATCGAGCAGTCGATACTGATGCAGCTGCTGCGCACCGAGCCGCATCACCCGGTCTTCCTCCGGGCCTTCGAGGGCTTCGCGATCGTGCTCAAGACCTTCGCCCAGGTCGGAAAGATCCGAGACGCCGACGACCGCGACGCGGGCTTCTGCGGCTTCTGCCTCGCCCCGGCGATGAACAGCCCGCGCCGCACGGGGGCCGCGCTTGATCCGTGCTTCGCGGTGTTCACCGCCGACGGTGCCGAACGGCCACCCGGTCGTCGTCGTCAACCGGCCTGCCGGCCCCGACGATTTCGTCAGCGGTTCCGGCCGCGCGCCGAGGTGGTTCGACATCACCACCAACCTGGAGCAGCACGACGGTCTCAGCGCCATCGGGCACCAGGTGGCCCCAAGGGCGATCTCGTGCTCGGCCCGGACGCCGACTGCGACGCCGGCCGTGAAGATCTGCGGCCGCTGTTCGAGCCGGTGCGCCGGACCGAGGGCCTCAAGCCCTTCGGGCACGGCTCCACCACGCCGGTCGTCGAGATCGTGATCGAGCCCTGGGGCCCGTGCGTGGACCGGATCGGATCCGATCCGCAGCACCTGCGCCTGGTCACCCGGTCCGGCCTGTCCTGCCTGTGGTGGAACGTCGCCGAGGAGAAGTTCGACGTGATCCAGAGCTTCGTGCAGCGCGCCGGCCGTACCCGGCTCGGGACGCTGCGCTTCACGGCGACGTCGCAGCTGGACACCTTCCGCGGCGACACCCGCGTCCAGGCCGTCATCAACGAACAGATCATCACGGGTGCTTGAGCCCCGTAGAGGAGGAGACCATGACGACGCCACCGACCACTTCGCGTCTGCTCGGCATCGGGTGGTGCGCTCTCGTGCCGTTCGCCGTCGTCGCGGTCTACCTCGGTCTGGGCACCGTCGCAGTCCGCCTCATCGGAGAGCCGATCGTCGCGACCTCCGTCCTGGGCATGCTTGTTGTCATCCTGGTCGGCTCGGTGAGGATCCAGCGGCCCCAGTGGCTCGCGCATGCGCCGGCCCCGCGGCCGAGCGTGGAAATTCCGCGCTTCGGATGGACCGTCGTCGGCTGCGCGGTTCTGGCATTCCTCGCCGGGCAGTCGATGGCCTTGTGGATCTACGCCACGACCGGGTCCACAGGCTTCGATGCGTCGAACCAGACGAGGCACGCGGCTGGAGTGCTGGCGACCCTGCTGCTCGCCGTGGTCGCGGCTCCTGCGGGGGAGGAGGCCCTGTTCCGAGGGCTGGTCTACCCATTGCTGCGCAAGCGGGTGAGCATCCTCGCTTCCACTCTGGTCACCGCCGTGGTGTTCGGCCTGCTGCACGGCAACGCCGTGCAGTTCGCCTCGACCCTGCCATTGGCGGTGCTTCTGGCCCTGATCTACGAACACACGCGCGTGCTGTTGCCCTGCGTGCTCCTGCACCTGGGCTTCAACCTCGCTGCCGCCCTCGTCCCAGCACAGGTGTTCGTCGCTCTGGCGAACCCCGTCTCCGCGGCGCTCCTGTACCTGGCTTTCGCCGGCTGTGCCTTTGGGCTCTACCGGCGGGTCGCCGGCTTGACTGCGCCAAGCGCAGTCCAGGCCTCGGGAGGCGAGTCCGCGATGCAGTGAGCGAGGTATTCGGCCTCTTCAAGGTCCTGACGCCCACGCCGGGGATCGGCGTCAGGACCGGAGCACGGATCCTCATCGACGTCGGCGACGGATCCGGCTTCCCGTCTGCCGCCCACCTTGCCGCCTACGCCGGCCTGGCCCCGGAGACCAGCGGCTCAGGCTCGTCAATCCGTGGCGAACAGCCCTCCCGACGCGGAAACAAGCAGCTCAAACCGGCTTCCTTCCTCTCTGCGTTCGCTGCCCTGGCCAATCCCACCTCCCGCACCTACTGCGACAAGAAAATCAGTCAATGGGGCCGCGGCCGCCGGTGGAGAACGTGTCGGTGGAGTTGGTCGAGGTGGCCGACACCGTCGTGCGCGTGCAGGCCCAGGCCACGGCCATTAGGGCCGCCTGTCCGGGCTGCGAGTGTTGGTCAGGGCGAATACACGGCTCCTACCCGCGGTTTCCCTGTGACCTGCCAATCGCTGACAAGCGGGTCGTGGTGTCTTTACGAGTGCGTCGGTTCCTCTGCGTCGAGGCGTCCTGCTCGCGCAAGACGTTTGTCGAACAGGTGCCGGGGCTCACCCGTCGGTTCGGCCGACGGACGGAGCGGCTGCGGTGGACCCTGGTCTCTGTCGGTCTCGCGCTCGCGGGACGGGCCGGCGCCCGGATGTCGGACGCCTTCGGGGTGCGGGTCAGCCGGAACACTCTGCTGAGGCTGATCACCTCGCTGCCGGATCCACCCACCGCCACCCCGCGGGTGGTGGGTGTGGACGAATACGCTCAGCGCAAGGGCCGGATCTACGGAACGGTCCTCGTCGACGTCGAGACGCGTCGGCCGGTGGATCTCCTTCCGAACCGTGAGGCGGACACGCTCGCGGCCTGGCTCTCCGAGGGGCCGGGAATCGAGATCATCTGCCGTGACCGCGCCGTGTTCTACGCCGAAGGCGCTACCCGCGGCGCCCCGCAGGCCCTCCAGGTCGCCGACCGATGGCACCTGTGGCACAACCTCGGCGAAGCCGCTGAGAAGTGTGTCTTCCGGCATCGGGCCTGCCTGCGATCGACGTCGGCGCGTCCGGAGGAGCCCCAGCAGGAGCCACCTCCGCCCGTGTCGTCGCCGTGGCCGACAGGGCACCGATTCGCTGAGCGAACCCGCGCCAAGCATGCAACCATCCACACACTCCTGGCCGCTGGCCACAGCAAACGGTCCATCGCCCGCCAGCTCGGCATGGGCTTCAGCACGGTCCTGCGCTTTGCCCATGCCGCGGAGCCCGAGCAGCTCTTCACCGGACAGTGGCAAAGCCGACCCACCAAGCTCGATGCCTTCAAGCCCTACCTCGATGAGCGATGGCAGGAGGGCTGCACCAACGCCTGGAAGCTGTGGGAGGAGATCAAAGAACAGGGCTACCCGGACGGCTACGGCAACGTTCGCGCCTACGTCAGCCGGAACCTGCGAGGCAAGCCCCAGCCGGTCGGGCCCCGGCCGCCATCCGCTCGCGCCGTCACCCGCTGGATCCTTACCCACCCCGAGGCCCTGGCCGAGGGCGACCGGTTCCAGCTCAAGGTCGTACTGGCAAACTGCCCCGAACTGGACGCACTCGCCGGGCACGTCCGTTCCTTCGCCCACATGCTGACTCAGCTGCAAGGCCACCAACTTCCGGCATGGATCGAGGCTGCGACCAACGCCGACCTGCCCAGCCTCCAACGATTCGCCCGGCTGTCGGCGTACACGTGAACGTCCCCAGTCTCGTACGGATGAATAGGGACAGTTGTTGATGCAGTGAGACCTGCTGCCCGCCACTCTGCTGCTTGG